>NZ_JBCEVZ010000007.1:0-122069 GCF_038448715.1 Hymenobacter segetis | reverse complement strand
TTGATGACGCCCATCTTGCCGGGCAGCACTGGGGTTTTGGTCCAGTCCGGGGTAGTGCAGCCGCAGCTGGCCTGCACGTTGGCAATGACCACGGGCTGGTTGCCAGTGTTTTTGAACTTGAACTCGTAGGTGGCCATCGTGCCCTCGGGCACGTTGCCGAAGTCGTGGTTGTCGGTCGAAAACTGCATCACGCCCTGGGCGTGGGCCGCGCCGGCCAAAGCCAGCAGGCAAATAGTAAGGAGTTTCTTCATGATTTCTAAACCCTGAGCCGGTAATCAAATGCCGGGGCGGGCGGTTTTGAAGTAGAAAAAGAAAGCCGCTGGCAACAGTCCCGGGCTGACAATCAGCACGGAATACTTACTACCATTGTACCCCAAATATACGGCCAAACCCCGCCACGCCACCCACCCGGCCCCGATTCCGTATTTTTGCCCCACGGCCCCGGCCGCCCGCCTCTTCCGCTCCAAAATTCCCACGTATCCTGACCCCTATTATATGTCTGCAGCCGAAACCGCCGTGCCCGCGCTAGCCGCGCCCCTCACCAAGGCCGACTTTCTCACCGATTACCGCCTGGCCTGGGAAAGCCGCCACGCCTCGCTGGCCGGCCGCAAAGAAGTATTCATGGGCAAGGCCAAGTTTGGCATCTTCGGCGATGGCAAGGAAGTGCCGCAGCTGGCCATGGCCCGGGCCTTCCAGAACGGTGACTTCCGCGCCGGCTACTACCGCGACCAGACGTTTATGGCCGCCATCGGGCAGCTTACCTGGGAGCAATACTTCGCCCAGCTCTACGCCAACCCCGATGTGGAAGCAGAGCCCGCCACGGCCGGTCGCGCCATGAACGGCCACTTCGCCACCCGCATGCTGGACGACGACGGCAACCTGACCGACCTCGCCCACACCAAAAACTCCTCGGCCGATATCTCGCCCACCGCCGGCCAGATGCCGCGCCTGCTGGGTCTGGCCTACGCCTCCAAGCTGTTCCGCCAGAACCCCGAGCTGCACCAGTTCGATACCCTTTCGACCAACGGCAACGAGGTGGCCTTCGGCACCATCGGCAACGCCAGCACCTCGGAGGGCATGTTTTTTGAGGCGCTGAATGCCGCCGGCGTGCTGCAGGTGCCCATGCTGGTTAGCGTGTGGGACGACCATTACGGCATCTCGGTGCCGGCTGAATATCAGACGACTAAGCAGAGCATCAGCGAAATCATGATGGGCTTGCAGCGCGACGGCGAAGGCCAGTCGGGCTTCGAGATTTACGTGGTGCGCGGCTGGGATTACGCCGGCTTGGTGGATACCTACCAGCGCGCCGCTGCCGTGTGCCGCGAGCAGCACGTCCCCGTGCTTATCCACGTCACGGAGCTCACGCAGCCGCAGGGCCACAGCACCAGCGGCTCGCACGAGCGCTACAAAAGCAAGGACCGCCTGACCTGGGAGGAGGACCACGACTGCCTGCACAAGCTGCGCGAGTGGCTGCTGGCCGAGGGCCACGCCACCGAGCTGGAGCTGGACGAAATCGAAAAAACCGCCGCCGCCGTCATCAAAACGGCCCGCACCGCCGCCTGGGCCGCATTCTTCGACCCCATTAAAGCGGAGCGCGACGAGGCCGTGGCCCTGCTCGAAAAGCTGGTGGCCGACACCGGCACCGAGAACACGCTGCACGAGCAGGTGGAGCAGCTGAAAACCAACCCCACGCCCATCCGGGCCGACATTGTGCGGACCATGCGCCGCGTGCTGCGCGCCGTGCGCAACGAGAAGCGCAGCTTCGGCCGCCGCTCGGTGCAGCGCCACCTGGAGCAACTGTTGGCCGAAAACGCTGACCGCTACAATTCCAATCTATTCAGCCAGAGCGAGCTGGCGGTGGGCAATATTGAAGAAGTGCCCGCCACCTACGCCGCCGATGCGCCCGTGGTGGACGGCCGCGAGGTGCTGCAGGCCTGCTTCGACGCCAACTTCCAGCGCGACCCCAAAATCTTCGCCATCGGCGAGGATGTGGGCAAGATTGGTGATGTTAACCAGGCCTTTGCTGGCTTGCAGGACAAATTCGGCGAGCTGCGCGTGACGGATACCGGCATCCGTGAGTGCACCATTGTGGGGCAGGGGATTGGCGCGGCGCTGCGTGGCCTGCGGCCCATCACCGAAATACAGTACCTTGATTATCTGCTGTATGCCATCCAGATTCTGAGCGACGACCTGGCCTGCCTGCAATACCGCACCAAGGGCGGCCAGAAGGCCCCACTCATCGTGCGTACCCGCGGGCACCGGCTGGAAGGCGTGTGGCACTCGGGCTCGCCCATGCAGATGATTCTGGGCAGCATCCGGGGCATTCATTTGTGCGTGCCGCGCAACATGGTGCAGGCCGCCGGATTCTACAACACGCTGTTGCGCAGCGACGAGCCCGCTATCGTGATTGAGTGCCTGAACGGCTACCGCCTGAAAGAGAAAACGCCCAGCAACGTAGGTGAATTCACCCTGCCGCTAGGCCGCCCCGAGGTGCTGCAAAAAGGCACTGACGTAACCATCGTCACCTACGGCTCGATGTGCCGCATCGTGATGGACGCCGCCAAACAGCTGGCCGAAGTGGGTATTTCCGTGGAAGTTATCGACGTGCAAACGCTGCTGCCCTTCGATACCGACCACCTCATTGCCGACAGCCTCCAGAAAACCAACCGTGTGCTATTTGCCGACGAGGACGTGCCCGGTGGCGGTACCGCCTTCATGATGCAGCACGTGCTGGACGAGCAGCAGGCTTATCGCTTCCTCGACGCGCAGCCGCGCTGCCTGGCCGCGCAGGCCCACCGCCCGGCCTACAGCTCCGACGGCGACTACTTCAGCAAACCCAACGCGGAGGACGTGTTCGACACCATCTATGAGATGATGAGCGAGGATGCGCCGGAGAAGTTTCCGGCTATTTATTAAGCAATTGGCGTGGTAGGCTGGCTCGCGGGCCGGCCTACAGCGTTACCTCGCTGGTGGTGATTTTGTTGCTCTCGTGCAGGCCACGGTCCAGGATGCTGATTTCGAATCGGAACACGTCGCCGGTGTTGAACACCGTACCATCAAGAAAAAAAGGCACCATGTGGCGCAATTCGCCTTTCAGCGGTGCAGCGCGGCCGTCAGCCCCATTCAGGCGCGGATAACGGTCATCGTATTCGCCGACCTTGCCGAAGGGTGGCGGGTTCAGAAAAAATTCGAATTTTCCGGTGGCTGGATTTTTCTTGTAGGGCTGAACGAAATAGTTAAGGCCAAAACCTTTACCGTTATGGCCGCCAGTGGTAGAGTTGAATGGCGGGTTGTTGAGGTCTTCAGGGTCGAGGCCCAAGTCGCCGTCGCCGTCCCGAAAGCTCAGAACAAATTCCAAATCAACTTCTGTCAAATCCCCGGGCTTTGGTGGCGGAATGCGCGTTACCCGAACATCAGTAAACTCAATTTCAGGCGTGTTCGAGTAACTGGGAGCGCTGAGGCAGCCGCTGAGGCCCGCCCCGGCCAGGCCAAGAAGAGCAACTCCGCGCAGGGTACGAAACAAGTTCATAATAGACAGGAAGTGAGAAGTCAGCAGCACAACGGCCGAAGTAGCCCCAAAGTACGTTCTTCCCAACGAATAGCCAACCTGGTTGGTTCGGTGGTACCTGCCAATCTGGTCATCTGCTCATGAGTTTTCGCTTCGATTTTCTGCAAAGGCTGCCGCTTGTTACGGCCGCCACATTTGAGGCTGCCGCGTTGGATTTGTTCCGGTATCAGGCTGTGCATTGCCCACCCTACGCGGCCTACCTGGCGCAACTAGGTCGTGCGCCCGCTGCCGTGGCCGGGCTGACGGATATTCCCTTCCTGCCCATCGAGTTTTTCAAAACCCACGAAGTCCGCACCCAGCCGGCCGAATGGGAGCCGCAGGAAACGTTTCTCAGCAGCGGCACCACGCTCCAGCAGCGCAGCCGCCACCTCGTGCGCGAGCCGGCCCTGTACCGCGAAAACGCAGCCCGTATCTTCGAGCAATACTACGGCCCGCTCACGGGCTGGACGTTTCTGGCGCTGCTGCCGTCGTATCTGGAGCAGGGAAATTCCTCACTGGTGGCGATGGTGGATTATTTCGCGCAGCAATCGGGGCAGACGCAGCCGGCATTTTTCCTGCACGACCATGCCGCCCTGCGCAACGCGCTGGCCGAAGCTAAGCAGGTACCCGGCCGCCGCGTCATGCTCATTGGCGTGAGCTACGCGCTGCTGGACTTTGCTCTGGAAGCTGGCCCCGCGCCGGAGCTGCAAGGCCTCACCGTGCTCGAAACCGGCGGCATGAAGGGCCGCCGCCGCGAGATGATTCGGGAAGAGCTGCACGCGGAATTGCAGCGGGCGTTTGGGCCAGTCGGTATTCATTCCGAGTATGGCATGACGGAATTGCTGAGCCAAGCCTATTCGCTGGGCGATGGCAGGTTCCATAGCCCAGCGCCGCTGCGGGTGCTGCTGCGCGACCCGTCGGACCCATTTTCGATTGGTGACAGACCCGATGGGGCCATCAATGTGATTGATTTGGCGAACATTGATTCCTGCGCTTTCATCGAAACCAAGGACTTAGCGCGGATGCACCCGGACGGCTCGTTTGAAGTTCTGGGACGGATGGATAATTCGGACGTGCGCGGGTGTAATCAGATGGTGTAATTGTAAAATTAAATCCTTTGGGAAAGCCGTACAAATATCATCTAAGACCTGGCTATGGGTCGGATGAATTGCTCTTGGAATTCCTCCTTGATAGTTCTGATGCAGACTTTAACAGCGACCTGTTGGCAACGATTCAGGATATCAATCCTAAAATTGATGGAGTTATAGATTTGTGGATGAATGACGAAGTGATATTTCAGATTTCTTCAAGTAAGGGATGGTTTTCCTTGTCAAAAGATATTTGGGACTTTGCCTTTATCATGGCTGATAACAACCAACCCATTATAAAACTAATTGCCGAATTTTTAGGGCGCAGCAACTTGTTTGAAAAAGAAGAAGTTGATTTTGATGATTACAAGGAAATAAAAAGATAAGCCTGTCATCGAAACTGCGGTAAATAAAAAGGCAGCGCCAGAATCAGTCGATTTTGGCGCTGCCTTTTTTAATTGTCCAATACGACTTCTATTTCCCTGCAAACGCCTTCGCGTCGCCTTCCGTAATCGTGTCGTCGCTCATGATTACGAGGCGTTCCACCACGTTGCGCAGCTCGCGGATATTGCCGCGCCAGTCGAGGCCCTTCAAATATTCCAGGGCGGCGGCATCTATTTTCTTGGGCTTGTTGCCGTAGTCGGCGGCGATGTCGTTGAGGAATTTCTGAATCAATTCGGGGATGTCTTCGCGGCGGTCATTCAGCGAAGGGACTTGGATTAGGATGACCGAGAGGCGGTGGTAGAGGTCTTCGCGGAAGTTTTTGTCGGCGATTTCTTGTAGCAGGTCTTTGTTGGTGGCGGCGAGGACGCGCACGTTTACCGAGATTTCCTTCTCGCCGCCCACGCGGGTGATTTTATTTTCCTGCAGGGCGCGCAGCACTTTGGCCTGGGCCGAGAGGCTCATGTCGCCGATTTCGTCGAGGAAGAGGGTGCCGCCGTCGGCTTGCTCAAACTTGCCGATGCGCTGCTTGACGGCCGAGGTGAAGGAGCCTTTTTCGTGGCCGAATAGCTCGCTTTCAATCAGCTCGGAGGGGATGGCGGCGCAGTTTACTTCTACCAGCGGGCCCTGGGCGCGGTTGCTGAGCTCGTGGAGCTGGCGGGCTACCATCTCCTTGCCCGCGCCGTTGGGGCCGGTGATGAGGACGCGGGCATCGGTGGGGGCCACCTTTTCGATGGCTTTGCGCACGGCCCCGAGGGCGGCCGAGGAGCCTACCATTTCCGAGCCTTTGGTGACGGAGAGCTTCTTTTTGAGCGTCTTGGTTTCGGTGACGAGCTTGGTGCGGTCGAGGGCGTTGCGGACGGTGACGAGGAGGCGGTTGAGGTCGGGGGGCTTGGGCAGGAAGTCGTAGGCGCCTTTTTTGGTGGCTTCCACGGCCGTGTCGATGCTGCCGTGGGCCGAGACCATGATGAAGGCGGCGTCGGTGCCCATGGCCTGGGCGCGGGTCAGGACTTCGAGGCCGTCCATTTTGGGCATGCGGATGTCGCAGAGCACCACGTCGTATTTCTGCTGGATGAGCAGGTCGAGGCCGGCGGGGCCGTCTTCGGCCTGGTCAACTTTGTAGCCTTCAAATTCCAAAATCTCCTTCAGCGTGTTGCGGATGGCTTTTTCGTCGTCGATGATGAGGATGCGGGGCATGCGGGGCGGAATACGGATGGAATGCAAATAGAGCGGCGCGAAGGTAACGAAAAGCGGCGCTAGGAGTTTAAGCTGGATATTGAACGAGGTAGAGACGCAACATTTTGCGTCTCATCGTTGCTGATGTTGTTATTGCTGCCCCGTTCAGCGTAAAGCATAACAGCGCAGCCCCGACCGTTCAACGACGAGACGCAAAATGTTGCGTCTCTACCCCGTTCTTTCAGTCCGTTCTTTTCAACCCAATTCCCCGCATGAAAAACACGATAACCCGGCCCCTGCTGCTCACGGCGGCGCTGGCCGGCAGCTTCAGCCTCTACTCGCTCACCAGCAAGCCCACCGTGGTGGCCGACCCCAACAACGCCGGTCTGAAGCTGCCCGCCGGCTTTGGCGCGCTGGTGGTGGCCGAAACCGGCGGCCGCGCCCGGCATATTACAGTGACGCCGCAGGGCAACATTTTTGTAAAACTCAATAAGCCCAAAGACGGCAAAGGCATCCTCGAATTAAAGCCCACTGCTACCGGCAAGGCCACCGTGACGGGCGGCTTCGGCAGCTACGGGGGCACGGGGATTTATGCCAAGGGCGGCTATTTGTACGCGTCTTCGGATGAGGACGTGTACCGCTATAAGCTCGATGCGAAAGGGGAGGTGACCAACCCCACGCAGCCCGAAAAAATCGTGTCGGGCCTGCTGAACCGGGGCGAGCACGAGAGCAAATCCATCGTGCTGGATAATGCGGGCAACCTCTACGTGAACATCGGGGCCTACTCGAATTCCTGCCAGGTGAAGGACCGGGAGAAGGGCTCGATGGGCCGGCAGAACTGCCCGATTCTGGATTCGGCGGGCGGCATCTGGCAGTTCCGGGCCGATAAAGTGGGGCAGACGTATGGCAGCGGCACGCGCTACGCCACCGGCCTGCGCAACGTGGTGGGCCTCGACTGGAACACGCAGGCCAACCAGCTTTTCGTGATGCAGCACGGCCGCGACCAGCTCCACGACATCTTCCCCGAGATGTATACCACCAAGCAGTCGGCCGAGCTGCCGGCCGAGTGCCTCTACGAAATCACCAAGGGTGCGAATGCCGGCTGGCCCTTCCTGTACTACGACGGCCTAACGCACAAGAAAATGCTGGCCCCCGAGTACGGCGGCGACGGCAAGAAGCTGGCCGACCCCAAGTACCTGGAGCCCGCCGCCGCCTACCCCGCCCACACTGCCCCCGACGGCCTGCTGTTCTACACCGGCACCATGTTTCCGGAGAAGTACCGCAACGGCGCGTTCATCGCCTTCCACGGCTCCTGGAACCGCGCCCCCGAGCCTCAGAAGGGCTATTACGTGGTTTTTCAGCCCTTCAAAAACGGCAAGCCGAGCGGCCAGTGGGAAGTGTTTGCCGACAACTTTGCCGGCTCGCCCGAGAAGGTGGCCAGCGGCCGCGCCGACCACAAGCCCTGCGGCCTGGCCCAGGGCCCGGACGGCTCGCTCTACGTTAGCGACGACAAGGCCGGCACCATCTACCGCATCGTGTACAACCAGAAATAAGCGCGTTCGTGAAGAAGTATTTTGCCCTGCTGGCCGCGCTGTCCCTGACCAGTGCCCCGGCCTTCGCCCAGAAAAAACCGGCCCCCAAAGCCGCGGCCAAAGCCCCCGCCGCCTCGGCCTCGGTGCTCAAGGGCAAGGCCATCTACACCCAATATTGCCTCACCTGCCACCAGGCCGACGGCCTTGGGGTGGACGGTATGAACCCGCCCCTGGCCAAAACCGACTACGTGCTGGGCGACAAAACCCGCCTCACGAAAGTGCTGCTCAATGGCCTCAAAGGCGAGGAAATCAACGGCGAGGACTACCACGGCGTGATGCCCTCGCAGGCCTACCTGACCGACCAGCAACTGGCCGACGTGCTCACCTACGTGCGCAGCAACTTCGGCAACAAAGCCAGCGCCGTGACCGTGGCGGAGGTGAAAGCCGTACGCGCCGCCAATAAGAAATAACCGCTGAGCCGTGGGGCCGCCCCAACGGGCATTGCGCATGCGCTATTGCCAGCGGGACTGCCCCAACGGGCATAGCGGATGCGCTATAGCCAGTGGGGCCGCCCCAACGGGCGGAGCGCGTGTACTATGACCAGTGGGGCCGCCCCAACGGGCGGAGCGCGTGTACTATGACCAGTGGGGCGGCCCCAACGCGCACAGCGCATGCGCTCCGCCCGTTGGGGCGGCCCCGGCGCTTGGAAACAAAAAAGGCCACTCCCGGGCGGGAGTGGCCTTTCTGTTGTGAGGTGATGGGTCTGTAAGCCGGGTTTTGTCCGGGGCCGAAGCCCCTGCCTCACCATTTATCTAGGCCAGTCCTCGCGGAAAGGCTCCATCAACCTACCCGCTGGCGCCGGACGAGCCGCCCGGAGCCGATGCGGCCGAAGCCGCGCCGGCGTACCAGCTTATTTGGTCTTTCAACCCCTGAGGTTTACCCAGCCGGGACGGTTGCCCGCCCGCTGGTGCGCTCTTACCGCACCTTTTCACCCTTACCGGCACCGGCCCGAAGGCCGGTACGTAGGCGGTAATTTTCTGTGGCACTCGCTGTCCTGGTTCGCATTATGCTTGCCAGTCCTTCCCGTTAGGAAGCAAGGTGCTCTGCGTTGCCCGGACTTTCCTCGTCGCCCGAAAGCGCCGCGGTGAGGCGACCCATCACTGCGGGCAAAGGTACGCACGCCGCCGGAATGGAAGGATGCGCGCTCGAGATGCCCTTTCCGGTCATTTAGGGCTTGTTTCGGCCCGATAGAGGCCCATTCAGACAGATTTGCGGGGGAATTAAATTAAATTATTGCAATTATAAATTAAATATATACATTTACAATTGTACTGACGCGACGGCTACGCTTATCAGCCCCTTCCACCCCCCGGGTGCCCGTTCCCCCACTGGCCCCGGCAGCAAAGTAGATTCCCAATTCCCGGCGCGGCTGCAAGATGCTCGCGCCGCCCCCTTGGCCCCCTCTCACAAGAGGGGAGAGGGCTGCTTGTGCCACTTTCCCCCCCTTTTCCTTATGGCTGATACTTCCTACTCCCGCTTTTATGTCGGCACGGTTTGCACGCGTCTGCTGCTGATTTGCTGCTGTTTGTTTCTCACCCATGCGCTACAGGCGCAGCAGCAGGTCACGGAGGAATGGGCCGCGCGCTACGACGGCCAGGGCCGCGCGACGGCCGGTGCCCCCATTCTGCCCGACCAGCCCATCTCGATAGCGGTGGACCATGCCGGCAACAGCTACGCCACCAGCACGGCCCGGGACAGCGGCGCGACGGCCTCGAAAATGGTAACGATAAAGTATTCGCCGACCGGCGAAAAGCTCTGGTTGCGCACCTACGCCGGGGGAAGTGCCCAAGCCATTGCGGTAGATAATGCCGGGGGCGTTTACGTCATGGGCACCGTTATATCCACCTACTCACTTACCGACTACCTGACCGTGCGCTACGACGCCGCCACGGGAACGCAAAGCTGGGCCCGCACCTACAACGCGTTGTACGGCGACCCCTCCCTGGGCAATGACAACCCCATTGCCATCGCCGTAGATAATGCCGGCGGCGTTTATGTCACGGGAACCAGTACCCGTTATCGAGTGAGGGTCTTCAGTACCGTGCGCTATGACGCGGCCACCGGGGTTGAAAGTTGGGCCCGGATACACGGCCTTTTCTCCCGCGCCCTGGCCATTGCGGTCGACAACGCCGGCGGGGTCTACGTCACGGGTACCAGCATCGATAATCCTACATTCCCCACCAAACATTACTACGAGACGGTGCGCTACGACGCCGCCACGGGGGGCGAGAGTTGGTACAATACGTACAACCCCATTATTAGTACCAGTACGTACAATTATAGCGACGCCAGCGCCATCGCGGTGGACAACAGCGGCGGGGTCTACGTCACGGGCACCAGCCATGGCGGCTGCGCCACGGTGCGCTACGCCGCGGCCACCGGAGCCGAGAGCTGGGTGGGCACCTATGCGAGTAGCAGTGCCCAGGCCGTTGCGACGGACAACACCGGCGGCGTCTACGTGGCGGGGACCAAAAACGGGGACTACGTGACTGTTCGCTACGCCGCGGCCACGGGGGCCCAAAGCTGGGCCAGCACCTACAACGGCCCGGCCAATGGCTACGACGGCGCCCGCGCCATTGCGGTGGATAACAGCGGCGGGGTGTATGTCGCGGGCATCAGCCCCGGTACCGCTGATAATGACTATGCCACGGTGCGCTACGCGGCGGCCACGGGCGCGCAAAGCTGGGCCAGCCGCAGCAGCGGCCCGGCCAGCGGCAGCGACGACCAGGCCCGCGCCTTGGCGGTAGACGCCGGGGGCGTCTACGTCACGGGCAGCAGCCAGGCGCCTGGGACCAGCCCAATCCTTTACACGGTAAAAATCCAGGCTGCTACCGGTGCCGTCGGATGGTCGGATTCGTATTCCGGGGCCGCCAGTCTGTGGGACGGTGTCACGTCTATAGCGGTAGATAACGCTGGGAACAGCTACGTGACCGGAACATCCAGCGGTAATACAGTGGGCAGTATCAGGGTGGTAACGGTAAAGTATTCGCCCGCCGGCCAACAGCTCTGGATGAGCGAGTACAGTGGCGGGCAAGCCAGTGCTATTGCGGTAGATAATGCCGGTGGGGTGTACGTCACGGGCTATAACAACATCTACGGCACCCCTGGTGGTGACTATGTAACGCTGCGCTACGATGCTGCCACGGGCGCGCAGAGCTGGGTCAGCTTCTACAATGCCCCCGACAACGGCGACGACAGGCCCCGGGCCATTGCCGTGGACAATAGCGGCGGCGTCTACGTCACGGGCTCAACCAATGGCGCAAGCCGGGACTTTGCTACGGTGCGCTACGCGGCGGCCACGGGCGTGCAAACCTGGGCCAGTCGCTATAATGGCCCCGCCAATAGCTACGACCAACCCTTTGCCATCGCCGTGGACAACAGCGGCGGCGTCTACGTCACGGGCCTAAGCAATAACGGCGTACTCTACGATAACGACTACGCCACGGTGCGCTACGCGGCGGCCACGGGCGTGCAAACCTGGGCCAGCCGCTACAATAGCCCTGCCAACGGCGACGATGCGGCCTACGGCATCGCTGTGAACGGCGGCGGCGTCTACGTCACCGGGGTATCAGATAAAGACATGGCTACGGTGCGCTACGCCGCTGCTACCGGGGCGCAAAGTTGGGCCAGCCGCTACAACAGCCCCGCTAACGGTGACGATTTGGCCAGCGCAATAGCCGTGGACAATGCCGGTGGGGTTTACGTCACGGGCTATACCGACATTTTCGGTGCCAACAACGGTGACTATATCACGATGCGCTACGCCGCGGCCACCGGGGCGCAGAGCTGGGCCAGCACCTACAATGGCCCGAGCAACGGTTACGACGCGCCCTGCGCCATCGCGGTGGACAACAGCGGCGGCGTCTACGTCACGGGCAACAGCCTCAATACAGCTTCAATCGGAACCTTCACCGTGCGTTACAATAGCCTGGATGGTTCGGCTGCATGGGGAAAAAGGAATGAAATCCTCAGACCCATAGGTTTGGCCGTGGACAATAGCGGCAACGTGCTGGTGACCGGCAGCAGCACGGGAGCCGTCACCGGCCCCGACTTCCTCACCGTGAAATACAGCCAGGCGCTGGACAACACCTACGCCTTCTACCGGGCCATCAACCTGAATGGCCCGGCCCTCACGCTCGACGGCCACGCCTGGGCCGGCAGCACGGCCCCAAACTATTCGACCAACGGGGCGGGCTTCCAGAACCAGAATGTGCCCTTGGTGCCGGCCACCGACGCGGCCCGGGCGGGCATGATTCGGGCCTCGGTGTACGGCCCCAGCCTGAAACTGACGCTCTCGGCCGTGCCGGCCGGCACTTACATGGCCTACCTCTACGTGTGGGAAGACAACAACCCGGAAGTGTATAGCCTGAGCCTGAACGGGCAGGTGGTGCGGCCCAACTACAACAGCGGCCCGGCCGGCACCTGGGCCAAGCTCGGGCCCTACCCGGTCACGCTTGGTCCGGCCGGCACCATTCGGTTCACCACCACCGGCGGTTGGCCTAATTTCTCCGGCGTCGAGCTCTGGCAGCAAATCGGGGCTCCACCGGCCGGCCGCCTGACCACCGCCAGCCAGCCGCAAGCAGAAACCCTGGGGGCATTCCGGGTGCAGGCCTACCCCAATCCCTCGGCCACCGGCCGGTTCACGCTGGTGCTGCCCGAGGGCGTACAAGGCGCGGTGACGTACTCCCTAGTGTCGGCGCAGGGCCAGCGGGTGGCCACCGGCCAGTTGCCTGCCTCCGCCTCCGGCGCGGCGGTGGAACTGGACCTCGCCCGGCAGATGGGGAGCGGCGGCATCTACTACCTGCTGCTGAGCGGTACCCAGGGCCAGGCCCGCCTCCGCCTGGCGCGCGAGTGAGCACGAAGATGCCAGCGCCCTCGGAAATCAATAGGAAAATTGGTATATTGAAGAAGCTGCGGAGGCAAGCGGAACGCTAGTCGTGAGCCCCGCCGCGGCCGCAAAAAGCGTCTGTTGCCGATAGGGTTGCGGGAAGAGATGAGCTATGTGACAACCCCTCACCATTTATCCATCTCACGGCCATGAATGAGCAACAAAACACCCAGACGGTAAAAACCGGATACGAGCTGTTCAGCAAGGGCGATATTCCCAACTTGCTGAAACTGTACACGGACGATGTTGAATTTATTATTCCCGGCGCATTGAAGGTCATTCCGTATGCCGGCGTGTACCGCGGCAAGGAAGCGGTGGCCTCGTTCTTCAGCAAACTGCACGAGGCCATGGAATTCGAACGCTTCGAGCCGGTAGAATTCATCGCGCAGGGCGATAAGCTGGTGGCGCTGGGCTACGGCAAAGCCCGGGCGCGGGCCACGGGCCAGTCCGAAGAAGAAGAGTGGGCCCACGTCTTCCAGATGCGCGACGGGAAAGTGTCGCGTTTCCAGGTCTACACCGATACAGCGGCGGTAGCGCAGGCCTTCCAGCGCAGCAGCCAAATGGCGATGTGAGTGCTGCCGCTCAGATTTATCGCTGCGGCCCTGAGCTATTGTCAGGGCCGCAGCAACTCGTTTCTGGTTAAGTGGCCAATGCCTGATAAAAAACGGCAAAGAGAATCACGTTGCACTATAATTTTAATTAACCAGGCATATCAGCTTCAAAGCTTTCGGTTAGTTTCTCCATTTCTATCCAATGAATTGTTAACTCGATTAGCTTTTTTAGGTCAGTTAGATTTTTTCCTTCCCACTTCCTTACATAATGAGTCTCATCATTGCCCAGCCATACGGCACGTTTAGCTACTGCTTTGATTCTAGTGTCACTGACGTAATCAGTTATGCATCCCATAAGGGCCTTTTTCTCGATAATTTCCTTTGCGGACGGGTCTTTTGAAATAGCATAGTCTTTTATCAAAAATTCCAATGCTTTTCGATAACCCATTCCGCATATTTCTAATAGTTCAGATTGTTCCGCATGATAAGCTTGATTGTAAATTGTCATAAAAGTCGGAGATATCAACTCTACCGTTTGATTTATGGGAGCTTTGCTAAATGTGCCAATATTAGTTTTCTCAATAAACCAGTATTGAGTTTTCATTAAGTCGGGGTGAGACCCTACTTCTTCGCGTGTGTAATACCCGAAAAAGGCTTTATCACATTGCCGATTAGGACAAACTAATAACAAGGACAAGTCGGTTTGATAGTGGTTTAAGTAGCCATACAAAGCGTAAGGTCTAATGTGCCGATGACAGTTTGGGCAGTGTTGAGGCAATCCAACTATTGTAACTCTGCCACCATTGGTTTCTACAGAAAACGAGGTGTTATCAAACATTAGCGTTTCGTTTAAAACATTGCTTTATTGTAAAACTAACCCTACTTCCCCTCCCACACATTATCCTTCGGGTAGCTGTCCGGCACGAGGGTGCTGCCCAGCGTCACGCGCTTCACGGGTTGCTTGGTGGGGACGGGGACGGTGACGGAATTGGCCCCCGTTTCCCAGACGGCGATGCTGCGGTGGATTTTCTGGGTGGTATTGTCGGCGAAGGTGACGGTGAGGTCGACGGGGACGGGCTTGCTGCCTTTGGCCTGGACGAGGACGTCGTAGCCGGCGGTGCTTTTGGTGACGCGGGCGATGGCCAGGTCCGGGTAGCCGTCATCGAAGAACCAGCGCTGCCAGAACCAGTTGAGGTTTCGGTTGGCGCCGGTATTCATGCTGTTGAAGAAGTCGTAGGGCATGGGGTGCTTGCCGTTCCAGTTGGTGATGTAGGTGTGCAGGGCCTGCGTGAAGAGCTTGTCGCCGAGCATATCCTTCACGTAGAGGTAGCCCATGCCGGGCTTGGGGTAGGAGTTGAGGAAGAAGGGCATCCCGGTTTGCTGGGTGCTGAGCGTGGTGATGGGCAGGTCGTTTTCGGAGGCGGCGTTCTGGGCGTAGCGGGCCACGCCGTAGTCGTCGTCGAGCTTGGGGTCGATGATGCCCGAAATCAGCCACTCGCCGATGGTGGCCCAGCCCTCGTCCATCCAGCCGTACTTGGTTTCGTTGATGCCCATGTAGAAGGGGAACATCGTGTGGAAGATTTCGTGGTCGGTGAGGGTGATGGCGTCCTCGCGGGTGGCGGTGGGGTTGTCGTTCACCATCATGGGGTACTCCATCTGGTCGAGGCCGTCGAATACGGTTTCGTGGGCGTAGGGGAAGGGCCAGCGGGGGAAGGTGTAGCTCATGGCCTCCACCGTTTTGCGGCTGAAGTTGATGACTTCCTTGTAGTCCTCGTGCTTAGGATTATAAGCGGCATCGACGCGGGTGCGGCGCTTGGTGGCGGGGTCCACCACCAGGCTGGTGCTCTGCCACACGTAGTGGTCGGCGGTGGCGAAGACAAAGTCCGTCACGTTCTTCGCCTCGAAGCGCCAGGTATTCTGGTCGGCCTGGGCGGTGATGTCGTGCCGCTTGGCATCGTCCTCGCTGATGATGCTCACCACGGCGTCCTGCTGCTCGGCGTCGCGCAGACGCTGGGCGTACTTGGGGGCCAGCACTTCGGCAGTGTTGGTGAGGTCGCCGGTGGCCCAGACCACGAAGTTTTTAGGCACGGTGACGGCGGCTTTGAAGTTGCAGAAGTCGTTGTAGAACTCCTGGTCGCCGGTGTAGGGCACGCGGTTCCAGCCGTCGATGTCGTCGTACACGGCAATGCGGGGGAAGAAGTAGGCCACGAAATCGGCTCCCGGCTCAATCTCGCCGGTGCGCTGGTGCGAGCCTTTGTTGAGGGTGTAGGCGTAGGTGGCGCGCACCGTAGCCACTTGGTGGGCACCCAGGGCGCGGCGCAGCGTCACGGGCATATTGGTGGCATCGGACTTCAATTTGCTCACATCAAAGGCTTCGCCGTTGATGGTGAGGTTGAAGATTTTGACGCCGTCGCTCACGTCCTCCGGGGCGATGGCGCGGCTGCGGGGGGCACCCTTCTGGTAGAGGTTGGGGTAGAGCTTGAACCAGATTTGCTTGAGCGAATCGGGGCTGTTGTTGATGTACTTGATATCCACCGTGCCGGACACGAGGCGGGTGCCGGGGTTGAAATTGACGGCCAGGTCGTAGTCGGCGGTGTTTTGCCAGTAGCGGGGGCCGGGCGCGCCGGTTTCGGCGCGGGTGCCTTTGGTGTAGGGGACTTGCAGGTTGCGCGGCAGGGGCAGCGGGCGCTGAGCCAGGGCGGGGCCGGCCAGCAAAAGGAGGGCAAAGGGGAGGAAACGCATGAAACGGAAGAAGCAGAAGAAACGGCAGCAGCGCCGCCAAAGCACAAAAGAACAGTGGGCGAGGTGAAAGAACGTGATGCCGGGCACACGTAGGGGCGGGGCTTGCCCCCGCCCGGACGTTGGCACCGTCGCAACGATTCCGTTCAACGCCCGGGCGGGGGCAAGCCCCGCCCCTACTTGCGCTCAGCCCTAAAACACCTGCAGCGGCACCGCACTCATCATCACCAAACCCAGCTGGGCCGACTCGTTGCCGCCCCACATCCAGAGGGTGCCGTCGTCGCGCACGGCGGCGGAGTGACTGTTGCCGGCGCTGGCCGCCTGCCACTGCTGGCGGCTAAACAGCTCGGCGGGCTGCGGGCGGGCATTGGTGGTGCCGTCGCAGAGCTGGCCGGAGCTGTTGTTACCCCAGCCGTAGAGGGTGCCGTTGGTGTCCAGGGCCAGGATGTGCGCGTTGCCCGGGCTGATGCTGTGCCAGCCGCCGGTGGCCGGGGCGGGCAGCGCGTGGAGGGCGTGCGCGGTGTCGGTGTAGGGGCCGGCGGGCGACTGGCCCCAGGCCCAGAGGCTGCCGTCGGCCCGCAGGCCCAGGAGCTGGCCGTTACTGGTGTAGACGCTCTGCCAGGTTTGGCCGGGGGCGAGGGCGGTGGGCGTGGGGTAGTTGGAGGCGGGGTCGGGCTGGGCCTGCGGGTTTTCGCCCCAAGCCCAGAGGGTGCCGTCGGTGCGCAGGGCAAGGCTGCTGGCCGCGCCGGCGCTCACGCTGCGCCAGTTGCTGTCGCGGCCCACCTGCCGGGGCTCGAAGTAGGGGTCGACGCTGCCGATGCCGAGCTCGTGCCGCTCGTTTTCGCCCCAAGCCCAGAGGGTGCCGTCGTCGCGCACGGCCAGGGTGTGCTGGGGGCCGGCGCTCACGGCCTGCCACCGCATATCGTTGTTGATTGCAGTCGGCCAGAAGCAGTCCTTGAGCTGGCCCACCCCGAGCTGGCCTGCAAAATTGCCTCCCCAGGCGTAGAGGGTACCATCGTCGTGCAGGGCCAGGCTGTGGGCCATGCCGGCCAGCACGGTGCGCCAGCCGCCGTAGGTGGTAATCTGAACCGGCGCGGGGCGGTCGGTGGTGGTGCTGTCGCCGAGCTGGCCGTAGCCGTTATTGCCCCAGGCCCAGAGCGTGCCGTCGGTGCGAATGGCCAGGGTGTGCATGCCGCCGGCGCTCACGCTGCGCCAGTTGCGGTCCTTGCCCACTTGCAGGGGCGCGGGGTTGGCGTGCGCGCCCAGGTCGCGGTGGCCCACCTGACCCTGGTCGTTGTAGCCCCAGGCCCATATCTGGCCGTAGGACCGTAGCGCCACCGAGTGACTGGCCCCGGCGCTGAATCCCTGCGCGTCCCAGTCATTGGCCGAGCCCACGCGCACGGGGGCGTAGCGCATCTCGGTGCTGCCATCGCCGAGCTGGCCGGTCTGGTTCAGCCCGAAGGCGTAGAGCTGGCCGCTGCGCGTCGCGTCGCCGGGGCTGCTGCTCAGGGCGAGGGTGTGCATCTCGCCGGCGCTCACGTTCTGCCAGCTGCTGCCGATGCCCACACGGGTGGGAGTGAGGCGGTCATTATAGTCGTCGTCGCCGCGCTGGCCGCAGCCGTTATTGCCCCAGGCCCAGAGCGAGCCGTCGGCGCTGACGCCTGCGGTGTGGTGGGTGCCGGCGCTCACGGTCCGCATTCGCACGGCCCCGAGGCTGACGGGGTGCCGCCGCAGGTCGGTGGTGCCGTCGCCCAGCTGGCCCTGCTCATTGAAGCCCCAGGCAAATACTTCGTCGTCGGTGCGCGTGGCTACGGTGTGGCGCAGGCCAGCGCTCACGCTGCGCCAGCGGGTGTCGGTGCCGATTTGGGTTGGGGACTGGTGCCGGATGGTGTTGTCCGGGCCCAACTCGCCCAGGAAGTCGTGCTCGTTGTAGCCCCAGGCCCAGAGGGTGCCGTTGGCACGCACGCCCACCGAGTGGCTGTCGCCGGCGCTCACGCACTGCCAGTCGGTGGCGGTGCCAATTTGCACGGGCCGGTGGCGGGTTTCGCTGGTGCCATCGCCGAGTTGACAATAGCTGTTCTGGCCCCAGGCCCAGAGGGTGCCGTCGGTGCGGATGGCGAGGCTGTGGCCCGGGCCGGCGCTCACGCTACGCCAATCGGTATCCTGCCCCACCCGCACGGGGCCGTTGCGCGGGGTGGTGGTCCCGTCGCCGAGCTGACCGTAGCTGTTGCTGCCCCAGGCCCAGAGCGAGCCCTCAGCCCGAATGGCCAGGGAGTGGTACCGGCTGGCAGCGGCATAGAAAGCGCCCGTGGGCAGCTGGGGTAGGGCGCGTAGTAGCGGCGGAGCGGCGGGGGAGTTGTTGGGCATTAATTAAGAGGGAAAAGGGGTGAAGGGTAAGGGTTTGGAATGATTGGGCAAGCCGCACGATGTAGGGGCGGGGCCTGCTCCCGCCCGGACGTTCGCGCCGCTGCAACGATTCCGTTCAACGACGGGCGGGGGCAGGCCCCGCCCCTACATCGTGCGGCTAATGCCCGCCTACCGCGCGCACCAGGCCGGTGGGCGTGAGCGTTTGCTCGCCGTGCCAGCGGTAGCCCACCAGCTCGCCGCCCCGGGCCACGCTGTAGTCGAGGCACACGGAATGGGGCGTGAGCAGCCGGGGCTCGCCCTTTAGCCAGTAGTGGCCGAAGAAAACGGGCGTTTCGTCCTGGTAGTAGCTGGCGTTGGGCAGGGCGGCTACATCCACGGGCTGGCCGGCCAGGGCTTCGATGGGTTCGAGGAAGTAATCGTTGTAGGTGGCGGCGGCCGGGTCGCGCCACCAGGCGGTGCGCATCTTGGTGCGGCGGTGGCCGTCTTTGTCGAAGAAGTGGTGGGGGCGGGGCAGGTCGGTTTCGTGCCCTTTGAGGGTGATTTCGACGGCATTCATCTCCTCGGAGCCCTTGCGGCTGGCCCGCAGCAGGAAATCGGGTGTGAGGCGGTCGTCGGGGAGCTGTGCGCGCAGGTAGGCAATGTAGCGGGCATCCCAGCAGGCGTGCACCACGCGCAGGCCGGGCAGCTCCAGAAACAGCGGCAGCGTGTAGAACCACGCCAGGTAGTCCTGCCATTCCACAAAAAGCTCCTTGCTGCGGAATTCCTTAATGGTTTCGATGTGCTGGAGAATGTGGTTCGGGAGGTGGGGCCGTACGTGCCCGCCGCCGGGGTAAAAGCTCCAGAAGGCAAGCGCGTTGTACTCGTGGTTGCCCATCACGGCGAGGGCCGCGCCGCCGTCCACCATGCCGCGCACGATTTGCAGCGTCTCGCGGATGGCCGGCCCCCGGTCAATAAAGTCCCCCACGAAAATGACCTGCCGGCCGCCGGCGTGGCGGTACACGCCGGCATCGTCAGGAAGATAATCAAGCTGCTGGAGTAGCTGGCGCAGCTCGGTAGCATGGCCGTGGATGTCGCCGATGAGGTCGTACATGGGAAAGGGGGAATGAAGAAAGGAAATCGAAACGCAATGTTAATCAGTTACAGCCGCAGCCAACCAAACAGCAGGCCCAGCGGGGCGACATGTCGGTAGTAAGACCGTAATAATTACATCGCCAAAGCCCCGGCGGGGCGGCACTCGTTCAATGAGTGTCGCCCCGCCGGGGCTTTGGGGTTTTCTTCAGCTGGTTTTGCTACCGATATGTCGCCCCGCTGGGGCTTACCGAGGCTTGCAGCTCATTTCAAGTCATACGCTGCCCACCTATCCCGGCAAACACGCCACCACGTCAAACCCCGTAGCCTCCGCCACGACGTTCAGCGCCCCGCCCACGGCCTCGGCACGCTGGCGCATGTTGGCCAGGCCGTGGCCGCCGGGGCGGGCGATGGGGGCGGGGCCGGGGGCGTCGTCGCGCACGGAGAGGCAGAGCCGGCCGGCGTCTTCGGTGAGCCGCACGGTAACGCGGGTGGCGCGAGGGGCGTGCTTTACCACGTTGTGCAGCGCTTCCTTGTAGATAAGGTAGAGGTTCTGGCACACGGCCACGCCGGGGTGCAGGGCGGCGGCGGCGGGGCTCACGGCAAAGTCCACGGCCAGGTCGGCATCGGCCAATACCTCGTGAGCGTGGTCGCGCATGTGGGCCAGCACCTCGGGCAATTGGGCGGAGGAGGTGTGCAAGCCCCACACCACGTCGGCCATCTGGCGGGCGGCGCGGCGGCTGGTGTCGCTCAGGCGGTTGAGGCGGGCCAGGGTGGCTTCGGGCGGGGCGGGGGCTTCACGGAGCAGGTCGCTTTGCAGGCTGATTTGGGTGAGCAGCGCCCCCACGTCGTCGTGCAGGTCGGCGGCCAGGCGCTGGCGCAAGGCCGCGTCGCGGGTGGACTGGCGGCGCTGCTGCCGGCGGCGGTAGCGCCAGAACAGCCCGCCCGCCAGCACCAACGCCCCCAGCACCAGCGCCCCGATGCCCGCCAGCTGGCGCTGGGTGCGCAGGCGCTCCAGCTCCTGCCGCTGCCGCAGCAGGCGCTCGCGCTGGCGCACCACGTTCAGCTCAATACCGGTGCGCGAGCGGGCGGCGCGGGCCTGCACGGCCGCCAGCCGGCGGCCATTGTCCTCGCCCCCGATGCTGTCGGCGTAGGCCCCGGCCAGGGCCTGATACTGGTAGGCGGCGTGGCCGCGGCCGAGGCGGTCGCTGGCCTCGGCCAGCACCTGGGCCGCGTCGCGGGCCTGCGGGCGCAGGTGGCGCGGCCGGGCGGTAGCCAAGGCCCGCGTGGCGTAATAAACGGCGCTGTCGGGGCGGGCAGGTAGCCAGGCGCGGGCCAGGAGCAGGGCGGCCCGGGCCTCGTGCTCGGGGCGGCCGGCAGCGTGGGCCTGGCGCAGCAGCTCCCGGCCGGCGCGGCGGGCCACCGGGTAGTCGGCCAGGCGCTCGGCCATCTCGGCCATGCTGAGCTGCATGTCTATCAGGCCGGGTTTGTTGGTCACCACCGCGTAGCTGGCCAGGGCCTGGGCATAGTGGTCGCGGGCGGCGCGCCACTGCTGCTGCTGGCGGCTGAGGTCGCCGGCTACCTGGGAGAGGTAGCCGGTGGACATCAAATCGTGGGCCGGCCCGGCCAGTGGGCGGGCCTCGTTCATGTAGGCCCGGGCGGTAGCGTACTCGTCCAGGGCAAGCTCGATGCGGGCCGCCATCACCAGCTGAAACAGCAGCACCCGGGGGCTGCCCATGGCGCGGGCCAGGGCCAGCCCGTCCAGGCTGGGGCCTAGGGCGGCGGCGTAGTTGCCCTGCTCCTGGTAGATGCGGGCCAGGTTGTAGTTCACCCGCGTCTGGGTGTAGCGGTTGCCGGTGCGCACCGCCAGCGGCAGCGCCAGCCGGGCGTAGTAAATGGCCGAGTCGTACTGGCTGTGCGCGCGCAGGTAGTAGCTCAGATTGAACTCGGCCTCCAGCAGGCCCCGCGCAAAATCCAGCTGCCGAGCCAGCCGCAGCGCCTGCCGCGTGAGGGCCAGCGACTCGTCGGCCGCGTTCATGCGCAGGGCGAAGGCCAGGGTGTTGAGGCGGCTCACGCGCTGCGTATCGGGGCGGGTGTCGCGAGCCAGCAGGTGGCTCAAGCTGTCGCGCACCACGCGCAGGCGGGCCAGCGGCAGGGGCGGCCCCTGTGCCCGGGCAGGGCCACTGCCCGGCAGCAGGCCCAGCAGCAGCAGCCCGAGACAGATAAGCCGAAATCCCGGGCCGGTGGAAGTAAGCGTTTTAATCAAGGAAGACAAGGTAAGCACTACTGAAGGACGGGAGCTGCCGGGGCGGGGCGGGCACCCACCCGCCGCCGGTGTTGCTCCCCCGGGAGCAGGCATCGGCGGACAGGCGCCCGCCCCGCCCCGGCAGCCCAACCCCCAATAACGAAACACAGGCCCGCGCAACCACTGCGCGGGCCTGTCCAAAACGTCTGATACGGGCGAACGGCGGGTTTTAGTCGGCCAGTGGCGGCTAAAACCCGGCCTACACGTGGCTGCCGCCGGGCACCAGCAACATGTAGGTGGCGCTCTTGTTCCCTACCACCACGTTTTTCTTCAGGTAGTAGGCGAAGTAGTCGCGCTGCTCGGCCACGGCGGGGTCCACGTTGGGGCGGTTGTCGAAGTAGGGCAGGTGCGTGACGGTGGCCAGCAGCGTAAACTCCTTCTCGCCGGTACGGCAGCACCAGATTTGCAAGGCATCAAAGCCGTTTTTCACGCCCCCGATGTTGGGGTGGATGCCGTCCATCTTCACCTTGAGCACGGGCGCATCGGCCGCAATGCGCTCGGTGGGCTTGTCGGAGCTGGTGTTCAATTCCAGCAGGTCGAGCACTTCCGACGAAACGTTCATGGTGTTTTTGATTTGCTTCACGCCGGCCCGCACGGCCGCCGAAGTCAGCTCCTCCTGCTTCACCAACTTGCCCTGGGCCGTGTCGAAAACCTTCTGGGCCGTATCGCGCACGCCGAACAGGTCCAGCTCCGCCTGGGCCGCCCCGGCGGCTACTTTGAAAGTGTCTTTGGGCAAGCCCATGAGTTCGGTGGCATTTTCGATGGTATCGACGAAGTTTTGGAGAAAAATCCGGCGCTCAGCTTCGCGGCGGGGGTACCAGTCATTGGTCATCTTGTAGAAATAAAATGTGGAGGGATGGGTTATTACCCGAAGGATGAATCAAAAGTAGACGCAGGGGTAGCCACTGAATAGCGTATAAATACCTGATTTTGAAACCACGTACTTCTACCTGGTTTCTAGCGCTACCACCCCGGCTTTAGCAACTCCCTCCGAATACCTGCTGACCTCGCCCACCAGCAAAGCCCCACCAACGCCTCCCGGGGCAGCCCTGCTCTTATCGGGGACGTACCCCTCATTCCCGGCGAGGACCCCCTCGCGCTCACCGGGGGCTTCCCCGCGCTCACCGGGGGAGTCCCCGCATCCGGCGGGGGAGTCCCCGCATCCGGCGGGGGAGCCCCCGTGCCCACCGGGGGAGTCCCCGCGCTCACTGGGGGAATCCCCGCGCCGGGCGGGGGAGTCCCCGCGCCCGGCGGGGAAGGCTTCCGCCAGCAGCTCCCTGTTGCCAAAGCTGCTACCCATCGCCACCCCATCATCATTGCCCACAAAAAAACCTCCGGCCAATGGCCAGAGGCTTTCAAAAACTACCCCGGCCGACATGCAAGCGGCGGACGATAGTAGGAAGGGACCTTACTCCAGCGTGAGGCGCAGGGCCTTGCTGCCGGTGCGCACCACGTACACCCCGGCCGGGAGCCCGGCGGGCAGGGCCAGGGCGGCGGTACCGGCGGCATCGGCCGTGGCGGTAAGCACGGGGCGGTCCAGGGCATCGAACCCCTTCACTACCGCGCCGCTGGGGACTTTTGCAGCGGCCAGGGGCGCGCGCCGCTACTTGCGGGCCTGAGCGGTGGCGGGGGGCGTTTCGCCCAGCAGGCGGGCCATCTGCTCTTGTAGGCTAACCAGCGAGGCGTGGTCGGCGTCGGCCTGGGCGGCCCGGCCTTCGAAGGCCGCAGCTTTGGCGGCCAGGGCGGTGTTCTGCTTTTCCAAGGCTTCCACTTTGCGGGCCAGCTCTTGGGTGGCGCTCACGTTGAGCATGCTCAGGGCCTCGTAGTCTACCGAGCGCACGTCGGGGTGCTCCAGGCCGAAGACGAAGACCTGGGTGCCGGCCAGAGCCCGGGCGCGGCGCAGCACCAGGGTGCGGGTGCCGGCGGCGGCGGGGCGGGCCAGGGCGGCCAGCACGTCGCCGGTTTGGCCCATCAGCCTGAGGCGCTGGCCGGCGGCGGCGGCCGTGGGCAGGCCGGCGGCGGGCAGGGTCAGGGCCACGAGCGAGTCGCCGGGCAGGGCCTGCACGGCGGTAGCCAGGGCGTACACGTCGGGCAGGAAGCCCGTTTGCTGGTGCACGGCCTGTGGGAAGACGGCCTCCACCTCCTGGGCAATCACCTTTTTGAAGGCCCGGTTGCCGAACTGCACCTTGTCGCGCATGGTGTAATCGGTGATGCGCAGCTTATTGAGCAGGGCCAGGTCGGCCGTGCGGTCGCTCAGGCCCACCACGGTTTTGAGGCGGCGGTCCGAGACGGCGTTGAACTCGCTGGAAAGGATGCGCCCGGTGGCGCGAATGCTGATGCCCGTCCCGTTGGCACCAATGCTGCCAGAGCCCGTTTGGCCGCTGCCGTTCAGGTAACCGAAGCTGTAGGCACCCGTGGTGGCCGTGGTTTGCACGTCAAGGGGGAAAGCCGGGGTGCTGGTGCCGATGCCCACGTTGCCAACGCTGTTCCAGGTCAGGGCCGTGGTGCGCGTGCCGCCCTGGTTGGTGCCCAGCACCCCGCCGGCGTAGCCGTAGAGGGCCGGGCCATTAACGTTCAGGCCGTTCCAAAGCTTGCCGCTTCCGTAGTAACCCAGGCCGTGGTTGGTGTCGCGCAAGAGGTAGTCGTTGGTCAGGGGAATGAGCACGTTGCCGTTGACTTCCAGCGCCTGGCCGGGGGCGCTGGTGCCAATGCCCACGTTGCCGGCCTGCGTGATGCTCAAGCGGGCGGCCGAGGTGGTGTAGAAATCCAGCCCGTACTGGTTGCCACCGGCGTTGCGCTTGCTGCCGATGCCCTCGCCGCTGATGGTGCCGGCAGCCCCAAAATGCAGGATGTTGGCCGTGGTGCCGGTGTTGGCCCCGGCCGCGTCCACAATCAGGTTGGTGCCGGCCTGCAGGTTGCCACCTACCGTGCCCGCGCCGTTTAGGTTGAAGCTGCCCGCTTGCTGGCTGGCGGGGTTGTTGAGGATAAAGCTGCCGGTGCCGGTGCCGCTGGCGGCCGTGGTTTGGGTGGTGCCGTCGGGGAAAATCAGCCCGTTGCCGGCGGTGCTGATTTTGAGGTTGCCGCCCACCACGTCCAGCCGTTCGGTGGGCGTGAGGGTGCCCACGCCGATGTGCTGGGCGCGGGCCGCGAAGGGGACGGTGGCGAAGAGGGCGAGCAACAGGGCGCGCCGGGAGAGAGGAGAGTATTGCATGAGGAAAACAGGAAGCACGGAGCGGTTAAGATTGAAGAAGTGAATGCGGCCGGTGGACTATTCCACCACCAGGCGGCTGGTGAAGCGGCCGGCGGGGCCGGTGTAGCGCAGGAAATAGACCCCGGTGGCCAGGCCCGGCAGCGGCACCGCGCCGGTGGGGCGGCCGTCGAGGGCTACGGTGCCCAGCACCTGCCCCAGCACGCTGAGGATGTCGAGGGTGCCGGCTTCGGCCGGGCCGATGTAGCGGTAGGTAGCGGCCTGTCCCGCCGCCACCCGCGTGGGGAACACGGCAAATTGGTGAGTTGGTGAACTGGTGAGTTGAACCGTGCGCACGGGCGAGTAGCTGAACTCGCCGCTCTGGTCGGTCTGGCGCAGGCGGTAGTAGAGCAGGGTCGCGCCGCCGGGCAGCTTGGCGTCGAGCAGGGCGTAGTCGTGGCGGGTGGCGCTGGTGCCCGCCCCGGCCACCGTGCCGATGGCCTCGAAGGCGGTGCCGTCGGGGCTACGCTCCACCGTGAAGCCGGCGTTGTTCAGCTCCGAGGCGGTGGTCCAGCGCAGGCGCACGGCCGCCGGGCCGTCGGCCAGCGCTGTGAAATCGACGAGGGTGACGGGCAGCGGGTTGGCGGCGTTGCTCACCGTGAAGCGGCTGAGCGAGGTGGGGCTCATGCTGATGCTGCGGCTGCTGGCGTTGGCCACGGGGCTGCGCACGGCCCAGGGCTGGCCGGAGGCGCTTTGCTGCCACACGCGGGCCTGGGTAAAGTTCGTGATGCCGTTGTCGTTATCCGGCAGCCAGCTCAGGGTGAGCTGCACAGGGGCGTTGGCAGCGGGCTGCGTAGCCGGGCTGACGGTATAGATGCGGTCGATGCCCTTATAGGCGGTGTTGGTGAAGTTCACGCCCCGGCTCACGTCGTCCGTCAGCAGGCCGGCCGTGCGGGTGATGGCCACCGTGCCCAGGTTGTTGGTGGTGGGGTTGAGCACGGCCCCGTGGCCAAAATCCACGGCCGCGCCGCTCACGGCGCTGCGGGTGACTTGCAAGCTGCCCAGCACGTAGCGCCCACTGGCCTCGCCGCTGAGGGTGGCCCCGTTGGGCAGGGACAAGGTACTGACGACAGTGCCGTTTTTGGTGTTCACCAGGCCGCTGAGCAGGTTCAGGTTGTTGGTCACCGTGAGGTTGCCGGCCAGGCGCAGGGTGTTGGCCCCGGCCGTGGCCTTGTTCACCACCACGCGGTAGAGGCTGGCCCCGCCGGGGGTTAGCAGCTGGTCGGCCGCCCCGGAAAAGGTGACGGCGCTGGTGCCGGGCGTCACGGTGCCGGCGTTGTTCAGGTCGCCCTTCACTTCCAGCGTGCCCGCGCCCAGGTCGAGGGTGCCGGGGTTGGTCAGGGGGCCGTCCACGCGCAGGGTGCCGCCGTTGGTGAGGGTGCCGGCCTGGTTGCCCAGCCCGCCGGGGCCCACGTAGAGAATGCCCCCGGCCTGCACCGTGAGCAGGGTGCCGGTGTTCACGATTTCGGCCCCCGGCGGCGGTCCGTTGTAGGTCACGCTCACGGTGTTGCTGGCCAGGCTGGCGTTGCTGGCCGCATCCTGGGCCGCGCCGGCCGCCACGCGCACCGTTACCACGCTGCCGCTGCCGGTGGGCGTGACGGTGAAGGTGTAGGTGGTACCGCCGCTGGTGCCGCTCACGGTGCCGCCCGTCAGGGTGCCGTTGCTCACCACAAGGCCGCCGGCCGCCAGGCCCGTCACGCCTTCCGAGAACGTGACGGTGAAGGGAATGGGCGACACGCCGGTGCTGCCGCCGGCCGTCGTGCTGAGCGTAGCCGTGGGCGCGGTGTTGTCGATGGTGAGCGAGCCGCTGCTGGTGGCCGTGCCGCCCGGCGTGGTCACGCCGATGGGACCGGACGTGGCCCCGGCGGGCACGGCAAAGGTGATGGTGGTGCCGTTGACCACGGTAAAGCCGGTGATGGCGACGCCGTTCAGGGTCAGGGCCGTGGCCCCGTTGAAGTTGATGCCCGTCACGGTGACGGTGCGGCCCGTGTTGGCGCTGCCCGGCGAAAAGCCGCTGATGGTGGGCGGCGGAATAAACGTGAAGGCGCCGCTGCTGGTAGCCGTGCCGCCCGGCGTAGTGACGGCGATGAGGCCGGAGCTGCTGCCCGCCGGCACCACGAAGGTGACGGTGGTGCTGTTGACGACGGTAAAGCCCGGGATGGCCGCGCCGTTCAAGGTCACGCCCGTGGCCCCAGTGAAGTTGGTGCCCGTGATGGTAACGGTCTGGCCCACCGGCCCGCCCGGGGGTGAAAAGCCGCTGATGGTGGGCGCGGGCACCACCGCGAAGCTGGTGCTGCTGGTGGCCGTGCCGCCCGGCGTCGTCACCCGGATGAGGCCCGTGGTGCTGCCCGCGCCCACCGTGAAGGTGAGGCTGCCCGTGGTGGGCGTACCCGTGATGGTGCCGGCCGTGCCGTTCACCGTCACGGCCGTGGCCCCGGTCAGGTTGGTGCCCGTCACGGTTACGGTTTGGCCGATGGGGCCGCTCGGGGGCGAGAAGCCGGAAATGGTGGGCGTCACGGAGTAGGTGACGCTGGTGGTGCCGCTGGCGGGGTTGCCGTTGCCGGCCGCGTCCTGGGCCGCGCCGGCCCGCACGCTCACGCCCACCACCACGCCGTTGCCGGAAGGGGTGACGGTGAAGGTATAGGTAGTGCCGCCGCTGGTGCCGCTCACGGTGCCGCCCGTCAGGGTGCCGTTGCTCACCACGAGGCCGCCGGCCCCAAAGCCCGTCACAGGTTCCGAGAACGTGACGGTGAAGGGAATGGGCGAGGTTGCCGTGGGATTGCTGGCCGTGGTGCTGAGCGTGGCCGTGGGTGCCACGGTATCGACCGTGAAGGTGACCGTGGCCGAGCGGGCACTCACGGGCACGCCGCTGCTCTGGGCCGTGGCGTACACCGAGTGGCTGCCCTGGCCCAGGGCCGTGGGCTGGACGACGGAAAAGGTGCCGCCGCTGGTGGCCGTGGTGGTGAGGGCCGTGCTACTGCCGTCCACATACAGACGCACCGTGCTGCCAGCCGTGGCCGTGCCGCTGTAAGTAGGCGTGGCGGTGGCCACGGTGCTGCCGTTGGCCGGCGCGGTGAGGGCCGGGGTGGCCGTGATGATGGGCGTAATGGTCATGCTCCCGTCGTAGTCGGTGCTCAGGCCGAAAGTGCCCGTGCTGCCCGTCGCTATCCACGACGAGCCGCCGCCACCGCCGCCGGCAATAAAGGAGCGGCCGCTGCCGCTACTCGTGCCACTGCCCCCGCCGTAGTAGCCGCCGCCGCCGCTGCCGCCGTAGTTAGTGCCCGTGCCGCCCACGTTGTTGCTGGCCGCCCCGCCCGCCGAGCTGCCGACCCCCGCCTGCGAAGCTCCGCCGCCAACGCCAGCACCGCTCCCGTCCCCTCCGGTTGGGGTGCCCCCGCTGCCTCCTGCGTAGTAGTCGCCGCGGTCGGTAGCGCATCCGCTGCCGCCGCCACCCGCCACCAACAGCGCATTGCGGCTGGCCAGGTAGTCGTTGGTTCGGGCGCCATTGCGCCGCAGGTCGGTAGCCCCCCCACCAACGCTGATGGAGGTGCCCGAACTGAGGTTGTAGAAGCCGCTATTGCCGCCGCCATTATAGCCCACCAGAACAGAGGGGCCACTGCTGCCACCGCCGGGGCCAAAAAAGGCACTGCTGCCGCCCCCGCCTACCACCACGGTCAGGGTTTCGCCGGGGATTACCGCCACCGTGGCCTGCACAACGGCCCCATTGTTTGCACCCGTGGCCACTACCGTCAGCTGCGTCACCCCGGCCGGCACCACGTAGCTGTCCGTGCCACCCGTATAGGAATAGGTGGTGGCGGTCTGGGCCTGGGCCACCCCCGCTACGGCCAGCAGCAGGACCAGCAGCAGCAGGCAGTACGCCAGGGCGCGGCGCAGGAGTTGGTGGGCCGCGCGGGCGGCCAAAGCGTAGGGGTGAATCATGCAGGCAGGGAGCGCGCCGGCTCCCGGAGTAAGGCGCTGGGCCGCGGGGCCCCCGGTAATAGAAACGACAAGGGTATTTCCCGCAAAGGTCTGGCCCCCGGCAACACGGCGGTATCGCATGAACATGTGGTTTTGGGCGGGGGCTTAGCCGCGCTGGCGCTTCAGCGTCTGGGCCAGCAGCTCGGCTTTGGAGTTCACCTGGAGCTTGCGGTACACGTTGCGGATGTGGCTGCGCACAGTGTCGATGCTCACGAAGTGGCGCTCGGCGATGAGCTTGTAGCTCAGCCCGTCCTCGATGCCGTGCACCACCTCCAACTCGCGCGCCGTGAGGGGCTCGGCCAGCAGCTTCTCCAGGGGCAGGGCCGCCGCCGGGGCCACCAGCTGCTGCTGAAAGGCCTGCACCACGAAGCGGGCCACGCCGGGGCTCATGGGCGAGCCGCCGGCCGCCACCTGAAGCAGGTGCTCCTTGAGCTGGGCCAGGGGCGTGTGCTTGAGCAGGTAGCCCACCGCCCCGGCCCGCAGCGCTTCAAACACGCGCTCGGCATCGGCGTACACGCTCAGCATGAGCACCTGGGCCTCGGGCAGCCGCGCCTGAATGAGCGGAATGCCCTCGATGCCGGTGAGGCCGGGCAGGCCGATGTCGGAGAGGATGAGCTGAGGCGACGCCGCGGCCGTGGGCAACTCCCGCAAAAACGCCTCCACCGAGTCCACGATGAGCACGCAGCGGAACTCGGGCTGGGCGCAGAGGTAGTCGTGCAGGGTCTCGCGGATGGCGGCCTGGTCTTCGATGATGGCCAGGGCCAGGGGGAATTGCATGGTACAAAGGTCCGGCGCATTCCCATGCGGCGGTATCGCATGAACGTGTGGTTTTTCGAGAAAGCCGGCCACAAAAAAGCCCCCGGCCAGATGGTCGGGGGCGATGGGGGCAATGCGGGCCGCTGAGGCCGGCGCCGTGGGCTAGTTGCCGTTCTTAAGCAGGGTCCAGTTCGTGCCGTCGGAGATGGCGGTGATGGTTTTGGTGAGGCCGCTGGTTTGCATGAAATAGGGCAGGCCGGCAGCGGCCGTGGTTCCACCCTCGAAAATGGCCCCGCCCGATGTGCTCAGGTAAGCAATGTTGCTGGTGCTGTTGTTGCGCACGTAATAAATGCGGCCGGGGCAGGAGGTGGCATCGGGCAGGCGGTAGAAGTCGGCCCCGTTGACGGGCGAGAGGCCCACGTAGCCCGCGTTGCCCAGCGGGGTGCCGGCCCCGCTGCCGGCCAGGCCGTTGACCACGCCCACGGCCACGGTGCCGGCCACTTGCAGCGTGCTGGTGGGCGCGCTGCTGGTGCCGATGCCCACGCTGCCCGTGCCCGTAATGGCCAAGTTGTTATCGCCCGTGGCAATTGTGGTAGCCTGCGTGAGGGTGCCGCCGAGCACAACATTCGACCCGGATTTCGTCAGGCCGTTGCTGGCCGAGGTCACCGCGCTGGAGCTAAGGGTGCTTTTTCGTCATTAAATTATTCCGTAATGAATAGGGCGATTTTAAGGACTACAAAAGTACAGGCCCGCTGATGGCTAATGGATGAAAAAAAGCACCCACCCGGCCGCCGGGGCCAGATGGGTGCTTTTTGTCGGTGAAGGGTGCCGTGCGGGTGGCCGCCGTGCTGCGAAGTATTACTTCAGCCGCACCAGCGTAGCCCCGAAGCCGAACTTCTCCTTGCGGGCATCTTCGAAGAACTTGATGTCCTTGTTGCGGCTCAGCTGGCGGTGAATTTCCTTGCGCAGCACCCCGTTGCCCATGCCGTGGATGAACACGATTTCGTGCATGTTGGTGGCCAGGGCACGGCTCAGTGCATCCTCAAACGCATCGAGCTGGAGGCGCAGGATGGCGGTGTTGCTCAGCTCCTCCTTGTTGTCGGGGCGCAGGGCTTCGAGGTGCAGGTCAAGCTCGTGGGGCGGGGCCACGATGGGGCCGGCCGGTTTGGCTGGCGCAGCGGCGGCTACCACGGCGGCGGGCTTAGCGGGCGCATCTCCGCTGAGCTGAGCTTTGAGGGCGGCAGCATCCACGCCGGCGGGTTTGGCCGGGGCGGCGGGGGCAGGAGCGGGGGCTTCCTCGGCCAGCTTCTCGGGCGCGATGGCAGCAGCCGCCTTCTCATCCAATTGGAAGAGGTAGGCATCCTTGCCAATCACCGGCGCGGGCCGCTGGCTGCCGTAGAACGTGCTGGCCTTGAAGGCCTGCCGCTTGGTGAGCAGCTCGTAGGCGGCATCGCCATTGAGCTTGGTGGGCAGCAGCTGGAACACCACGGCGGGCCAGGCCTCAAAGTCCTTCATGTGCAGGAAGGAGAGAGGCTTGGTGCTGGTTTTGGGGCCGAGCTTGTCGGCGGCCAGGGCGCGGTAGGGGCGGGCGGCGGTTTCCTCGCCGTAGGTAAAGAGCACGTCGGCTTCGGTGTTGTTGATGAGCGTGACGCCCAGCAACTCCGGCGACTGATGCACCAGGGCCAGAAATAGTCCTTTGGCGGCGGCTGGCTGCTTGGTGCCGGCTCCCGGCCCGTTGCTGCCGGCCGGCTTGGCCACGCCTGCGCCGCTGGATGCCACGGCGGCCAGGGCTTCTTGTAGCGAGGGCTGCACCGGCTTAGGCGCGGCGGGCGCCGAAGCGCGCTTGCTGTTGTCCTTCTTGCTGGCGTTGGCGTTTTTGCCGGGCGTCTGGCCGGGGCCGTAGTCGGGGGCGGCGCGGTCGAAGTTCTTGCCTTCTTCCTGGGCCACTATCACCACCTCGCGCCGGAGCACGGGAATGGTGAAGTCGTTGTCAATGGCCACTTCCACCAACTCACTGTCGAGCAGGCGGGTAACAATTCCTTCTTCGGTGCCGGTCAAAAGCCGGACTCTATCTCCTACGTTCATAATATCACAGATTTACACCGGCCGGCGCGGTTGCTTGAATGGCAGGAACAGCGGCTGGGACGGGGTGGGTTCGTCAAAAGTACGGGTAGATGGGCAGCGCGGATGGATATTCCGTTTTCGGACCTCGCCTGGCCTTACATATAGAGCCCGTGGAAGCCGAAACCGTTGCGTGGGTTGTACTCCAGCGCCGGGGCCGGCAAATGAAAAATGCTGAGCGTGTAAAACACGCGCTTCAGCAGGACGCTGCGGGTGGGAATGCGGCGCAAATCCACGTCGAGCGATAGATAAAACTGGCGGTAGGGGTTCAGGCCTTTGGCGGCATTGGTGCCGTCGTCGTTGTACACCATGTCCTGGCCGCCGTAGCCGAAGGCCGGTTGCAGCCAGCGCGGCCAGCGGTTGCCGGGCTTCAGGAACGCGCCCACGTCGGCGCAGAGCCAGTAGGTTTGGCCGTTGTAGTCTTTCAGCAGGCGTTCGGGCACGTTGCTGCCCAGCACGTTGGGCCGCATTTTGGCGTAGCTGGTGAGGTGAAATGACCATTTGGGCATGATGCGCACATCGTGCCAGGCCAGCTGCTGGGCCAGCAACCCCGCCGAGCCCAGGAAATTGGCCGCCAAATCGGTGGCCGAGGCACCGTATTCGGGGTCCTGGCCATCGAAGTACTCGATGGGGCTTTGCAGGGCAAACCCTACGAATGAGCCGTACCAAATGGCTTTTTTCTCGCTCAGGCCGGCCCAACGCAGCATATCGACGGCCCCCCGGCTTTCCTGAAACGCGCCCCAGAAGTGGCCGCACTTGTCGAGCTGCTGCCACTCGGGCAGGTCGTTGAACCAGTGCAGCGGCACCCGCTCGCCGGTGTACCAGGAAGTGGCCAGGCCGGCATACACCGCACCGTAGCCCAGCACCGAGCCGCCCACCAGCAGGCGCAGGCGGCGCTTGCGCAGCGCCACTGAATCGACCGGAAAACTACTGAGTGAGGAAGTACGAACCGTGGGAACCTGTGGGGCGGCCGCGCTGTCGGTACGAAGCGGAACCTGGGCGTGGCTGGGTAGCGGCAAAGCCAGCCCACAACCCACCGCCAGCCTGGCCAACCGTCTGCGCCCAATCAAATCCAAAAATAATGAGACAAGCGCCATACGGGCCATAAATAGTGCCCAAAGGTACGCCCCATAAAGCGGGCTGCTGACACCCATAGCGTATCTTGCGACTTGGTTTGCCAACAAAAACAATTAATTACAGCCGTGGCAAACGTTTCGACAAGCGTCCAGCTTAGCCCACCAATCTCAATTCCCGTAGTCACTCCTAATCATTTCGCATCCTAAAAATTCCCAATGCAAACATTTCGACGCCTGACAGCCCTGCTGTTAACCCTCGTGGCCTGGACCGCCCAGGCCCAGGTCACCACCTCGCCGGTGTTCTTCACCGACACCACGCCCGTTACCATCACCTACGACGCCACTCAGGGCAACGGAGCGCTGAATAACTTCACCGGCAACGTCTACATCTGGACCGGTACCGTGACCAACCTGAGCACCACCAACACCAACTGGCGCAACGTGCACAGCTCCAGCTTCGGCGTGGCCGACCCCACCGCGCTGATGACGCGCAGCGCCAGCAACCCCAACATCTACACCATCACCTTCACGCCGCGCACTTATTACCCCATTCCGGCCGCCGAAACGCTGCAGCGTCTGGGCATGATTTTCAAGAATGCCGACGGCTCCGTGGTGGGTCGGGCTACGGGCGGCGGCGACATTTTCGTGGATGCCGCCTCGGCCGCCCTGTCGGCCCGCATCACCAGCCCCACGCCCAACGCCAGCGGCAACCCGTTGTTCGTGAACCTGGGCGCGCAAATCAGCGTGACGGGCACGGCCTCGGCCACCGCCAATCTGGCCTTTAGCCTCAACGGCACGCAGGTGGCCAGCCAGGCCAGCGCCACCACCCTCACCACCACCGTGACAGCCGCCAGCGGCCGCAACGTGGTGCGCTTCACCGCCACCAGCGGGGCCAGCCAGGGCGTCGATTCGCTGATTTTCGTGGTGCGCCCCACCGTAACCGTGGCTGCGCTGCCCGCCGGGGCTAAGGACGGTGTCACGTATCTGAACGGCGGCACGTCGGTTATCCTTAATCTGACGGCCCCGAGCAAGCAGTTTGCCTATGCCATTGGCGAGTTCAACAACTGGCAGACCACCAACGCCGGCTACATGAACAAAACGCCCGATGGCAGCCGCTGGTGGGTGCAAATCAACGGCCTCACGCCCGGCCGCGAATACGCCTACCAGTACCTCGTGGACGGCAACCTGCGCGTGGCCGACCCTTACTGCGAGAAAATCCTGGACCCGAACGACGACCAGTACATCCCCGCACGGACCTACCCCAACCTGAAGGCTTACCCCACGGGCCTCACCACGGGCATCGTGTCGGTGCTGCAAACCAACCAGACGCCTTACGTGTGGACGACCACCAACTTCCAGCGCCCCAGCCGCACCAACCTGGTGGTGTACGAGCTCCTGATGCGCGACTTCACGGCCTTCCACGATTACCAGACCGTGCGCGACACCCTGAAATACCTCTCGCGCCTCGGCGTGAACGCCATTGAGCTGATGCCCATCAACGAGTTCGACGGCAACGACAACTGGGGCTACAGCCCCGATTTCTTCTTCGCGCCCGATAAATACTACGGCACCAAGCAGGCTTTCAAGCAGTTTGTCGACGAATGTCACCGTCGCGGTATCGCCGTGATTATGGACATGGTGCTCAACCACGCCACCGGCCAGAGCCCGATGGTGCAGCTCTACGGCAGCACGGCCGGCCCGTCGGCCGACAACCCCTGGTTCAACGTGACGGCCCCGCATCCTTATAGTGTCTACAACGACTTCAACCACGAAAGCGCCCTCACCAAATACTTCTCGAAGCAAGTGATGTCGTTCTGGCTGCAGGAGTATCACATTGATGGCTACCGCTTTGACCTGGCCGGCGGCTTCACGCAGCAGACCAGCAACGGCAACACCTACGGCAACTACGACCAGAGCCGTATCAACATCTGGCTGGATTACTACCAGCACATGATTGGTGTTGACCCGAACCTGTACCCCATTCTGGAGCACTTCCCCGAAAACCGCGAAGCCAAAACCCTGGCCGATGCCGGCTTCATGATATGGGGCAACGCCGTGAATAATTACAACGAGGCCACCATGGGCTACCTGCCCAACTCCAACTTCAGCTACGGCTACTACGGCAGCACCGCCCAGGGCGGCCGCGGCTGGAATAGCCCCAACCTGGTGACCTACATGGAAAGCCACGATGAGGAGCGCCTGATGTACAAAAACCTCACCTTCGGCAACTCCTCGGGCACCTACAGCACCCGCGACCTCAACACCGCTCTGGCCCGCATCGAACTGGCCTCGGCTTTCTTCTTCACCGTGCCCGGCCCCAAAATGCTGTGGCAGTTCGGTGAGCTCGGCTACGACAAGTCCATCTTCACCTGCTCGAACGGTACCGTGCCCACGCCCTACGGCAACGACCAGTGCAAGCTGAGCGCCAAGCTACCCGTGTGGAGCTACTACCAGGATGCCAACCGCCGCCAGCTCTACGAAGTGCAGCGCGCCCTCCTTGCCCTCAAAAAGCAGGAGCCCGCCTTTGCCAACCCCACCAGCTACACCCAGCAGCTGGCCGGTGCCGGCAAGTCCATCCACGTGAGCAACGCCACCCAGAACATCACCGTTATCGGCAACTTCGACGTGACCACCACCACCATTGACCCCGCCTTCCAGCGCACCGGCAAGTGGTACAACTACCTCTCCGGCGACAGCATTACCGTAACCAACGCCAACGCCCTCATCACGCTGGCTCCCGGGGCCTACGCCGTCTACACCACGCGCCGCCTCAAGAAGGCCACCCTGCTGGGCACCACCGCCCGCCGCACCGAGGCCCTGCGCCTCGTGGCCGTGCCTAACCCCACCAGCAGCACCGCCAGCCTGCAGTATGAGCTGGCTACGCCGGCCGCCGTTACCGTTACCGTCCACAACGTGCTCGGCGCTACCGTGCGTACCATCAGCAGCCGCGCCACGCAGGCCGCTGGTTCGCACGAGCTCACCCTGCCCGTGCAGGATTTGGCCAATGGCATCTATGTGGTGCGCCTCAGCACCGGCCAGCTGATGCAAACTACCCGCCTCGTAGTGCAGCACTAACGCTGTCCATCCAAGGCCACAAAAAAGGCCGCTTCCATTTGGAAGCGGCCTTTTTTTATGCGGAAGCTGTTGAGAAATCCAGACTTCTACCGTACCGGCAGCTCGTCGTGATACGCTACCAAATCATCGATAGGGGAGCGGATAATCTTGCCTACTTCCATGCCGTGGGTTTTGGCCACCTGCGTCAGTACGTCGCGGAAATTGTAGCCCACCGAGCCCACGCAGTTGAACGTGTACTCCTGGAAGCGCGGGTAGTGCAGCACCAGGTTCTGGAAGAAAGTCTCGAAGCCTTCGAGCACGATTTCGCGGCAGTAGCTCACGTTGTTGTGGTCGTAGGCAAACTTGGCAAAATTGGCCAGGTAGCGGTTGGGCAGCGGCTGGTTGTAGAGGCGGTCCAGAATGTCGTTGCGCGAGCCCAGCGAGTAGGTTTCCTTGAAAATCTCCTGCAAGCCGTCGGGCAGCAGGCCGCGCAGGTAGTCGCGCAGCAGCCGCTTGCCGAAGTACGAGCCCGAGCCCTCATCGCCCAGGAAATAGCCCAGCGAATCCACGTTGTAGATGATTTTATCGCCGTCGTAGAGGCAGGAGTTGGTGCCCGTGCCCAGAATGGCCGCGAAGCCGGGCTTGTGGCCCAGCAGCGCCCGGGCGGCGGCCAGCAGGTCTTCGGTCACATGCGCCTTGGTCTTGGGAAACACCTGGCGCAGGGCCGCCGCAATCACCTCTGCCTTTTGCGCCGACGACACGCCCGCGCCGTAGAAATGCACGTCGGTCACTTCTTCGCGGGGCAGCGTGCTGGGTAGGTTCTGGTTGAGCGAGGCCACGATGGCCGCCGTGTCCATGAAATCGGGGTTGTAGCCCTCCGTATTAAAGTACACGCGGTTGTGCGCGTCGTCGAGCTGGCACCAGCTGCACTTCGTTGAGCCGCCGTCGGCAATAAGTATCATAGTAAAAAGTATGGTTTGGGAGGGGCAACGAAAGTAGCAACCATCCCGGAAAAAAGCGGGAAAACCCCTCTGAACAAACGTTTGCGGGGTAGTTATTTTAAGAAAAAGCGTTTTCAGTACGCTGGATATCCTGTTTTGGACAGCAATGCTGGCCCTGGCCCATTAAGCAAAAAGCCGCTTCCATACAGGAAGCGGCTTTTTGCTTAATTGACATTCAGGAAATACCGGTTTGCCCGGAATTCACTTATTTAACAAGCGTTACCGTGCCAGCCGTCGTGGCGCCCGACCCGGTTACTTTGAGCTTGATGGTGTACGTGCCGGCAGTGCCGATTTTCAGGTTCGGTGGGTTGCCGGTGGCCAAAGCCGTGGTGCCGCCTACCGTCAGGGTGGTCACGCCGCTACCGGCACCGCCCAGGTTCACGGCCCAGTCGTTGTTGCGGCGGAATTTGAATTCGTCAGCGTTCAAAGCCATCGTCACAACGTAGGCATTCTCCGAGCAGCTCCACTTCAGGGGCACGTCGGTGCTCCAATCAACTCCGGCCAGGCCAATGAGGGACCAGGTATCCGAGTTCGGCGCTACGCACTCGTCGTAAGGAGTGGCGCTGATGCTAACCGCATTCGAATAGATGGCCGACTCGTTATTGGCCACGAAGGTCTTGAGGCGAACCTGCAGCGTCGAAGCCTTGGTGAGCGGGGCTTTCAGGTTAATCAGCGCCGCGTTGAGCTGGCCAACGGTCAGCTTCAGCGAAGCGGCTTTATCGGTGCCGGCTACCAGCTCGTATGGGTTGGCAAAAGCGCCATCCGCAGAAATCTGCAGCGTGTAGATAACGGGCGAAGTGCTCGTCGTATTGTCAGACAGCGTATACGTGTACGGCGTCCAAGTATACGTAACGGCATCGTTGTCTTTGTTGGCCCGCAGCAGCACGCCCGCGTTGGTCGTATTGCTGCTGAGCTTGGGCGCGTCGCTGAAGGTTGCGGTGGTGCGGATTTCATCCTTTTTGCAGGACGTAAAACTCACTGCCAACAAGCCGGCCAGCAGGGCTGTAGTAAATAAATTCTTGGTCATAACGATTAAGCTGGTGAGGGGTGGGAATTTGTCCCTGACCCGCTAACAGCAGGTCAGGGACGAAAAGTTTTAGTAACCCGCGTTTTGCTTCAGGTTGGGATTAACCGTCAAATCGGAAGTGGGCAGGGGATACAGCTCGCGGAAGCCTGGTACGCCGGTTCCGTTGGCCACGCCACCCTTCCAGGGCCACACGTAGGTGTTCTCCACAAAGCGGCGGAAGCGGATGAGGTCGGTGCGGCGCACGCCTTCCCAGAACAGCTCCCGGCTGCGCTCGTCGAGCAGGAACTCGGGCTGGCCGCCGGTGAGTTGCGAGATGGTGGCCCAACTTACGTCGGCGCTGTTGTCGCCGTAGGCACGCCGGCGGATGTTGTTCACGTAGGTCATGGCAGTGGTTTGGTCGCCGCCGCCGCGCACTACTGCTTCGGCGTAGATGAGCATCAGGTCGGCTGCGCGCAGCATGGGGTAATCCACGCTCGAGAAATTCTGGGCACCGCCCTGGGCCGCGCCGGCCGAGTTAACGTTGCGGAACTTCAGCACGCCCGGACCGCGGGTGAAATCGCTCAGGTTCGTGATGCGCAGGTACTGGCGCACTTTGGCGGTATCGGTCAGTTTGGGCTGGTAAGGCCGGCGGGGAGGAGTTATCCAGAAACGACCGCGCGAATCGCGGGTCGTATCGCCGCCGGCTTTGGCGAACTGGTCGACCAGGGCGCTCGTGCCGCGCAGGCCGCCCCAGCCCGTGCTCTGGCCCACCAGCTTCTGCCACGGAGCCGTGGTCGGGCTGGTCGAGCCGTTGATGAGGAAGGTGGTGCCGCCGTAGCTGCGCGTGGTGTTCACGTCGTAGATAATCGGCCAGATGATTTCCTGCGTAGCCGGCCCGGTGTTGTTGTCAGCCAGGAAGAGGCGGCCGTAGGCCGACGCAGTGGCGTTGGGCGTGTTGGCCAGGTTGTAGCCGGCATCAATAGCCTGCTTGGCGTACTTGGCCGCATCGGCCCAGCGTGCCACGCCGTTGCCGTGCGTGGTGTTTGCCGTCGGCAAATCGCCGGTATACACTTCGGCGTTGATGTACAGACGCGCCAGGAAACCCCAGGCCGCAGCTTGGTCTACCCGGCCGTACTGGTTGGCCTTGGGCTTGGGCAGGGTATTGCCGCAGTCCAGCAGCTCGGCTTCAACGAAGTTGAACAGGTCCTTGCGGGTGGCGTAGGGCGGCGTGTCGCCGGTGTTTACTACCGTCGTTTCGGTGGCTTTCGGCCCGTTGCCAAACAAGTCAATTACGTGGTAGTAAGTCACGGCGCGCAGGAAGCGGGCATCGGCCCGGTAAGCACGTACCGCAGCAGCGGCATCGCCGGTGATGCCGCGGGCGCTGAGCTTTTCATCCGTCGACTCCCGCAGGAACTCGTTGCAGATGGAAATCTCGTAATAGAGTCGGTTGTACAGGCCGTTGATGAGCAGGTTGCTGGCGTTCCAGTTCATGTTGTGCCAGTCCTGGATGCCCGGGTCATTCCAAGCCACCACGGCTTCGTCGGTCGAGAGCTCCTGAGCGCTCCAGTACTGGCGCAGGTAGTTGCCCGTGCCGGCGTCGATGCCGCTGATGTCGCTGGACGAGCCGGAGTCCGGGTCGCCCTGGCCCGACACGGCAAAGCCGGCGTAGAGCTTCGCCATGACCTGGTAATAGCCGGCCTGGCTGGTGTACTGGCGGTCAGGCGTCAGTTCGTATTTGGGATTCTGGTCCAGGTCCTTGGTGCACGAGGCGCTCAGGCTGGCGAGGGCAGTGCCCAGGGTGAGAGTGGTTAGCCCCCGAAATAAAACGTTTTTCATGAGAAGGGAGGATTAAAAGCCAAGGGCCAAGCCAAACGTATAGGTGCGGGCACGCGGATAAAAGTTCCGGTCGATGCCATCGGTGATTTCCGGGTCAACGCCTTTGTAGCGCGTCACCAGGAAGGCGTTCTGCACGCTGCCCGACAGGCGGAGCGTGGTTTCGCCAAATATCTTGCCCACGTTGTAGCCCAGAACGATGTTTTCGCAACGCAGGAACGAGGCGTTCTGCACGTAGTAATCCGAGTCAAACGGCTTGTTGGTGCTGAAGCGCGTCACCAGTACATCCGGCGACAGGTTGCTCACGAAACCGGTCGAAGTGTTGGCACCGGAGAAGTTGGCACCGCTGGCCGTGTTGGCGTTGTACACGTAGTTGCCGATGTTGCTGCGCAGGGTAACACCCAGGCTGGCTTTGCGGTACGACAGGTTCGAGGTGAAGCCCATCGTGACCAGCGGAGCCGGCTGCTTGTACTGATAGTAAGCACCGTTGTTGGCGAACAGGCCTTCGATGGGCTGGCCGTTGGCATCGTACACCTGCTTGCGCACGTAGAACGAGTTGCTCTGGTAGCCTACCGAGTTGATTTGGATGTAGTTGCCGGTGCCCACGCCCGGGTTGCCGAAGCGGTAGCCGGCAAAGCCTTCCAGCTGCGTGCCCAAGTCCGTGATTTTGTTCACATTATAAGCCCCGTTAAGGTTCACCGACCAGTTCACGTCGGTGGTGCGAATCACGTTGTAGTTCAAGGCGACTTCAACACCGCGGTTGCGCAGCGAGCCGATGTTGCGGTTCAGCTGGTTGTTGTTGTTCGAGCCGGCGGGTACTGCCACGTTGGCCAGCAGGTCGGTAGCCGTGCGCTGGTACACATCCACGGTCAGGCCAACGCGGTTGTCGAGGAAGCCCAGGTCCAAGCCGGCGTTGTAGGTGTTGGTGGTTTCCCAGGTCAGGAACTGGTTGTAGCCCAGCGGCGCGGCGGTGATGCCGGTCGTAGTGCCAATCGGCCCAATGGGGTACTGGGTGGTCGAGCTGCCAATCTGGTAGCGGGCAATGGCATCGTAAGCGCCGCCAATGTCCTGCTGGCCCGTGCGGCCGTAGCCCACGCGCAGCTTCAGCTCCGAGATGCTGTTGTTATCCTTCAGGAAGTCCTCGCCCTTGATGCGCCAGGCCAGGCCCAGCGCGGGGAATGTGCCGCTGCGGTTGCCGGCGGTGAAACGCGACGTGTTGTCATTCCGCACCGTGGCCGTCAGCAGGTATTTGTCTTTCACGTTCAGCGTAGCCCGGCCGAAGAACGAGAGCAGCACGTACTTGTTGTAGTAAGCTGGCAAGGTCAGGATTTCGCCCGGCTTGAACAGCGTCGTCTGGTCGGAGCGGGTCGTCAGGAAGTTCAGGCCCTGATTCTCAAACGACTGGTAGGCGTGGCCCGCCTGAATCGTGAATCGCGTGCCGCCGAACTGCCGCTCATACGCCAGGTAGGCTTCCAGCAGCTTCATGTTCTTGTCCTGCGACGATGGCACGTAGGAGCCGTTCAGGCCCGGTACGTTGGGCTGGTCGTTGTTGTGGGTGCCGAAATCGGTGGGAGCCACCGAGATGCTGCCCCGGCTCCGGGCCAGGTCCACGCCCAGGTTCAGGTTGGCGCGCAGGCCTTCGATGCCGTGAATCTTGTAGTCGAACTGCACGTTGCCGATGAGGCGCTTCACCGTGCTGATGTCGTTGCGGTAGTTGAGCGCCGCTACGGGGTTGCCCGGGGCCTGGCCCAGCGGGTTGGCCCCGTTCAGGAACTGGTAGTAGCCGCCGTAGGGGGCGTAGATGGGGTCGGTGGAGGTAACGGGCTGCGTCGGGTCGTAAAACGCGGCGTTGGCAATCTGGCCGTAGTCAGCAAAGCGGTTATCAATCACGGAACCCTTGGCGTTGATATCAATGCGCAGGTGGTTGTCGAGCAGCGTGGGGTTGAGGCTCACCGAGCCTGTGTTCCGCACCAGCTTGTTGGTGATGACGAGGCCCTGCTGGTTGAGGTTACCGTAAGAAACCCGGAACGGCACTTTGCCCACCGCGCCGCGCAGGCTGACGGTGTTGTCGAAAGCCTTCGCCGTCCGGAAAATCTCCTTCTGCCAATCGGTGTTGGCCGTGCCCAGCGTCGCAACCTGCGACGACAAGGTGCTGTTGGCCTTCACTACTTCGCGGAACTCGTCGGCCGAGAACACGTCGTAGCGACGGGCTACGGTCGAGATGGACGCCTGGGAATTCAACTCAACGTGGATTTTCTCGCCCACCAAGCCACGCTTCGTGGTGATGAGGATAACCCCGCCGGCTGCCCGGTTGCCGTAGATGGCCGTTGCCGAAGCATCTTTCAGCACGGTCACGTTTTCGATATCGTTCGGGTTAATCAGCGTCAGCGGGTTCGAAGCGCCGTTGATGCCTTCTTTGTCCACGGCCACGCCGTCGATTACGTAGAGCGGGTCGCTGTTGGCATTCAGCGACGAGTTGCCGCGAATACGTACCGTAGTGCCCGCGCCCGGCGCACCGCCAGCCGTCGAGATGCTCACGCCGGCCACTTTGCCCTGAATCAGCTGCTCGGGGTTGGTCACCTGGCCCTGCACAAACTGCTTCGAGTCAATGGCCGTTACGGCACCGGTGATGTCCTGCCGACGCTGGGTGCCGTAGCCCACCACCACGGCCTCGGCCAGTTGGGTGGTGTTCTCCTTCAAGCCTGCGGATGCGTCCGCATTCTGGCCTGCCACTACCGTCACGGGAACGCGAACAGCGTTGTAGCCCACAAACGAAATCACAACCGTGTGCGGACCGGCGGGCACGTTCTGAATGCTGTAGGTGCCGTCTACGTTCGAGGAGCTGCCCAGTGAAGTGCCCTCGATGAGGACCGTAGCACCGGGAATGCCTTCGTTTTTGCTGTCGGTGACGCGGCCGCTAACCGAGCCGGTCGACTGAGCAAAGGCCGCCGAAGGGAGGAAGCCAAAGCCCGCTAACAATAGCAGAAACAGGAGCTTCGCTAAATAAGGGTGTCTCATGGGAAACTTCTTAAATGTGTTGATGGTGGGAAATTTTTAAAGATTGGGGCTGCAAGTTACCAAAAACTTGCGTTACAGGAGGTTTAAAGGCGTTTTTTTAAAAATCACGGGACTTCATAAAAGCGAAAAAACGTTTGCTCAAAATCGGGCTTTTTTGACCGATATTTAAGTGGTAAATAATTTGAAAATGATATTGATTTAATTTATTAAGCACTGTTTAACAGATGTATAACTGACGTGTTGGCGGGCGGTGCTACAGGGTGCGCAATGCAAACGATTCGGAGTTGGGGCGCACATTGCTTCCAAAAGTGACTTTTTTTGAGGTTTTTCAGGAAAAAATAAGTTTAAAAGCGGCGATTTTTTTGGGTGTGTAGCTACTCATCCGGGGTGTGTAGCTACTCATTCGGACGGTTTGCGGCGGCCTGGTGCTTTCCTTTGCCCAGGCCTGCCGCATCCCCAAAATCGATTGTCGGGCGGACGGGTAAAGCCACGAAGTCCGTTCGGCTACCTGTGGTTAATCATCGTTGCCAGTAGCGTATTCCGGTACGTTCCGGCTCATAATGGCACTGTTTTCCCTCAGCTGGCGCAGTAATTGCCTTGCCGGGCCATATTCTCCTCGCTACTTTTGGCTTTTCCTCAGAAAATGAAAAAGCACCTACCATTACTCGCGTTGCTACTGGCCGGTACGGTGACCGGGGCCGTGGCCCAGTCTCGGCCTGGCTCCCACAAGCCCGCCCCCAAGAGCGCGGGCAAGCCCGCGCCCAGTGCCCGGGGAGTGGTGAAGCCGCCGCCGGTATACACGCCCATTACCACCCAGCGCGCCACCGACAACGAGGATGCGCCGCCGCCCCTGGTGGTGAGCAAGCTGAAGCTGAAAAAGCCGGTGCTGGTGTATTACGAAGAGCCCGCCCCCGGCAAAACGGTGCAGCAGCTCATCATGTCGGAGGAAAACCTGACCCTGCTCAAAACCCTGGACCTGGAGCACCTCATGTCCCGCCGCGAAGTGTTTGTGGACGGCCTGGGCAACCTGACCCCGCCGGGGGCCGACGTGGCCAAGTACCGGCTGCTGGGCACCAGTGCCGTGGCCGAAACCACGCGCCGCCCCGCCGGCGATGGCCGCAGCTTTTTCTCTCGCCTGAAGGTGCCGTCGCCGGGAATCCTGTACGTGGTGCGCGAATCGGCCGAAGAATACCGGCACTTCGTGAAGGGCCCGCAGAAGAAGGGGGCCTTGCTCGATTTCCAGGCCAACGGTCTGCCGGGCATCGACTCTGTGCGGGCCGTGTACACCCTGCGCAAAACGGAAGCCTCGGAGCGGGGTGCCGGCAGCGGCGAAACCATACGATAACCAATGAACCAACTACTGCTTTTGAAACGCACGGCGCTGCTGGCCAGCACCCTGGACTTGGCGTGCAGCACCGCCAGCGCCCAAGCCATCCTGAAACTAACCCAAGTGCCGGCCACCACACCGACCCAAGACACGCTCTTCGTGGCGGGCTCTTTCAACAATTGGAACCCGCACAGCCGCGCCTACGCCTTGCAGAAGCAGGCCGACGGCACCTACCAAATCAGCCTGCCGCCCAGCCTGGGCACCATCGAGTATAAGTTTACCCGTGGCAGCTGGCCCACGGTGGAAGTGGACGGCAAAAACGACCAGATTGCCAACCGCAAAGCTGACCTGACCACGACCCGCGAAATCACCAACCAGGTGCTGGCTTGGAACGCCCAGAGCGACGCTGCTAAAAAGCACACTGCGTCGCCGCAGGTGCGCATACTGTCCACCTCCTTCGCCATGCCGCAGCTGGGCCGGCAGCGGCGCGTCTGGCTCTACCTGCCCGCCGACTACGCGGCGAAACCCGCCCGGCGCTACCCCGTGCTCTACCTGCACGATGGCCAGAATGTGTTCGACGACGCCACGAGTTTCGGCGGCGAGTGGGGCGTCGACGAAACCCTCGACCGCCTGCGCAAGGCCGGCCAGGATGCCACCGGCAGCATCGTGGTGGCCGTGGACAATGGCGACCAGTTCCGCTCCGATGAGTACATTCCCTGGGCCAGCGCCGAGCTCAAGGACCAGCCGCATAAAGGCGGACAGGGCAGCGCCTACGTCGATTTTCTGGCCCTCACGCTCAAGCCCTACGTAGATGCGCACTACCGCACCCGGCCCGAGGCGACGCATACCGGCATCGCCGGTTCCAGCCTGGGCGGGTTGATTTCGGTGTACGCCGCGCTGAAATACCCGAAGGTTTTTGGCGAAGTAGGGGCGTTTTCGCCAGCCTTCTGGGTGTGCAACGATTCGCTGCGGGCCTATGCCAAAACCCACCCGGCGGCGCGCACGGCGCGCTTCTACTTTGTGTGCGGCACCAAGGAATCGGAAACTATGCTGCCACTGATGGCGCAATGGCGCGATGAGTTGCGGTCCGAAGGCGTACCGGCCGCCAACCTGGCATTTTCGGCCCCTGCCGATGGGGAGCATCGGGAATGGTTCTGGCGGCGGGAATTCCCGGCGGCCTACCAGTTTCTGTTTGGTTCGGCGGTGAAAACCAGCACCTCGGGGGCCAAGCGGAAGTAGAATCGGGGCTTCGCACTGATTTGAATATTGGTGAAAACAGAACCATGTCATTGCGGGTTTCGTATGGAATTTTGCTAGTGATTGTGTTAATCTCAAAAATGCAGCCTTATCTTTGCAACGCGTTTCAGTCGAAGCGTCTTTTTTAATATGAACTCGACTCGTATTTCTCAGGCTTGGTGGTGGCAGCTCCGAAACATCGGACCGGCCTGCCTGTGCGCCTCGTGAAGTCAACCTGATTTTACCCTGCAATCACAAAAAGCCCGGCCCATACGCCGGGCTTTTTTCGTTTTTGCTGCTTCCTTTTTCATCCTCGTGCCTTACCAACTCTTCACCCGCTCCCGCCGCCTGCTCGCCGATACCGTGACGCCCGTGGGCCTGTTTCTGCGCCTGCGCGACCAGTACGCCAACTGCCTGCTGCTGGAAAGCGCCGACTATCACGGCCAGCAAAATGCCTTCAGCTACCTGGTGTGCGAGCCGCTGGCCACGTTTGAGCTGCGGCGCGGCGGCGTGTTACGCCAGCTGCTGCCCGGTGCCCCTGAAACCAGCGAAACACTGGCCCACCCCCGCGAAGCACTGGCCCGGCTGCGTGATTTTGCCGCTGCCGGCACGCCCGATGCTTCGGCTGAGAAGCTGCCCTTCATTAGCACCGGCCTGTTTGGCTACATGGGCTACGAGGCCGTGCAGAGTTTTGAGGACGTGCAGCTAAGCCCTGATAAGGTGCCGGCCGGCGACATTCCGCTCATTCGCTACGGCGTGTACCGTTACGTCATTGCCTTCAACCACTTCCGCCAGGAACTGCACCTGTTCGAGCACGGCGTAGCCGGCGAGACCCTGGCCGAAACCGACGGTCTCGACCGCCTCGAAAACCTGGTGCGCCACCCCAGCGTGCCCAACTTCGGCTTCGCCACGGTAGGCGAGGAGCAGACCAATCAGACGGACGAGGAATTCCTGGCCCGCCTCACGCAGGGCCAGGCCCACTGCCTGCGCGGCGATGTGTTCCAAATTGTGCTTTCGCGCCGGTTCCAGCAGGGCTTCTCGGGCGATGAGTTCAACGTGTACCGGGCGTTGCGGTCCATCAACCCGTCGCCCTACCTCTTTTACTTCGACTACGGCGACTACAAAATCTTCGGCTCCTCGCCCGAGGCGCAGGTGCTGGTGCAGGGCCGCGAAGCCACGCTGTTTCCCATCGCGGGCACCTACCGCCGCACCGGCGACGACGCTGCCGATGCCGCCGCCGCCCAGCGCCTGGCCGCTGACCCCAAGGAAAACGCCGAGCACGTGATGCTGGTGGACCTGGCCCGCAACGACCTGGCCCGCCACGGCACCAAAGTGGAGGTTCGCACGCTGCGCGAAATTCAGTTCTACTCCCACGTCATCCACCTCGTAAGTAAGGTAACGGCCGAACTGGCCGAAAACACCGACACGCTGCAGGTGGTGGCCGATACCTTCCCAGCCGGCACGCTTTCCGGCGCGCCCAAGTTCCGCGCTATTCAACTGATTGACGGACTGGAGCCTACTGCCCGCGGCTACTACGGCGGCTGCTTGGGCCACCTGGGTTTCGATGGCAGTTTCAACCACGCCATTATGATTCGCTCGTTTCTGAGCACCGGCAACCAGCTGTATTTCCAGGCCGGCGCGGGCGTGGTGGCGGCCTCCAAAGTACAGTCGGAGCTGGAGGAGGTGCACCACAAGCTGGGGGCCTTGCGCGCGGCGTTGCGGGCCGCCGAAGACGTAAAATAATTCCAGCCTATCGCCATGAAAATCCTCGTTCTTGATAACTACGATTCCTTCACCTACAACCTGGTGCACCTGCTGCGTGAGCTCGGCCACGGCCCCAACCTGACGGTGACGCGCAACGACCAGCTCACCCTCGAAGCCGTAGATGCTTACGATGCCATCCTGCTCTCGCCCGGCCCCGGCATTCCAACCGAAGCGGGCTTGATGCCGGCCATCATTGAAAAATATGCGCCCACCAAGCGCATCCTGGGCGTGTGCCTGGGCCACCAGGGCCTGGCCGAAAGCTTCGGCGCGGAGCTCTACAACATCCCGGCCGTACTGCACGGCGTGGCTAATGAAGCTGAAGTAACCGTATCTGACGAACGCCTCTTCGCGGGTTTGCCCGAGCGGTTCCAAGTGGGGCGCTACCACTCTTGGGCGGTGCGGCCCAAGTCGATGCCCGCGACGCTGGAAGTAACGGCCCGCGACGCCCACGGCGAGGTGCTGGCCTTCCGCCACCGCGAATATGACGTGCGCGGCGTGCAGTTTCATCCCGAAAGCATCCTCACCGAGCACGGCGCGCAGATGCTGGAAAACTGGCTGAGCTAGGCCGTCAGAATATTAAAAGGTCGTCATGCTGAGCGCAGCCGAAGCATCTCTACCTCCATTACTAACTAACTGCTGCAACGAAGCGGTAGAGATGCTTCGGCTGCGCTCAGCATGACGTTCTGAAAAGAAAAATCCCTTGAAACAGATTCTCACCAAGCTTTTCGACCACCAGCCCCTCACACACGCAGAGGCCCACGCCGCCATGCGCCAACTGGGCGAGGGCGGAGCCAACCCGGCCGAAACGGCGGCCTTCCTGGCCGTGTACCGCATGCGGCCCATCACGGTGGCCGAGCTGGCCGGCTTCCGCCAGGCGCTGCTCGACCTTAGCCGCGACCCGGAACTGGGCACGCACGAAGTCGTGGACATCGTGGGTACGGGCGGCGACGGCAAAAACACGATTAACATCTCCACGCTGGCCTGTTTTATCGTGGCCGGGGCGGGCACGCTGGTGGCCAAGCACGGCAACTTTGGCGTGTCGTCGGTGTCGGGGGCGTCCAATGTGCTGGCGCATTTTGGGTACAATTTCGAAGCCAGCTCCGACCAATTGCGGCGACAGCTCGACCAGGCGGGCATCTGCTTTCTACACGCGCCCGCCTTCCATCCGGCCATGCGCCATGCCGGGCCCATCCGGCGCGAGCTGGGCCTGCGCACCTTCTTCAACATCCTCGGCCCGCTGGTGAATCCGGCCCGGCCGGCCGCCCAGCTGCTGGGTGTGTTCAGCCTCGAACTGCAACGTCTCTACCACTACCTCATGCAGCCCACCGGCACTCGCTACGCTGTGGTGCATGCGCTGGATGGCTACGACGAGCTGGCCCTCACCGGCCCGGCCAAAGTAGTTTCCTCCTTCGAAGGCGAGCGGATGCTGACCGCCGATACCCTGAGCCTGCCCACCTGCACCGCCGAAGACCTGGCCGGTGGCAGCACCGTGGCCGCCGCCGCCGAGCTGTTCAAGCAGGTCCTCGATGGCCATGGCACCGCCGCCCAGCGCAACGTAACTACCGCCAACGCCGCCCTGGCCCTGCAATGCGCCCGCCCCGGCCTGAGCTGGGCCGAGGCCCTGGCCCTCAGCCGCGAGTCGCTGGACTCGGGCGCGGCCCGGCGGGCGTTTGAAACCATGCTGGCCACCCAATAAATTTTCTATATGGCGCGAAGCAAATCCTGCGCGCTGCTGTTTTCCAAGTCATGTCCCAATCCACCATTCTCGATACCATCGTCGCCCACAAGCGCAAGGAAGTAGCCAGCCGCCGCGAGCTGGTGCCCGTGAAGCTGCTCGAAACTAGCCTTTACTTCAACTCGCAGCCGCTGTCATTGCGCAAATACCTGCTGCGCGAAGGCGGCAGCGGCCTCATTGCTGAGTTCAAGCGCAAGTCGCCCTCCAAGGGTTGGATAAACCAGTATGCGCCCGTAGAGCGCACCACGCTTGGCTACATGCAGGCCGGCGCGGCGGCGCTGTCCATCCTCACCGACGCCGAGTTTTTTGGCGGTAAAAACGAGGACCTGACCACGGCGCGGCGCTTCAATTTCTGCCCCATCCTGCGCAAGGATTTTGTGGTGGACGAGTACCAGATTCTCGAAGCCAAAAGCATAGGAGCCGATGCTGTGCTGCTGATTGCGGCCGTCCTCACGCCCGCCGAAGTCGACTCATTGGGCCGCCTGGCCCGTTCGCTGGGCCTCGAAGTGCTGCTCGAAGTGCACGACGGCGAAGAACTGGCCCGCTCCGCCAACGCCGACGCCGTCAACCTCATCGGCGTAAACAACCGCAACCTGCACGATTTCAGCCTGAGCCTCGATACGTCGATGGCGCTGGCCGAAGCCATTCCGCAGGAATTTGTGAAGGTGTCGGAAAGCGGTATCTCAACGGCTCAGGCCATTGGCCAGCTGCGCGAAGTCGGTTATCGGGGCTTCCTGCTGGGCGAGGCGTTCATGCGCCACGCCCGCCCCGAGCGTGCCTGCGCCGCGCTGGTGCAGGAAATCGCAGCTCTGCCGAAAACCGAATCTGCCGTTGCCTAGCTGCCGGAAATGAAAATGCCCCGCCCAAACCTGTCTGCTTTGGCGCTCGCCGCTGGCGTACCCGGCGCAGCTGTGCCATCAACTCCGGCCGCTACCCCATCGCGGCTGCTGGTGAAGGTGTGCGGTATGCGCGACGCGGCGGCGCTGGCCAAAGTCGCCGCGCTGGGGCCGGACTTTCTGGGGTTCATTTTCGCGCCGAAATCACCGCGCTTTGTGGGCGACGTACTGGCTCCGGAACTGGTGCGTGCCCTGCCGCCAGCTATCTGGAAAGTGGGTGTGTTCGTGAACGAAACCACCGAAAATATCTTCGCCACGGCCCACCGCTTCAGCCTCGCCGCCGTGCAGCTGCACGGCCAGGAAACGCCCGCCCAGTGCGAGGAATTGAACGAAGGCGGCCTGCTGGTGATGAAAGCGTTTTCGGTAGGGGAGAAGGTTGATTTTGATGCCCTGCTGCCTTACGTGCCGTATTGCGACTACTTCCTCTTCGATACCAAAGGGGCCGTACCCGGCGGCAACGGTACCACGTTCAACTGGAATCTGCTGCAATCCTACAATCTGCCCGTACCCTATTTCCTGGCCGGCGGCTTGGGGCTGGAACACGCTGCCGAGTTGGCGGCCCTGCGCTTGCCCTGCCTGGCCGGCGTCGATTTGAACAGTTGTTTTGAAACCGCGCCGGGCGTGAAAGATGCCGCCCGCCTGGCCCAAATGCTCACTCAATTGCGCCCCGGCGCACCATCGATATGACTCCCACTACCTCTTACCAACAGCCCACTGCCCGCGGCTACTACGGCCAGTTCGGCGGCGCTTTCGTGCCCGAAATGCTCTACCCCAACGTGGAGGAGCTGCGCACGCAGTATCTGGAAATCATGGCCGACCCGGCATTCCAGGCCGAACTGCAAGGCCTGCTGCGCGACTACGTAGGCCGGCCCACGCCACTGTTTGAAGCCAAGCGCCTGTCGGCCAAGTACAACACCCGGATTTTCCTCAAGCGCGAAGACCTCTGCCACACCGGTGCCCACAAAATCAACAACACCGTGGGGCAGATTCTGTTAGCCCAGCGGCTGGGCAAAACGCGCATCATCGCCGAAACCGGGGCCGGGCAGCACGGTGTGGCCACCGCCACCGTCTGCGCCCTGATGGGCCTGCCCTGCGTGGTGTACATGGGGGCCATCGACATGGAGCGCCAGGCCCCCAACGTGGCCCGGATGCGCCTGCTCGGGGCCGAAGTTCGCCGCGCCGAAAGCGGCAGCCAGACCCTGAAAGATGCCACCAACGAAGCCATTCGCGACTGGATTGCCAACCCCGTTGATACTCACTATATCATCGGCTCCGTCGTCGGCCCGCACCCGTACCCCGATTTGGTGGCGCGCCTGCAAGCCGTTATCAGCGAGGAGATGCGCAAGCAACTGCTGGAAAAAACCGGCTCCGAGCTGCCCGATTTCGTGGTGGCCTGCGTGGGCGGTGGCTCCAACGCGGCTGGGGCATTCTACCACTTTCTGGATGAGCCGGATGTTCGCCTGATTGCGGTGGAAGCTGCCGGGCACGGCATCCATTCCGGCCATTCGGCGGCCACGTCGGTGCTGGGTACGCCGGGCATCATCCACGGCAGCAAAACCTTGCTGATGCAGGACGAGCACGGCCAGATTACCGAGCCATACTCGCTGAGCGCGGGACTTGATTACCCCGGTATTGGCCCGCTGCACGCCTATCTGGGCGAGGTGGGCCGCTCCGAGTTCATTGCCATCACCGATGACGAAGCTCTAACGGCTGTGGCCGAACTGAGCCGCCTCGAAGGCATCATCCCCGCCTTGGAGACGGCCCACGCATTGGCCGCTCTCGGACAAATCGGGGCTGGGCCGGATGACGTGGTGGTGGTAAACCTCTCCGGCCGTGGCGACAAGGATTTGGAAACCTACCTCAAAAACATGGACAAGCTGGTGTAGCCTGCGGCTCCCCAACGCTATATTATATGGACCGCATCAAACACGCCTTCGCGAGCAAAACCAACCTGCTCAATACCTACTTCACCGCCGGCTACCCCAGCCTGCACGATACTATCCCGCTAGCTAAAGCCTTGGTGGAAGCCGGGGCCGACATCCTCGAAATCGGCATGCCCTTTTCCGACCCGCTGGCCGATGGACCCATCATCCAAGGCAGTAGCAGTGTGGCCCTGGCCAATGGCATGAACCTGCCCGTGCTGTTCGAGCAGCTGAAAGGCCTGCGCGCTGCCGTGCCCGAAACGCCGGTGCTGCTCATGGGCTACCTCAACCCAGTGATGCAGTTCGGGGTGGAGGAATTTTGCCGCCAGGCCGCCGCCGTGGGCATCGATGGCCTCATTTTGCCCGACCTGCCGCTCGCGGAGTATGAAGAGTTCTATCAGGAAACCTTCAAGAAATACGGTCTGAAAGCCGTATTCCTCATCACCCCGCAAACCTCAGAAGAGCGTATCCGTCGCCTCGACAATCTCTCCGAAGCCTTCCTGTACCTCGTGTCCGGCCCCGGCACCACCGGCGGCACTACGTTGCCCGATGCTGTCGTGCAGGAGCAATACTTTGAGCGCATCGCCGCCCTGAAGCTGCGCAATCCCCGCCTCATCGGCTTCGGCATTGCTGATAAAGCCGGTTTCGACCGTGCCTGCCAGCACGCCGAGGGTGCCATTATCGGCTCGGCCCTCATCCGTGCCTTGGAGGATGTGGATGATGCGCCGGCTGCTGCTGGGCGTTTCGTGCGGGTCATAAAGCAGGCATAAGCAATTTCATTCAATCTCAAGAACGTCATGCTGAGCGCAGCCGCAGTATGACGTTCTTGAGTTAACTCATTCATTCCGTGATAATCCAATTAGAAAAATCTGCCTCAGTAGCCACCATCACCGAGCACCTGAAGCAGCAGGGCTACAAGGCCACCGAAGTCACCACCCAGCACGCCCACTACTTGGTAGCCATCGGCAAAAAGGACTTTGATATCCGCACTATCGGCCAGCTGCCGGGCGTGCGCGACGTGCACCGCGTGAGCGACGACTACAAGCTCGTGAGCCGTAAGTGGCGCGTGAAGCCCACCGTGCTCGACCTCGGCGACGGCGTGACCATCGGTGGTAACTCGCTGGCCATCTGCGCTGGGCCGTGCAGCATCGAGAGCGAAGCCCAGATGGAAAAGGTGATGGACCACCTCGTAGCCAACGGCGTGCGCCTGATGCGCGGTGGCGTGTTTAAGCCCCGCTCGTCGCCCTACGCCTTTCGCGGGCTGGGGCTGGAGGGGCTGCGCGACTTCCACCGCATGGCCCGGGCGCGCGGCCTCAAAATCGTGACCGAAGTGATGCAGGTGTCGCAGGTGGAGGAGATGCACGATTTTGTGGACGTGTTCCAGGTCGGCGCGCGCAACACCCAGAATTTCAACCTGCTCGATGCCCTGGGTGGCGTGGACAAGCCGGTGCTGCTGAAGCGAGGTATCTCGGGTTCAATTGAGGAATTGCTTTCCTCGGCTGAGTACGTGTTTTCGGGCGGTAATGAGAAGCTGATTCTCTGTGAGCGCGGCATTCGGACCTTTGAAACCGCTAGCCGCAATACCTTGGACTTGAACGCAGTACCCATCCTGAAAGCCAAGAGCCACCTGCCCGTGATTGTGGACCCTTCGCACGGCATCGGCATCCGCGAGTACGTACCCACGATGGCGCTGGCCGGCGTGATGGCTGGGGCCGACGGTATCGTGTACGAAACCCACGAAACGCCCGAAACCGCCGCTTCGGACGGAGCCCAGACGCTGGATTTTGATGAGTCGGCCCGCCTTATTCGCAACCTGCGGCGCGTGTACCAGCTGCGGCAGGAACTTGAATAAAGAAAAATTAATGTGGGGAAATGCTTGCATTCCCGAAATCGGTTCCTAAATTCGTCTCACTCATGCGCCACCAATTCGTCAATTGCATTAACACCCTAATGACCGCCCCCAAACAGGGAGCGTACGGGCTGCGATTGGCGCTACCGGAAGACGAGGCATGAAACCCGACTTTCTCTAGAAACCTTCAAAAGCCCGAATCCGCCAGGATATCGGGCTTTTTTTTCGCCCCGTTTTAACCACGCTTACCTTTTTCGTTACGCTATGTTTACCAAGTCCAACCCCGCCGCCGCCACCAGCCAGGACCAGCTCATCTGGAAGATGCTGTTTGACCGCCAGACTGCGCTGCTGCACCGGCGGGCTGTGCCGGCGTTTTGGGAAGGATTGACCCGGCTGGGCTTTCGGCGCGAATCCATCCCCGACATTCGGGAGCTGAGTGCGACGGTGGAGGCCGAAACTGGCTGGCAGCTGGCCCCGGTGGGCCGCCCGTTTGAGCCGGCCGCGTTTTTCGCCCTGCTGGCCGAGCGCAAGTTTCCGATTGTGACCCGTATCCGGTCCATGCAGGCGTTCGATTTCAGCCCCGAGCCGGACTTGTTCCACGACCTGTTTGGGCACGTGCCCATGCTGCTTGATGAGGGCCTGGCCAACTTCCTGCACGAGCTGGGGCAGGCCTACGTGGCCCAGCCGGCGGGCTCGCCGGCGCGGGAGCAGCTATGGGCGCTGTACTTCTTCACGGCCGAATTTGGCATGGTGCAGTACGATGGCAAGCCGCACCTCTACGGGGCGGGCCTGCTGTCATCGGCCGGCGAAATACATCACTGCGTGAACGAGTTGACCCCGCGTCCGGCTTTCGACCTGGCCACCGTATTGCGCACGCCCGTGACCGGGGCCCGCTACCAAAATCAGTATTTCATGTTGCCCGCCTGGGACCAGCTCACCGAATGCGTGGCCGAACTGGCTGGCATGTTGGCCTTGGGCTAAGGTCGCTGATGGCGAAGGCATGGCGCTATGCACTAGCTTCGCAGCATGCTGTTTGAATTTGGTGCGCACAGTGCGCTGCTGTTGCCTTTTGTGGTGCCGGGGCTGGTGCTGGCGGTGCATTTGCTGATTCGGAGCTTCCGTTTCGGCGCGTTGCCCAATGGGCTGCTGGCGCTGCTGCTGTTCCTGAACGTGCTGCCCGTGACGCAGTGGATGCTGGGCTACGCCGGCTGGTACGACAGCCACGACGGCCATTCCACGGCAATGTTCTACGTGCCGTGGCAGCCCTGGCTGGCCTGGGGACCGGCGTTTTACCTTTACTTCCGCAGCCTCACCAACCAGGAATTTGAGCTGCGGAAGCATTGGCGGCACCTGCTGCCGGGGCTGCTGTTTGCGGGCCTGTACGCGGGCGCGGCGCTGTACGATTTGGTCTGGGGCCGGGCCTTGCACGGCTGGGCGCTGCCTTATCACTTCGGTACCAAAGGCGCGGCGGCTAACTTCCTCGATATGCTGAGTGCACCCGCCGAGTGGCTGGGCTATGCCTTGATGCTTGGCTATGGCCTGGCCACGCTGCGGCTTTTTCGCCGCTACCGCCGCTACCTCGACGACAACTTTTCGGACACGGCGCGGCTGCGGTTTCGGGGGCTGCGCGATTTGCTGGTGGCCGCGCTGCTGGGCTTGGTGCTGTGGGTGGGCTTTGAGGTAGTGAACTGGGCCGTTGGGCCGCTGGGCTACGGCGACTACTGGTACGCCTACTTCGCCAATGGCGCGCTGATTTACTACCTGAGCATCGTGGGCTTACAGGCCAATTTTGCCGCCATGACTCCGTTGCGCTTTGAGCCCGAGGCGGCTGGCGTTGCCGGGATTTCCTTCGGCACCGGGCCACTGGTTTCTCCCGAAATGACTACCGGGCTTGGCACGACAGCCGAAGAAATTCCCTTAAGGGAGGCTGCTGCCCAAGCTGCCCCAACTGCTGACTTGCCATTTGTCAGTGCCACTGAAGTGGCAAAAGCTCCCGAAGTAGCTGCGGTTGCTCCCAGACTGGCCGGGGCAGTTACACCAAGTGAGGAAACCGCCGATGCGCTGGCCCCCGAGCTACACCCGTGGCGCACCAAGCTGCTCGCCCTGATGGCCGAGGACCAGCCCTGGCTGGAGCCCGAGCTTACCCTGGCCGAGCTGGCCCACCGCCTGCGCACCAACACTTCGCTGCTCTCCCACGTCATCAACACCGGCTGCGGGCAGAACTTCAACGACTTCGTGAACCGCTACCGCGTGGCCGAGGCCGAGCGCAAGCTGCAGGACCCACGCCTGGCGCATTACTCCTTGGTAGGCATTGCGTTGGAGTCGGGGTTTAACTCGAAGTCTACTTTCAACCGGGTTTTCAAGAAGCTCACCGGCCGCACGCCCGGCGAGATTGCGCGGCCCAAATGATAAATTGGGACGGCTCAGGCCGTAAGTTGGAGCGCGACCGGGGCTGAGCAGGGAGAATTTTGGGGCATCGATTCACCAACCCCACTTCCCCCGTTTATGAAATATTCTCTCCTTCCCTTTTTTGTAGCTGTGGCATTGTCCGCGCCCTTTGCCGCAGATTTCTCCGCCCGCTTCGTCAGCCCTGATAACAGCGGCATGTATGAGCATTACGCGGTAAAGGCAAAAGCCACGCCCCGAATAACAGCTGCCGAACTCTCGGCTCTGCTTGCTCCAAATTGGCGCGGTACGCTTACTTACCTCGACTATGGTTCCCATAAATCGGTTGTGCTCAATACCGGCTTGCAGGCGCTAATGAGCCGTCCCGACCGCTTCGTCCTCCGATTCGATTACGAAGAACCCAACCACACCCACGTTTTTGGCACCGATACCCTGACGGTGGCATCCGGCGGCACCACCTTGCACTGGGACGGCACCGACTTCGCCGTGAAAGCCAAACAGTGGCTGCCCGGCCAAACGCTGCGCCTGTTGCTCGAAGGCGCTGGTCAGGACGATAACCGTCCGGTAGTTATCCGCAAAACACTGCTGTTGAGCGCGCAACACTTCTCTATCCGTAAGCAGGTGCGGCTTCCGGCTGATACGGCGCTTGTGCAACGAAACTTCTACCAATTCGCCCGCTAACGCAAATTACCGCCATCAACAACTGGCCATTGGTCAATATCCCCAACCCAGCCGGCGATACACGAAATGCAGCAGCCACAGCGGCCCAATCAACAGAAACTGCAGGTCCTTGAGGAAGCTGGGTTTCTTGCCCTCCACCTTGTGGCCCCAGAACTGGCCCACCCAGGCCAGCGCAAAAATGATGAGGCAAATACCCCACAGCGGCAGCGCCGCCGCGCCCGCCACCACGCGCAGGGCCAGCGCCATGGCCACCCACACCAGCACCATGCCCAGCGCCAGCCGCCCACTCAGCCGCACGTAATAGATGAGGGCCAGCGCCATCACCAGCGTGCCCCAGTTCAGCCACGGGCTGATGTGTTGGATAGCCGCCGGCACTGGCACCGACCACAGCAGGCCAATTAATGAGAACATAATCAGTGGCACGCATACCCAGTGCACCAGCTTATTGGTGGGGTTTTGGTGGCTTTCGCCGTATTCGGACAGGAGGGAGGCAAGCGGAGCCATAACGGTGGGAATTTTAGTAGCGCGGGCTTTTAGCCCGCGAGGAGGATGGTTCAGGCTCACCAAAGTAGCAAAAAAAAGCCTTCCCAATTGGGAAGGCTTTTCCTTTTCAAATCCAAAAACTAGGCTTTCGATTTGAAGCGGCCGCGCAGGTAAGCCAGCGCCTGGCCGTGGGCTTTGGCGGCGTATTCCTTGTTGAATTTGGGGTTGGAGGGGTTGGCGAAGGCGTGGTCGGCATCGTAGCTCTCGATGGTCACGCTTTTGCCAGCGGCGGTCATGTCTTTTTTGAACTGGCCCACCACCTCGGGGTTAATCCACTTGTCCTGGCTGGCGAAGATGCCCAGCACGTCGGAGTTCAGGGTTTTGAGTTTGGCTACGTCTTTCTCGGGCATACCGTAGTACATCACGCAGCCCACGGTTTGCTTGCCACCGAGCAGGGCTTCCTGCAGGCTCCAGCCGCCGCCGAAGCACCAGCCGATGCTGGCCAGTTGCGCCTTGGGGCCGGCATACATTTGGGCCCCCTTGAGGATGGCCGTGGCGCGCTCGGTTTTCACCTCGCCCATGTATTTGCCGGCTTCTTCGGGCGTGGTGGCTATTTTACCATCGTAGAGGTCCACGGCGATGACGTTGACATCGGGCATTTCGCTGGCGAAGGTGGCGGCTTCCTTCTTGATGTAGTCGTTCAGCCCCCACCACTCGTGAATCACGAACAGGTACTTGTTGCTGGGCTTGGCGCTTTTGATTTCGAAGCCGTGGCCGGGCGTGCCATCGGGGGTTTTGAACTCAATCATTTTGCCCTCACCGGCATAGGAATAGGGCAGGGGCGCGTCGTGGCCGCCCGAAAAATCCTTGTCGGTGGCGAGCATGGCGAAGGCCTCGGTGGCCGAGGCCGACAGGTTGCCGGCGGGGCGGGCGCAGCAGCTGGCCATCTTTTGGGCCGAAGCCGAGAAGGTGAGGCTGAGCAGCGCCGCGCCGAGGGTAAGAAACTTTTTCATGGGAATTGGTGAGAATTGAAACGAATGAGCCTACCCAACAGCTAACCCGGCAAAACTTCCCGCGAAATATTGCGAAGTTTTGGCAATTCGCGTGCTGCCCGGCTGCGCAGCGCGGCCGAGTTGGTGGTGCTCAGGGCAGTTTCGGCGGTAGCCACAACTTCGGCGGCCAGTTCGGGGTAGGGGCCGGCCAGTCGGGCGGCCGCCGTGAGGGCGTAGGCACGAATGGCGACCGGCTCACGGGGAGCCCTCAGCAGGGCCAGGCAGGTATCGAAGGCCAGGGCCTGCCATTCTTCGGGCACTGGCACGAATTGTAACACCCGCGCCACGGCCCGCCGGATGGCCGGGTGCTGCTCCGAGCCGGATTGGGCGGCGGCCAGCAGGCCCGGCAGGTTGGGCACCAGCCACTTGGGTCGGCGCTCGCCCACCCAGCCCAGCACGTCGGCGGCCAGCTGGCGCTCGCGCTCCGCGCCGTACCAGAACAGCTGGAGCAGCTCGGCCAGGGCCGTGGGGTGGGCGCAGGCATAGTCGGCCAGGCGCTGGGTCTGGCGCGCCGAGTGTTCCCGCAGTAGCTCGGTTCGGAGGTTCACGGTCGAAATGTAGCACATGCTTTAGCTTGTGCTACAGGTTCGCGCTACGCCGGAATCCCGGTTTCGATGGAAGCGCCCAGCTCCGTGAGTAGCGCGAAGAGGCCCACGTAGGTCCGGTTCAAATAGATAAAATGCTCGGAGCCGCGCGGCTCGCGCTGCTTGCGCAATTCAGGGTCGGCCATGAGGTCGTCGCCGAGGGCGTAGAGGGCAGCCATGTAGGCCGGGTCGCCGAAATCGAAAGTGGCCTGACGGAAGGGGCGGCCCACCAGCTCCAGCGACACCCGCATGGTGCGCAGGTAGAGCGCCCGCATGGCCGGCGCATCGGTAGCGCGGAGCACGCCGGCCTGGATGAGCAGGGCTTCGAGGCGGGCTTCGTCGGAGAAGGTTTCGGGGGCCAGCAGGGCGGTGAACAGCTCGTACACATCCTGTGGTACGTCCTTCACGCAGCCAAAATCGAGTACGCCGAGGGTGCCGCCGTTATCGGCCCGCATCAGGAAATTGCCGGGGTGCGGGTCGGCGTGCAACTGGTGCAGGGTGTTGAACTGGAATTGGTAGAAATCCCACAGCGCCTGGCCAATCTGGTTGCGGATTTCCTGGCTGGGGTTGGTGGCCAGAAACTCCTTGAGGTGCTGACCGGGCAGCCAGTCCATGGTGAGAATGCGGGCCGTGGAATACTCGGGATAATAAGCCGGGAACTCCAGGTGCTTCAAATTCTGGCATTTGGCCGCAATTTCCTGGCCGCGCCGCAGTTCCAGCTTGTAGTCAGTTTCTTCGAGCAGGCGGGTTTCGACTTCCTCCAAGTAGGGGCGCACCTGGGCTTCGTTCAGGCCCATGATGCGCAGGGCAATGGGCTTCACCAGCCGGATATCTGACTTGATGCTGTCGGCCACGCCGGGGTATTGCACCTTCACGGCCAGGGCTTTGCCATCCTTGCGGGCAAAGTGCACTTGCCCGATGCTGGCCGCCTGCCGCGCCTCGGGCTCGAACTCATCAAAAAGCTGAAACGGCGACTTCCCGAACGCATCCCGAAATGCTTTCACCACCAACGGGCCGGAGAGGGGCGGGGTCGAATACTGGGCCTGGGCAAACTGCTCAGCGTAGGCCGAGGGCAGCATGTTTTTCTCCATCGCCAGCATCTGGGCCACTTTCAGCACGGACCCTTTCATCTCGCTCAGCGTGCCGTAGAGCTCGGCGGCGTTGGCCGCGTGCAGGTCCTCAGTAGTTGATTCCGCGCCGACGGCCTTCTTGGCGTAGTGCTTGATGTAATTGGTGCCGACGTTGAAGCCGGTTTTGGCAAAGCGGGCGGCGCGGGCCACCTTAGTGGTCGGGAGGGATGTTTGGGGTTCGTCCATTGTTATTTACTTCCGCACCAAAAACCGCACGAAATCCACGGCCGAATCAATCGTATTACGGCCCACCAAATCGAAGCTCAGCGTCACAGCCTTTTCCACGGCAGCATCGGTGCGCTCGAAATTCACGGTGTCGTCCTTGGCAAAGTAGCCGAGCACGAACAGCGCCTGCTGCCAGAAAAAGCGCGGGTAACCGTCCTGCACCAGCGGGCGGTTGGCGATTTCGCCGGTTACGCGGCCAGCACTAAGCAGGTCGCTTACGAAATATTCAAAGTCCTGCCGGAAGTCATCGAGCACGCGGGGCGACAGCGCCGGGATGCGGTGCAGCGAGCGGCGCAGGCTCATCAGGGCGTAGGAGCGGTTGCTTTTGAGGATTTCGAGCAGCGTGTAGTAGAACGCCAGCAGCTTTTCGCGGCTGCCGTAGCCTTCCCACACGGGCTCGGCGGCGGCGGTTTCGCGCGCCTGCCGGCCAAAATCGGCCCAGATTTCCCGGTCGATGGCCTCGAAGTTGGGGTAGCTCTGGTAAAATTCTGATTCGCTCAGGCCAAGCTGCTGGGTGAGCTTGAATACCGATTGCGGCGGGTGGCCTTCGTTGAGCACGAAGTCGAGATAGGCTTGTTTGATGCGGTCCTTTTCCATGGAATTACAACCGCTTCGCAGGCCCTGCGGTTCGGTGGTCAGCCCATTAAAAATCAACAGCTTTTCGGCTTTAGCTGGCCGCGATGCGCGCCGCCCGAATGGCTTCCACGGCCCGCTCGCGGCCAAACTTGTGCTCCACAATTGGCGCGGGATATTTTGAAGTCCCTACTTCGGGCACCCAGCGCTTGATATACTTCATCTCCGGGTCGACTTGCGCCTGCTGGCTCTCGGGGCTGTACACCCGGAACCACGGGGCTGATGTGGCACCGGTGCCGGCCATCCACTGCCAGTTGCCCACGTTGTTGGCCATGTCGTAGTCGAGGAGCTTATCGGCAAAATACCGCTCGCCCCAGCGCCAGTCGATGAACAGGTGCTTCACTAGAAAGCCGGCCACGGTCATCCGCACGCGGTTGGGCATATAGCCGGTTTCGTTGAGCTCGCGCATGCCGGCATCCACCAGCGGGTAGCCGGTGCGGCCCTCGCACCAAGCCCGGAATTCGTCCTCATTGTTGCGGTAGTCAATATGCCGCATCTTGGGGTCGTAGCTCTCGGTGGCGGTGTTCGGGAAATGCCAGAGCAGCATCATGAAGAAATCGCGCCAGATAATTTCGGCCAGTAGCTTTGGGTTCAGCTCCTTTGCCTGGCGCATCACCTCGCGCACGCTCAGCGTGCCAAAACGTAGGTTCAGCGACTCGCGGGTGCTGCCGTGCTCGTTGGCGGGCGTGTCGCGGGTCTTGTGGTAGTTGCGCACGATGCCCTCAGCCGGCAGCTTCACCGGCGGGAAGTATTGCTCTTTGCGCTCGAAACCCATGCTTTTCAACGTAGGGCGCGGGCCGGCTTTTTCTTTGGAAACGTGGTGCAGATTGGCCTTCTTGAATGCTGTTTTAGAAGCGTGCGGCTCCAAAAGCTCATCGGTGAGCTTCGCCGTGTAGGCTTTTAGGTAAGCCCCGAAAACCTTGGGTACGGTGCCCGATTTGGTCATTATCTCCTCTTTGGCGAAGATGACTTGGTCCTTATAAGCGTGAAATTCCACATCGTGCTTCTTCAGCATGGCGGCTACAGCGGTGTCGCGCTTGGTGGCGTAGGGCTCGTAGTCTTCGTTGGTATGCACGGCGGCCACGTCGAAGTCTTTCAGCAGCTGCTCCAGCACAGCCAGCGGCTGCCCATAGCGGGCCAGAAATGTGCCGCCGGCTGCTTCGGTTTCTTGGGCTATTTTCTCCGCTTCATCATGAATGAAGGTGAGCCGGGCATCGGCTTTCTCGGGCAGGTGGTCCAGGATTTCCTTGTCGTAAATGAACAGCGGCAGCACGGGCAGCCCGCTGGCCAGTGCCGCCGCCAAGCCCGCATTGTCATGAATGCGCAGGTCACGCCGGTGCCAGAAGATGCAGATTTTCATGCCTGTTATCTACTTCAATTTCCCCATGCCGCCATCCACGGCCATTACCTGACCAGTCACGAACGAGCTGTGGTCCGACAGTAGAAACGAGGCCGTGTAGGCCAAATCCTCGGGCTGGCCGATGCGCTGCAAGGGGTGGCGCTTGCCGCCGGCCTCCACCTTCTCGGGCGAGTTGAGCAAGGCGGCGGCCAGCGGCGTGTTGGTGAGCGAGGGCGCGATGCAGTTCACGCGCACGCCACTAGCAGCGTACTCGGCGGCCAGGGCGCGGGTGAGGCCTTCCACGGCCGCCTTGGCGGTGGCAATGCTGGCATGGAAGCTCATGCCCGTATCGGCCGCCACGGTGCTGAACAGCACGATGGAAGCCGTGCCTTCGGCTTTTTTCAGCCGCTTGATGGTGGCCTGGATGACGCGCACGGCTCCCAGCACGTTCAGGTCGAAATCGGCCTGGAAATCTTCCACGGGGATGCGTTCAAACGGGCGCAGCTTGATACTGCCGGGGCAGTATACCACGCCGTGTAGTACCTCGGGCAAGCCGTCGAAGGTCGGCCCCACGGCCTGCGTGGCATCGTAGTCAAAATGCGTGGTGTTCAGGGCCTGCAGTTCCGGCGAGCGGTGGCGCGAGGCCGTGAACAGGTTGACCCCGAGGCCGCTGAGCAGCGTGGCCGTTGCCAGGCCAATGCCCGACGAAGCGCCGATGATGAGGATGTTTTTCTGGGCAAAATCCATAGAAGAAAGCTAAGGGCAGGAATGCCTCGCTAACCCACTATTTGCCCCGAAGGTTTGGGACTGGCGCAGTTAGCGGCCCAGCGTCAGGTCGAACCGGCCGTCCCGGAGGTCGGCGTCGGGCGCGCTGCCGACCGCCGCAAAGCGCATGCTGAAGGTGCCGCTGATGTGCTGGGTAGTTGGGTCCCAGGCCGTCACGACGACCTCAGTGGCCGGCTGGGCGGCCAGGGGCTGGCGGGGGCCGTTTATCCATTCCTTGTTGGCTGCGTCGCGGGTATCAACCTGCAAAAACGTGTGGCCGGGCACTGCTACGTAGCGCCCCACGCCTCGGAAATGCAGCAATTGCCATTCTAGCCCGTGTTGCACCGCGCCGGGTCCGATATAGTTCTGGTCATCTACTGAACCGATTACTAACGTGCTGTCGGGGTATAAAAAGCCGTCGACCGGCCGCGACCGGCTGCCAAATGAGAAAACAGCAGAAATCAGCGAGCCGTAATTATGCGCTACCACGGGCAAGCTGTTGAGTTGGTACGCCACGGTATTGGTTTGGAAAACCGGTACGCTGGGCAACGCCGGCTCTACGTCATCGGCCGTGAGGGTGCAGCTGGCCAGGCCGCCCAGCGCAAGCATGAAAATCGGAAAACGAGTGGTCATGGCAGCAGTAAAAACAGGTGCGCCGGCTACTGGCCCGAGCGGTGCAATGGTGAAAGCAAGACTGAAACAGTGCCCAAAAGGCAGAAAACCGAGTGTTCCGGGTTCAGATTGGCCTGCCCAACCAGCCCAAACCGGGCATTGCCGTCGGCGTAAGCCGTCGACTGCCAGCCCACTTCCAGCGGCAGGCCGATGGCCTGGTAGTCGCGGTAGGCGTAATAATGCGTGGCATCGGAGGAGAGCAGGCCGCTTTTGCGCAGGCTATAGCGATACTCACCCAGCTGCCGCCCGCTCACGTAGGCCACGCCCGCCGCGGCGTAGAAGTAGGACCGGCCCGCCGCCAGCGGAATGCCCAGCAGCACCGCCGCTTCCGTTTGCTGGGAATTGGTGTTGACATCGTCGCCGAACAAGTGGGCTTTCGGCTCCTTATCCGGTCCCCACCATTTGCCGCGCAGCCGCCCATAGGCCAGCCAGTGCGGAGCCTTGTACCCGCTGTGCATCTCCAGCCCATTGCCCACGCCCAGCCCGATATACCACGCATTGGCCGGGGGCGGAACCGACGTAGCTGAACCAGGAGCCGCGGACTGCGCCTGCGCCGGGCCGCTCAGCAGGGCGGCCAGCAAATAGTAGTTACGTTTCATGGAGTGGAGGAAGGACTGGCGGAGGTAGCGCCAGGGCCAGCCAAATATAACGTTCAACCCCCAACCTGAAGCGGGTGTTCGCAACGGGCTTCGTTGGGGAATTGCAGGGAAATATGGTATTGCAGCAGCCTTTCCCCTACATTCGCCGTATCGCGCCTATCACCCACTGCTTCTATGAACATAACCAAACTCCTGGTCGCCAACCGTGGCGAAATTGCCATTCGCGTGATGCGCGCCGCCACCGAGCTCAACATCCCCACGGTGGCCGTGTACACCTACGAGGACCGGTACTCGCAGCACCGCTACAAGGCTGATGAAGCCTACCAAATCGGCCGCGACGACGAGCCGCTGAAGCCGTATCTCGACATCGAGGGCATCATCCGCATCGCCAAAGAAAACGGCGTCAACGCCATCCATCCCGGCTACGGCTTCCTCTCGGAAAATGCCACCCTCTCGCGCCGCTGCGCCGAGGAAGGCATCATTTTCGTCGGCCCGCGCCCCGAAGTAATGGAAGCCCTCGGCGACAAAGTGCGCGCCAAGGAAGTGGCCCAGCAGTGTCAGGTGCCCCAAATCGAGAGCAGCGAAGCCGACTTGGTCGACTTCGAAACCGCCAAAGCTGAGGCTAACCGCATCGGCTACCCCGTGATGCTGAAGGCGGCCAGCGGCGGCGGCGGGCGCGGTATGCGCATCATTCGCGATGATGAGCAGATGGAGAAGGGCTTTTTTGAGGCGCGGAACGAGGCCCTGAATGCTTTCGGCGACGACACGGTATTCCTGGAGAAATTCGTGGAGCGCCCCAAGCACATTGAGGTTCAATTAGTAGGCGACCACCACGGCAACCTCGTGCACTTATATGAGCGCGACTGCTCGGTGCAGCGCCGCTTCCAGAAAGTGGTGGAAGTAGCGCCCGCCATGAACCTGCCCGACCACCAGCGCCACCTCTTATATGAGTACGCTCTGCGCATCGGCCGGGCCGTGGGCTACGACAACGTGGGCACCGTGGAATTCCTGGTGAACCCCGAGCAGGACCGGATTTACTTCATCGAAGTGAACCCGCGTATTCAGGTTGAACACACGGTGACCGAGATGATTACGGGCGTGGATTTGATTAAAACCCAGATTTACATCGCCGCCAATTACAAGCTCAGCGACCCTGAAATAGGCCTTGGGGCCGACGTAGTGCCGCTGCGCGCCGGCTTCGCGGTGCAGTGCCGTGTGACCACTGAAAACCCCGCCAACGACTTCAAGCCCGATTACGGCACCATCGTGGCCTACCGCTCGGCCGGCGGCTTCGGCATCCGGCTCGACGAAGGCTCGGTGTACCAGGGCGCGGTGGTGTCGCCGTTTTTCGATTCGCTGCTGGTCAAAATCTCGGCCCACGCGCCCACGCTGCACGGCGCGGCCCAGAAAATGCTGCGCGCACTGGATGAATTCCGCATACGCGGGGTGAAAACCAACATTCCGTTTCTGAAGAATATCGTCGGCAACGAGGAATTCCAGACCGGCCACGCCACCGTCGATTTCATCAAGGACCACCCCGAATTATTTCAGTTCGAAACCCGACAGGACCGGGCCACGCGCCTGCTCGGCTTCATCGGCGAGACGGTAGTGAACGGCAACCCCGACGTGCGCAACCTGCTCGACCCGCGCGCCAACCCGCGCCGCCCGCACATCCCGCACTTCGAATACACCGAGCCCGCCCCCGGTACCAAGCAGAAACTGGACGAGCTCGGCCCCGAAAAATTCGCCGAATGGCTGCGCAACGAGCCGCTCATTCACTACACCGACACCACCCTGCGCGACGCCCACCAGAGCCTGCTGGCCACCCGTATGCGCACCTGGGATATGCTGAAAGTGGCCCGCGCCTACGCCCAGCAGCACCCCCAAACCTTCTCCCTCGAAGTCTGGGGCGGGGCCACCTTCGACGTGGCCCTGCGCTTCCTGCACGAAGACCCCTGGGAGCGCCTCGCCAAGCTGCGCGAAGCCATCCCGAATATCCTGTTGCAAATGCTCATTCGCGGAGCCAACGGCGTGGGCTACAAGGCTTATCCGGATAACCTGACGGAGCGGTTCGTGCAGCAGGCGGCCGAAACCGGCGTCGACGTATTCCGCATTTTCGACTCGCTGAACTGGATGAAGGGCATGGAATCCTGCATCGGTTTCGTGCGCAACAAAACCAACCGCCTGGCCGAAGCCAGCATCTGCTACACCGGGGACATCATGGACCCGAACCGCACCAAATACACCCTCGACTACTACCTCAAGCTGGCCAAGCAGCTCGAAGATGCCGGCGCACACATCCTCTGCATCAAGGATATGGCCGGCCTGCTCAAGCCCTACGCCGCCACCGAATTGATTGAGGGACTGCGCAATACGGTGAAAATACCCATCCACCTGCACACCCACGACACGTCTTCGCTACAGCCCGCTACTTACGCCAAAGCCGTGGAGGCCGGCGTCAACGTTATCGACGTGGCCATTGGCTCGCTCTCGGGCCTCACCTCGCAGCCCAACTTCAATTCGGTGGTCGAAATGTTCCGGGGTACGCCGCGCCATCGCGAGTTCAACCAGCATTCTCTCAACGAGTTCAGCAACTACTGGGAGGCTGTGCGCGAGATGTACTACCCGTTTGAGTCGGGCCTGAAAGCCGGCACTTCGGAGGTGTTTCAGCATGAGATTCCCGGCGGGCAGTATTCCAACCTGCGCCCGCAGGCGGCCTCGCTGGGCCTGCTCGATAAGTTCGAGGAAGTGAAGCAGCGTTTCGCCGACGTGAACATGATGTTTGGCGACATCGTGAAGGTGACGCCCAGCTCTAAAGTGGTGGGCGACATGGCATTATTCATGGTGAGCAACAGCCTCACGCCGCAGGATGTGATGGAAAAAGGCGAGAGCCTGAACTTCCCCGAGTCGGTGCGCGAGCTATTCCGGGGCGACATTGGCCAGCCCGAAGGCGGCTGGCCCGCCGAGCTGCAAAAGCTGATTCTGAAGAACGAAACCCCGTTCACCGACCGGCCCAACGAGCACCTCGCGCCCATCGATTTCGACAAGGAATGGCCGGCATTCCAGGAGAAATTTGCCGGCGCGAAGTTCACGGATATGCTCTCGTCGCTGCTCTACCCCAAGGTGTTTGAGGAATACTGGGCATTCCGCCAGAAGTTCGGCAACGTGAGCAAGGTGCCCACTTCCACCTTCTTCTACGGCCTAAAATCGGGCGAGGAAACCATCATTGAAATTGCCCGGGGCAAGTCGGTAATCGTGCGCCTCGAATCGGTGGGCGATATTAACGAGGAAGGCTGCCGCACCATCTTCTTCACCCTGAATGGCCAGACTCGCAACCTGCAGGTGCGCGACCAGTCGGTGGCCGTCACTAAAATCAGCAACGCCAAAGTCGATAAAGCCAACCCGCACCAGATGGGCGCGCCGCTGCAAGGCATGCTCAGCAAAGTGCTGGTGAAGCCGGGCCAGGCCGCGCCCAAAAATACCCCGCTCTTCGTCATCGAAGCCATGAAGATGGAAACCACCATCACCGCCCCGCAGGACCTGACCGTGGCCGACGTGGTGCTGCCCGAAGGCACCCGCGTTTCGGCCGATGATTTGGTGCTGACGTTGGGGTAAGGACCTGCCAGCTATATTGCGCTACACATTCACCTTCCTTTCCTCATTTACCCCCATGCGCCCCTTCCTTTTGCTATTAGCTGGCTTTGGTTGCGTTGCGGCTCCTGCCGTTGCCCAGACCGTTGTGCTGCCATCTGCCCAAACTGCCTCCACCATCGCCCGTGAAAAAGCGGTGAAAGATGCGATAGCCGAAGCGGCTCTCGTCAATAAAATGACGGCTATTAACGGTGCCAATGATGGCGACGTGCTGGGGTTTGATACCCGGGCGCGTAAGGTGCGCGGCACTCCATTTCTCTTCCCCGGCTGGGCAATGGGCGATGCCCAGCTGAGTACCTCCGCCAAGCCCATGGCCGGAGTGTTCAAGTTCGATGCCTACAACCAGCAGCTGCGAGCTTTGCGGTCACAGGGCGACTCCATTATTTTGACTCCTGAAAAGTTGCAAGGGTTCACATTGCGGCCTACCGGTTCCGATGGTAAGCCGATGGAACGACACTTTGAGCTGTTGCCGAGCAGCCTTGTGCCCGATGTGCCCGTGGCCTACGCCGAAGATTTATCCATGGGAAAAGAATTGCGGCTGCTAAAATTTCAGCGCAAAACGGTTTTCAGTGAAAAGCCCGACCCTGCTTACTCCAGCGGTGCTCCCACGGATGCCTATCAGACAGCGACGCAATACTATTTGCGCTGGGCCGATGGCACCTATGTGCCTGTGAAAGGCAACAAGGCCAGCATACTGGCCACCATAGCCCAGCGCCAAGCCACCGCCGTAACAGCCGAAGCGCAGGACAAATCCAAAGCCCGCACCGATGCGGAGGTTGGAGCTTTGGTACAGCGCATAGATGCTCGGCTGGCGGCTAAGTAGTAGGGGCGTGCTCCATTAATGGCAACAAAGCGACTGCGCTGACTACCGCAAATACACCGCTTCCAGCCGCGCTACCGGTGTGCTCGTGGCGTTGAATAGCAGCAATGTGTCGCCGCTGATTCGGTAGCTGTTCGACTGTCCCAGAGCTTTGGTAAATTCGTTCTCGATGGCAATGGCCGCGCAGGCCATGCGGGTACTCATCAGCGGGCTGAATTTCAACTCGCCGGGTTTTTCGCTGAAGAAAGTGCCCCGGAAGCGGTTGCAGCTGCCGTTTCCCTCGGCCGTGCCGTCGGCACGGAGCAGCAGGTAAGGCTCTTGGGAGTCGGCCGGCACGGCCACTAGCTGGCCGGCCAACTGGCGCGGCACCCAGCGGGTTTCGCGCAGCTGGGCATCGGGCGCCACGCGAGCGCGTGGGGACGATGCCGCAGTTTCCTGAGGTGGGCGGGTTTGGCAACCCGCAACCAGCAGGGTCAGCAGAAAAAAGGAGAGACGCATAGCAAACAAGTTAAGAAGCTGATTTTACGTAAAAAGCCTGCGTTACTACGCAGGCTTTTTGCTGAACGTTGTTTTAGCGTGGTTCGCGCTAGCCGCCCTACTTGCCCACTTTGAACGTGAGCCCGGCCCCCAGCGTGGAGGTGCCGGCGGCCAGCCCGCTCACTGCCTGCCCGGCCGTGATGTCGAGGCGCATGGCTGGAATGGGGCGGAAATACAGCCCCGCCGTGGTACCGGCGGTCATAGTCTGGCGGCCGTAGCCGTAGGCTTCCACGAAGAAACCGGCCTTCTCGCTCAGGGGGCCATTCAGGGCCAGCGTGCCCAGAAACTGGCCTTTTTCAATGTCCTTGGTGGTGAGGCCGCGTTGGCTGAAGCCGAAGTTGGCTTCCAGCCCAAACCGCTCGCCCAACTGCTCGCTCACCAGCAGGCGGCCGCCGGGACCCCAGGTGGTGCCACGCAGGCCCGCGCTGCCGGAGCCCGGCACCGCCGACTCTACCAGAATAGCGACTTGCGTGCGGGTGTCGTAGTTAGGCGAAATCATGAACTTCGCGCCCACCACCACCGGGGCCCAGCCGCTGGAATCGACGCGGCCGGCCTCCGTCACCCGCGACGGGCCGTTGTGGAAGTAGGGCTGGCTCACGCGCAGCTCCATGCTGTTGAAGAAGCCGATGCGCAGCGTGGCCGCGCTCAGGCTCTGGGCCAAGCCCACGCCGCCAAACTGGCGCTGGAAGCCCGTTTCGAGCTGCAGGCGGCCGGGGCGGAGCACCTGAGCGGTGATGGTTTGGCCGGGGCGGTCGGCGCGAATGTTTCGCACGAACGGAGCGTCCACGTTGGGGTTGTTTTCGTCCGGCGTGTTCTGGGCCAGGGTGAGGCCGGGGCTGCCCAGCAGGGCGGCGGCGGCCAGCAGAGTGGTCTTGCGCATGGCCTAAAGACCGCCGACGGTACGGAATGATTCAACTTAGGTTGCGCTTTGCAGAAATTTCATCTGATAATACCATGTGCTTGTTTAATAATGCCACCATATGGCCGGATGCCGTACTTTTGCGTACAATCCTCTATTCTATGAAAACAACCGCTACTATTGCGTTTATGGGGCTTCTGCTGCTGGCTTCCGGGCGCTTGCTCGCACAGCAGACATTCCCGATTTACACGGGTACTGTGCCCGATTCCCAGCCCAGCGCGGTGCAGGAAACCAGCGTCACGCTAGCCAACGGCGGCGTGCGGATTTCCAACGTGGTGCAGCCCAACCTCACGGCCTTTCTGCCGGCGGCGGGTACGGCCAATGGCACGGCGGTTATCATCTGCCCCGGCGGCGGCTACACCCGGCTTTCCATCGATAGCGAGGGCTACGACGTGGCCAAGCGCCTGAACGAGTTCGGCGTGACGGCCTTCGTGCTGAAATACCGCCTGCCCAACGACGAAAGCCAGGTCGACAAGTCCATTGCCCCGCTGCTCGATGCCCAGCAGGCGCTGCGCCTCGTGCGCCAGCAGGCGGCTAAATACAATGTCAACCCCGAGCGCATTGGCCTGATGGGCTTTTCGGCAGGCGGGCACCTGGCGGCGTGGGCGGGCACCCAGTTTGCCCGGCCGGTGGGCGATAATGTGGGGCCGGCTTCGGTGCGGCCCGCGTTTCTGGTGCTCATGTACCCGGTTATCAGTTTCAGCGACACGCTCAAGCACACGGGCTCGCGCGATAACCTGCTGGGCAAAACCCCGTCGGCCGCGCAAATCCGGCAGTATTCCAACGAATTGCAGGTGACGGCCCAGACGCCGCCCACCTTCCTGGTACACGCTCAGGACGATAAAACGGTGCCTGTCAATAACAGCATCGTGTTCTACCAGGCCTGCCTGCGCCACGGCGTGCCGGCCGAAATGCACCTCTACCCAAAGGGCGGCCACGGCTTCGGGCTCAACAATAAAACCACCAAAGACCTCTGGACGGACCGCCTGCGCAACTGGCTCGACGCCAACGGCTGGCTCTCAAAATAATGCGCAATATAGTTGCCGTCGGGCTGCTGGCACTGCTGGCGGGCTGCGAGCAGAAGCTCCATTCTACGAGGTCGGATGCGCGGGCTATGCCCAGCGTGGCGGTTGCGCCTGCGCCGCTGCCGGAACCGCCGCCCGCCGCCCAGCCGCCCGTGGCCAAGCCCAAGCCGCCGCCCGAAATCCCCGGCTGGGCTCCGCCCGTTGCGGCCGATACGCTGGTGATGCTCAACGGCCAGCCCTACCACCTGCTGCTGGCCGCCGAAACCGATTCGACCCACCGCCTCACGGCTTCCTACGAGGAAACGCCCGGCCGCTTCAAGCGCGTGCGCGGCTTCGAGGGCTACTATACCGTGACGCTGCGCGAGAAGTCGGGCCGGCAGATTTTCAGCCGCAAGCTGCGCAAGGGCGCGTTTTTCAAGAAGGCCGGGGCTGATATCGTGACCGAGAGCGAGGCCTACCTGCCGCAGTTTCTGGGCTATAGCCGGCCGCTGGGCGCGCTGGTTTTCACCCTCGATTTCATGGTGCCCGACAGCGATGTGGGCGGCCAGGTGGTGCTCATGCTGGACCTGGCCGGCAACGTGCTGCGCCTGAGCGAAGGCCGGGGCCCCGGCGGCGGCCCCGAGGCCGAGCCCGCGCTCTCGCCCAACGGCTCGGCCCTGCTCACGGCGTCGGAGCTGCTGCGGCCCGGCCGTCCGCCCATGCGCTTAGAGCGGCCCGATGCCGAGCTGGTGGGCGCGTCCTTCCTCAGCGACAGCACCGTGCTGGTGGTGTACGCGCCCGGCAAGGCCCATCCCATTCGCTTTGCCGATGGCATGGAGGGCTACGGCCGCACGCCCACTGTGCAGCAGCTACGCGCGCCCAATGCCTTCGTGCGCAACATCCGCACCGGGCGCGTGCTGCGCCGCTTCCACTACAACGGCTACTACGAGGAAATGGGCTACACCATTCCCAGCTACCAATTGAAGGCCACCGCCACGCAGTACCTGCTCGATGACAAGCGCGGCCTCTACCTGCTGCCGCTGGGCGGCACGGGCGTGCCCGTGGAGATGCGCTTTGCCGCCATGCCGCGCTTCACACCGCCAAAAAAGCTGGCCGAGGTGCGCTTCGAAATCAACAGTGCTGAAACCAGCTTCGCCTTCTACGTGGATACGAGCAGCGTGCAGCCGCGCATCCGCTACCAGCGGCTGGCGGAGTAGCTGTAGCGCGGACTTTTAGTCCGCGTATACACCACGCACTCGCGGACTAAAAGTCCGCGCTACAACCCGGCCAGCACCCGTTCAATCTCCGCAAACAGCGGCCGGCCCGCCACTTCCGGCTGCACGCAGCGCCGCTGCAAATCCCAGAGCGCCGCAACCGCCGCCGGGGCCTTATCGGCCTCATCGCAATGCGTCAGCAATTCTTCCAGCAGGCAGCCGAAGGCCCGCACCTCCAGCCGCTGCAAGGCCTGGGCCGTGGCCGCATCCTCGGAATTGAAGAAACTGGCGGCCCCGAAGTCGCCCAGTAGGGCATTGCCTTCACGGGTTGTCAGAATGTTGTGGGCGTATAAATCGCCGTGCATGATGCCCTCATCGTGCAAATGCCCGGCGGCGGCGGCAATGCCTGAAGCAATAGCTAAAGCGGTTTCGAGGCTGAACGAGGTGCCGGGCGCGTACACGTCGCGGGTGCAGGTGGCCAGGCTGGGCGGGCCGGCCAGGTTGCCGAAAGCCTCGTCAATCAGCTCCAGCACCAGGCCTTCGGCTCCGGCGGGGTGGCCGCTCAGCTTGCCTTCCACCGCAATCAGATTGGGGTGCGCGCCGGCCAGCAGGCAGGCCAGCATCTCGCAGTGGGGCAGGCCGTCGCTGGTCACGGCGCCTTTGAAGAGCTTTACGGCCACCTCGGTGTCCTCCACATTGGGCTGCTCGCGGCGGGCGCGGTAAATGATGCCGGAAGCGCCTTCGCCCAGCTTTTCTTCCACCGTCAGGGTGCTCCAGGCGATGGGGCCGATGAGCTGCCGCGCCTCCACGCGGGCCTCAATGGCCGCGCTGAAGGGGTTGCCGGCGTAGGCCAGCCACGAGAGGCGCGGCAGGGCCAGCAGCCACGTCGGCAGCGCGGTGAGGCGGTTGGCGGCGATGCGCAGCAGCTCCAGGTTGGTGCAGTGGGCCAGGGTTGCGGGCAATTCCCGCAGCTGGTTGCCGGCCAGCATCAGCTTTTGCAGGTGCTGGCAGCGGCCGATTTCGGCGGGCAATGCTTCCAGCTGGTTATCGGTGAGAATGAGCCAGCGCAGGGCCGGGGTGAGGGCCGCCGCTGGCAGCGTCCGTATCTGGTTGGCCTTGAAGCCCACCATTTGCAGCCGGGGGCACTGGCCCAGCACGGCGGGCACTTCGGTGAACTGATTATCGGAGCAAAACAGCACCTCCAACTTATGCAGCCGGCCCAAATCATCGGGCAAAGACGACAGCGCGTTGCCGGTCAGGTTGAGGACTTCGAGCGTATCGGCCAGGGCGAAGATTTCGCGGGGAAATTCGGTGAGGCCTTCGGCTAAATCTAAGCGCGTGAGGCCGTGGAGCTGGCCGGCACGCAGTTGGGCAAGGGTGTGCATGGGGGCAAAGGTCGGCGTAGCGCGGACTATGAACGACAAAAAAGAACGTCATGCCGAGCGCAACGAAGCATCTTGCCCGCCACCGCTAACCTAATCGAAAGGGTATACTGGTGGCGGTAAAGATGCTTCGCTGCGCTCGGCATGACGTTCTATAATAACGCCTAAAAACCTGTACTAATAGCTTTCCTTCCGGAAGCCCCAGCTCCGCAGTTCCGCCTCAAACGTCTCCGGGAAATTGGCCTTCAGCGCATACACCACGGCTTGCAGCACCTTGCGCAGCTCCAGCTTGGCGGTGTCTTTCTGGCTCACCGACTTGCTGACTTTGCCGGCCAGACCGCCGGTCTGGTCCAGTAGCTTTTTGTATTCATCGAAGCGGGTTTGCCAGAACCCTGCGCCATAATCGCGGGCGGCGAAGGGCGCGCCGGCTACGGCGGGTATCAGCATGTCGCGCAGGGCCACGAGGCGCTCGTTGCGGTCTTCGCTCAGGGCGAAGCCGCGGCTTTTGCGCGTTATCAGCCCGAAGCCGGGCAGGCGGGCATCGGTGCGGGCCTTGTCGTAGCCGCTGTCTTCGTTGATGTATTTTTTCAGAATGCGCAGGCCCTCGTCAAACTGGTCGTCGAGCTCCTGTAGGCGCTGGCTTTGCGGGGTGCGGGCGGCGGCGGCGCTGCGCTTGTCGGTGATAGCCGCGCCAAATTCGGCGGCCAGCGTGGCAAAGTCGGCCTGGCTTTTCCAGCGCAGCACAAACCAGGGTTCCTTGCCCCAGGCCTCGGCCGCGAGCCGGCCCACCTCGGCCAGCGGGCCGTCTTTTTTGGGGATGAGTAATTTGGGGTTCACCACCGCATCGGCGGTAGAAGTGGGGGTGGAGGCACCGGCCGAAACGGGCGTGGTAGATTGGTCTGCCATGAGGTAAACAGGTAAAAATGAGGGATGAAAGGCACCGCAGAGTTACGGCCCGGCTAAGGTGCGTAAAATTTTGGTAAGCCCCCATTTTCCGCGCTGGCGTCGGCGGCCAGGAGCCGGGAGCCGGCGCGGTGCTCAACGGCTTTCGGCGGGTGGTGCCCGTGGCCGTCGCGGCGCTCAACGGCCACGGGCGCGTGGTGATATGGCCCGTCGCGGCGCTCAACAGCCCTTGTCACCTCGCGCCGGGTGCTCCCGCGCTGCTCGACGGCTCCCAACTCAAGGTGACAAGGGCCGTCGAGCATTTTTCCGGGCCGGGTGGCCCGCCCGCCTATCTTCGCCCCACGCGTAGGTAGTCCCCGGCCAGCGGTTGCCACTAAAAAGGCGAACCCCCGGCTACTGGAGTAGCCGAGGGTTCAGGAAGGGGGACAGCGAAACCCTTACTCAAATCCGATAACCCCGCAGACGCGCGCCAGTAGATGAATAGGGTTTGATGCTACTAGGTCAATGCATCAATGATTTCAAACGAGGTAGAATATCTTTTTTAAACCGTCTTAAAGCAGCATCAACTTCATTTTTGCTTTTTACTGTGTAATCAGTTCGTCCATCATCAAAAACCACATTCGTTATTCCCAACTCACAGCCCCACCTCAATTTGGAGCTTGGAGAAGTATTTACACAATTCATGATTTGTATTGCGTAAAATGTAGTACTCACTTTATCAAAAAGTATAAACAGACTTCTGCCTCTGCCATCAATTTCGTAATTATTCTTCTCAAAGAATTCCTTGTTAATCACGATGCCTCCCGATTTTGCCGCTATTGACTGTTCAATTTCAGCCCATCGCCGCTGGTTTATTTCTACTAGCTTTCCAGCTATGATGTTCTTCATCGCAACATCTATGTCGTCATAGTTTTTTGAGCGAATAGTATAAGTTGCTAACGGTCTGTTTTGGGCATGACCATTAAAGCTGTATACAAGAAATAGATACAGCAAGGCGAATTTTACTTTCATTAGATTTCTTGATGTATGTGAAAAACGAAGTTAGATTAAACCTCCTCACATCTCCACCACTTCTCCCGTCCCGAAATAATAAATAACCCCGCGCACCTCCGCGTACCCCAATTGCTCGAATAGCGTGGCGTAATTCCGCAGCAGACGCTGGTGTTTCTCCTGCGGCGGGGGCAGGCGGAAATCGAGCAGCGTGACGCGACCGCCCAGGCGGTGGTGGGCTTCGAGGGAGGGTTCGAGCACCACGCGGTCGGGCTTGTAGTCGCGCAGCTTCACGCCGCCCACCAGGATTTCGCGCTCCGTTTCCACGCTCAGGTGCGGGGCGAAGTAGGGGGCCAGGCGCGGGTCGCTCACTAGTTGCTCCAGGCTCTCCACCAGCGCGGGCCGCTCCTTGGCGCTGAGGATGCCCTCGGCTACGAGTTGGCTGGCCACCCGGCCCACATCGGCGGCCGTGAGCAGGCGGCGCAGGGCAAAGTGCAGCTTGCGGTTCCACTCGCCCTGGGCCTTTTGCTCGTCAAAATCGAAGAGCGTGGTGGCGTGGCGGCGCAGCTTCAGGCGCTCCTCCCAGGGCGCGGCGGCCAGGTTCGTTAGCTCGTAGGTAGCCGCCATTGGGGCGCTGCCGGCCTTTTTCTCCGCCGCCAACGAGCCTTTCGATACTACGAAAGACACCTGTTCGTCCTGCCACTCGCCGCGCCCCAGCAGGTAGCCGTGGAGCAGGTCGGCCACGGTGCGGGCGGCCGTGGTGGGCGCGGCGGCGTCCAACTCATCGGTTTTGGTGGTTTTCTTCTCTTCCGGCCGCTTGCTGATGACGTAGAGGCGGTGGCGCGGCCGGGTGAAGGCCACGTACAGCGTGTTCAGCCCTTCGAGGAAAGTTTTCTCACGCTCCTCGTCGTACTGCCCGCCCAATACCGTCTGCTGAATGCCCTTGCTCAGGCTCACCACCGCCACGTCGGGCATCAGTTCGATGGGCTTCTGACCCGCCTCCAGATGCCCCCACAGCAGCGTGCCCCGGTGCGGCTCCAGGCTCCAATCGGCAAACGGCACAATCACCACCCCATACGCCAAGCCCTTGGCCTTGTGCACCGTGGTGATGGTAATAGCCGCCCGCCCGCCCGGCGCGTTGATGCTGATGCGCCCCTTGCGCTCCTCCCAGTGCGTGAGGAAATTGCCCAGGTTGTTGCCAAATTTCAAGCTGTATTCCAGCGTCAAATCGAGGAAGCGGAACAGGTACTCGCTTTCCCCGTTGCGCCCCAGCAGCCCGAACAGATTCAGCAGCCGCTCGGCCAGCTCGTAGAGGCCCAGGTTGCCGGTTTCGGCCTCGTTCACGTCGTAGCCCAGGTCGCGCAGCTCCTCAAAAAACGACGTGCCGCCCGCCGCATTCGCCACTACCGCAATGTGCCGCGCCCGCGCCGGCGTGGGGGCCAGCCCGCGCACCACCTTGTCCACGAGCAGCAGGGCCTCGGCCCGCGCCAGCGTATCGGCCGGCTGGTGCAGCACCCGCAGAATGCTCACCAGCAAGTTCACCACCTCCGCAAATTCCAGCGCCAATGAGTCGGCCGAAATAATGGCGTAGCCCCGCTCTTTCAGGAACTTGGCAATGATTTTACTGGCCCCCCGCGTGCGGCACAGCACCGAAATATCCTGCAACTCGTAGCCGTCGCGAAGGGCCTGTTCCACCAGCTGTAGGGTGAGGTAGCAGGTGCTTTCATCGTAGCCCAGCAGCGCCTCCGCCGCGTGGCCGGGGAGGGGCTCGGCGGTGTAAGCGCCGGCGGCCGGGTCGAAAATCAGCGCCGGCGCATCCTTTTGGGTGAATAGCAACTCCACATGCCCCTGCTGGTCCGCTCGCTGCGATTCCGGCACCTGCTGCCCAAAATGCGCGTCATAAATCCCCGTCACCAGCCCCAGCACCTCGTGCCGCCCACTCACCGCCTCAAAAAACGAGTTATTAAAATCAATAATCTCCCGCGCCGACCGGTAATTCACCTGCAACGCCCGCGGCTCTAGCTTCCCCCGAAATGACTCATAGCGCCCCCGTAGCAGCTCGCGCATCTCCGGCTCGCGGGCCCGCGCCGCCAGCGCCTCCGTGTTGCCCTGGTGCAGCCTGAGAATCTGCTCCATCTCGCCCCCCCGCCAACGGTAAATGGCCTGCTTGGCATCGCCCACCGCCAAGCTGGAGTGCCCATTCGCCAGCGTATTTTCCACCAGCGGCAGCAAGTTATTCCACTGCAAAACGGACGTATCCTGAAACTCGTCAATCAAAATATGCTCGTATTTCTCGCCCAGCCGCTCATACAAAAACGGCACCGGCTCGGTGAGCACAATGCTGGCAATACGCCGGTTAAATTCCGAAATCAACACCACGTTTCTCTCGCGGCTAATTTGCTCCACTATTTTATTTAATTCACTTAATAAGGAAGCGTGAAATAAATACGGTTGCATCGCCGCCAGCAATACATAATTCGGCAAATACTCGGCGCGTAATTTATCCAGCGTCTCCACCAATTGGCCGAGCGGTTCCTTCACCGCATCCACCCGTTCCCGGTCGGCCACCGTCTTGATTTTGCCACTGTACCATTTGTCATCGGCCAGCGTAGCGCGCACGTAGCTATTCGGCCCGGCATCGGGCGCCAGCAAATCCACGCCCTTCTGTACGTAGCCAAAAATGCCGCGTTTGCCCTGGAAAAAGTCACCTTCCGTGGCCCCTGCGGCTTCCATCACCGCCAGGGCCACCTCCCGCGTCTGCGCAAAGGCAGTCTCAATTTCCCCCCGCCGCGCCCGAATCTCCTTGTCCAGCCGCCGAAAATCGGCCAGACTCAATCTGTCCAACTGCGCCACCGCCTCCTGCACCGTCTCATTAAACAGCACCCGGCCAAACCCGGCCAGCTCCTCCGGCAGGCGGCTCCAGCTTTTGCCTTCCTCGGCCTGCCCCAGCGCATATTCCGCCAGCGTCTGCGACAGCAGCTTGCTGTTCGGGTCGCGGTTCACCTTGTCCAGCAGCGCGGCCACTGCGCTTTGCAGCACTGCATCCGTGTCCAGCTCCACCTCAAATGTGGCCGGCAAACCCAATTCCCGGGTAAACGCCGTCACAATCCGCTGCACAAACGAGTCAATCGTGCTCACCCCAAAATCGGCGTAGTGGTACAGCACCAGCCGAAACGTTTCCGCCGCCCGCCGCCGCACTTCCGCCGCCGGCAGTTGCAGCTCGGCCGCAATATCGGCCAGCAGCGCATCCGTTTTGCCCGCCGTGGGGTAGGCAAAATTCCGCAGCGCATCCACAATGCGGTGCTTCATTTCCCCCGCCGCATCGTTGGTAAACGTAATGGCCAGCACGCGCTTGAAATACGCCGGGTCATCGCCCCCCAGCGCCAGCAGCAGGTATTCTTTCGTTAATTGGTACGTCTTCCCCGAGCCGGCCGAAGAGGAGTAGATGCGGAAGGAGGGAGGCATAATCTTGTTACGAATCTTGAAATGACAATTCCAGAAATTAAATTAATTCCCTCGCCAGATACAGAAGAAGCAAAAGCTGCTGCTGTTCACAAGTGGAATAAAGTAGCGGGTACAAGACATAAATTGGGTGGAGAACCTATTGGTGAAAATGTGGAAACTCCATCATGCACAATGTGCAAACAACCAATGACCTGCTATGCAACTATTGATTCTATTGGCGATGACTACGACTTGGGTGATTGTTGGGTAATCAATGTTTTTGTCTGTATGAAATGCGGTACAACAAGCAGTCAGATAGACCCTGCTTATGTCTAAGATGGGTTGTCACTTGGGCAGCAGCCAACTCACCATCTCCGCCGTCACGCGCACCGGCCGGCCGCTCTTGGGGTCGAGCAGCACCCAGGTCGTTTCCGCCTCGCACAGCAGCACGCCATCGGCGGCGCGGGTGAGGCGGGTGTAGCGCAGCGACGTGGCCCCGCTGGTTTCGCCCACCCAGGTGCTGGCCCGCAGCGTCTCGCCCGCGAAGGCCGATTGCAGGTAGCGAATCCGGTGCTCGCGCACCACCCAGATAATCTGGTCGCGCAGTTCAGCCGGGCAGATGCCCAGCCAGTGCGCGCCCGCCACGTCCTGCACCCAGCGCACGTATTCCACGTTATTGGCGTGGCCTAGCGCATCAATGGCACTTTCCGGAACTTTAAAATCGTGCGAAAAAGCGTGGGCTGGCGCGTCGGGCATACAGTATAGGTAGGAGGGGGAGCGGGCAAAGGTCGGTAGCGAATGAAAAAAATACCTATCGACTTGCTGATTTGGAAATTATGCCTATCTTTGACGCAACCTAAGAAACCAAGCCACGGTGGCCCAAAAGCTTAGGGAAACTCCACAACACAACCACCATGCCCACCGGAACGGTAAAATTCTTTAATGAGACCAAAGGCTTTGGTTTCATCAAAAACGACGAAACTGGCGATGACATTTTCGTACACATCAGCGACCTGCAAGTAAGCTCGATTCGCGAAAATGACAAAGTTCAATTCGAAGTAGCTCAGGGCAAAAAAGGCCCGAACGCTGTGAAAGTGACGCTGGTTTAGTCCTGTCCTAGCTTTGTTCTTGATAAGAAAGCCCGCCTTCCGGCGGGCTTTTTTTGTGCCCGATGGGCGATAGTCAGAACGAATAAAAGAACGAACCCAGAACGTCATGCAGAGCGGAGCGAAGCATCTTTACCGCTTCGTTGAACATTCTGATTACGCCATGTACGTCTACATTCTAACCAATATCGGCCGTACCGTTCTCTACATCGGCGTAACCAACGACCTCACTCGCCGCCTTTACGAGCACAGCACCGGCCGGGGCGATGCCAGTAAATTCACCGGCCGCTACCAAGCTGATTTGCTGGTTTACTTTGAGCAATTGCCTGATGCTGCTCAAGCCATTGCCCGCGAGAAAGTGATGAAAGGATGGTCACGTGCTAAGAAAGACGCGCTTGTTGCTGCGTTCAATCCTGAGTGGAAGCCGATTGCTTTGGAAACGTGGGATGGCTAACAACGAAGCGGTAAAGATGCTTCGCTGCGCTCTGCATGACGTTCGGGTTTCTTGTTCTTTGAAGAATATTAGCTTTTCCGAAATAAAAATCCTACCTTTGCACCCGCATTTGAGGACGGCCCAAGTCCGCGCAAGCCCGAGAGAGGCGCTAACGCATTGGCCGCGTAGTTTTTTGGTTGTTTTTTCCCGCCTGATTGTGACAAGGTAGAAGGAGGGGAAACGTCGCTGAGTACGGCTGTTTTCAGAGCTATGTCTCTTTTCCCCCTTATCAACTCCAATCATGGAAGCTGAAAAAATTGTGGTTCGCTTTGACGAACTGAACCTCTCCGAGGAAGTACAACGCGCCATCACCGAGATGGGCTACGAGGAAGCCTCGGCCATTCAGGCTGCTGCTATTCCCGTGCTGCTCGCCGGCAAAGACGTTATCGGCCAGGCCCAGACGGGTACCGGCAAAACCGCTGCCTTCTCCATTCCCGCCATCGATAACATCGATACCGAGAGCAAGGACGTGCAGGTATTGGTGCTCTGCCCCACCCGCGAACTCGCGGTGCAGGTTTCGGGCGAAATCCAGAAACTGGGCAAGTATAAGCGTGGCCTGATGGTAGTTCCCATCTACGGCGGCAGCCCTTACGACCGTCAGCTCCGCGCCCTGGAGCGTGGTGTGCAGATTGTTATCGGCACGCCCGGCCGCATTATGGACCACATCGAGCGTGGCACCCTGAAGCTGGAAAACACCACCAAAATTATTCTGGATGAAGCCGACGAAATGCTCGATATGGGATTCCGCGACGACATCGAGTTCATCCTGAGCAAGATGCCGAAGGAGCGCCAGACGGTGTTCTTCTCGGCCACGATGAGCAAGCCCATCATGGAGCTCACCAAGAAATACCAGCGCGACCCGCAGGTAGTGAAGGTGAACCACCAGACGATGACGGTGACCAACATCGAGCAGAGCTACTACGAGGTGCGCGGCCCCCAGAAAAAGGACGTGCTGAGCCGCTTGCTCGATATGTTCAACCTGAAGTCGACCATCGTTTTCGCCAACACCAAGCGTATGGTGGACGAAATTGTGGCCGACCTGCAAGCCAAAGGCTATTTCGCCGAGGGCCTGCACGGCGACATGGGCCAGCAGCAGCGCCAGAACACGCTGGATAAATTCCGCAAGTCGACCATCGAAGTGCTTGTTGCTACCGACGTAGCTGCCCGCGGTATCGACGTGGACAACGTGGAAGCCGTAGTAAACTACGACCTGCCGGCCGACGAAGAATATTACGTACACCGCATCGGCCGCACGGGCCGCGCTGGCAAGAGTGGCAAAGCCTTCACGTTTGTGAGCGGCCGCGACATTTATAAGCTGCGCGACATCATGCGCTTCACCAAGGCCCAGATTAAACTGGAGCAGGTGCCGTCGTTCGCCGATGTATCGGAGGTGAAAACCACGCTGTTCCTGAACCAGATTAAGGAAATCGTGGAGAAGGGCAACCTGGAGAAATACGTGGGTCGCGTGCAGCGCCTGCTCGACCAGGGTGAGGAAATGACCTCGCTCGACATCGCCGCTGCGCTGCTGAAAATGACCATGAAAGAGGACAAGAGTGCTCAGCAGAGCCTCGACGCCAGCAAGGCCGCCGGCCAAGCGCGCGCCGGTTTCACCCGTCTGTTCGTGACCATGGGCAAGAAAGACCGGATTCATCCCCGCGACATCGTGGACCTGATTTCGGAATCGAGCAACCTGACCGGTGCCAAAGTGGGCGATATCGCCCTCTACGACAAGTTTAGCTTTGTGGAAGTACCGTCGGAATACGCCGATGAGATTGTGAGCAAACTGGGCCGCACCAGCATCCAGGGCACTCCGGTTAGCTTCAGCATCGCCACTCCCGTGCAGGAAGGCGCAGCTAAAGAAGAAGGCTTCAACCGCATGGGCGGTGGTGGTCCCGGCGGCTTCGGCGGCGACCGTGAGCGTCGTCCCTTCAACGGCGGCGAGCGTCGTGAAGGCGGCAGCAGCTACGGCGGCGGCTACAAAGGCGGCAACCGCAGTGGTGGCAGCTTTGGCGGCGGCGAGCGTCGTGAGGGTGGCAGCGGCTACGGCGGTGGCTACAAAGGCAACCGCGACGGTGGCAGCGGCTATGGCAACAAGCCAGCTTACGGCAACCGCGAAGGCGGCACTGGCAAGTCGGGCTACGGTAACCGTCCGAGCTATGGCGACAAGCCCAGCTACGGCAACAAGCCGAGCTACGGCACGCCCCGCGAGTACGACACGCGCCCTGCGCCCCGTGCTCCCCGCAACGAGAGCTTCGACGAATAAGGACCGCAGATTTTAACGGATTTGACGGATAAGAACGGATTCGGTCGGGTTATTATAACCCGGCCGATATTCATCTCCATCAGTCCAGTTAATTGTTGATTATATATTTATTGTTTGTTGGTGATAATTAGCAAAGCTATTTATTGAAGTTAGTGCTATAAAAAAGGCCCCCTCGATTAATCGAGGGGGCCTTTTTTGATTTATCAAGATTATTAGAAACGTTCGAAACAGGTTGTCTGAATCCGTCGAATCCGTAATAATCTACGGTTTCTACTTCGACGAATCGCGCAGGGCTTTGATTTTGTCGTGGCCTTCAACCACGCCCTGGTACTGCTTTTCGATTACCGATTTCAGCGCAGCGGGGAGGCCTTCGGCTTTCAGTGCGGTTTGGTAGGCTTTCTTGGCGTAGTCTTCGCCGCGCTCGCACTCGGCGAGGATGCTGTGACGGTCTTTGCCGGTTACGGCCGATTTCAGGTCAATCCAGGCGCGATGCACGGCACCGGTGATGGAGCCGCTGGCACCTTCGTTGGTGTCGGGCTTGAGGTCCAGCTTGAACATCTGGTCCTCGATTTCATTGAGGTAGCTTGAGCGCTGGGCGGCGAAATGCTTGAACGTGTCCTTTAGGTCGGCGTCTTGCACGTCAACCATGGCTTCGGCGTAGCCTTTCTGGCCGTCTTTGAGGGTTTCAACCAATTCGTTGAGCAGGGCTTGGGTGGCTTTGGCTTCCATGAGGAAAGAGTATTTTGAGGTGAAATATTATGCCTCGTTTACTGCTGAGCCGCGCGGAAGGTTACACTGCCGATGCCAATGGTACGGCCATCGCCCGCCCGGCCAGAAAGCCGGTGGTCCAGGCGGCCTGGAAGTTGAAACCGCCGGTGATGCCGTCGATATCTAGCACCTCGCCGGCGAAATACAGGCCGGGTACGCGCCGGCTCTGCATGTTTTTGAGGTCGACTTCGTCGAGGATGATGCCGCCGCAGGTCACGAATTCCTCTTTGTAAGTGGTTTTGCCGCGCACGGCCAGCGGCATTCGGAGTAATAATTCGAGCAGGCGGTTCTGTGCTTTGGCGGGTAGGTCGCTCCAGCGGGTTTCGGCGGCGATGCCGGCTTGCTCGGCCAGGTTGCGCCAGAGGCGCTGCGGCAGGCCGAATTGCGGGTTGCTTACTACCGTTTTCTTGCCGTTTTCCTGCCGGAATTGTTGCAGCCAGGGGCGCAGGGTTTCTTCGGTAAAGGCTGGTATCCAATTGATAAGCGCAGTGCCTATGTAACCCAGCTCGCTGAGGCGGCGGGCGCCCCAGGCCGAGAGTTTGAGCACGGCCGGGCCGCTCACGCCCCAGTGCGTGACGAGTAGCGGGCCTTCGTATTGCAGCTTTTCGCCGGCCAGCACCACGCGGGCCTGAGGCACGCTCACGCCCATGAGCTCGCTTAAGGGCGAATTGGGTACGTTGAAGGTGAAGAGGGAAGGCACTGGCTCGGCGATGTGGTGGCCGAGGGCGCGCAGCCAGTCATAGTTGGCCGATTTGGGGTTGCCGCCGGTGGCGATGAGCAACTGCGAAACCAGCAACGATGCGCCCAGTTGCGTGCTGCCTGAGCCAGTAATTTTCAGGTTAAAGCCACCTTCGGGCAAGGGCTTGATTTCATCAACACTGGCATTGGTGACGATGCGGACACCGGCCCGCCGGGCAGCTTCTTCCAGCGCCTGGGCAATAGTTTCGCTCGAATCGGTGGTGGGAAACATGCGGCCGTCGGCCTCCGTTTTCAGCGCCACGCCGCGCTTGGCAAACCAGGCAATGGTTTCGGCCACGCCGAATTGCTGAAAGACAGCTTTGAGCTGCTTGCTGCCGCGCGGGTAGTGGGCCACTAACTGGGCGGGGGTGTCGCAGGCATGGGTCACGTTGCAGCGGCCGCCACCCGAAACGCGCACTTTTGCCAGCAATTTGCCGGTTTTTTCCAGTAAAATGACGGAGATGTTGGGGTTGGCTTCGGCGCAGGCAATGGCACCAAAAAAGCCGGCCGCCCCGCCGCCAAGAACGGCCACGAGGGGGGGAGCTACAGCAGATTTCACGGGGCAAAGGTACGGCTGGCTTGTAGCACATGCTTTAGCTTGTGCTCGGCTGGCATTCTACTGGGCACAAGCTAAAGCATATGCTACAAGCAGCGCCTTAGCAGTAGGCCAGTGAAGCCAGCACGTCGTCGTGCTTGAACTGATAAGGCACAATGCTGCGTACCAGACTACTGTCAATGGTTTTGCCGCTCACGCCCTGCTCGTCTTTAAAAGTGGGTGCGGTCAGATTGAGGTATTGGGCGGCGGCGGGGTAGAAATCGCGGCGGCGTGGGTGCTGGTCGGCGCACACGTTCAGAGTGTGGCCCCAGGCTCCGCGCTCGATGATGCAGGACAACACGCCCACCACATCGGTCAGGTGCACAAGGTTTACGGGGGCATTGCCTTGGTCGAGGCCCTGGCGGCCCGCCAGGAAGCGGCCGGGGGCCCGCTCCGGGCCAATGAGGCCGCCCAGGCGCACCACGGTGCTTTTCCATTGGCCGTAGCGTGGCACGAAATGGCCCTCTGCCCGCAGTACGTCCGAGGCCGCATCGCGGGTGCTGATGGCGTCGGTTTCGCGCATGAGGCGCGGCTCGTTCGGATACACGCTGGTCGAGCTCACGAATAGTACGTGCGGGGTGCCAGCAGCGGCCACGGCCCGGTGGATGGGGCGTAGCAAGGTGGGGTAGGCCCCGGCGGCGGCGGCGCGAGGCGGCACGTTCAGCACGAGCACGTCGGCAGCGCTGAGCAGGCGGTGCAGGAGAGCTTCGGCCGGCGCGCCAAAATCAGAACCTAGCCGCAGCAAGTGGCCTTTAATGCCAGCCGCAGCCATCAGAGGCAGGTTTTCGGGGGTGGTGGTGGTGCCCAGCACGGGGTGGCCCGAAGCCGCGAGCTGCCGGGCCAGGGCCATGCCCAGCCAGCCACAGCCCAGCACTAATACGGTAGGGAGCCCCGCTCCCGAAGTCGGGCTCGTGGAGCCCCCGGAAATGGAACTAGTCATGCAATGTCAGTACCTATTAATGCCTTCAAGCTGCGAAGGTGAGAAAAAAATATGAAACACTATATTCGGCATTGAAAATAAATAATCTGGCTTCTGAGCCGCGTTGAGCTAACATTCGCACCAGCAGGCTTGTACCTTCGGGCGGCGGACCACCCCGCTATTCCCACCCTCACCGACTTTTTTTCGAATGAACGCACCCTACACCCAGCCCATGCTGCGCGATAACGCCCTGGCTGGCAAAACCATCATCGTAACTGGCGGCGGCACCGGCCTGGGCCGGGCCATGACCACCTATTTCCTCCAGCTGGGGGCCAATGTCACCATCACCAGTCGCAAGCTGGACGTGCTGGAAAAAACCGCCGACGAACTTCGCCAGCAAACCGGCGGCAAAGTGCTGGCCATTGCCTGCGACGTGCGCAAGTACGACGAAGTGGAGGCCATGCTGGAGCGCACCATCCAGGAATTTGGCGGCGTTGACGTGCTGCTAAACAACGCAGCCGGCAATTTCATCAGCCCCACCGAGCGCCTGAGTCACAAGGCTTTTGATGTGATTGTGGACATCGTGCTGCGCGGTTCCTATAACTGCACGCTGGCCGTGGGCAAGCGTTGGATTGCCGATAAAAAGCCCGGCACTATTCTCAATATCGTGACAACCTATGCCTCCGTTGGCTCGGCTTTCGTGGTGCCCTCGGCCACGGCCAAGGCCGGCGTACTGGCCATGACGCGCTCATTGGCAGTGGAATGGGCCAAGTACGGTATTCGCTCCAACGCCATTGCCCCCGGCCCATTCCCGACGGAAGGGGCTTGGAGCCGCCTTTTCCCCGAGCCCTTGGCTAGTAAGCTCGACCCCGCCGCCAGCGTGCCGCTCAAGCGCGTGGGCCAATACCAGGAACTGGCCAACTTGGCCGCATACTTGGTATCTGATTTCTCGGCCTATGTGAATGGCGAAGTCGTGACCATTGACGGCGGTGAGTGGCTGAACGGGGCCGGCGAGTTCAATAAGCTCGAAATGCTGACGCCTGATATGTGGGATACCATTGAGAAAACCATGCGCCGCTAGACCACGGATTCGCTCGGATTTTTCGGATTCCACGGATTTTGTGGATGTCAATCTACTAATTGATATCATAATGAGTAAAAAAGGCTTGCCAACTGGCAAGCCTTTTTTGTTTTTTCTGCGTCCACAAAATCCGTGGAATCCGAAAAATCCGAGCGAATCCATGGTCTAGAGTTTGTAGTCTTTGTAATCCTTGGTGAATTCCTCCAGCGGAATGGGTTGGTTAGGAATTACATCCAGGAATTCAAATTTTTCAAACAGGCCTTTTTCATCATTCACCTGCACCATGGTGGGGAGGTAGGTCTTGGGGTCGACACAGAGAATAGTGCGGCGACCGTAAGAATTAGGCACTTGCAGCACTTTGCCTTCGGGTATTTTGTCGCCGATAGTCAGACCATTGCGCTCGATTATGCGGAATTCGCCGCAGCCAAAACGCTCGGCAACCGTGCCGATGGTTTCGTTTTTGCCCGCTTTGTAGCTCACGTAGCGGTACTGCGGGTAGTCGGAGCGGAGCACGTAATTGGTGCGGCCCAGCAGGGTGGTATCGCCCACGTAGCGGAACGAACGGCTGTAGGAATTATCCTGGCGCAGGCCGGTGGAGCGTAGCAGGTCTGAAATGGTGCCGAAACCGGCCTGCAACGCCGTGTGGTGCTGGCCGCTGCGCATCAGCTTGCCATTGGGGTCTAGGCTGAGGGTAACGTAGGGGAAAGCCGCTGGGTACACCCAGGCATCGCCGCCGTTCTGGCCAGCCAGCCAGAGCACTTCCACGCCTTTCTGGTTTTTGATGTAAATGCGTAGCGGCTTGTACGTCAGCTTCATGATGCTACGTGCCTGATGGATACTGCCTTCGATGCGCTCCTGGGCTTTCACGGTGCAGCGCAGGAATTTCAGGCCTTCGATGGCCGAGCTCATGCGCGTCGTGAGTTGCTCCGTGGTGATGGGGGGCGGGGGAGCGGGGGCCGTGGCGGCCATTAAAGCCAATATTCCTCCCGGAATAACGAAACGTAGCGTAGTAGAAAATGTAGCGGGAAAAGCAGGCATAAAAGGACAAAATGAGCGACCGACTGCTCCAGAATCAGGGAGCAAAGGCAGCATTAATTGAGGTTGATGTGGGGAAAGCGCGAGGCCGTGCTGTCGAAAATGAACAGCTCATCAATTTCCACGCCACGCAGGAACCGATAGAGCGGAAATTGTTCGACGAGGGCCTGCACTGCGGCGGCGTCATCGCCGTTCATGGTGACCCAGCCCCGGCTCCGGTCGCTGCTGATGGCGTAGGATTCCACGATTTTTTCGTTCAGCAGGCGGTTGATAAAGTCGCGGTGGCGCGGAATAACGGCGATAAACTCCTCGTTGAAGGCATCGGGCAGGCGCAGGGAAACTACGAAAGTCGGCATACGGGCGGAATGGAACGGTAGCTGGAAGCAAGCCGGCTAAACTGGAATCTGGCCAGGCGAAGGCAAACAGCGGCAAATAATCAGTTGTTTGGTCGGCAGAATAACGAAAAAAGCCCCAGCCGGGGCTGAGGCTCCAACATTAAAAGGCAATTTACGAATGCCCCAGTTCGGCTACACTGGGCTGGGCCTGGTCGCCACGGGCAGGCTCGGCGGCAGCATCCGGGCCGGGGCTGCTAACGGCGGCACGTGCACCGGTTTGCTCCCATTCCCGGAATTTGAGGATTTCGCCCTGGAATTTGCCCACAAACCAGCCAATCAGGCTCAAATCGTCGAGGAAGCCAATTACCGGAATAAAATCGGGTACCAAATCGATGGGCGACAACACGTAGAGCAACACCGCCAGGCCCGAAATAACGGTGCTGGTAGAAATGTCCCGGTACTGGCCGCTGATGAAGGCCCGCACCAGCCGTACCAGCGTAAGGGCCACGTCGAACAGCTGCTTGAATTTGTTGTCCTTGCTTTCCTTACTGGCCAGTTTATCAGCCGTTTCGTTCAGGACGGCAACTACTTTGAACGGCTTGCCCAGAAGCTTGGTAGCGCGGCCAATGAATACGTTGAAAAGTGCGTTTTTGGAAATTTTGAGGCCTTTTTCGGCCAGCGGAGACATGGGCATAACAATGCGAGTGAGAGAGTGTTGGGCGGGCTTTACGCGCAACGGCCCCGCGTTGTTCACGCCGGCTTCATCCAAGGCCAGCGGCCCTAGCGTTCGAACAGGGGCGTGGTGCCACCCACCCAATCTTTATTCTTGTTGAAATCGACCCCAATCATCTCGCCCCGGCTCAGGCGGCTCAGGCCGCAGAGGAGCATGGGACGTACCTGGTCAGGATGCCAGATGTAAAGCAGGCGAATCTCGCTTTTAACCAAGCCATCAGGGGACTGTACTACGGGTTCGTACTGCACTTTGCGCTGCAACAGATAATGTTCCTTGTCCTCAATGGCGTCCAAATCGGCGGCCGTGACGTGCAGGCGCACGCCGGCCCCGGCAAAGGAAAACAGAGGCTTGAGCACGTAGTTTTCCAGGTCGGCAGGGTAGGAACTTAGCTCGTGCAGATAGTAGCTGGGCGGTACAAATGGCCCGCTGAGCAACGGGAGCGTGTACTTGCTGACGCGAAAAAACCAGTTGGGGTGACCCACCCAAATCACGTTCACATCATCGGTCAGGTGAAACTCACCGGGCAAATTTGGGTAGCGCTCTAATTCGTCAAAAATAACACGGTTATAAATACGCTTAATTGGAATTTGGCGACCGTTTTTTTCGTAGAACAACTGCCGGCCATTTTTGCGAACTTTGGTGAGACAAACAGCCTCGATTCCCCAGAATTCTTTCGTTAAAACAAAGTCAATGCGAGTCTTTTGTTTCTCGGGATAAATTTCCAGCAGAATAACGTTTTCAGGTGCTTCACCGCCTAGTAAAAAACGCCTCATTTCTTCGCGGTAACCAATTGCATCCGGCGAATTTAGGAATGCGGAAACGGAATCTGAAATAGGGAAATGCCGGCCAAAAATACCTGGTAGCCAAGCTTGAAACGCGTAGAGCGAGGGGAATCCCTGCATCTCAATCAGCTGCGGTTCCAGTTCGCCGGCAGCATTGCGGCACACGGCAAAATCAAACGTTAAAAAATCCGGCCGGCCTTCATTGCCGGGCACGCGCTGATGCGTGGGAATTGCTCCTTCGGTTAATTCCTTGAAATTATCCTGCTGAATAACATCGATAATTGAGTCGCCGGCCGCAATTAATTTATCCCGTAAATCAGCTGGGATAAATACCGGTGTTTCGGCCACCCGAAAGTCTAATTGCCCGGGAAATTGCTGGTCGATGTCGGCCAGCATTTCCTGATATTTCTCGGGCGTGAAAGCGGCGTTGTAGCGGTGGCGGTGCTCAGGAATCATAAGGAAAGGAGCGGCTGAATGCGGGCCGGAATTAAGCGGCCGTGAGCTGGCCCAACTGGGCTAAAGCGCGACGTAAAAAAGTAGGCAGGATGATGGATTCGGTGTATTCAATCGTGTCGGGGTCGGCCAGTAGGCGCACCATTTCGTGGTATTTGGCTTCACCGTAAGTCGTGATTACCTGTTGCTTGCGCTCGTCGGTGAGCATATAGCGTAACATACCTTCGCCATCGGCTTCGGGGTGAAACTGCGTGCCGAATACTTCCGGCGAGAAGCGTATGGCCATTACGGCTCGGGCCAGGGGTATGTGGGGACGCTCTTTTTCCAGACACAGAATTTTAGCTCCCAACTCCTCAATGCGCGGCATATTGAGGTCCGCCAATTGATAATCACGCGAATCGACCACATAGAATGGGTCGGCTAAGCCCCGCAGCGTAGGCTCGGCCGCGCCGGCCGGTGTGAAATGCACCGGCAGCACGCCAAACGAGGTGGATTTGCGCCGGCTAATGGTGCCCACGCCCAAGTGGCGGCTCACTAACTGAAACGAATGGCAAATAAGTAACAGGTGCTTCTTGTTTTCATTTGTCTGATTATGAGCAAGTATTGCATCAATCAGCCGAAAGTACCGAGGTTCCCACAGCTCATCAGAGGGCAGGGGGCTACCGGGGCCGCCGCTCGAAACGTAAATGTCATAATCCAGGCCGGGCAACTCGTTTTCGGCTCGCACATTAAAGGTGTCGACGCGAAATCGGGCACCGTTTTCCTCCGCGCTACGGGCCAGCAGCTGCCGGATGCAGCGCATTCCTTCATTGCGCGCATTATCATACATATCCAGAATCGCAATGCGAATAGCTTTCATAGAGTATTTAATAAATAGGCTGTTGCAGCCAAAAAATAGAAAAAAGCCAAGCCAGAGCCGAGCTTAAAAACAAACAACGCCAACCGGGGGGCTGGCGTTGCGAAAACAAAGATAATTCAGTTACAGACCGAACGTGGTTTCGGCCAGAATGTAGTCGACCACCTTGGTCAGGTCGCCGGTTTCGCGGAAAACCTGTAGCTGGCGGTCGGCCCCGGTGCCCATCTCCATCATTTTCAGCACGTATTCTACTTCGTGGCGGCTGCCGAGGTCGTCCACCACGTCGTCGATGAAATCGAGCAGCTCCAGGATGAGCTTGCGGGTGGGCACTTCCTCCTGAATGCCGAAATCAATCATGTTGCCATCGAGGCCGTAGCGGGCGGCACGCCACTTGTTTTCCTTGATAAGAGCGCTACGGTAGATGCGAAAATTGAGGTTCTGAGCCTTGAGCTTGTAGATTTTGGCCACCAGCGCCTGCATGATGGCGGCCACGGCAATGGTTTCATCGGCGCGCATCATCATGTCGCAGATGCGGTACTCAATGGTGTCGAAGAAGGGGTGCAGGCGCACGTCCCACCAGATTTTTTTGCCGTTGTCGATGCAGCCGGTTTTTACCAGCAGCGCGATAAATTCATCGTAGTCGCTGGCGCTGTGGAAAAAGCCGGGAATACCAGTGCGCGGAAATCGCTCGAACACTTTGGTTCTGAATGATTTGTAGCCAGTTTCGCGGCCTTCCCAAAACGGCGAGTTAGTGCTGAGTGCGAACAAGTGCGGCAGGAAATACCGCAGCGTGTTCATCATGTACACGCCCATTTCCCGGTTTTCGATGCCGACGTGGACGTGCATGCCGAAAACGAGGTTTGAACGAGCGGCCTCCTGCAATTCTTCCACGATTTTATCGTAGCGCACATCGGGCGTGATGGGCTGGTCCTGCCAGCGCGAGAATGGGTGCGTACCAGCCGCCCCGATTTTCAGGCCCTGCCGGTCAGCCAGCTCAATTACCTGGCGGCGCAGGTGCAGTACTTCCGTACGAGCCTCGCCGATGTTCTGGCAAATATTGGTGCCCACCTCCACCACGGCCTCGTGCATTTCGGCCTTCACTTGCTCGTGGAGCGTGATTCTGCCGTTTTCGACGATTTGCGAGAGGTGCGAGCGAAGCTCCCGGGTTTCCGGGTCAATGGTCTGAAATTCTTCCTCGATGCCGAGGGTAAACGTAGGCGTGGCCATGAACGGAGCGACTGAAGAAAGGAAGAAAAAGGCAAGAATAGCCGCGCCCGATGGGGTGGAGCGCGGCTATTTGGTGGACAGGCGATTAAGCCTTTTTAGCAACTGGCTTTTTGGCGGCGGGCGCTTTGGGTGCGGCAGCTTTTTTGGCGGCCGGAGCTTTGGCTACAGGTACTTCGCCGGTGGGCGGCTCGGGCTTGGGGGCGCTGGTGGCTTTCTTGGGCGCGGCTTTTTTGGCGGTGGCCTTGGGGGCACCGGTGGCACCCAAGTCGTTGGTTTCGCTCACGGCGCTGCCTACCTGTACATCGGCTTTGCCAGCGGATTTCTTGGGTGCGGCACCTACTGAGTCCTGCACGAAGCTGCCCCAGGTGAGGTTGGTTTTGCCTGCCTGGTTGGCTTGAGCGCGCTCGATGGCCAGCAGCGCGGCATGTTCTACCACCCACTCAAAGTTCTCAGCACCAACGGAATTCACGTCGGCATCGGGGGCAGGGTTGCCGAAATCGATGGCGATGGGCACCCCGCCGCGCACGGCAAATTCTACCGTGTTGAAGTCGTAGCCCAAGCCCTGGCACAGGCGCAGGGTGTAGTCCTTGATGGTGTCGAGCAGCTTCTGACCAGCCTCACCTTCGGTTTTCATGGTCGTCTGGTAACGCTCGTGGGGAGCGTTGCGGGGCTCGTAAGGCATGATGAGCACGTGCTTGCCGCCCAGGCAGTAGCAGCGGAAGTAGTCGTCGAACTCAATGGCTTCCTGGTACAGCATCACCAGCTGGCCGGTTTCGTCGTAGGCGCGCCAGGCTTCTTCGGGGTTGTCTACTTTATACACGCTCTTCCAGCCGCCACCGGAGTGGGGCTTCATAAAGGCCGGAAAGCCAATGCGTTCGAACGCCCGCTCCCAGTTGAACATGGTCAGGTTGCGGAAGGAGTTTTCGGTGGTGTCGTCGGGGCGGGCCTTGCTGGGCAGTAGCAGCGTTTTGGGCACCGGCACGCCTAACTGTACGGCCAGGGCGTTGTTGAAAAACTTTTCGTCGGCGCTCCACCAGAAGGCGTTGTTGATAACGGCGGTGCCGGTCAGGGCCGCATTTTTCAGGTAGGCGCGGTAAAATGGAACGTCCTGCGAAATCCGGTCGATGATGACATCGTAGCCGCAGGGCACAGCCTGTTCAACTTGCTCAATCTTAACAAATTCAGCCGTGATGCCGTCCACGGCTTTCTCGTTTACACGGTCGACGAAGGCTTGCGGGAAGGTATTTTCCTGTCCGAAGAGGATGCCAATTTTTTTCATAGGTTGGGGTGTTTGGTTCGTTTTCTGGGGTGAAGAATTGGGGAAGCGAACGGAGGTGCTTAGCCGATGGTGGCCAGGTATTGGGGGAACATCTCGCGCCATACAGGCCAGTCGTGGTTGCCGAATGGCTTCACGTCCAGCGTATAGTGAATGCCTTTTTCGCTGAGCAGGCGCGCCATCTGGAAATTGGCTTCTTTGCAGAAGTCATGCTCGGCGGTGCCCAAGATGATGTTCATCCACTGGAAATGCTCGTTGTACGCGCCGGGCAGGTATTCGGGCGGGTTGTTGAAATACACGTTGTCGTCGTGGTAGCCGTCTACGAACTGGCGAATGTCGAAGGCCGCGCCCATCGTAAATAAATGTGCCACCTGGTCGGGGTGGCGGAAGGCAAAATTGAGCGCGTGGAAGCCGCCGAAGCTGCATCCCGCCACCGCAATTTTATCAACGTGGCACTCCTGCTGGAGCATTGGCACGAGCTCCTCGCTCAGAAACTGGTCGTAGAAAACGTGGTTCTGCACCCGGATGCGAGGCTCCAGGTGCTTGGCGTACCAGGAATGCTGGTCGACGCTGTCGATGCAGTAAAGCTTGACCCGGCCGGCTTCTACGAGCGGGCGCGCCGCCTCGATGAGCTTGAAGTCGCGGGCCTCGTATTCGCGGCCGCCGGACGTGGGAAAGATGACCACCGGGTAGCCCCAGGTGCCAAAAACCAGCATATCAATATCCTGGCCGAGGTGGTGCGAGTAAAAGCGACGATGTTGTTCCTGCACGGGGTGGGGGGAAGGGTGGCGAAGAAATATTTGAGGAGCGGTGCGGCAAACTAGTGAAGAAATCATGGACCGGCTGCATTTATCCGGTTTTTCTTTGATTAAGAAGCGCATTCCGACCGGGCGGCGTTACTTTGTTTGATGCTTGCAGACCCCACCAGCCCCTTAATATCATCCGTTGGCACCCGCCTTTGCCGGGAAGTGTTACCGTCCAGCTTTTTGGCGCGCGAGGTGGAACTAAGCATTCTGCTGCCCCCGGCGAGCCTGCCTACGGCCGCCTCCTATCCAGTGTTATATCTCAACGATGGGCAGGATTTTGAGCGGCTGCACCTGCAAGCCACGCTCGATGTGCTGTATGCCGGGGGAACGGTGCAGCCTTTTATAGTAGTAGGAATGCACGCCAACGAGCTGCGGGTGCAGGAATACGGTACGGCCGGCCACCCCGATTTCAACGGCCGGGGCAGTTTGGCCGGGGCGTATGCGCAGTTCGTGCTGGAGGAGCTATTGCCCTTTGTGCAAGAGAATCACCAGGCTTCTTCTAACCCGGCTGAGGCGGTGATGGCGGGCTTTTCGCTCGGCGGCCTGTCGGCGTTTGATTTGGTGTGGCACCACCCGGAGGCGTTTGCGCGGGCCGGGGTATTTTCGGGCTCGTTCTGGTGGCGGCAGCGGGCGGTGGGGGCCGGCTACACGCCCGCCGACCGCATCATGCACGGGCTGGTGCGGGCCGGTAGCCTGCATCCCAGCCACCGTTTCTGGTTGCAGGTGGGCACGCTCGACGAGCGCGGCGACCGCAACGAAAATGGCGTTATCGATTCTGTCGAAGACTGTCTGGATTTAATTGAGGAATTGATTTCCTGTGGTTTAAATACGCAAAATGCCCTGCGCTACGTGCAGGTAGAAGGCGGCCACCACCACCCCGATACCTGGGGCCGGGTGATGTCTGATTTTCTGATTTGGGCATTTGGCAAGGCAGAAGGTTCGGCTGCGCTCCCCGCCCCGCTGCCGGTGGTACGCCTGCAACTCGACCCGCATCTGGCCCCCGCTATTTTGCCGCCTTCGGCCCCGCCAGTCGCGCCGCCCGTCACCCCGCTGGTGCTGCCGACTTCCGAAAATGCCGTTGGGCAACCATTGCCGGCTGCATTAGTCCTTGCTACTCATTCAATTCCCACTCCCATGTCCCTGACCCGCCCTGCCGATGGCGACTTCCTGCCGTATGCCGCCGGCTATATCAACCTCGTGCCAACCGATGCCGACCCGCGCGAGGTGCTGCGCTCCCAACCCGCCGAAATTCACGCCGTTTTTGCTGGCCTAAGCGAAGAGCAGGCCGAAAAAGCCTACGCTCCCGGCAAGTGGAACCTGAAGGAAATGCTGCTGCATCAAATTGATTCTGAGCGGGTATTTGCCTACCGCGCCATGCGCTTCGCCCGCAATGATGGACAGAACCTGCCCGGTTTCGAGCAGGACGACTACGTAACGTACAGCGGGGCCAACGCCCGTTCTATTGCCAGCTTGCTGGCCGAGTACGATGCCACCCGCGCTGCTACCGTAGCCTTATTCGACTCCTTCACCGAGGAGCAACTGGACCGGCGGGGCACGGCTAACGGCGGCCCCGCTACGGTGCGGGCGTTGCTCTACATCGTGCCCGGCCACGAGCGGCACCACCTCAACATCATCCGCGAGCGGTATTTGCCCATTTTGTAGGGGATTTTCGGTAAAGTTTCTACCTTCGCCCAACTACAACACGCCGGCCCGGCCGTGCGTTGAAAGCCCCGAAACCCATTCCCTCACCTAAACTTCTTTTCAATCATGGCCAAAGCGCAGGATGCCCGCAAAGAGAAAAAGAAAGAACCCGTAAAAACCACCAAAGAAAAAAAGGCGGAAAAAGAAGAGAAGAAAGTAGCCCGCGCCCGCAAGCAGGAATAGACCACGGATTGGCTCGGATTTTTCGGATTCCACGGATTTTGTGGACGATTCATCTAGGTTACTCAATGAAAAAGGCCACTCAGTTGAGTGGCCTTTTCATTGAGTGCGGTTTGAATAATTCGTGACTTCTACAAAATCCGTGGAATCCGAAAAATCCGAGCGAAACGAAGTTCGGCGTAGCCAATCCGTGGTCAGGCAGTGTAGTACGGTTCCTTTTCCTTGTCATGGTGGCGGATGTAGCCGTGCAGCACCAGCTTTATCAGGGTTTGGTAGGCGCGGCGCTTGCCGAAATTTACCAGCTTCATGAACTGGGCCAGGGTGATGCGGGGGTGGGTTTTCAGGTAGTCGATAACGGCAAGTTCCTGCTTGTTGAGGGGGATTTGCTCGAATTGAGACTCAGGCTGCTGGCGTTCCAACAGCTTCTCGGTGAGGCCGCTGGTTTGCACGCTGGCATCGCGCACGCGCACGTAGCCGCGCCAGTCGTTGGGCGCTACCTGGGCTCGGTGGGGCTTGCGGGGGCTTTCGGGCACGGTCACGATGAGGACAGTGCGGCCATCTTCCTCCACTTCGTGGAAGTGCAGGCCGGCTAGGGGCGGGGCAATGTAGTGCGCGGCAGCATCGCGCAGCACAAATAATTCTTCCTCGGCATCGCGCACGCCCAGGATGCGGCCGGCATCATCGACACCTACCAGTACCTGCCCGCCGCGCGTGTTGGCCAGCGAAACCAGGGTGCGCGAAATGCGGTGCGGGTGGGTAGTTTTCTGCTTGAATTCCAGCGCCTCACCCTCGCCCCTTGCTATCAACTCGTGTAAGTCCATGGAATATTATACGCAAATCGGACATAAAAAATGCCGCTCCCGGGTACCGGAGGCGGCATTTTCATAAGCGTTATCAAGTAGCTGAGCTACCGGAGCAAACGGCTGGCCTTAGAAGGGCAGGTCGTTGTCGTCGTCGCTGGCGATGGGTGCAGCAGAAGGCTGGGCGCGCAGCGTGGGGTTCTGGTTTTGGGCAGCGGGGCGGGGAGCCGCTTGCTGCTGGCCACCGCCGCCACCGTAGTTGGCAGCACCGGCAGGCTCGATTTTCCAGGCTTCCAGGTTGGTGAAGTACAGCATCTGGCCGTTTTTGTTAAAGCCACGGCCGCGCAGGTTGAAGGTCACCTTCACTTCGTCGCCCATTTTGAAAGGGTCGATGAGGCTGGTTTTGTCCTGAACCATCTGAAACTTAATATGCTCGGGATACTGGCCGTCCTGGACTTCCAGCACGAACTCGCGCTTGCGAAACTTTTCGCTTACCTGCTGTTCGTCAAATATTTCGTGCAGCCGGCCGGTTACGTCGTATGCCATAAAAATGGGGTGTTTTTGGATTTGTAGACTTGAACATCAAACCTACGAAAAAAAACGCAAGCGGCCCCGCTGCCGTTCCCTCCGGCTACCTTTGCGGGCGCATTTCTCCCGACTTTTTTACTCCTTATATATATGTTCGCCCTTGCCATCCACGGCGGTGCCGGCACCATTGCCCGCGCTTCGCTTTCTCCCGCCGATGAACAGCTCTACCGCGCTGCCCTCGAAGCGGCCCTCAGCACTGGCTACGATATGCTGCGCGACGGGGCCGCCGCCCTCGACGCCGTGGAAGCCGCCGTGCGCAGCCTCGAAGACTGCCCGCTGTTCAATGCCGGGCGCGGGGCCGTGTTTACCCACGACGGCCACCACGAAATGGACGCCGCCCTCATGAGCGGCCACAACAAACTGGCTGGGGCGGTAGCCGGCGTGCGGCAGGTGCAAAATCCAATCCGGGCCGCCCGCCTGGTAATGGAGTATACCGAGCATGTTTTGCTGGCTTACCCCGGAGCCGATGAGCTGGCCCGCGAACACGGCCTGCCATTGCAACCAGAGGAATATTTCTTCACCCAAAAGCGTTTCGACCAGCTCCAGGATGCCATTGCTTCGGGCAAAATGCAGCTCGACCACGCTGCCGACCCGAACTGGAAAAAAGGCACCGTGGGGGCCGTGGCCCGCGACCAGCACGGCCACCTGGCCGCCGCCACCAGCACCGGCGGCATGACCAACAAGCGTTACTCCCGCATCGGCGACACGCCGCTCATCGGGACTGGCACTTGGGCCGATGCGCGTTGCGCCATCAGCTGCACGGGCAATGGGGAGTATTTTATCCGGGCGGTGGCGGCTTACGACGTGGCTTGTTTGATGGAATACAAGGGGTTATCACTGGAGGAAGCGGCCCGCATTGTGGTGCAGGACAAACTGGCACCGGTGGGCGGTGAAGGCGGTCTGATTGCCGTGGACGCGGCCGGGAACGTCACGCTGCCGTTTAATTCGGAAGGTATGTACCGCGCCAGCCGGGTTGAAGGAGGGGAGGCCGCGGTGGCTATCTATAAGGAGTAGCCGAACGACTATAGGCAAAAATCAGAACGTCATGCTGAGCGCAGCCGAAGCATCTCCATCGCAGTGGTAATCCAATCAACAGGATTTACTTGCACGGTAGAGATGCTTCGGCTGCGCTCAGCATGACGTTTTCTTTGTAATGCGCCGGTTACGATTACCAACTATAATGCACCATCGGCTTGATTTTTTCATCGTAAATCTCCCGCACGGCCTGCATTTGCTCCGCCGATAAGGCGGGAAGCTCGGCGGCTTGCAGATTCGAGAGAATCTGCTCGGGGCGGGAAGCGCCGGGGATGACGCAGCTTACTTCGTCGAACATCAGAATCCAGCGCAGGGCCTGGGCGGCGAGGGGCGTTTGAGGCCCGAAAACGTGTTTTAATTCTTCCACGGCGGCGAGGCCGGTTTCGTAATCCACGCCGGAGAAGGTTTCGCCTTTGTCGAAGGCTTCGCCATGACGGTTGAAATTGCGGTGGTCGTCGGCTGAGAAATGGGTTTGCGGGGAGAACTTGCCGGTGAGTAGGCCGCTGGCCAGCGGTACCCGCACAATCAGGCCGATATTGCGCCGGGCGGCTTCTTTGAACAGCAGCTCCGGCGGGCGCTGGCGGAACATATTAAAAATCAGCTGGACCGTCGTCACGTTGGGGAATTCGATGGCTTTAAGGCCTTCCTCCACTTTCTCGATGCTCACGCCGAGGTGTTGGATTTTGCCTTCTTCACGCAGGCGGTCAAACTCCCCGAAAATCTCCGGGCGGTAGTAGACCTCGGTGGGTGGGCAGTGTAGCTGAATTAAATCGATGGTTTCCAGTTGCATATTGCGCAGGCTGTCTTCCACAAACTGGCGGAGCACGGCGGGCTGGTAGGCCTCGGCCGTGTGGGGCTGGAGGCGGCGGCCGCATTTCGTGGCCACGAAAAGGCGCTCGGAGCGGGAGCGCACCAGCCGGCCCACGGCTTTTTCGCTCTCGCCGTCGCCGTACACATCGGCGGTATCAATGAAATTGATGCCGGCATCCACGGCGGTATTCAGGATTTTATCGGCGTTGGCGTGGCTGAACGGGTCGCCCCACTTGCCGCCAACTTGCCAGGTGCCAAGGCTGATTTCTGAAACTGAAAATCCGGTTCTGCCGAGCTTGCGGTAGTTCATATGGATGAAGTTTGATGGTGAAAGCGGCGAAAACAGGCCATTACGCCCGCGCTGCGGAGTGCTGCTTGCTGAGTAGCGTACGGCAAAATGGCTGCGATGGAAAGAAAAAGCCCGCTCATTTACGCAATGAGCGGGCTTTTTCTGGCAAAATCCGGCAGGCTTTACCCAATGGGCGTAATATCAATGGCCACGCTTGGGGTGGCAACGGGGGCCAGAACGTCTTTGCTGGGGTAGAATTTCCGCTCGCGCATGTCGTACACGTTGCCTTTGGCCAGGACGTGCATGGTTACGTTTTCGATGGAAAGCACCGTGCCTTTTTTTGCGGCGGCGGCGTTATTGTGCTGGATGTTGTGGCCGTCGAGGATGATAACCAGGTTAGAGCCAATGGTTTCGACCAGGTTGCCCTCGGTGATGAGTACGCCGGTGTCCTCGCCCAGGCCAATGCCGATGAGCTTGGGGTGCAGCGCCACCGATTCGATGAGCCGGCCGAAGCGGCCACGCTTCACGAAGTGCGAGTCGATGATGGCGGCGGGTAGCAGGCTCAGGCCGATGCCCATTTTCACGGCTCCTTTTAACAAGGCATCGGGCACCGAGCCGCCGCGAATCATGTAGTGCGACATGGCCATGGCCCCGGCGCTGGTGCCGGCAATTACGAAATTCGGCTCGGCGTAGTACCGCTGAATCATGCGGTCGAGGAAATCGGTTTCGCCGAACATCTCGCGCAGGCGCGACTGGTTGCCGCCCGAAAACATGACCACATCGGCGGCCAGCAGGCGCTCTAAGTACTCGGGCTGGCGGGCATCCTCGGGCGTGCGGATGTCCATAATGCCCACGTTCAGGCAGTTGAGCATGGCGAAGGAGCCGGTGTAAATCGGCCCAACTTCCTCTGGAATCATAGAAGCGGTGGTCACGACTTCGATGCGCGGGTCGGTTTTGCCGGTTTCGAGCACGATGCGCTTCAGGATGCCCAACTCGAAAAAGTTGAGGTAATACTTGCGGCGGGTCCGGGGGTTGGGGTACGTGCCCTTGTCCTCGTTGCCGCCCACGGCGATGAGCTTGCCGAGCGGAATGATGGTTTTCAACGGATGGCGGATGTTACGGAGTGATGCAAAAACGAAATGGCCAGACGGTAGCCGGGCCGTAGCCCGTGGCAAAGTTCGGGCCGGATGGGGATTAATGACGCTCGGCCCGGGTGGCAAGTAGGGCATCGAGCGTGCCGGTGGTCACGGAGTGATAGTTGCGCCGGGCTTCGGTGTAGATGGCGTGGGCCCGCGCCGGGCCATCGGGCGTGGCCAGCAGGGCCTGGTAGAGCGGCACCACAAATTTGCGACGGCCCACGTGATGCAGAAATTTTTTCACGGCTTCGTCGGCCGCCGCGTAGCCGGCCCGCAGCGTGTGCGGAAACCAGGCGGCCAGAATTTCGGCATTGCCGGAAGTAGTGAAGTGGAAGGCCGCGTCCAGCGCCGCCAGCTGCTCGGCCGTCAGGGTCGGGGAGAGGCGGTGCAGAAAATGGACCCACTCGTGGCTGCTCCATTCGGTGGTGGCCGTCCGGAGGGCCGTTGGTGCGGTGCCTGCCTCCAGGTTGGCCAATGCCTGGTCGACCTTGGCAAATCGGTCGGATGTTGGCGTTGGCGCGTTGGGTGGGAGGCCGGGGCCATCGACCCAGGCGGCCAGGTTCAACTTGGCTTCGAGGCCGGGCTCTTTGTCCAGCAGCTCGGCGCGGAGGTAGTGTAGGAAGGTGGCGGTGTCCATCGCCTGAAAGCTGAAGCGGGCGAAATACTCCTTAATAAAGGTGTCGAGCCGGGGCCGGCCAATGAGTGACTCCAGCGTCAGGAGCAGGGCGCAGCCTTTCTCGTAGGCAATTTCGGTGAGGCCTTCGTCGGGGTCGCGGCCGGCCAGGGCCAGGTGCAGATGGGTATCGGGACTGGCCGCCCCAATTTCTTCAATGGTATGATGCAGCGCGGCCCGGCCCAGTACTTGGAGCATATCGGCGTATTCGCGGCCATACAAATGTTCCATGATGCGGCGCTCGAAATACACCGTAAATCCTTCGTTCAACCAGAAATCATTCCACGTTGCATTTGTAACCAGGTTGCCCGACCACGAGTGAGCCAGCTCATGGGCCACCAAACTGGTCAGGCTGCGGTCGCCCGCAAGGATGGTTGGTGTTACAAATGTTAATCTAGGGTTTTCCATTCCGCCGAAAGGGAAGGAGGGAGGCAGCACCAGCAAATCGTAGCGCTCCCAGCGATAAGGACCGTACAGTTGCTCGGCGGCGACCACCATGTTTTCGAGGTCGACAAACTCGTGGGTTGCTACCGGCAGCGTGGCCGGCTCGGCGTAGATGCCGGTGCGTCCGCTGAGCGGGGCAAAGGCCAGGTCGCCCACCGCCAGCGCCATGAGGTAGGCCGGAATAGGCTGCGCCATGCGGAAGTGGTACTCGCCGGTGGGGCTTAGCTTCTGCGGGTTCTCGGCGCTCATCAGGGCCAGCAGGTGGGCGGGCACGCGCACCGTGGCCTCGTAGGTGAAGCGGATGCCCGGCGAGTCCTGGCACGGCAGCCAGGTGCGCGCCAGAATGGCCTGCGACTGCGTGAAGAGGAACGGCTCGGTGCCGGCCGTCTGCTCCGCCTTCAGCCACTGCAAAGCTGCCGCCTGCGGGGCCGTGCGGTAGCGGATGCGGACGGCCGTGGTCGCGGGCATCAGCGTCACGCGCAGGGCCTGGCCCAAAATGGCATCGGGCGAACCTAGGATGAAATCAGTGGTCGTGGCCAAGCCTGTGGCATCGAGCGCCTCCACGGCTTCGATGGTGAGGTCGCGGGTGTCGAGCACGAAATCGGCCGCCGCCCCGGGATTGGCGAGGTGCCAAGTAGCGGTGCCAGCCAGGGTATGCTGGTCGAAGTCGACCGTCAGGGCCAGGGCGAGGTGCTGCACCCGCACCGGACTGCTACCGGCGTGGCTATGCGGGTCGGTGGGGAGGACGGTGGGGGTCAAGTCGGATGAGAGAGGGGCCATGCGGGAAATGGAGAAGAGATAGTCGGAAAAGCCGGGACGGAAATCGATGACCGTGCTAGCCAGTACTTCGCTAAACGCCGGCCCGAAATAACAACCAGGCTGGTGGATTGGGCTCAAAAGAAGACGTCGGTTGCCAGATAAGGGCTGCCGGAAGCCAGCTACGCCCGGCAAATAAGGCTATTCGGGCCGCCCCGCCCCTCGGAACGGTACTTTTTGCCCGGAATTGGCACGATTACCGCCTTATGGCAACACGCTGTGCCCCGCAGTAGCGTACTTTGCAACCGGACTGCCTGCGGGCGGCCCGGCGCAACCCTGCCAGCAGCCTGGCAGTACAACGCCCAGCCTTCGGCCACGGCCGAGGCTATTTTTCCGCCCGCTTTTTTTCCTTCAATGACTTTTCTCCTCCGAATTACTTCCCTGCTGTGGCTGCTCCTATTGGCGGCTCTCGGCAGCACTACTCTTGCCTCCTGCGGCTCCTCTGACTCGCAGAACCAGACCGCCGGGCAAACGGCGGCCGACTCTTCGGTGACTAATGTGGCCGGCCCCCAGCCGCTGCTCGATAGCACGGAGGTTATCAAAGCCTTTCAGGCCGAGCCTAAATTCAAGGCTCAGTTACTCCCCGCCCGCCGCTTCTACCGGGAGCGGGGCTTCAAATTAGGCTGGTTTAAGGACCACCAGCCGGTGGCTCGGGTTAAAACCTTACAGGATATTATTGCTAAAGCTGGAAATGAAGGCCTGAATTCTAAAGACTACCAGGTTAAGGATATATCCAAGATGCTGGCCGAGCTGGAGAAGGTGCGTGGCGACTCCGTGCGCCGCAATGCGCTGGAGCGCCAGGTTGATATTGCCCTGACCGGAACGTATATGAAGTGGGCCAACGACTATTACCGGGGCGTGGCCAATCCGCACGATAAAAAGGATACCTCGTGGCTGGTCAAGCCCAATAAAATCAAGCTCAATAAGGCCCTGCTCACCTTCCTGGGTGAGCGTAAAAGCCGCTATAATTACTACGAGTTTGCCCCCCTTCACCCCGAGTACGACCAGCTGAAAAAGGCCCTCGCCACCTACCGCGCTCAGGAGCGCGCCGGCGGCTGGCCCACCCTTCCGGCCACCCTCAACCTGAAGCCCGGAGCCGCCTCGCCGGCTGTGGCCGCCCTGCGCAAGCGTCTGCTCGATAGTGCCGGTGGGGCCGCCGCCAGCACGCCCCCGGCTAACCCCGCCCAGCCCGGAACCCCGGCCGCCGCAGTTCCTGCCGCCCAGGTTTACGACCCCGAACTGGTGCAGGCCGTCAAATTATTTCAGCAGGATGCCGGCCTGAAACCGACCGGCATCGTCAGTGGCGAGACACTGAAGCAACTCAACGTGCCCATTGGCACGCGCATCGACCAGCTCATTCTGAACATGGAGCGCTGGCGCTGGCTGCCCAAAAAGTTTGAAGAAAATTACCTGTTGGTGAACATTCCCGAGTACACGTTGCACGTGATTGAGGGGGGCAAAGAGGCATTCAACATGCGCGTTATCGTGGGTAAAGTGCTGCACGAAACGCCGGTGTTCAGCGACAAAATGGAGTACGTGGTGCTGGCTCCGTATTGGAATGTGCCGTTCAGCATCATCGATAATGAGCTGCGCGATAAACTCGTGGCCAACCCCAACTACCTCGACCGCCTCGATATGGAGGTGGTGAAGGGCTACGGCCGTAAGGCCACCGTCATCGACCCGGCCTCCGTCGACTGGGCCAACGTGACGCAGGCGACGTTCAAATACACGCTGCGCCGCCGCCCCGGACCCAAGAATGACCTCGGCAATGTGAAGTTTATCTTCCCCAACTCGAACGATATTTACCTGCACGACACGCCCCACGACGAGCTGTTTTCGCAGAGCAACCGCAGCTTCAGCCACGGTTGCGTGCGCCTTTCCGAGCCCATCAAACTGGCTACCTACCTACTGCGCGACCGGCCCGAATGGGACCAGGCCACCATCCTGGACTCCATCGCAACCCGCCGCGAAAAGTACATTACCCTCAAAGAAAAGCTGCCCGTGTACCTAGTCTATTTCACGGCCTGGGCCGATGCCGCCGGCCATCCACACTTCCGCGACGACATCTACGGGCTGGATAAAAAGCTCGCCCGCGAGTACTTCGACTAGCCAAAACGCTGGCTCTGCACCCCCTCTGCGTGTGGGGCTGATGATTCAAAAGGCCCGATAACCGAGAGGTTGCCGGGCCTTTTTTCGTGCCGTTGGTTCAGGGGAATAAGCAAAAGCGAGAAGTTAAACCGGGTAGAAATCCCATCCCCTTATTGCATCGTTGCGCTGCGGAAATATTGCCACGAGACAGTGGCCGAGGCCAGTAACGAATTGTGATAATGCGAATCCAAGCGTACCAAGAAGGGCAATATTTACAACATTTGGGCTGATTACATTTGTTTTGGGTGGGGATGTGCCATGGCAAGCCCCATTTGATTTACAGATGTAAATACAGCATGTGACACTGGGCTTATACAATTGTAATCAATGCTTTTTAATTGGCGTTAATGCTCTCCTGATTTCAGGCGCTACATTTGTAACTAAAATCCCGACTATGGTTGAGCGCATCAGAACCCTATTAGAAAGCCGACAGCTTACGCCTACGCAGTTTGCCGATGTTATCGGCGTGGCCCGGCCCATTGTCAGCCACATTTTGTCGGGGCGCAACAAACCTAGCCTGGAAGTTGTCCAGCGCATCTTGGCCGCTATGCCCGATTTGGCCATGCCGTGGCTGCTGAATGGTACCGGGCCAATGTTGGCCGGCACCAGTGCTGCGGCAATCCTTTCCGTGCCATCGGAGGCTACAGCTATACCCGTTACGCCGGTTGCGGCAGCTGCACCAGTATCAGTTGAGGCTGCTGAGAACCGCCCAATTGTTATGGAAACGGCCGTGGAGGCCCCACCGGCACCTGTGCACGGTAATGAACATATTGAACAAGAGCCTGTTCGGTATGATATGCCCAAGGCGGTCCCACTACGAACCAGCATACCTGCTCCAGGTCGTACCCGGGTTATGCCCAAGCGCTTTGTAGCGAATGCAGCACCGATGGATGCGTTACCTCAACTTCCGGACAGCCTCCAAGCTCCAACCCAGCGCTTGGCAGTGACGAGCGAACAGGCCCCGGCAGCAGTTCCAGTTCAGGATACTACACCCAGCCCGCCTATTCCCACGCCCACCCCTACGGCAGACGTGTCTGATGCGGCAGCTACGCTTCAGCTGGTGCCGGCCAATGAAACGACTGGTGCAACTTTGGCTTCCGCTCTATTTGCTGGAGGCGACAAGCCCATCCGTCGGATTGTGATTTTCTATCGCGACGGTTCCTTTGCCGATTATCAACCCGAGTAGGTTGCGACTCCAATAGAAGTGCCGTTTTCCATTGCTGCAATCTCATTGCAGATGGTTGCTACCTGACCATGGCCAGGCGCGAGGACAGAATCTGCCAAGCTTAATTCGGCGTATATAATGCGTGTATACGCCAGTAAAACAGCGTCACGCAGGGTGCTTAGCAGGGCATTCCCTAGTACTTTATTTGGCCTTGCCATATTGGACGCTGCTATTGAAGCCCAAGTGATATTCAGGTTTTGAGCCTCCCTGCCTTAATTGGAGGTTAGGTCACTTCTGCAGCCATTGTTCAATTTGTCATGCGCTTGGGCTTCGCGCTTGGGTGCCCTCGTTGGTAGGGTTGTAATGAACTTAATGCTCTTGGAAACGGCAATATTTAATTGTATTGACTGCTAACTTTTGTAGGGCCAATTTTAACTGATTTGCTTTAATGTTTTTTATTTTCATAATATATTGTATTTCACCGAATTAAATTAAGCTAACGAAAGCAATGGTTTGATGGATTGAGTGGTGTGATGTAGAAGCTGGGTAGGGAATTATCGACTTTATAATCCCAGCTATTTGAGCAGTCGGACAGCAGATGTTACACCGGGTAGCTGCATGGTGCTGCTAATGAATTTGACATGGTGGCTAAAATAACCAACATGGTTGAGTACAATGTCAGGTTGATTGCAAACTAACGTGTGCTAACATAGTGAGACGGATTGTTGGAGCATGGGTTAGCTGCTGTAGGGCAGAATGGGAGTAGCGCCAACTGCTTTTGGATAGCTGAAAGCTGTGCCAGACGTAGTGGGTAAAGTATCCGTTGCGTTTGGGCAGGTAAGCAGGGGTGTTGTCAATTGTAAATGAAGGGTAGCTTGTTTTCTGCTCCCAAAGCATAGCCGGCAATAGTGCGCAAGAGCGGCCCGAAATACATAGGTTGTGCGGATGCCCTGCTGGTCGGGTTGTTCGTTTGGCGACCGTGGGCTACCTTCGTGGCATGAAACTGACCCGCACGAATCTTTGGTTGGCCGCCGCAACGGCCATGCTCCTGACGGCCTCTTGTGCCCAGGCCCCCGATGCCGCCGAGGCTGAGAAAGACCCTTCCGCTGACGCCGCTTACAAGCGTGCCCACCGTGCCGAAGGCTACCGCGAAGCCCAGCGTTCCAACGTGACCCGCAACTAAGGCCAGCGGTTGGCTAAGCCGCCGACCGTCCTGAAAAATAAAAAAGCCCCTGCCAAAAATTTGGCGGGGGCTTTTTCTGTGTCATCAGTTTTGGCCGTCATGGGCCAGGCAACTTGAAAGGCTTAGCGAGCGGCGGCCATTACCGGCGTGGGTACGGGCGCGGCGTCGAAGTTCGGCAGGCTGATACCGGCCAGCAGGTCGCGCTCCAGCAGGTCGGCCCAGGTGCTGAGGTAGAGCACCACGTCGTCGCGCTGGTTGTGGCGAAGGCTGTCGCGCCGCTCGAACGGGATAGCGGCCCGAATGGTGGGGTCGGAGATGCGCTCGAGGTGGGTGAGGTCGCGGCGCGAGAAGCCGAGGGCCAGCATTTCGTCGATGGTCTGGTCGATGGGCAGGCCGCTGGTGGGGCAATAGTCGGTAATCTGGCGCTCCCAGTCGCCGTAGCGCTGCATGGCGCGGGCATGGATTTCGGCTTTAGTGAGGCGCGTGACGGTTTGGGCGAGGTGGCCGCAGTTGCAGCTGCCCATGTGGCCCCACTGGTAGGGTGCTTGGGTGGCGAGGCGCTGGGCCGTATCGCGCAGGGCCTGAATGACGGGAAGCGTGGGCTGAGCCATATTAACGGAGGAATTATTCGCGGAAAAAGCAAGTAATCAGCCATAAAAAGCAGAAGGACCCGGAAAAAGTTTTCCGGGTCCTTCTGCTTTGTGTTGAATCTATTCGTCCGTAAAAAAGAACGTCATGCTGAGCGCAGTCGAAGCATCTCTACCGTGTAACTAATCCTGTCGATTGGATTACTCTTGCGGTAGAGATGCTTCGGCTGCGCTCAGCATGACACCCTAATAAAGACGTTGCTTAGAACGAGCCGCGGCGCGTGCCACCGGCATCGCCCCGGCGACGGCCGCCCAGGTCACCACCTTCGCGGTTGCCGCCCACATTCACGCGGGCCCCGCCGCTGCCGAAGCGACGAGCGGTATCGGACTGACCACTGCTGGCAGGTGCGGCCGGACGGCTGCGCTCGCCGCTGGGACGGCCACCGCCGGTGCGCTCGCCACTAGGACGCTCGCCGCTGGTACGGCCGCCACCCGAGCGCCCGCCGCCCTGGCCACCGCCGGAACGACCGCCGCCGCCATTACCGCCCTCGCGGGGGCCGGAGCGGGCCGGGCGACCAGCCGGACCCTTGGGCCGGATGATGCGCTCGTTGCCGTGCAGCATTACGGGTTTGATGCGGCCCGACACGAAGGGATGCTCAGCTTCCACGTCAATCTGACGGCTGATGAGCTTCTGGATATCCTGGAGGTAAGCGCGCTCCTCATCTTCCACGAAGGAGAAGGCGGTGCCAAAAGCGCCGGCTCGGCCGGTGCGGCCGATGCGGTGCACGTAGGTTTCGGGCTCGTTGGGGATTTCGTAGTTGATGACGTGGGTCAGTTCGTCCACATCGATGCCGCGGGCGGCGATGTCGGTGGCCACCAGCACGCGGGTGCTGCCGGCTTTGAAATTCGACAGGGCGCGCTGGCGGTGGTTCTGGCTTTTGTTGCCGTGAATGGCTTCGGCCTGTATTTGATTCGCGGCGAGGGCTTTCACAACCTTATCAGCTCCGTGCTTGGTGCGGGTGAAGACGAGGACACGCTTGATGCCTTTGTCCTCCAGAATGTGGCGGAGCAGGGCGGGCTTGTCGTTGTTTTCAACCAGGTATACCGATTGGGTAACGGTGTCGGCGGTGCTGCTGACGGGCGTTACGGCCACGCGCACGGGGTTGGGGCGTAGGATGGTGCTGGCGAGCTCCTGAATCTGGCCGGGCATGGTGGCCGAGAAAAATAGGGTCTGGCGCTTGGTGGGCAGCTTGGGCAGGATGCGCTTGATGTCGTTGATGAAGCCCATGTCGAGCATGCGGTCGGCTTCATCAAGCACGAAAACTTCTACCTGACGCAGGTCCACGAAGCCCTGATTCATGAGGTCGAGCAGGCGGCCGGGAGTGGCGATGAGCACTTCTACGCCGCGCTTGAGGGCCTGTACCTGCGGGTGCTGGCCCACGCCACCGAAAATAACGGTGTGGCGAATCTGGCTAAGATGGCGGCCGTAGGCACCGAAGCTTTCGTTGATTTGGATGGCCAGCTCGCGGGTTGGCGTGAGCACGAGGCAGCGAATGGCGCGCGGGGCGTGGTTAGCAACCTGCGCCGTGCGGTGCAGCACTTGCAGGATGGGCACGGTAAAGGCGGCCGTTTTGCCGGTGCCGGTCTGGGCCACGCCGAGGAGGTCTTTGCCTTCCAGAACGTGGGGAATGGCCTGCTCCTGGATGGGAGTAGGGGTAGTGTAGCCTTCTTCTTTGAGGGCTTTGAGAATGGGGTCAATCAGATTTAAATCGTCAAACGTCATAGGTTGGCTTTAGTACTGGGTACTTGGGTATCGTGTTGGCAGACAGTGGTCCGCGCAATAAGTGGTTGGGCCTGCGCCGTAGCATAGGCGGGCATGTCCACGCCGGACGAGGCCAGGCGTGGGCGGGGTTGATGGCTCGTCGGAGGCCGTCAGATTCCCTGAATGAAGAGGAATTGGGGTGAGGTGCGCTTACTTCGCGGAGACAGCCGAGGCGCGGGGCTTTGCCCGACGCAGCCGGGCAGCGGGCTGCTCCGACGGCGGCCCTGGTGACAACAAAGGTACAACACACAAATCCGACGATGCAGATTATCGAGCGCACCCGGGTCTTCAATGGCCACTACAAAGTCAACCAGCTAATCGTTCAGGACGGCGAGCACCAGCTCCGGCGCGAGCAGTTCGCGCCCGGCAAAGCTGTAGCCGCGCTAGTCTACGACACGGCCCGGCAGGTGTACGTGCTCACCCGCCAGTTCCGCATCGGCCCGGAAGCGGAGATTCTGGAAATCGCCGCCGGCATGATTGATGGCGACGAAGCGCCCGAAACGGCCGTGCGCCGCGAGATTCACGAGGAACTGGGCTACGAGGTAGATAAGCTGGAGGAAATTGTGTGCATCTGGCCCTCGCCGGGCACCAGCTCCGAGGAAATCACCGTGTACCACGCCGAAGTGAGCCACCGCACCGGAGAAGGTGGTGGGCTGGCCGAGGAGCACGAGAACATCGAAATGGTGGAGCTGAGATGGGAAGCGCTGGTAGCGGAGCCGCTGCGGGATGCGAAGACGGTGATTGCCGTGCAGTGGGTGCGGCTGCGGAAATAGGTGTTCCGAATATTCGTACGGCTGAGTTCCTTGGGGCAAATAAGCTGAAATTAACTATTGGCTTTTGGAAGGCCTTTGCCAGGGCGTCATCGTCTCGGCATTCAATAAAAGTGCCTCGGCCAACGGGCTGACGGATAAATCAACGAAGCGGACGCCGTAGGATATTTCCTGTGGCGTCTCCACCTCGCGGCTGCCGAAGCTGATGACGCGGCGAAGTCGCTGGGCATTGCGCCAGTCGCGAAGGGCTACGGCGTTGCCGAAGGCGAAAGCATTGGCCGGGATGCTGTAGCCCAAAATCAGCGGGCCGCTGTCGACATCGCCCTCGCTGGTTTCGTATTTGCCAGCCCGCTCGTGGTAGAGGCGGATGACGCCGAAGTTGGTGCTGAAGTGCTGCTGGTAACGTTGGTATTGCTCGGCGGCGTAGGCGGGGGCGAAGCGGTAGAGGAAGAAGATGCTCCAGCCCAAGTGAGAGCCGCGCGGCTCTTCGGCCGCCTGGTGGCGGGTGGCCGGCTTGGAGAGCAGCAGCCCAGTGGTAGGGTCGGAAAGATGCTGACGGGCGTAGGTTACCCACTGCTGGCAGAAGGCGCGATAGCGACTGCCCGTCAGGTCGCTATGGAGTTGCAGTGAGGCCAGAGCTACGGTATTGTCGGGCACCCATACTCCGCCGGGATACGATTCGAGGCAGTGGTTGGGCGCGCTAACGAGCCGGCGGTGCAGGCTGGCAGAAAGAGAGTCGTGTAACGTTTTATAAGGAGAATTAGGGTCGAGCAGGCGGTGGCAGCCCAGCATCAGGTTGAGGTGGCCCAGGTAGAGCACAGAGGTTACCGAATCAGCTGCGACGGTGGCAGCTGAGTTGCGGAATGCCTGGGCGATATTGCCAGCCAGCATTTTGCCAATAGCCAGCTGGGTGTATTGTGCGGCTTCGCGGCGAAAGCTGCTGTCCAGTTGCGCCATATTTGTGAACGCATACGCTGAATAAGACATCGAGAACAGCGACCATTCCGCATTGCCCAGCGCATTTAATTCGGCCGCTTCGCCCTCGGGTGCCTGGATAATACGCTCCAGATAATGGGCTTTTTGACGCAGTTCGGTCGGGGCCGGGTATTGGTAAGCCGGCCGACTGGACATAATAACTACTCCCAGCAGCAACACAATGAAAACGAGGGCTGCTTTGCGCTTCATGCTGATTCGACTGGTAAGCGGAGTATGAGGAAATAAAAAAACAGGGCGACATCCGCCGCCGCGAATGTCGCCCCATCGAAGCGAAAAGAAGATATTGCGGCTACTGCGCCGCCGGCAGTTCCAGCGTGTAATCAAACGTCTGGTAGAGCTTCGCGTCGCGGATGCTGACGTTCAGCTCCTGCGGGTCCATTTTGGGGAAGGGGATGACGGCTTTGCCTTGGTAGAGGTCGCGGCCGAAGAAGCGGCCGGTGGCGGGGGCCAGGGTTTGGGTGAAGACCTCCTTGCCGGCTTTGTCGGTGGCGGTGAGGGTGAGGTTGGACATTTCCACGCCTTTGGGGCCCTGGCGGTGCACGATGACCACCAGCGCGCCGCCGGCCGGAATGGCGGCCACGCGGCGCTGGTAGGTGGTATCGGCCCAGTCGTGCAGCTTTTTGAGGGCCGTGAGCTCGGTGAGCATGTCGGAGTAGGAGCGGTAGCCGAGGCGGGTGAAGGAGCCGTCGACATCCTGCTCATCCTCGGTGTTTTTGGTTACATTCTTCACGTAAGGCGACTCTTCGTCTTTCTGGGCGAAGGTGTAGCGCTTGCGGCCTTTGGCGGCTTTGCCGGTGGGCTGGGCCAGGGCGGCTCCGGCGCACAGCAGGAGCAGGGCCACAACGAAGAAATGACGGGCCAGACGGGGTAGAAACTGCATAATAAGCGGTAAAATGAGGAACGAAATAAGGTGAGGCTAACCAACCGATAATTGGGGGAACAAAGAAACGGAAACCCGGCCGAAATCTGGCAAAATGCGGACGGGGCAGAATTGGACTGCGCAATTATTGCCAAGCGTGATTTAACCTTAATGCGGCCGTAATCAAGACTTAATAGAAGAAGTGGACCTTTGAAAGCAGGATTTTCACTGGTTATAACCATTCCTGCTATGTACTTCCCGGCATTGATTTCGGGGCTGCGCCGTTTGGGGCGATGGCTCGTGTACGAGTTGTTTCAACTGGCCTTGTGGGTGGCGTATGCGCTGCACACGCTGGGCAGCCTGCGCTCGGCCCTAGGGGGCGAGTTTGGCCGGCGCACGGCGGGGCCGGCCATCCGGCCGCGCCGCTCGGTGGGGCCGGCGCGTGGAGGACGTTTCACCCAGTCGGCTGCCGCATGAGCGTAGCAACTGTTTTGGTGCCCGAAAACCCGCCGGTTGTTCCCGCCCGCCCCGCCGCCCGCCGCAAGCGCCGGGTGCAGGTGGCCGTCATATCCGATGTGCATTTGGGCACGTATGGCTGCCACGCCACCGAACTGCTACGCTACCTCAAGAGCATCCGGCCGCAGGTGCTGGTGCTTAATGGCGACATTGTGGACATCTGGCAGTTTAGCAAAAACTACTGGCCGCCGGCCCACATGCGCGTGGTGCGCTACCTGGCCGGCCTGGCTGCCAAGGGCGTCAAAATCCATTACCTGACCGGCAACCACGACGAGCTGCTGCGCAAATTCGCCGGTCTGAAGCTGGGCAATTTCCGCCTCGATAACAAGCTGGTGCTTGACCTGCCCCACGGCCGCACCTGGCTGTTTCACGGCGACGTGTTCGACGTGACCATGCGGCACTCGCGCTGGCTGGCCAAGCTCGGCGGCCACGGCTACGATTTATTGATTTTGATAAATCGTTTCGTGAATTACCTACTGGCAAAGCTGGGCCGCCCCCGCGTGGCCCTGAGCAAGCTGGTGAAGGAACGGGTGAAATCGGCCGTATCGGCGGTGAGCAACTTCGAGGAAACAGCCGCCGCCATCGCCGCCGATGAAGGCTACCGCTACGTGGCCTGCGGGCACATTCACCAGCCCGAAATCAAGACCCTGCATACCGAAAAAGGGGAGGTGATTTACCTGAATTCCGGCGATTGGGTGGAGAACCTGACGGCGCTGGAGTACACGGCCGAGGCCGGCTGGCAGCTCTATTATTATAATAACGACCCGGCCATGCAACAGGCTGTGGAAACGGAAGCAGCAGACGCCGCCGAGGAGCTGGCCGATGCCAACCCGGCGCAGCTGCTGGAAGGATTGTTGGCCGAGTTTAAGATTAAGGCGTAAACGACGCAGTTGCGTTGAACAACAATAAAGAACGTCATGCTGAGCGCAGCCGAAGCATCTCTACCACGACAGTAATCAATGGCATTGCAACGAAGTGGTAGAGATGCTTCGGCTACGCTCAGCATGACCGGCCAGAATTTAGAATCAATAATAAATGTCCCGAATTCTCTACGCCATCCAGGGCACCGGCAATGGCCACCTCAGCCGCGCCCTCGATGTGGTGCCACTGCTGCAAAGCCGCTGCGAGCAGCTTGATGTGTTGGTGAGCGGCCCGCCCGCCGATTTGCCGCTGCCTTTTGACGTGAAATACAAGGCGCAGGGCATGGGCTTCATGTTCGGCAAAAAGGGCGGCATCAACTTCGTGAAGACCTTCGCGCAGTTCAACTCGGTGAAGTTTCTGCACGAGGTGCGGCACCTGCCGGTGGAAGAATATGATTTGGTTATCAGTGACTTTGAGCCGGTGAGCAGCTGGGCTTGCAAAATGCGGCATGTGCCCTGCATTGCCCTCAGCCACCAGAGCGCCGTGCTGCACCCCGCCGCCCCGCGCCCCGACCGCGAAGACCCGGCCGGCCGCGCCGTGCTGAAGCACTACGCGCCGAGTACGGACCAGTACGGCTTCCATTTTCAGCGCTATGCACCGGAGATTTCCACGCCCGTTATCCGCCAGCAGGTGCGCGAGCTGAGCCCGACCAATGAGGGCCATTACACGGTGTACCTACCGGCCTACGAAGAAGAAATTCTGGTGGAGCGGCTGCAGCACCTGAGCCGTAGCATCCGGTGGGAGGTATTTAGCAAGCACAGCCACGAACCCGCCGAGTACGGCAACGTGCGGGTGTGGCCCGTGAGCGGCCCGGCCTTTCTCGACAGTCTGGCCCGCTCGGCCGGCGTGCTGTGCGGCGCGGGCTTTGAAACCCCCGCCGAAGCGCTCTACCTGGGCAAAAAGCTGTTGGTGATGCCCATGAAGCAGCAATATGAGCAGCAGTGCAACGCCGCCGCGCTGGAAAAATTGGGCGTGCCCGTCATCAAAAGCTTCAAGGACAAAAACCTGGATAAGGTGGACCAGTGGCTGAATCAGGACCAGGTGATTGCCGTTGACTACCCCGACCAGACGGCCGCCGTAATTGACCAGTTGCTGCGGGAGCAATTGCCGGGCAATGGTGTTGGGCCGGTACACCATAAGAAAGCGCGTCACGCGTGGCGTGATTAATTCCATCCATTTGATTCCTCCGCGCCCCGCGCATGATAAAGCTTCCCCCCAGCTATTCGGAGCCGCTACCGGCGGCCTTCTATCCGGCCTCGGCCCCGCTGCCGTTTTCAAGGGCCGATTTCGGGCCCGATTTTCAGTGGGGAGCCTCAGCAGCCGCTTACCAGACCGAGGGTGCCTGGCAGCACCAGGGCAAAGGTCCCAGCATCTGGGATGATTTTACGCGCCGCAAGGGGACCATCCGGCGCAACGAGCACGGGCGCGTGGCCGCCGATTTCTACAACCGCTACGAAACCGACCTGGACCTGGCCAGCAGCCTGGGCCTGACGGATTTTCGCTTCTCCGCCGCCTGGCCCCGGGTGCTGCCCGAAGGCATCGGGGCCGTGAACCGCCGCGGCCTCGACTACTACGACCGGCTGGTGGATGCCTGCCTGGAGCGTGACCTGCGGCCCATGCTCACGCTCTATCACTGGGATTTGCCCAGCGCCCTGCAAGCGCGCGGCGGCTGGGCCAACCGCGACATTGTGAACTGGTTTTCGGACTACGCCCAAATCATGGCCCGCCGCCTCGGCGACCGGGTGCCGAACTGGTGCGTGCTGAACGAGCCCATGGTATTTGTGGGGGCGGGCCACTTGCTAGGCATTCATGCGCCCGGAAGGCGGCACTTGGGGGCTTTCCTGGCGGCGGCCCACCATGCCACGCTGGCCCAGGCCGAGGGGGGGCGGGCGTTGCGCGCTGCGCTGCCCGACACAGCCCAAATCGGCACTACGTTTTCGTGTTCGCACCTCACGCCGCACCGCCCCGGCAATGCTTACGACGAAGCCGCCAACCGCCGCGCCGATGCCCTGCTGAACCGCTTTTTCGTGGAGCCCACCCTCGGCCTGGGATACCCGGTGGCCGAGCTGCCGGCCCTGCGCTGGCTGCTGGAACGCTACCAAAAGCCCGGCGACGAGCAGCGCATGGCCTTTGATTTCGACTTCTGGGGCATCCAGAATTATACCCGCGAGGTGGTAAAATTCTCGCCCTGGCTGCCCCTGCAATGGGCCGCACTGGTGCCCGCCAAGCAGCGCGGCGTGCCCTATACCGACATGGGCTGGGAGGTGTATCCAGAGTCGATTTACCAAATGTTGAAACAGTTTGCCGCTTATCCAAATGCGCCAACGCTGCTCGTAACTGAAAGTGGTTCAGCGTTTCCGGACGTGGCAATGGATGGCCGGGTGCACGATGCTGCCCGCCGGGCTTACCTGCAGGCAGCCATCGGCCAAGTGCTGCGCGCCCAGCGCGAGGGCATGGATGTGAGCGGTTACTTCGCCTGGAGCCTGACCGATAACTTCGAGTGGGCCGAGGGGTACGGCCCGCGCTTCGGCCTCATTCACGTTGATTATGAAACGCAGGAGCGGATTGTGAAGGACTCGGGGCGCTGGTACCAGGAGTTTTTGGGCGGCGCAGCGGTGGCCGGTACTGCAGATGCCACAATGCGCGCCGGAACGATGCGGTAGTTAGGCGCCGAGACGCGACCCTTCGCGTCTCGGCGTTGAACGAGTACCGTCAGTATGGCGCGAACAACGAGACGTGAAGGGGCGCGTCTCTACAGCAGCATATCGCGGCAGCTCATAAAATGCTCAATCAGCTGCTCCGGCTGTTGCTCATCAAATTCCCCAAAACCCAGCACGAAGGCCGGCGCGGGCTGCACGAAATGGATGGCCTCGTTCACAGCTTTTAAATAGGGGCTGATGCGGTTTTTGTCGCCTCCGGCGGCGGCAAACTCCTTGTCCCAGCGCAATAATTCCGGGTCTTTGCGCACCAGAAACGGAATAACGAAGGGGACGAAGCGGCCAAAAATTGGGTTTTCGTCGGTGGTTAGGCGGGTGTCGGACCAGACGTGGTATTCGGCGAACGAAGCCGGTGGCACCACTACAAATTGTGCTTTTTCCAGCGTCATTTCGGCAAACATTTCGAGTCGATTGGGCTGCGCGTAGAACTGCGCATAGGCCGCGTACCACACCGAGATGCCACCCGGACCCACCAGTTGATAAGGGTGGAACGAGCTGGCGATACCCAAGCCGCCGTGGTTGCCGATGACGAGGCTGTACAGTTCGCCAAACTTCGTTAAGTCAGGCGATTGCTGATAGGGATGGTTGGTGAGGCCGTAGAGATAAAAGCAGGCAAAATCGGCGAGGGATGGACCGATGGGAGCGGCGGGAGCGGTGTCGGGCACGAGCAGGCGGAGCAGGAAAAAGGAGTGGAGCCGGTCGTAAACCGGCCTAATCAACCGCAAACCTACTTCTCCTTCGCCAACCCGGCCCTGCATCGGACGTGGCCATGGTACATTCGGCCTCCCGAATTTCTACACTGCCCTCAAGTGCCGGGGCCGCGAGTGCCTACGCATCATCTACGGCCCCGACTACCTGCTGCCCGGCCACCTCGACCGCCTCCGCCAGCGCAACGTGAAGGCCAAGAGCAACCTCGCCCTGCGCGAGTTCGCCCTCGGCGTCGAGGGCGAACTCGCTTCGTGGCCGGCCAGCCCCTGCGCCGCGTACATCAGTGAGTCTTCGGCGTGCTATCGCTGGAAAACGCGGAGGTGGACCCACGGCTGTAGGACTCAAATTATTAGAAAGGCCTTAAACTTGGAAATAAACTCTCAGAATCATACACAGCTACATCCTTCTTCGTGAATAAATTACGAAAGAATGAGCTTTCTTGCTCTAATTGCTCAAGACTCTTGTTTCCTTTATAAATGCTGATTGCGACTTGGTTTACCTTGCTTTTGTTCACAAAGTCAAGAATGTGTTTGTCAGAGTCGCCGAATGAGAAGCCGTAAAAGACCAAGTTTCTACCTGAGTTCTGGAGTTTGCTGGCGCAAAAGCTTAAATAAGCATTGTTATTAATAGTGCGCAGTTTGTCATCAGCATAGCCTTCGGCGACAAAAATAGGAAAATTATTGTTTTCTATTTCTCTTCTAATCAGGTGAATATATTCAATACGTGCTTCCTCTAATCTGCGGAGTTTGTACGTAGAGCGCTGATTATCGAAAATATATAGAAATAGTGACCCGTGTAAATAGTACACACTTCGAGGATTGCTGTAGGGGATAACGCTGGAAAATTTGAGTTGAGTCGGGCTTGCTTTCTCATAGAAATAGTCTTGAAATGGCGCTTCTAACTTTTGGTATTGATACTCTGAAATAACCTGTAAAATACTTTTGTAAAGAAATACGTCATAATTAGTGGTAAAAATATCTCTAAAATCAAGTAGTTCATATCCAGGCTTCAATAATTGTGGGTAATGTATTTCGCTGTGAGTTGGGTGGTTGTCCTGGACGGTCTTAATCAACCCACTTCTGAGTGCGTCTCTTAGTTTTTCAATCTTATTGCTGGAAATGCCTAGAATGTTATTGATTGTTTCTGTATTATTCAAATTCTGCATAACCAGCTCAAAATTGAATGTTTTGAAGCTGTTGAAAATCTTAAGTAATTCAGGGTTTGTAGTAACTTTGAATTTCTCAAATAAAGATTTGTAAGAAAGTCGTTTGCAAAGAGAAATAGAAAATCCATTTCCCAAGAACAAGTTAGCGTCTTGGAAGCCATCTACAATTGACTCCCATTGGAATACACCAATGTCATTGAGTTCTTTTTCTGTGTGGCTCATAAGGATTACTGGTGTTTTTAAAATGGGATTTGAAATTCGAAGTATAATTAATGAAATTATGCCACTCCAGCGCCCAAGCTACTCCCGCATCTCCCGTCAAGTCCGCGAAGCGGCCGCCGCTACCCAGCGTGTTTCCCTTGGGCTTTAGCCACCAGCGTGCGCTTAATGCGCCGGTCGGGGAAACAGCAGCGCCCGTTTAGGAGTTAGGCAGCAGTTGCGGCACCTACCACGTACTTGTGGCTAAGCATTTAAGCTGACCTTGCCTATCCATGAAAAAACGACTTATCCTTCCGCTCATCGTTACCTGTCTGGGCTTTTTGCTGACCAGCGCCGCCATTGCCCCAACCACTTCCACCGAGCGCCCAACGTATTTTGCGCTGAAGGTATATCACTTAAAAACTGCTCGGCAGGAAGGCCTGATTGACAGTTTTCTGCAGCGGCAATACCTGCCGACTATGCACGCGGCGGGCATTGCTACCATTGGGGTGTTCAAGCCCATCGGCAACGACACGGCCGCCGATAGGCGCGTGTATGTATTCACGCCATTTACTTCCCTGAAACAGTGGGAGAAAGTCGATAAAGAAACGACTGCCAAGCTGCTGGCCGCGGGTGGCACCTACGTCAATGCCGCCTACAACGACCCGGCCTACACCCGGCACGAAACCATGCTCATTCGCGCTTTTGATGAGATGACTGGCTTGACTGCCCCCCGGTTCGAAGCTCCTAAAAATGAGCGGGTGTACGAGCTGCGCAGCTACGAAGGCGCTAGCGAAAAGCTGTTCCGCAACAAAGTTCAGATGTTCAATGCCGGCAAAGAAATCAGGCTGTTTGACCGGCTGGGATTCAATGGCATTTTCTACGGCGAAGTAGTCTTCGGTGCCAAAATGCCCAATCTCATGTACATGACGTCCTTCGCGAACATGCCGGCGCGGGAAGCACACTGGAAAGCCTTTGGCAGCGACCCCGAATGGAAAAAACTATCCGCCCTGCCCGAGTATCAGCATAACGTGTCCCACATCGACATCACATTCCTGCGGCCAACTGATTATTCGGGGCTCTAAAACGAGGTGATAATAGGGGCACGGCTCTACAGTCGTTCAGGCTTTATCCACCAGCGTGCGCTCGATGCGCCGGTCGGGGATGAGCCACATCAGCGCCACGGCTACGTAGATGCCGCCCGCCAGCCACGGTTGCCAGAAGCTGGCCGCAATGCCCGCCAGGTAAAGCGGGGGCGACGACAGGCCCTTGAAGTCGCGCCCAATGGCGCGGGCCAGCGTCGAATCCGGGCCTTCGATGGCGATAATGCAGTTTTGGAGCACGAAATAGGCCACGCCGGCCATGAGCAGTATCACGCCATACACGGCCAGCGTGGCGGGGGCGAAGTGGTTTTCGCCCATCCAGCCCGTGGCGAAGGGCACCAGCGACAGCCAGAACAGCAGGTGCAGATTGGCCCACAGCACGCCGCCGGAAACCTTGCTCGTGCCGGCCAGCATCATGTGGTGATTGTTCCAGTAGATGCCGATGTAGATGAAGCTCAGCACGTAGCTGAGAACCACGGGCAGCAGCGGGCGCAGGGCCGCGAAATCGGCCCCGTGCGGCACCTTGATTTCCAGCACCATGATGGTGAGGATGATGGCCAGCACGCCATCGCTGAAAGCTTCGAGTCGTCCTTTGTGCATGCGGGAGGGGCGGCGGACTGCCGGGGAGCAAGGGGTGAGGCGCTAAAGTAGCGCCGTGCGGCGGCTCCTGCTACTTTCGAAATGCTCAACCCGTCATGCTCACTGGCATCCCGACACAGGAATAAAAACAATGTATCACAAGTTTCAATAATTATTGAAACTTGTGATACATTTGCTTCGCCCAACAGGGACGTCCCGGAACCAACCGGATGGCGGGTCCCCAACACAGGGCAGGAGCGTATGCAACAGCCAAAAATGGTAATCGTCGGGGGCAATGGGTTTCTGGGAAACCACTTGCGCCAGCACTTTCAGCAGTTGGGATACCGGGTGGTCATCATCAGCCGAAATCTGCATACCGGGCCGGATAGTGTGCAATGGGATGCTCGCACGCTGGGCCCGTGGGCCGCCGAGCTGGAAGGGGCCGCCGTGTTGATGAACATGGCCGGCCGCACAGTGGATTGCCGCTACTCCGAAGCCAATAAGCGCGAAATCATCGCCAGTAGGGTAGAAAGTACGCGGGTGCTGGGCGAGGCCGTGGCCGCCTGTGCCGTACCCCCCAACGTTTGGCTCAATTCCTCCACGGCCACAATTTATGCCGATACCGAAGGCGACAAACCAGCCAATACTGAGGCTGCGGGCGTTATCGGCACGGGCTTTTCGGTGGAAGTAGCCAGGTCCTGGGAAGCGGCATTCGACGCGTGCTTTGCGCCGGCCACGCGCAAGGTAGCCTTGCGCACTTCCATTGTGCTGGGGCGGGATGGTGGTGCCTTCCCGGTGATGGCGAAGCTGGCCCGGCTGGGCTTGTGCACGCCCCAGGGCACCGGGCGACAGTGGGTGAGCTGGCTGCACATTACGGATTTCTGCCGCGCTGTGGAGTTTCTGATTTCGCAAACTGAGGAAGCCGGTGCGTTCAACGTATGCGCGCCCAACCCCTTGCCAAACCGGGAATTCAATGCCTTGCTGGGCCGGCAGCTGCGGCCGTTGTTGCGCCTGCCGCAGCCGAAATGGCTGCTGGAAATTGGTGCATTCTTCCTGCGTACTGAAACCGAACTGATTCTCAAAAGCCGCAAAGTATATCCGCAGCGGCTGCTGGAGTTGGGCTTTGAGTTTCGGTATCCCACTTGCGGGCAGGCTATTACGGACTTACTTGCCAGCTAACCTGATTTCAACAATGCAACCAACCGATAATTCTCCCGCACTCACCCTGGCCGAGGCCAAAGCCCAATTCATTCATACCTGGGGTGTATCGGGCGCGAGCTGGGGCGTGAGCAAAACCCTGGCGCAGGTGCACGCCCTGCTGCTGGTGAGCCCTGCCGCCCTGAGTACCGAAGACCTGATGGAGCAACTCACCATCTCGCGCGGCAATGCCAGCATGACGGTGCGCGAGCTACTCGACTGGGGGCTGATTTACAAAGAGCTGCGCCCGGGCGAACGCCGCGAATACTTCATCGCCGAGAAGGATATGCTGCAAGTCACGCGCTGCATCATCCGGGCCCGCAAGCGGCGCGAACTCGACCAGATGAAGCGCAGCCTCGACCAGTTGGCCGCCCTTCCCGGCGATGCGGCCGATGCCGACTACCGTGCTTTCCACAGCGCGCTAACTGACATTCAGCAGCTGGCCACGGTGTCGGATAAATTGCTCACGCGCCTCATGCAGGC
>NZ_JBCEVZ010000006.1:0-129367 GCF_038448715.1 Hymenobacter segetis | reverse complement strand
CACTGCGCACACTGCGGGGAACTTTTCGTGCCAGAATCCTGGCTACTTCGCTTTCTCAACCACCACCAGCGCAATATTTACCAAATCGGTGGGCTGATTGGGCCGCATTTCTGGTGCGGGGTTGATAGCTACTTTATTCGGGTCGAACTCGCCCTGCTGGGCCAGAATACGTTGCGTTTCCATCAGCTTGGCCCGACTGAAATCTTCGCCTGAGCGCAACGGAACCAGCTTGAGCAGGGCGGCTGTGGAGGTTTTGGTATTGCCCGTGATGGTGATGCGACCAATCTGTGCTCTCCGGCCTTCGGAGATGTTGAAGGCCAGGTCGGTAGTGCCGTTGGGCTGGCGGGTGGCTTTGGGCTCAACTGAGAAGAACAGGTAGCCGTGGTCCATGTAGCGCGAGGTGATATCGCCACCCTTAGGGTCGAAGCTCAGGCGGCGGGCTACGGTGGCAGAGTCGTAGGCATCGCCGGATTTCAGGCCCAGCGCCTGGTTTAGTTCAGCCGCCGATAGGTACGTATTGCCCTGCCAGCTGATGCGGCCAATGCGGCCCGCTGCTGCCAAAGGCGCGGTTTCGGAATCAACCGAAGCCTCGGCCGGAGCTGCTGCTTCCGGTGCCGGCGAGCCGACGCAGGCCGTGGCCGCCCAGGTGAAGGCAAAAACGGGCACGATGAACAGAAAACGAAGTTTTTTCATGGGAGAGGAAGTTGGTTGGGTGAGCATATGGATTCGCAGGAAAATTTGTTTGTGGGAGAAAGCGTGGACCAGGGCAAAAGGCAGCTGCTGCGCCGCCAGCTTTATCAGCAGTTCGCCATAGGGCGTGGCGCTGGCCTGAGTGCGGGCCACGGCCGCGTCGGCCAGGTATTCGTGCACCACTTTCAGCTGCCGGCCGAGGTACGGCACCGCGCCGTTGAACCAGAAAACCACGCCCAGCGCCTCCACCAGCAATAAATCAAGCGTGTGGCGCTGCCGGACGTGTACTTCCTCGTGCAGCAACAGCTGCTCCCGCTCGGCCGGGCTCAACGTCTCGTGTAGCGGCGACAAAAACACGTGCCGCCCGAAGGAAAACGCCGGCATACTGGCCTCCGGCAAATGCACGATGGAGAAAGCGCCCAAATCGGTTTGTGGATTTTGCTGCGCCAGTCGCCGCAGTGCCCGCACGTTGCGCACGGCCCGCACCAGCTTGTAAAGCGCCCCCAATGCGTAGATAATCACCGCCCCCATGAGCAGCAGCGCCAGCCAATCCGGCCCGCTGGCCGTGGGATTTGCCTGCGCGTGGGCCAGCGGCGCATTCAGCTGCCAGTTGAGGCGGAGGGGCAGCCGGGCCACGGACGGCGCGGCAGCCGGGTTGGTCAGCCAGGTTGCCAGGCCCGGAAAGGCCAGCAGCGGAATAACCACGCTCGTGGCCAGTGCGCCCAGCAGGTAGGCCCGGTTCCAGACAAAGTAGGTGAGGCCGGCCAGCAGCAGGCGGTAGGCCAGGGCGAATACTGCCAGGCAAAAGCTGGCTTCGGCCAGGTAGAGCAGGAGGCTAGTGAGCATCGCCGTCGGGTTTAGGGCCGTTTTCGGAGTCGTGGAGCAGGTCGAGCAGTTGCTGCTTTTCGCGCTGGCTCAGGGTTTCCTCCACCATGAAGGACACCAGCGCCGTGGGCGAATCATCGAAATACTGCGCCAGCATTCGCTTCAGGCTGGAGGCCCGGTATTCCATCTTGCTGATGAGCGGGAAGTACTCATACGTCTTGCCATAGGCCTTAAAACCCACGTAGCCCTTGCGCTCCAGAATTCGCACCACCGATGAAATGGTGTTGTAAGGCGGCTTCGGGTCGTCGGGCAAATGGTCGATAACGTCCTTGATGAAAGCCTTTTTCAGCTTCCACAGCGCCTGCATGATGCGCTCTTCGGTTTTGGTCAATTCTTCCATATCTCAAATGTATAACGGATAAATCAGTTTCAAAACTTATTATTCAGTTTTGAAACTGATTTATCCGTTGATATTCGTTTTTGGGTTCATTAACCGCTTTTTGCCTGGCAAAATTGTTGTCGACCCGTGCCCGCGCCCGACCTTTGCCCCACTATGCACATCACCGATTCGCACGCCCACCTCTACTCCGAACAGTTCCGGCCCGACCGCCTTGAGGCCTTGCGCCGCGCCCAGGAAGCCGGCGTGCGCACCATCGTCATGCCCAACGTCGACCACAGCACCATCGACGCCATGCTGGAGCTGGAGGCCGAGGCCCCGGAAACCTGCTTCGCCATGATGGGCCTGCACCCGTGCTCCGTGACGCGCAATTTTGAGCAGCAGCTGTATGAGGTGGAAACCTGGCTGGGCCGCCGCCCCTTCGCCGCTGTGGGCGAGGCCGGGCTTGATTTGCATTGGGATAAAACCCTGCTGGCCGAGCAGCAGCAGGCCCTGAAAATTCAGCTCGACTTAGCCAAAAAGCACGGCCTGCCCATCGTGCTGCACACCCGCGAGGCCTTTGCCGAAACCGTGGCGCTGGTGGAAGCCGCGCAGGATGGCACGCTGCGCGGCGTGTTTCACTGCTTCTCCGGCACACCCGAGGAGGCGGAGCAGGTTATCAAACTGGGCTTTAAGCTGGGCATCGGCGGCGTGGCCACCTTCAAGAATGGCGGGGCCGATAAGGTGCTGCCCGGTATTGGGCTGGAGCATCTGCTGCTCGAAACTGACTGCCCGTACCTCGCGCCCGTGCCGCACCGGGGCAAGCGCAACGAGCCGGCCTACCTGCCGCTGGTGCTGCGCCGCGTGGCCTCGTTGCTGGGCCTGCCCGAGGCGGAAGTGGCCGAAGCCACCACGCGCAACGCGGCGGCGCTGTTCAATTTGTGATAACCAGGTTTTTAGAGATTAAAAACGTCTGTCATCCTGAGCAAAGCGAAGGACCTTTTCACGTTCGCATCAGTTCGATTACTGCAAACTGTTCAGCCGTGATAAGGTCCTTCGCTTTGCTCAGGATGACAGCCGTTCTGAATTTTTGACCCGCAATTACGCGGCGCGTTCCAGGCTGGTGAGCAGGGTTTCAATCTGGTCGGAGTAGGCGTTGACCTGGTCGAGGCCGGCGCGGGCTTCTTCGAGGTGGCCGCGCTGGTAGCGGGTGGCCAGGTCCTGGCCGGTGCTGAGCATGCGCTGCAGCACGTGCTCCAGCTCGCGCACGGCGGGCTGGCCGGCGGCCTGGGGCTTGAGCACGGTTTGAATCCACTGGCCCAGTGGGTTTTCGGTGAGGGAAAACAGGGCCGGCTCGGCTTCGCGCACGCCGTAGAGCACCGAGCGCAGCCGCGACTTAAACAGCACCTGCTTCACGCGGGCTTGCTGAAAGTCGAAAGAAGAGAGTGGCATGCTGGGGCTGAAAAAAAGTCGAGCAGAAATGACCGCAAAGATACGCCGGTTTTAGCCGGCCGTGGCATTGCCGAGGGCATCGGCGGCCGCGTCGCGCACTTGCTCCAGGGCTTTGCGGGCCACTACCAGGGCGGTTACTTCGAAGGCGAAGACCATGATGCCGGCTGGCTGGCCGTTTTCGCGGAACTGCTGGTAGATGAAGTTGAAATACGTGTCCTTGAGCACGCCGCTGGCATCGCGCTCCAACTGTATCAGGAGTTCATTGCCATTGAAAGTTTCGCCGGTCTGGTACACCTTATCGAGAATGTCAATAATGCCCTGGTCTTTAACTTCGGGCAATACCTCGGCCACGGTGCGGCCCACCAGCTGGCGGTGCGGGAAGAGCTGCTGGTAGGCCGGGTTCACGAACTCGTAGCGGTGCTCGGCCCCGCGCAGGATGCAAATCATGGCCGGGGCCTGCGTAAACAGGCTCTCGTAGGTTTCGCGCTGGTTTTCGGCCTTCTGGTACATCTGGTAGGCCTGCTCGGAGAGGCTGCCCTGCTGCTCGTTGGCGGTGAGGAGCTCCTGCACCATCTGGCGCTGCTCGTGGATGTCGGTGGCGCCGCCCACCCACATGGTGATGCGGCCGTCGGCGCCGCGGCGGGGCACGGCGCGCACCAGAATCCAGCGGTACTGGCCGTCGTGGCGGCGCAGGCGGTATTCCACCTGATAGGGCTCGCCGGTTTTCACGGATTTCTGCCAGGCGGCGAGCACGCGGGCGCGGTCTTCTTCGTGCAGGCTTTCGGCCCATTGCAGGCCGGTTTGCTCGGCCAGGGGCTTGCCGGTGAAGCTGAGCCAGCGGGAATTAAAGTAGTCGCGGTGGCCGGCGGCATCGGCGGTCCAGATGAGGACGGGCAGGTTTTCGAGGATGAAGCGGGTGCGGTCCTGGGCTTCGTCGAGGTCGCGCTGCACCTGGGCGGCGCGCAGGGCGGCGCGGTGGGCCTCGGTCACGTTCTGGGTGCGCTGCAGGATGTATTCGAGCTCGCCCTGCTCGTTGAGGATGGGGTAGTGGGTGGCCTGCCAGTACATCTCCTCGAAGCCGCCGCCCTGCTCGGCGGGCAGGGCCAGGTCGTAGCGAATGAGGGGCATGGTGTGCGGCGCGTGGTGCTGGCGCACGTGCTCGTGCGATTGGAAAATGACATCGCCCTCGTTCTGGTCCACCGACGGGAAGGCTTCAAACATGCTTTTGCCCACCACCTCGGCCCGGGGTTTCAGGGATGCTTCCACGTGGCCGTCGGTATTGTCAACGATGGTGGCATCGGGCGTCATCAGCAGCAGGTTTTCGGGCAGGGAACGAAACAGGCGCTGATAATCGGGGGTGGCAACGAAAGCAGTCATTTTGTCAAACGGGGAAACAAACGCAATACAAATACAAGCAGAAAGGGCAGGCGGCCCGGTATTGGAGCCTTAAAAGTACAGCCGGCTTCGCATTGCGCAAGGCCGGCCGGTAGGCGGGTTTTAGGCCACGGCCAGGCCGCGTTCCAGCGAAAGGAGCAGGGTTTCGATGCGGTCGGCGAAGGTGTTGATTTGGTCGAGGCCGGTGCGGGCTTCCTCGATGTGGCCGCGCTGGTAGCGGGTGGCCAGGTCCTGGCCGGTGCGCAGCATCTGCTGCACGGTGCGGTCGAGCTCGCGCACCTCGGGGTGGGTGCCGTGCTGGGGCTGGAGCACCGTTTGGAGCCACTGGCCCAGCGGGTTTTCCTGGGGTGAAAAGAGGCTGGCTTCGGCCTCTCGCACGCCGTAGAGCACGGAGCGCAGCCGCGACTTAAAGAGTACCTGCTTCACGCGGGCCTGCTGAAAGTCGAACGAAGTAAGAGGCATATAGGAGGGTGTAGAAAGAATAGAAGGGTAGCCAAAAGGCCGGGAGATGGCGACTGAGGAGCCGCAAACCGCGCCAATGGTTGCGGGCGGCCTACCACAAATCAGGCCAAGGGGGCGTCGGGGCTGGCGTCGCGGAGCTTTTCCAGCACCTGGCGGGCGCGCACGAGGTCGGAAACCTCGTAGGCAAAGACCATGATGCCGGCGGGCTGGCCGTTCTCGCGGAACTGCTGGTAGGTGAAGTTGAAGTAGTCGGTGCGCAGCTCGCCGCTGGGGTCGCGCACGAGTTGCAGAGGCAGCTCGTGGGCTTCGAAGGTTTCGCCGGTCTGGTACACCTTATCCAGCAGCTCAATAATGCCCTGGTCTTTGACTTCGGGCAGGGCTTCGGCCACGGGCAAGCCCACCAGCTGCCGGTGCGGGAATACCTGCTGGTAGCGCGGGTTCACGAACTCGTAGCGGTGTTCGGGCCCGCGCAGAATGCAGATGAGGGCCGGGGCCTGGGCAAACAGGTTTTCGTAGGTTTCGCGCTGGCTTTCGGCCTTTTGGTATTGCTGGTAGGCCTGCTCGGAGAGGGCGGCCTGCTGCTCGTTGGCGTGCAGCAGCTCCTGCACCATCTGGCGCTGCTCGTGGATGTCGCTGGCCGCGCCCACCCACATGATAATCTGGCCGGCCGCATCGCGGCGGGGCGACACCCGCAACAGTAGCCAGCGGTACTGGCCATCGTGGCGGCGCAGGCGGTACTCGTGTTGAAACAGCTGGCCGCCACGCAGGGCCTCCTGCCATGCTTGCACCAGCCCGGCGCGGTCGCCGGGGTAGGTGATGTCGTCCCATACCGATTCTAAGAGCAGCTGCTCGTGGGTTTTGCCCGTAAACTCCAGCCAGCGCGGGTTGAAGTAATCGGGGGTGCCGTCGGGGTGGTTGGTCCACACCATCACGGGCAGGCTTTCGAGGATGAACTCGGTGCGCTGCTGCGACTCGTCGAGGGCCTTTTGGGCTTCGGCGGCGGCCAGGCTGGCGCGGTGGGCTTCGGTTACGTCCTGCGGCATTTGCAGGATGTATTGCAGCTGGCCCTGGGCGTCGAGAATGGGGTAATGGGTGATTTGCCAGTATCGCTCCTCGGTGCCGCCGCCCATTTCGGCGGGGCGCTCCAGGTCGTAGCGCAGCAGGGGCATGGTATCGGGGCGCAGGGTGCGGCGCACCTGCTCGTGCGAGGCGTGGAGGTCGCGCTGGCTTTCGGGGGCCGAGGGGTAGGCGTCGAAGATATTGCGGCCCACGGCCTGCGCCCGGGGCAGCAGCGACACGGCTACGTGCTGGTCGGAATTATCGAGCACGGTGCCATCGGGGGCCAGCAGCAGGTAGGAGCCAGGAAGGGCGTGAAACAGGGCCTGGTAATCAATGGGCAAGGAAGTATCAGCCATGAAGCGGGTTAAACTGGATGGTGCCGCAAACTTCGGCGGGCAAGAATGATGATGCCGTGAAGGTAAATAGGGCCGCTTTAAGCCGTGGGCCCGAGGCAAAAGCAACCCGGTCGGCTGGTTGGTTGGGGCTGGGCATGGAGCTGCTGCCGAAAGTACGCGCTGCGGTCCGTTACGGTTGGAATTATCCAATTCCCGAGGCTGAATGGTCAGGAATTCTCGCTCAACTCATCGTCCGGCTCGACGGTTCATCCGGGCCATTCGACGGTTCGGCAACGGGAAGTTGAACGCCGGGGCAGCCCACGGGCACCTTTGAGCCATCAAAACGCCCGCTGCCATGAAAACCTCACTACTCCCGCTGCTCCTGTTGCTGAGCGCCACCCCCGCCGCCCTCGCCCAAACCACGCCGGCCCAAAAATCACTCAGTCACTCCGCCGCTCAGTCGCTCCACGGCGTGGTGCGCGATGCCGCTGGCCAGCCCCTGCCGGGCGTGAACGTGTTCCTGAAAACCACCTTCGACGGAGCCAGCACCGACTCGCTGGGCCGCTTCGATTTCCGCACCGACCGCGCCGCCGGCCCGGCCGTGCTGGTGGTGAGCTTCATCGGCTACGTGCCGCAGGAGCTGCTGGTGAACCTCGGCGAAGGACCCATCAGCCTGCCCAATATTAAGCTGAAGCTCAACCCCGCCGCCCTCGGCGACGTGGTGGTGACGGCCGGAGCCTTCGAGGCCAGCGATACCAAGCGCGGCACCCTGCTCAAGCCCCTCGACATCGTAACCACGGCCGGTGCGCTCGGCGACGTGGCCGGGGCGCTCAACGCCCTGCCCGGCACCACGCGGGTGGGGGAGGACGGCAAGCTGTTCGTGCGCGGCGGGGCGGCGTCGGAAACCAAGTACTACATCGACGGCCTGCCCGTGCAGACGCCCTACGCCGGCGCGGTGCCGAATGTGGCTTCGCGAGGCCGGTTTTCGCCCTTTCTGTTCAAAGGACTGGTGTTTAGCACAGGCGGCTACTCGGCTGAGTACGGGCAGGCGCTGAGCGCCGTGGTGGTGCAGAATTCGACGGACTTGGCTCCTGAAACGCAGTCCAGCGTGTCGCTGATGTCGGTGGGTGGCAGCCTCGGGCGCACCCGGCGCTGGGAGCGCACCTCCGTGGCCGTGAGCGCCGACTACACCAACCTCGCCCCGTACTACAACCTCGTGCCCCAGAATCTGGGCTGGGACAAGGCTCCGTTGGCCCTGGGCGGCTCCCTCAAAGTAGCCCATAAAGTAGGTGAGGCCGGGATGCTGAAAATCTACGGCACCTATAGCCGCCAGCGCCTGGCCCTGCGCCAGCCCGACCCCAGCCCCGCCTACGCCGCCGACGGCCACCCCGTGACGCTAGCCAACGACAACGCCTACCTCAACGCCACCTACCGCGCCCCGCTGCGGCGCGGCTGGAGCCTGAACACCGGCCTGGCCCTGACCGTGGACGACAACCTCATCCGCCCCGACGTGCAGTTGGTGCGCGACCTCGACCAATCGGCCGTGGCCCGGTTGGTGCTCACCAACGACTCGGCCAGCACCTGGTTCAACCTCAAAATGGGCCTCGAAGGCTACGCCCAGCGCTACCGCCAGCAGTACCAGCCATCGGCCGAAGCCAATACGCTGGCCCTGGCCGTGGACGAGCAGCGCGGCGCGGGCTTCGCGGAAAGCGAAATGGTGCTGAGCCACCGCCTGGCCGTCCGGGTGGGGGCGCGGGCCGAGTATTCGGCCCTGCTGCGCCAGTTCAACGCCGCGCCGCGCCTGGGAATGGCCTACAAAACCGGCGAGCACAGCCAGCTCTCGGCCGCCTGGGGCTACTTCTACCAAACGCCTACCACCGACTTGCTGCGCGTGAGCCACGCCCTCAACTTCGAGCGGGCCGAGCACTACAGCCTGCTCTTTGAGCGCACTGTGCAGGACCGCACCCTGCGCGCTGAGCTCTACCAGAAAAACTACCGTCAGCTGGTCACCTACGACCGCACGAACATCTTCAACCCCGCCGGCTACCAGAACGCCGGCAGCGGCTACGCCCGGGGTCTCGACGTGCTGTTCCGGGACCGTACCACCTTCAAGATGGCCGATTACTGGGTTAGCTACGGCTTTCTCGATACCCGCCGCCAGTACCGGGCCGACCCCGTGGCCGCCATTCCCACCTTTGCCGCCCGGCACAACCTGAGCGTGGTGGGCAAGTACTACGTGGCCAAAATGCACACCCAATTCGGCTTCACCTACAGCTACGGCAGCAGCCGCCGCTACTTCGACCCCAACCAAGCCGGCTACAACCAGGCCACCCTGCCCGCCTACCAGGACCTGAGCCTGAACGTGAGCTACCTCACCCACTGGTTCAAGCAGTTCACCATCGTCTACGTATCGGCCAGCAACGTGCTCAACCGCCAGAACATCTACGGCTACACCTTCGCCGGTACGCCCGATGCCGGCGGGCAGTTCCGCAGCGCGGCCGTGCTGCCGCCCGCGCCGAGGATGCTGTTTGTGGGCGCGTTCATTTCGATAAATAAGACGAAAGTGGATTTGAATGCGCGGCCGGACTGACCTTTTCACGTAAAGAATAAACGGGCAGTGAGCAGAATTCTTTACACGATTTGTAAAGAATTCTGCTCACTGCCCGTTTATTCTTTACATCCCTGCCGGTTTCTTTTCAGCCCTAGTCGCGCCGTCCAACTCGGCCCTGCCGCTACCTTCGCCGCATGCTCCCCCTTTTCGCCCCCGCCCCGGCCGCTCTGCCCGCGCCGCTTGCTACCTACCACCCCGCCCAAGCCTTGTCCGACTGGCTCGCCCGCGTGGAAAAGCTGCGTCAGTGGCAGCAGCGCATTGCCTCCGGCTACGTCACCAGCCAGAAGGAAGAAGCCTTGCAGGCCGAGTTCCTCACCCTCGTATTTGGGGAGGCGCTGGGCTATGAGCACCAGCGGCCCGACTACCGCCAGCTGCTGCTCGAAAAGAAAACCAACGTGGACGGCACCAAGCCCGACGGTGCCCTCGGCGACTTCGCGGCCGATGGCAAGGGGGCCCTCGGCGGGCCGGTGCGGGCGGTGGTGGAGCTAAAATCGGCCAAGCAGAACCTCGACGCCAAGCAGAAGCTGGGCCCCAAAGGCCGCGCCGAAAGCCCCGTGGAGCAAGCCTTCAGCTACCCCTCCAAGATGGGGCCGAGCTGCCGCTGGGTTATCGTGAGCAACTTCGTGGAGCTGCGCGTGTATGCTGCCAACGACCAGACCCGCGCCGAAGTCTTCGATTTCCGCACCCTGCCCGACCAACCGGCCGCCCTCGTGCGCTTCTTTGCCCTGCTGGGCAGCGGGCAGCTGCTGCCCGCCCCGGCCCAGCCCGATGCCCCCCTCGACCAGGCCCTGCGCCAGCGCCAGGAGCAGGAGGCCCGCATCAGCAAAGATTTTTACCGTGACTACCGCAACGCCCGCCGCGATTTGCTCGACCACCTTATCGAGCAAAACCCTGCTGTGCCACCGTTGGAGCTTCTTCAGCACACTCAGAAACTGCTCGACCGAGTGATTTTCGTCTGCTTTTGCGAAGACAGACACATTATGCCTGAAAAAACGCTCAAAACGTTGCTTCTGGTAGTGAAGGCTAATGTTTTCGACAGAGCGGATGATAGCATCTACCGAAGTGTACGCGGACTGTTTAGAAGTATTGACAAAGGGAATGAGGCCGCCAAGATTAACCGTTTCAATGGGGGCCTCTTCGCGGAGGATATAGCGCTTGATAACCTCTTAATTAAAGATGTCGCATTAGAGCCAATTGTAGAACTAGGAGGATACAATTTTGCCTCTGACCTTAATGTGAACATCCTCGGCCACATCTTCGAGCAAAGCCTCGCCGACCTCGAAGCCGAGCGCGCCCGCCTGCTGGGCGAGGCCGCGCCCAGCGCCAAGCAGGGCAAACGCAAGCAGGACGGCATTTTCTACACCCCCGACTACATCACCCGCTACATCGTGCAGCAGGCCGTGGGCGGCTGGCTGCGCGAGCGCCGCCAGGAGGCCGGCCTCGATGCCCTGCCCGACCTGACGGATACCGACCGCGCCACCATCGGCGTAAACCAGCAAACCAAGCGCCTGCTCGCGCCCAGCGCCCGCGTGCAAAAGCACCTGGCGGCCTGGGAAGCCTACGGCCAGCGCCTGCGCGCCATTCGGGTGCTCGACCCCGCCTGCGGCTCGGGGGCGTTTCTCAACGAGGCTTTCGGCTACCTGCTGCGCGAGGGGCAGGTGGTGAACGATGCCCTGGCCGAGCTGCGCGCCGGCCAGCGCGAGCTGTTCGACCTCGACCGCCACATCCTCCAGCACAACCTCTACGGCGTCGACCTCAACCCCGAATCCGTCCAGATTACCCGCCTCAGTCTCTGGCTCCAGACCGCCAACCCCGGCCGGCCCCTCACCTCCCTCGACCACAGTATCCGCACCGGCAACTCCCTCATCGCCGACCCCGCCGTGGCCGGTGACCGCGCCTTCGACTGGCAAGCCGCCTTCCCCGAAGCCTTCGCCGACGGCGGCTTTGACGTGGTGGTGGGGAACCCGCCGTATGGAGCGAGTATTAAAAAGGTGGAGCAGAAATACTTTCTCAATAACTATAATTCGCCGGCATACAAACTTGACTCTTATGCCATCTTTATTGAAAAGGGCATAAGTCTACTAGTAAAAGACGGATTCTTAGGCTTCATTGTCCCCTATACATGGCTTTCAATACAACAGCATAAAAAGCTGCGTGAACTTGTACTTGAGCAGAATCTAATAGAAATTGTTGACCTACCTAAGAAAGTGTTTAGCGACGCTGATTTAGATACTATCATCTGTATCATAAGAAACAATGCTAAAACGAATTCCATAGTCGTAACTGGGATGCACGAGCAAGAATTTGGTTATTTAGCCCAGTTAGAAATTTCTGATATTAGAAAGCACCCTGATTTAATTATCAATCTTAACAGCACTAGTATTGATGCAAGTCTAGTATCCAAATTGAAAGAGAATTCTGTGCTTGTTCGCTCCACTTATGAGGTTTCGCAAGGGTACATTCCTTATCGCAGGAGCGACTTAATAAAAGTTTATGGGGACGAGGGTAACAGGATTGTTGACGACAGGCTGTGGCATTCAGATAGTAAGCTCTCAGAGGAGTATATGCAAGAAATTCAAGGCAAGGATTTAAGTAGATATTCGAATCGGGAAAGCAATCAGTTTATTAAGTACGGGAAGCATGTAGCTGGATATGTTAATCCCAAGTTTTTTACCCAGCCTAGGCTTCTAGTTATGGAAGTTACCCGTGGCGATAGATATAAAATAACCGCAACTTATGTAGATAAGTCATTTGCTAATACTCCTTCTATTATCAATATAATTAGCAGGGATGGGTCAACTGATTTGCTTATGTTTCTATTAAGCATTATTAATTCCAGTGTTATCAGCTGGTATCATACTAAGGTTCATCCCAAAGCAAACGCTGCAACATCTATCCCTAAAATTCTTGTCGGAGACATTAAAAATCTTCCCATTCCCAACATCACCCCCGCCGAGCAACAGCCCTTCATCGCCCTCGCCGAGGAGCTACTGGCCGGGCACCGCACACTGCACGCCGCCGATTCCGACTTTGCCGCCCTGCTCCGCGCCGAACTGGGCCTGAGCGCCCCGCTCAGTGGCAAGCTGGCCCTCACGCAGGAGTGGAAGCCCTGGAGCACGGCCCTCGAAAAAAGCATCGGCCGCGCCCTCAGCCTGAAAGAGAAAGGGGAGTGGCTGAAGCACCACGTGGCGCACCAGCAGGCGCAGGCCTCCGCCCGCCAGCACCTGGCCCAGCGCGATAAGGAGCTGGATGCGCTGGTGTACCAGCTCTACCAGCTCACCCCGGCCGAAATCGTGCTGGTGGAGGGCGGCGAAGTGGCTGCGCCAAGCCAGAAGTAGCCCATGATGACTGCTCAGCAGCGGAGCCAGTTAGCCGAATATCTCCAGCACTACTGCCCGCAGGGCTGGCGGGCCGTGCAGGAAGGACGCCGGGCCACCGCTCTGCCTCGCCTCACCACTATCGACAAGGCCGCCATTTACCATTACAGCGACGATGGCTACGAGGCCTTGAACCGGACGCTACACGCCAGCAGAGGTGATAATAGCACCCTATTTGGGCAGGGCTTGGCGGCAGCACTCGCCAAGCTGCCCGCCTACGTGGGCTTGGCTTTCTGCGGGGTGCAGTTGCGCCCTAGCCAGCTTATGTTTTACCGCGCCAGTTTCGATGCTGGATTTCCCGTCAGATGGCCGGCTTTTCTCTCGGCCAGCCAAAAAGCTACCATTGCCCATCAATATCTGCACAGCCCTCAGAAGAACTGTTTGTTCGTCATTCAGTCCCGTACCGGCCGGCTTATTGAGGAGGTCTCGAAGTACGGCGTCGACAGCCAAAATGAGTATGAGGTATTGTTTGCTCCCCGAACGCGGTTTGAGGTGCTGGAAGTGGCCGCTGAAACTGGCTTCACGCGCATCGTGTTGGATGAGTTGTAACTGTTTTGCGTAACTTACTACTATGAAACCCGAAGCGTTTTTACCGTCAAGCTCCCCTGGACCAAGCCCGGCTTCGGCCGTGCCAGCTACTCCGGCCGATGGGGGAGGTGTGGCTGGTACCCGCCACCCGGCCATGAAAGCCCTTAGCCCGGCTGAGTACTACAAGTGGGCAGGTGATTATTTGCGCAATAACCGGAATGCGCCACGAGCATACCGGTTAGAGCTTATCAACTGGCGGCACCAGTATCAACTCCAGCAGGAGGCCGCCGAACTGAAAGCCAATCCCGCCGCCGCCGCTGACCTGCGCCTCATTGCGGAGCGGCTGGCCCGCAAGGCCCAGTCCGGTTTCTCCGGTCCACCCGACACCTCTCCTCCGAGCAGTTCCCGGTAATCTTTCCTGCCTGTACATAGCCCCGGCCGTTTCGACAGCCGGGGCTTTTTATTGCCGGCCGGATTGAAGCTCATGCCGCGTCGTGCGCTCTTGTAAAGAATTAGTGCAGGTGGCCAATAATTGTTTACGTAGCTTGTAAACAATTATCGCCACCATACTGAAATTCTTTACACGCCCTTTCATGGCCCGTCCCGTCACGTATTCTGATTCCTACCTGGCCCGGGTGTGCCGCTACTACGGCCTGACCCGCCAGCAGCTGGCGGCCCTGCTGGGCGTCACGCCCGGCCTGGTGAGCCAGCTGGAAAGCGGCACCCGCGCCCTCACCCGCGAAGTAAGCGGGCGGCTGGCCCCCTTCCTGGCCCCCCTCGAAGCCGAAGAAACGGCTGTGCCGCCCGAAGCTGCCGAAGCCCCACCGCCTCCCAGCCCCTTCGATACTAGGCCGCTGGAGCGCCGCCGCGCCGCCTGCCTGCACGAGGCCCACAACCTGCGCTGGCAGCTGCGCGCCCTGCCCGAGCAGGCTGCCGTAGCCGCCCGCTGGGCCGCGGCCCTGCCCGCGCTGCTGGCCGCCCTGCCGCCGCCCCCGCCTCCCGCCGATGAGGCCCCCGCCACCCCCGAGGCCGTGCGCCTGCGCTACGTGCACGCCTGGCTGGCCACCGTGCCGTTGGCCCTGCCGCCCGATGTGCTGGCCGGGTGGCACCTGCGGCACCAGCGCGCCCTGGCGCTAGAGGCCGAGGCGGCGGCCTTGGGGGCGCTACTTGGGTAGGGGCGGGGAGGAGAGCAAGGAAAAGAACGTCATGCTGAGCGCAGCCGAAGCATCTCTACCGCAGTAGTAAATGAATTACTTGCGCGGTAGAGATGCTTCGGCTGCGCTCAGCATGACGTTCTGTTTTCTGTCGAATAATTGCTGCTGTTGCTCCGGCCCAAATCGGGAAAAAGCACGGCTTTTGTCCTTTGTTGGGAATGACTTGGAGGGACTTACGCGGCCGGCTACATTTGGGCTCAATCCTTTTATTCCCACTCCAAACCCCAAAAAAATCATATGGCAGCCGATGTAAATTTGCTCACTACCAAAGCCGACTGTGACCAGGCCCTGACCAGCCTTACCAAAGAAAAAGGCACCTACGCCCACCGCGACTACAACCAGACCTACGCCGACACGCAGGCCACCGACCGGGCCACCACCGTGGCCGCCCAACTGGCCAAAGCCACCGACGACGTAGCCCACTACACCACGGAAGCCGCCCGCACCGGCCTCACCGAGGGCGAGAAGCGCGCCGCCCAGCGGGCCCTCATCGCGGCCACTGCCCGCAAGGCCAACCTGGAGCTAAGCAACAGCGCCGTGAGCGGCCCCACCGCCTACCTCGCCGACGTAGACGCCGACCAGATAGACGCCCAGATTGCCACCCTCGACGCATCCATCAAAGCCGTGGAAGACCGCAAGGCCGCGCTGCCCAGCTAAGCCCTGCACCAGCCCAAACGCAAAAAGCGGCCGCCCCAGCAGGAGCGGCCGCTTTTTTTGAGGCCCGAAGCGAATGCTACCGCCCAAACCGGTAGCGCAGGCCCAGGGCCTGGCTGGTGGTGAGGGTATTGGTGAGGCCCGAGCCGTAGCGGTTGGTATCGTTCAGGGCCTTGTTCACCATGAAGTCGTAGGTGAGCTCGAAGTGGCGGCTCAGGCGGTAGCGGGCCCCCACGCCGCCGGTGAGCAGCCAGGTGTTTTGCGAAACGTGGTAGTCATAGTTGGTCGTCGTGAGCGGACCTTGGGCATTATCGGTGCGCGAACCCTGGTAGTAGGCCGTGCCGCGCTCGAAGGTTGCGCCGCCCAGGGCATCGAACTGCAGTCGGTGGGCCGGGTTGGCGGTGATGGTGTAGCGGGCCAGCGCCGAAACGGACGTTTGCTGCTGCTTTTTGCTGCCGGCCATGCTGTTGTAGGACGCTGGCTGGCCGGGCGTGGTATTCAGCAGAAACTGGTCGTAGCGGTAGTTGGCCGCGCTGTAGGCCACGCCCAGCTGCACCGCCAGCCGCGGGCTAAGCTGGTAGCCGGCCGTGAGCTGCACCGGCAGCCGGAAATTGTAGTCGTAGGAGCCTTCCGAGGCGTGGCCCAGCGACTGATAAAAGCTGCTGTAAGCACCCAGCCCGATGTAATAGCGGGGCGGCAGGGGCGTGGTCGTACCCGGCAGGGTCGTACCCGGTAGGGCAGGGGTTTCGGTGCTGGTTTGGGCGAGGGCGGGCAGGGCAGTGCTTAGCAAAAGGCCACCCAGGGCAAGGGAAAGGAAACGCATGGATTTGGTTGGGATAAAAAGGGATGGAATGGAATAAGAAAATGAGTTGGCGCACCGAAGCATTGCCCGGCAGTGGCAAGGAAAGTTGGGGGCAGGCTACCGCCCAAACCGGTAGCGCAGGCCCAGGGCACTGCTTCTGGTGAGGCCTTGGAACTGGCCGGTAGGGCTGTCGTTGGTCAGGGCTTTATTCAGGGTGAAGTCGTAGGTCAGCTCAAAATGCCGGCCCAGGCGGTAGCGCGTCCCGATGCCCGCCGTGAGCAATAGGGTGTTGCGGGAGGTGCGGTAGCCGTACGGGCTTACCACGAGCGCCCCGCCGAGGCTGTCGGCCCGGGTGCCGCGCTCGTAGCCGCTGCCGTGCTCCAGCGTGAAGCCGCCCAGCGCATCAAACTGCACGCGGTGGGCCGGGTTGCGGGTGAGGGTATAGCGCGCCAGCACCGATACCGAGGCATTGCGCAGGGTGCTGGTGGCATTGTAGTCGAAGTACGTGCCTCTGGTGGGATTGGCGGGGTCGTAGTAGCGCCCCACGCTGGCGAAGTGGGCCGTGCTGCCGCTGTAGGCCACGCCCAGCTGCACCGCCAGGCGCGGGCGCAGCTGGTAGCCGGCCGTGAGCTGCACCGGCACCCGCACGGGGCTATTGAAGGCCAGCGACTGGCCGCCCAGCAGCTGGTAGTAGCTGCTGTAGGCCCCCAGCCCGATGTAGAAGCGCGGGGCCGCCGGCGTTTCGGTCGCGGTTTGGGCGAGGGTGGGAAGGGCGGAGGCAAGGAGCAGGCCACCGAGCGCGAAAGGGAGGAAACGCATGCGTAAGGGATTGGAAAGTGGGTTGGAATACTGCTAAGAGTGCATTGCCTGCCCCGGCGTTGCATGGCCGGCGCACGAGCCGGTAAAAAAAGCGCGACCCGCTGGTCCGGCCCCGCCGACGCTTCATCCGCTTCATCCGACGCTTCGGGCACAAGCATTTCCGGCCGGCCCGGCCCGCCGCCACCTTTGAATCATCAACCGCGGCAAACCATTCTTCACCATCACTCCAACTCCCCGTTCCATGAAAACCCTCGTCCTCACCCTTGCTTTCGCCGCCGTTTCGCTGGCCGCCGCTGCCCAGGCGCAACCCGCCGCTGCCGTAGCGCCCGCCACTGCTGCCGCCGCGCCCACCGATGCCTACACCACCCTGATGGCCGCCACCATCACCGAGCTGATGAGCACCGGCGACCCGGCCGTGCTCAAGGCCGTGGCGGCTAAATTTGAGCGCGCCGCCACCGTGGCCCCCAAAGACTGGCTGCCCCGCTACTACCAGGCCTATGCGCTGGTGATTAACGTGTTTCAAAGCAAGGAAGACGGCGATACCAAAGACAAAACCCTCGACCAGGCCGAAGCCGCCCTCGGCCAGGCCCGCCAGCTGCACGGCGACGAATCAGAGCTGCTCACCCTGCAAGCCTATGCCTACCAGGCCCGCCTGGGCATCTCGCCCATGATGCGCTCAATGAAGTATTCGGAAATGGTGGGCGAGGCCGTGGCCAAAGCCCAGGCTCTGAACCCCGCCAACCCGCGCCCCTACCTGGTGGAAGCCAATAACGTGAATTTCACGCCCAAGATGTTCGGTGGCGGCCCCGAGGCGGCCAAGCCGCTCTACGAGCAGGCCCAGGCCAAATTTGCGGCCTTCGCGCCCGCCGGCCCCTTGGTGCCCAACTGGGGCCAGCGCCAGCTGCAAGGCCGGATGAAGCAGTACGAAACGCCCGCCACGGCGGCGAAGTAGGAGGGGCGTAGGAGGTAGGGGCGGGGCTCGCCCCCGCCCGTCGTTGAATGGAATCGGTGAATGGTGCGGACGACGGGCGGGGGCGAGCCCCGCCCCTACGTTGTTCAACTGGCTCCAATTATACCCCCAGCCCCTTACTTTGATGCAAACTCAACTGCCCTCTGCCGTGGCCCTGCCCCATTCCGCTTCCTGCGCTCCTGCTGCTGATTCCAACGCCCCGGCAGCCCAGCCCTGGGTCACCACCACCGAGCCCTCGCAGCTGCGGTCCATCTGGGAGCGGCGCTGGTGGATACTGCTGGGCACGGCCGGCTTCGCGTTTTCCAATGAACACCAGCCCTGGCTGCACCCCGTCAACTACGGCATCAGCTTCGCGATTTCGCTGCTGTATTTCGTGGGGCTGTGGCTGGCCAACGGCTACACCTCCGACTGGCTGAACCACGGCCTGGGCTGGACCGAGCGGCCCGTGCGCCGGCTGCTGCTCACGGTGGGCGCGTCGCTGCTGGCCTCGCTGTTCGTGATTCTGCTGATTGGCGAGGGCATTACTGTGCTGCTGTGGCACCAGTCGCCGCTGGCCATCTTCCAGCGCAACGTGGCCGGCCAGATGGTGGCCCCGCTGGTGATGACGGTGATTGTGTCGCTGTTCATGCACTCGCGCTCCTTCCTATTGGGCTGGCGTGAGGCCACGGTGCGCGTTGAGCGCCTCGAAAAGGAAACCGCCGTGGCCCGCCTGGATTCTCTGCGCCGGCAGGTGGACCCGCACTTCCTGTTCAATTCGCTGAACGCGCTGACCAGCCTGGTGGAAGAAAACGACCCCGCCCGGGCCGTGCGCTTCATCCGGCAGCTCTCGCAGGTGTACCGCTACGTACTCGACAGCGAAAGCCAGGAACTGGTGCCGCTGGCCGATGAAATTGCCTTCGCCGAAAGCTATTTGTACCTCCAGAAAACCCGCCTCGGCGACGCCCTGGCGGTGGAAATGGACCTGCCACCCGCTGCCGTGGCCCCGTACTACGTGCCGCCCCTGGCCCTGCAACTATTGCTCGAAAACGTGCTCAAGCACAACGCCGCCTACCAGGCCGACCCGTTGCGCCTGCGCGTGACCCTGGACCCCGTCGCCCACACCCTGACGGTGCGCAACACCCGCCGCCCACGCCGGCTGGCCCCGGGCGAGTCGTCGGGCCGGGGCCTGGCCAACCTGGCCGCCCGCTACGCTTTTCTCACCGATAAGCCTGTGGTGAGCGGCGAGGAGAATGGCGAGTTTGTGGTGACGCTGCCGTTGCTGGTAATTTGAATTATGAATTAAAAATTATGAATTATGAATGCGGCGAAATCGCATCCTAGTTTTGCGAGGGCATATTTGAGCTAATTCATAACTCATAATTTATAATTCATAATTCAAAAAAATGCCCCTCCGTGCCCTCATCGTCGAAGACGAACCCCTGGCTGCCCGCCGCCTGACCGATATGCTGGCCCGCCAGCCCGAGCCGCTCGAAATCCTCGGCACGGTCGAATCGGTGGCCCAGGCGGTGAGCCTGTTGCGGGAAGTGTCGCCTGATGTGCTGTTTCTCGACATCAACCTGGCCGATGGGCTGAGCTTCGAGATTTTTGAGCAGGTGGCGGTGCGCTGCCCGGTCATCTTCACCACCGCCTACGACCAGTATGCGCTGCAAGCCTTCAAGGTGAACAGCGTGGATTATCTGCTCAAGCCCATCGATGCCGATGAGCTGGCCGCCGCCCTCGCCAAGCTGCGCCAGCGCCTGCCCGCCGCGCCCGCGCCGGCCTTCGACCCCGCGCTGCTGGCCCAGCTCATGCAGCAAATGCAACAGACCGCCCCGCCCGCCACCAGCTACAAAACCCAGTTTGTGGTGCGCGTGGGCGAGCACCTGAAAGTGGTGCCGCTCGACCAGATTGCCTACTTCTTCAGCCTCGAAAAAGCCACCTTCCTGCAAACCACCGAAGGCCGCAAATTCGTGGTCGACTACACGATGGACCAGCTCGAAACGCTGCTCGACCCGCGCCGCTTCTTCCGCCTCAACCGCGCCTACCTGGCCCAGCAGTCGGCCATTCACGACATCATTTCCTACACCAACTCCCGCCTGCAAACCGTGCTCAAACCCACCGCGCCCGATGCCCAGGTGCTGGTGAGTAGGGAAAAGGTGAACGTGTTCAAGAGCTGGCTGGACAGGTAGGTTTCGCCTGTCATTGCGAGCGCAGCGAAGCAATCCGTCCTGTACAATGTGATAGGCCTTGAGATGTGAAAAGCCCCGGTACTGTACAGTATCGGGACTTTCTGGTAGAAGAAAAGAGCTGGGTTTGAGAGGACGGATTACTTCGCTGCGCTCGCAATGACAGACGAAACCTACCCTTCCAGCCAGGCTTTCAGGGCGGGGGCTTTCTCGCGGCTCACCAAGATTTCCTCGGTCGGGGCGGGGTGTAATTCGACCAAAAGCTTGCCGCCGAAATGCGGGTGCAGGCGGCGCACGGCCAGCAATTGGGCAATAATCTGGCGGTTGAGGCGGAAGAACCGGGCGGGGTCGAGCAGGCCTTCGAGCTGCTCCAAGGTGTAGTCGAGCACGAAGCGGCGGCCGTCGGTGGCCACCAGCGTCACGGTTTCGTTGCGGCTCAGAAACCAGGCCGCGTCGGCCACCGGCAGAGGCAGCAGCTGCTCGCCCTGCCGCACCAGAAACCGCGTTTTGTAGGGCCGTAGGGCATCGAGCATTCGCTCGATGGAGTTAAGCGTTAGGAGTGAAGAATTAAGCATTGGTGAATCTGAGTCAACTCTTAACTCTTCACTCCTAACTCTTAACTCAGACCATTGCCGCCGCTTGGCCAGGGCGGCTTGCAGCTCGGCCAGCTTCACGGGTTTCAGCAAATATGCCACGCTGTGGGCCTGGAATGCGCGGATGGCGTACGCATCAAAGGCGGTGGTGAAGATGACCGGGCTGGGCACCACGGCCTGCTCCCAGATTTCGAGGCTCAGGCCATCGGCCAGCTGAATGTCGCTCAAGATGAGGTCGGGGGCGGGGTGGACGGCCAGCCAGGCCAGGGCCCCGGCCACGGTGTCGAGCACGGCCAGCACCTGCGCGTCGGGGGCGGCTTGCAGCAGCAGGCGCTGCAGGCGCTCGGCGGCGGGGTACTCGTCTTCGAGGAGGAGAACGGTCATGGGTGCGAATTAGCGCTGGGCCAGCAGCAGCGGCAGCTTTACTACAAATTTGCCATCGGTGGCACTGGTTTCCACGGTTTGCGCCGCGCCCAGCAGCGCGTAGCGGCGGCGCACGTTGGTCAGGCCGGTGCCCGTGCCGGGCGCGAAACCGGCCGTGCGAGGCCGCAGGGTATTTTCGACCACCAGGGCATCCGGCGCATCGGCGGTCACGGCTAGGCGAAGGTGCAGCGGGTGCTCGCGGGAGGCCACGTTGTGCTTCAGCGCATTCTCCACCAGTAGCTGCACGCTGAGCGGGGCCACGTGCCGGGCCAGCGCGGCGGGCACAATGCTGATTTCGACCCGCAGATTATCCCGAAAGCGGGCTTTGTGCAGCGCCAGATAGGTTTCGATGAAGGCCAGCTCCTCGGCCAGGGGCACGGTGGCGCGGCCCTGGGCCAGCAGCACGTAGCGATAAACGTCGGCCAGCTGCTCCACAAAGTCCTGGGCCGGGGCGTTGCCGGGCTCGATGAGGGCCGAGAGCGTGTTGAGGTTATTGAACAGAAAATGCGGGTCGAGCTGGCTTTGCAGGGCTTCGAGCTGGGCCTGGTTCTGGGCGCGGCCCAGCTCCTCGGCGCGGCTCAGGCTGGTTTTCCACTGCTCAAAGAAATACATGGTTTCGTAGAGCGTGAGCACGGCCACGGTGGGCACCAGGCTGAACCGGACCTGCACCAGCAACGCCGGGAGCGTGAAGGGGAAGTCGGCGGGTAGCAGCGCGCGCAGCGGCAGCGCCAGCAGCACTGAAGTGGCGGCCGTCACCAACACCGCCAAGCCGGCCAGCAGCCAGAGGCGGCGCGGCGTCTGCTCGGGGCGGGGGAAGCGGGCCAGCAGCGCCCGCCACAGCTGCCGGTTGGCCAGCCAGTAGCCCGTGGTGAAATACAGCGAAATCACCCAATGCGTCAGCACCAGCGGCCAGCGCCCATCCGCCCCGATGGGCAGGCCGACGACGGCGATAACGAAGCTCAGCAGCGGAATGCCTCCCAGCAGAAACCGACGGTCATTGAGGGCAGTCATGGGGCGGCGGGCTTGATGAGCAGTCAAAAGTAGTGCGCCGCCTACTGCCCGGCCCAGAGCGGCCGGCCCGCCATGGCCAGCGCAAACAGCCCGGCCACCGCGCCGGCATACAGCGCCGCCCCGGCCCATGTGAGGCCCGTGGCCTGTTGCGGAGCCCAGCGGCTCAGGGCCCAGCCCAGCAGGGGCAGGGCTTGCAGGGCGTGCATGCCCAGGAAGTGCGCAATGCGCAGGTCGCCGGCGCGGGTGCTCCAGCCCAGGCCGGGCAGGCCGGGGCCGCCGTCGGGCGCGCCCACGGTGTGCTGCTGGTTATGAATCATGAAGCCGCCCAGCACGCTGCCCACCACAAACACCATCAGTCCCAGGCGCACGCCCCACACGTAGCCGTCCGGCCCGAATGGCTGGTAGCGCCAGGCTAGGTACAGGGCCCACACCGTCATCAGGGTATTAACCAGAATAAACAAGCCCATTAGCCCGAACAGGATGCCATTGAGCGCCGAGGACGTGTTGTAGTGCGAGGTGGTGCCGCGCGCCGCCTGCGTGAAAATCACGGCCTGCTCCACGGCCATGCTCACGGCCACGCCCCAGCTCAGCAGCTGCACGCTGCGCTGGGCGGCGGCCGGTAAGTCGGCCAGCAGCCAGCCCAGCGTCCAGGCAAAGGCGGCGATGGAGAGGGCGAATTTCAGCGGCTTCAGCCACACCAGCGCCCCGGTCACATGGCGCTGGTCGAAGGGCAGCAGCGCCAGGGCCAGCACGGCCAGCGCCACGTTCAGCCAGCCGGTGTAGGAGAGCACGGGGTTCACGCGGTGCAGCAGGCGCAGGGCCTCGCCCACGGTGCCGGCAGCCGGCGCAAGGGCGCTGAGCGGCGAAAAGTCAGCGGATGAAAGCAGGGTGGTGGTTTTCATGGGCGTAGAGGTTTTAAGGAATCTAATGCGTCTGTCATCCTGAGTGCAGCGAAGGACCTTCTCCCCGCTGAACGGTTTGCAGTAATCCAGCTGTTGCGGGCGTGATAAGGTCCTTCGCGCTGCTCAGGATGACAGACGCGCGGTACTAAATGGCAACTCCAGCCGGCTCCGGATACCGGCTGCGCACCCCGAAATACAGCAGCAGCCCCACCGGCCCGAACATAAACGTGAGCCCCAGGCAGGGCACCAGCAGCCCGTGCGGCACGCCGCGCCGCTGGGCATCGCGCAGCTCCCAGGCCCCGGTCCACATATCGAAGCAGAGGTAATGCACCCAGCCGGCCAGCAGCGCCCACCGGTCGCGGAACAGCGCCGCAACCTCATCGAGCGAGCCAAAACCGCCCTCGCCGCCGTGCGGCCCCAGGTAGTGCGTGGCAATGAGCACGGCGTAGGTGGCGGCCAGCAGCAGCGGCAGCGCCCCGCTCAGCACCACGGCGCGGGTGCCGCGCCAGCGCGGAGCCAGCACCAGCAAGGCCCAGCCCAGCAGGGCCACGGGGTTGGCGAGAGAAAACAGGGAATCGGGGGTGAGCATGGGAGCCGGGCGAAGAAGTTGGTCAAAACTAAGGTCCAACCCTAGGCCCGCGCCAGCCGTTTCGGGGCGAAGCGGCCAAACAACCGGGCGAAGTGGCGGTTGTGGCCGGGTGAAATCCCCGACCTTTGCCGCTGGTCGGTTCTTTGGGTTTGATATGCGTTGGTTGTTACTTCTTGTGTGGTTGAGTGTGGGCCTGCTGCCGGTGGGCGCGTGGGCGCAGGCCGTGGGGCCGGCCCGGCCCGACTCGGTGGTACGCCGGCCCAACATCGTGCGCCTGCCGCACAACCGCTTCGTGGTGCAGTACGACTCGCGCTACTCCATCCTCAACCACCACCTCACCACCATCAACGGCCTCAAGCTGGGCATCGAATTCAAAAGCCGCTTCCGCACCGGCGCGGCCATCTACTTCCTGAGCACCGGCGTGCCCTCGCGCCAGGCCAAGCCCGAAAATGCTGCCGAAGACGCCGACGCCGAAATCCGCTTCCGCTACCTGGCCGCCTACGCCGGCTACGTGCTGCTCGAAAACCGCCGCTGGGAGCTCAGCGCCAACATGCAGCTGGGCCTGGGCTCAGCCTACGTGCTCTACAAAACCGACGACAACGTTTCCGATAAAACCCCGCGCGAGTTCATGGGCATCGTGGAGCCCACGCTGGCTGCTCAGTACCGCGTGTTTCGCTGGGGTGGCGCGGGCACGGGCCTGGGCTGGCGGCAGCCGGTGTTCGTGCCCGGGGCCATCCAGAAAGAGCTGAACGGCCCGGTATTTTACCTGCGCGCCAACCTGTTTCTGGGCGAGCTATTCAAGGTGATGAAGGACAAGGAGCCGCTCTTCACCCAAACCAACATGCGCTAGGCGAGTCGTTGTCATTCCGACGCAGGAGGAATCGGAGGGAAGTTTCCTGGCTGATTTTACCCAGATTCCTCCTGCGTCGGAATGACAAAATTTACTTGCCCGTGCTATACGCGAAGCCCACCGAGAGCGTGCCATTCGCCCGGCTGCGCGCCTGCACCACCACGCTTTCGTAGGAAAACGAGTAGGCCAGATTCAGCGCCAGGTGCTGGTAGAGTTTGAAGGCCAGCACGGTGGCACTGTTCAGGCGGTAGTCGCCGCCCGGGTCGCGCAGGCTGGGCTGATAAAAGAACAGCTCCGACGCACTGAATACGCCCCAGTTCAGGCGCAGCTTGAGGCGGGTGGAATTGCGCACCACGTGCCGCGAAAAATCGGGCTCGGCGTTGTAGTCGGTGCGCTCGTTGAGCAGGAAGGTGCTCAGCGCCACCTCGCTGTTGGTGCTGTCGGTGTAGAGCTGGTAGCCCACGCCGCCGCCCGCCACCACGCGCCGCGTGATGGCGCGCAGGTTGCTGCTTTCGAACTCACCCAGCGCGTAAAATTTCCACTTCCGAATGCGATAGTCCGGCGTGCTGAGCAGCAGCAACTCCCGCTCCCGTAGCGCCCCATCCTGCCGGCCGTAGCTGTAGCTAAAAGCCGCCGGAAACTGCCAGTGCCCCGTGGTGAAGCCGCCCGTATGGCTGGTGCTGAAATACACCCGCTCCACCGTGCCCGTAGTGTAAAGTCCGGTGAGGGCCGCCGTGTAGCGCACGCCCGTTCCGTCCACATTATAGGTCTCGAACTCCGCCGAAGGCAGCCCGGCTGGCGGCGGCGTAAGGCTGCCCGCGCCGTTCACCACCGCCGAATCGGGCGCGGCCGTGCCGGTCGAGTCCGGCTCCTGAGCCCGCGCGGCCAGGCTGGCCAGTAGTCCAATTAGCAGGCTGAGTAAAAAGCAGAATTTCATGCGTTACAGCGTGCGCAACGTGGCCGCTCGGTTGAGCTTGCCCGTGGCCGTCATCTGGAATTCGGGCAGGTAGGTGAATTGCCGGGGCTGCTCATAGCGTCCTAGGCGGGCCGCCAGCAGGGTTTTGAGGTCATTTTCCTGCGTTTCCGTCAGCGGTTTTCCTTCAATAAAGGCCGTCACCACCTGGCCCAGCCGCTCATCGGGCTGCCCCGCCACAAAGCAGCGGCGCGACTGCCCGATTTCGGCCAAAGCCACATCCAGCACCAGTTCCACTTTTTCGGCCGGCACCTTCACGCCGCCCGAGTTTATCACAAAATCAGCCCGGCCCAGCCACTCAAACGTGTGCGCGTCGGCGCTCAATTGCACCACGTCGTTGGTGACGATGAGCTGGTCATCGGTCACGTCGCCGCGCAGCGTGAGGCAGCCGCGCTCATCCTGTCCCGCCGCAATGCCCGGCAGCACCCGGAACGTAGGCCCGGCCTGCGGGCCATTAAGCCGCCGCAAGGCCACGTGCGAGCAGGTTTCGGTCATGCCATACGTCAGCCACGCGGCGGCTTTCAGCGGCTGGAGTTCCTGCGTAAGCGCCGCATCGGCCGGCGCGCCACCTATCAGAAACGACTTCATTTTATCGAGCCGCGCAGCATGGCCAGCCGCCAGCACGGCTTTCAATTGCAAGGGCACGAAGGCCGAAAAATCAAATTTCGCATCCCCGGCCACGTAGGCAAACGGGTCGGCATGCGGCTCCACGATGGTGAGGTGCATGTTCCGTTCCAGTCCGCGCACCAGCATCATCATCCCGCCGATGTACTCGCAGTTGAGGCAAACCAAGGCGCGGTCGCCCGGCCCAAGGTCGAAGAAATCGGCCGTGCGGCGGGCCGAGGCTTCCAGCTGCCGCCGCCGCAGCACGATGGGCGACGGCGGCCCCGTGCTGCCCGAAGTGGTGAGGGTAAATTCCTGCGTCCCGTTCAGCCACTGCCGTACAAAGTCCAGCACCTTAGCCTCGTAGCCGTTCACGGGCGCATCAAGCTGAGCGGGATATTCACGGATGGCGGCGTAAGCGTATTCGCGGCCGTTGAGCAGGAGGGAAGTGGGCAGGTTGGCAGTCATGGCGCGAAAGTACGCCCGCCCGCCGGGTTGACTTTCCAGCGAAAATTCCGTATTATTACTGTATACTACTTCCTCAGCGCCATGCAATCCCACCCGCAACCCGCCGCTGCTGTGGCTCCCGTCGTCGGCAGCCCGCCCACCAAAATCCGCCGCTTCGAGCTGTCCGAAGTCAAGGCCCGCGCCAAAGCCATTAAAAAGGCCCGCAAACAGGAAGACCGGCGGTTCTTTTTCAGCTGGTGCGCCTGCCTGCACGCGATTGGGTTTAGCTATTAGCCCCGCCTATTGAGTGAGCTGCGCCGGGCGCTAGGGCTGCGCTTCCAGTCGTTTTATCATCGCCTTCATCTCGCCGATTTCGCGCTTTTGGGCAGTAATAATGCCATCGGCGAGCTTCCGTACTTCGGGGTCTTTAATGGTGGCCCGCTCGCTGGTGAGAATGGCAATGGAGTGGTGCGGAATCATGGCCTTCATCCAGGTAGTATCGTCCACGAAGGTTTGGGCACGCACCATCACCAGCGCGCCCACAAATAGTGTGAGGCTGGCCCCCATGATGATGCCGTTGGTAGTTTTGTTGGGGTACATCATGGGCATCATCAGCAGCATCACCACGGCCATGGCCGTCACCATCAGCACGGTCATGTAGAAGCGGGTGAGGCTGAAATAAACGTGGTCGAGCTCATATGTGTTGAGGTACATTACCACATACATCACCACAAACGACACAGCCAGCGTGAGCAGAAATTTGGGGTAGTGGCCGCCCTGCATCGGGGCATTGGGCATGGCCTGATTCGGCGAATCTGAATTCATAAATAGGGGGCGTTTATTCGAAAAAATCCGGGCTGCCAGCGTGGCCGCCTACTCCGAATAAACGCAAGCCCAAACGCGAGGTTGAGGCCCGAAGCAAGAATGCCCCGCGCCTCCGGAAGTGGAAGCGCGGGGCATTATCAAAATTCAAGGCTTAGAATCCTGCTACAAAAGCCGGATGCTAAGCCGCCAGCCTTACGGAAATTTTGGGAATTTCGAGAAGTCCGGCTGGCGCTTCTCCATGTAGGCGTTGCGGCCTTCCTTGGCCTCGTCGCTCAGGTAATAGAGCAGCGTAGCGTTGCCGGCCAACTCCTGAATGCCGGCCTGCCCATCCAGTTCGGCGTTGAAGCTCGACTTAAGCATCCGCAGCGAGAGCGGGCTTTTCTGGAGAATCTTGTGGCACCAGGCCACGGTAGTTTCTTCCAGCTTATCGAGCGGTACTACTTTGTTCACCAGGCCCATATCGAGAGCTTCCTGGGCGTCGTACTGGTCGCAGAGAAACCAGATTTCGCGGGCCTTCTTCTGGCCCACCACGCGGGCGAGGTAGGACGCGCCAAAGCCGCCATCGAACGAACCCACATTCGGGCCGGTCTGGCCGAAACGGGCGTTGTCGGCCGCAATGCTCAAATCACAAACGACGTGCAGCACGTGGCCGCCGCCGATGGCCCAGCCTGCCACCATGGCAATAACCGGCTTGGGGATGGAGCGAATGATTTTCTGCAGTTCCAGCACGTTGAGGCGGGGCACGGTGTCCTCGCCCACGTAGCCGCCGTGGCCGCGCACGCTCTGGTCGCCGCCCGAGCAGAAGGCCCGGCCGCCCTCACCGGTGAGGATGATAACGCCGATATCGGTGCGGTCCTGGCAGATGCGCATGGCCTCAATCATCTCCTGCACCGTGAGCGGCGTGAAGGCGTTGTGCACCTGCGGCCGGTTGATGCTGATTTTGGCGATGCCGCCAAACTGCGTGAAGAGAATTTCTTTGAACTCCTTAATCGGGGTCCAGACAATGGGTTCGGTCATAGGGAAGATGGGAAAAAGAACGTTAGGCGAATGCGGCTTTCACCGCACTACGGTATTCCTCAAAAAACGCCGCGTTGGTCTTCGAGTCCGTGAAGACTTCCAGAATGGCCGCGCCGGTTTCGGCTGCAAAGAAAACCGGTAGCGCGGCTTCAAGTTCTGCAAATGACGAAACCGGGAAGTAGCGCAGGTTAAAATCCTTGGCCGTGTTCTCGGCCGTGAGCAGTTGGCGCGTCTCAAAAAACTCGTCCAGTTCCGGCTGCTGGCGCGGCCCGTCAATGATGCGGAAGATGCCGCCACCGTGGTTGTTGAACAGCACCACCCGCAGGTTGGACAGCGGGTAATTGTGCCAGAAGGCGTTACGGTCATAGAAAAACGCCACGTCGCCAGTCATCAAAACCACCGGCCGCTCCGGCTGGGCCAGCGCCGCGCCCACGGCGGTGCTGGTGCAACCGTCGATGCCGCTGGTGCCGCGGTTGGCGAAAACTTCAATTTGCCGGCCTTGCGGGGCACCGAGAATATTGGCGTAGCGCACGGCCATGCTGTTGGCTAAGTGCAGCGCGGTAGTTTCTGGAATCGCGGCTATGGACTGCCGGAAGGCTGAAAACTCATTGAATGCAGGTGCTTCAGTTGCAAAAAAATGCGACAGAAAATTAGCCGCAGCGTCATCGACCTCCTGCCAGAGGGCAGTTTCGATGGGCTGGTTCTTGGCCGCTCCTTCCGATAGTTGCTGAAAGAAAACTGCTGGCGACACCCGCACCACCCGCGTGAGTGAGCGGAAAGTATCGGCCGCTTCGCCAGCATCTTGTATGTGCCAGTGCTGCGCCGGGGCTGCATCGCGCAAAAACAGTTTCAGGCTTTTCGAAATCAGCGACTGACCGAAGGTGATAAGTAAATCCGGTTTCAGCGCCGCCTTGTGGTCCTTGCTCAGGCCCGCCAGAAAAATATCCTGCCGCTGCACGTCTGCAACTTCGCCCACATTGGCAATGATATCGCCTACCACCGGCACCTGTCGTGCCGTCACAAATTCGTAAAGTGCCGAGAGTAACCCGGGGTTACCGGGCTGCTGACCGGTTACCACCACTACGTGGCCCGCCTCCCGCAGCAACTGGCGCAACTCCAGAATTTCAGCCGGCGAAAGCGTCGCGTTGGAAGCGTGCTCCCGGATAATTTTCACATCCTTATCATACCCAATTTCCTCGCCGGGCTTCGGATAAAACGGCTCCCGCAACGGCACGTTCACCTGCACCGGCCCGGCGGGCGCGGCTTGGGCCAGATTGATGGCCTCGTTCACGATGCGCGCCGAATGCCACTTGGCATCAGCGTGCGAAGTATCAACCGGAAACTCAAACTCGCCCTTGGCGTGCGCACCGTACAAATTGCGCTGCCGGATGGTCTGCCCATCGAGCTGGTCAATCCATTCCGGCGGGCGGTCGGCGGTGAAAATCACCAGCGGAATGTGCTGAAAAAAGGCCTCCGCCACGGCAGGAGCATAGTTGAGCCCTGCGGTTCCTGACGTGCACACCAGCGCCACTGCCCTACGTTGCGCCTGCGCAATGCCCAGGCCAATGAAGGCAGCGGCCCGCTCATCGGGCACCACGCGCACGTTCAAATCGGGGTGGCGCGCAAACGCCAGCGTAAGTGGGGCCGAGCGCGAGCCCGGCGACAAAACGACATCGGTAATGCCGTGTTGGGCGCAGATTTCGGCGATGTTATAAACAGCTTGCATCATTCTTAATCAATCAAATATCACTGAAGCGCCGCGCCCACGGTTTGCAATTTCATTTCGGTTTCCTGCCACTCGCGGGCCGGGTCTGAGTCGACGGTGAGGCCGGTACCGGCATAGAGAATGGCTTCGGTGGGGCGCAGTTGGAGGCAGCGCAGATTCACAAACAAGCGGGCGATGCCGGGCGCAGCCACGTTCACCGGCCCAAGGAAGCCGCTATAGTAGGCACGGTCGTAGCCCTCGTGGCGGCGCAGGAAATCGAGCGCTGCCGTTTTAGGCATGCCGCCCACGGCGGAGGTGGGGTGCAGCAACCGCAGCATATCGGTGCCCAGTGAGGCGGCGTTGGGCACGTTTTGCAGGTCCACTTCAAAGTCGGTACGCAGGTGCAGCAGCTGCCCGGCGGCCACGGTGCGCGGGCCGGTTTCGTGGTATTCACGCAGGCGCAGCTGCTTGAAACAGCTCACGATATAGCGGGCCACCAGCGCCTGCTCTTCAATCTCCTTCTGTCGCCAGATGGCATCCTGCGGGCGCGTGTCCGGCAGCAGCGGCTGCGTGCCGGCCAGCGCCATGGTATGAAAATGCCCGTCGGCCGTAACCTCGGCCAGCACCTCGGGCGAGGCTCCCAGCCAAGTGCCCAGGCCTGGCACACTCACCAGCGACACAAAGGCGCGCGGGTATTTTTCACTCAGTTCCGCGAATGCTGCCAGCGGGTCGAACCCCGGCGGCAGTGGGCGGCGGGCGGCACGGGAACTCACCACCTTCACCACTTCTTTGGCCTCGATGGCGGCCACGCCGCGCCGCACCAGGGCGGTGTATTCGGCCTCGGTGGCGGCGGGCGGGGCGGGCTGGATGCCATAGTGCCAGGCCAACTCGGGCGGCGTGGGCAGGCCCAGCCATGCGGTGAGGCCCGGCACCAGCTCGCGGGCGGCCGGGGCCACGGTCACGGCTTCGGGCTCGGCCAGGTCGTAGCCCACGTCGGCGGGTAAGAATAATGCCGGATTGTGGTCCGAATCGCGGAACGGGAAGAATGCGAAACCGGCCGGGGCCTGGGCATCCAGCGCGGGCGGCAGGCCAGTGAAGGCGGCTTCGAGGGAGCGGGCTACCAGCAGGCGCGGGTGCGCGGCCGCAGGCTCACGCCAGAGGGCCAGCGGACGGTTGGTGCGCAGCGCGCCGGCCACAAGGTGGCGAAGCCGGGTTGGGGCATCCATGCCCGCCGCCACCGCCGGCCAGGGTAGGTATCGAAGTTGACCAGCCTGCATTTAAACCGCCTTCGGGTTAGCCGCCGGCAAATCAATCACCGCCATGGTAATGCGGCTAATGCAGACCAGTACTCCGGTTTCTTCGTGCGAAATACGGATTTCCCACACCTGCGTGCTGCGGCCGATGTGTACCGGCGTGGCGCGGCCCAGCACCCAGCCATCGCGCACGCCTTTGAGGTGGTTGGCGTTGATTTCGAGGCCCACGCAGGCCTGCTTGGTGCGGTCCACGCGCATGGCGGCCGCTATGCTGCCCAGGGTTTCGGCAAACGCCACTGATGCCCCGCCGTGCAACAGGCCCATAGGCTGGTGGGTGCGGCCATCCACGGGCATCCGCCCTTCGATGTAATCATCAGTCACGGCGGTGATTTCCATGCCGAGGGCATCGGCCAGGGTGGGGCGGGAGGCCGTCCAGCGCTTTACTTCTTCCAGATTCATGCAGTGGTGATAAACGGTTAGCGGTTAGGGGTGAATGGGATGGTTTTACTCAAGTGTATCCTTCGTAAATAACTAATCATTCATCGCTAACCGTTAACCACTAAAAGTCAAACTCCGTACTTTGATTAATTGTTGACCGATTATAACGCAAAACTACCGCGAAAGTGAGGCCCCGGACCATCTTCCTTCTGCGCCACGGCCAGACCGATTTCAACGTGCGCGGCATCGTGCAGGGCAGCGGCGTGGATTCCAGCCTGAACGATACCGGCCGCCGCCAGGCGGCCCAGTTCTTCGCGGCCTACGGTCACGTGCCCTTCGATAAAGTATATACCTCAGCCCTGCGCCGCACCCAGGAGTCGGTGCAACAGTTCCTCGACCTTGGTCTGCCCCACGAAGCCCACGCTGGCCTCAACGAAATAAGCTGGGGCGTGCGCGAGGGCACCCGCATCACCATGGAAGAGGATGCCGAATACCGCCAAGTGCTGGCCGGCTGGGTAGCCGGCGACACCCACGCCCGCCTCACGGGCGGCGAAAGCCCAGAGGAAGTGGCCGCCCGCCAGCGCCCGTTCATCGAGCTGCTAAAGGCGCGGGAGGACGAAGAAACTGTCCTCGTCTGCATGCACGGCCGGGCCATGCGCGTCATGCTCTGTCAGCTGCTCAACTACCCGCTCAGCTGCATGGAAGGCTTCGAACACAGCAATTTATGCCTGTACAAGCTGGAGTACACCGGCTCGGTGTTCACTATTAAGAATTTCCTGGACGTGACGCACTTGCAGGCAGTAGGCTGATTTGGCTGCATATGCATAGACTGTCATGCAGAGCGTGGCGAAGCACCTTTACCGCAATAAGTAATTCTATTACAATAGGTTATTTGTGCTGTAAAGATGCTTCGCTACGCTCTGCATGACGTTCTTTATTCGTTCGATGAGCAAGTCCTTACATTCTCCCTATAATAACATTGCCCCCGCCAACTTTTCCGGCTAATTTTGGCTTTCTCAACTCTAGCGCTTCTATATCCGATGGCCGAAATCATAAAAATGCCCAAAATGAGCGACACGATGACCGAAGGGACCATCGCGGCTTGGCTCAAAAAAGTGGGTGATAAAGTTAAATCCGGGGACATCCTGGCCGAAGTCGAAACCGACAAAGCCACCATGGAGCTCGAAAACTACGAAGACGGCACTCTGCTCTACATCGGGCCGAAAGAGAAGGATTCTGTGCCGGTTGATGGCATTCTTGCCATTGTGGGCAAGGAAGGCGAAGACATTTCGGGCCTGCTGAACGGCCAGAGCGGCGGTGCCGCTCCGGCGGTTGCCCCCGCCCCGGCTCCCGCCGCCGAAGCTCCCAAAGCACCTGAAGCTGCTCCGGCTGCTGCGCCCGCTCCGGCTCCCGCGCCAGTTGCTGCTGCCCCCGCTGCTCCGGCCGCACCCGCCAATGGCAAGAAGGCCACGGTGGTTCGCATGCCCAAAATGAGCGACACGATGACCGAAGGCACCATTGCCGCCTGGTTGAAAAACGTGGGCGACAAAGTGAAATCGGGTGATGTGCTGGCCGAAGTCGAAACCGACAAAGCCACCATGGAGCTCGAAAACTACGAAGACGGCACCCTGCTCTACACCGGCCCCAAAGCCGGCGAAGCCGTTGCGGTTGATGGTATTCTGGCCATCATCGGTGAAGAAGGTGCTGACATTCAGGCGCTGCTCGGCGGTGGCTCGGCTCCGGCCGCTGCTCCCGCTGCCGCCCCGGCAGCTCCCGCCGCAGAAGCTGCTCCGGCCGCTGCTGCACCGGCTCAACCTGCCGCTGCTCCCGCCAACAACGGCCGCATCTTGGCCTCGCCGCTGGCCAAGAGCATTGCCAAGGAAAAAGGCATCAACCTCTCGCAGGTAGTAGGTAGCGGCGACAACGGCCGCATCGTGCAGCGCGACGTGGAGAATTTCCAGCCCTCCGGTGCTGCTGCCGCTCCCGCGCCGCAAGCTGCTCCGGCTGCTGCGCCCGCCCCGGCCGCCGCGCCACAGGCAGCTGCTCCGGCTCCCGCTGCCAGCGCTCCGGCCTCGACCGATACCTACACCGATACGCCCGTGTCGCAGATGCGCAAGGTGATTGCCAAGCGCCTCTCCGAGAGCCTGTTCACGGCCCCGCATTTCTATCTCACGATGGAAATCAACATGGACAAGGCCATGGAAGCCCGCGTGAAGCTCAACGAGCTGTCGCCGGTGAAACTGAGCTTCAATGACCTGGTGCTGAAGTCGGCGGCCATTGCCCTGCGCTCGCATCCGGCCGTGAATTCCTCGTGGCTCGGCGACCGCATCCGTCAGAACAAGGTCATCAACATCGGCGTGGCCGTGGCCGTGGACGAAGGCCTGCTGGTGCCGGTTATCCGCAACGCTGACCAGAAAGGCTTGGCTACCATCGCCAACGAGGTGAAAGAGTTGGCCGGCAAAGCCAAATCCAAGAAGCTGCAGCCCGCCGAGTGGGAGGGCAGCACCTTCACCATCTCGAACCTGGGCATGTTCGGCATCGATGAGTTCACCGCCATCATCAACCCGCCAGATGCCTGCATCCTGGCCGTGGGCGGCATCAAGCAAACCGCCATCGTGAAAGATGGCGCGCTCGCCATCGGCAACATCATGAAAGTGACGCTGAGCTGCGACCACCGCGTGGTGGACGGCGCTACCGGCGCGGCCTTCCTGCAAACGCTGAAAAGCCTGCTGGAAGACCCCATGCGTTTGATGATTTGATTGCCATTATAACGGCTTCGTAACGCATTATAAAAAAACCAGCCTGACCAGCTGGTTTTTTTATGCCAGTTGGAGTTAGCTTGCAAAAATTAAAATACATTGATGTAACGATTTAGCTTAACCATTTCACCAGCTTGCCCTATGAGAAACAGTCTACTAGTAACATCTATTTGCTTGGTGAGTGGCGTGGCCTGGGGCCAGAGCACTACCCTCACCGGCCAGGTGCAGGATGCGGCGGGGCAACCCGTAATCGGGGCCACGGTGGTGGAGAAGGGCACCAACAATGGCACATCTACCGGGCCGGATGGCCGGTTTTCGTTGCGTGCCCGCACAGCGCAGCCCCGCCTCGTCATTAGCTCGCTGGGCTACAGCACGCAGGAAGTAGGCACCGAAGGCGGGGCCGTGACCGTGAAGCTGGCCGAAAGCAGCACCAGCCTCGATGCGGTGCAGGTGGTGGGCTCGCGCAGCCAGAACCGCTCGGTGACTGATTCGCCTTCGCCGGTCGACATCATTGATGTGCGGGAGGTGACGGCCAAAACCGGGCAGCTCGACGTGAACCAGCTGCTGCAATTCGTGGCACCCTCATTCAACTCGAACCGCCAGACCGGGGCCGATGGAGCCGACCATGTGGACCCCGCCTCGCTGCGCGGCCTGGGCCCCGACCAAACCCTGGTGCTCGTGAACGGCAAGCGCTGGCATCAGTCGGCCCTCGTGAACCTGTTTGGCAGCCGGGGCCGGGGCAATACCGGTACCGATTTGAATACGATTCCGGCCGCCAGCATCGAGCGGATTGAGATTCTGCGCGACGGGGCCTCGGCCCAGTACGGCTCCGATGCCATTGCGGGCGTCATCAACATCGTGCTCAAAACCAGTGTGAATGAGCTGACGGCCAACGTGAACTACGGCGCTTACGATGCCAAGTACCGCTTCGACGACAAGAAATTCGACGGCGGCAACTTCAACGCCAACCTCAACTACGGGGTGGGCGTGGGCAAGGGCGGCTTCGTGAATGCGACCGTCGATTTCAACCAGCGCCAGCACACCCAGCGCGCCAACGTGCCCGCCCCGGACGGCATCCAGCGCCGCGAATACGGCGACCCCAAGGCCAGTAATGCTTCGGCCTACCTCAATAGCAAGCTGCCCATCAACGAGAATATTTACGCCTATGTGTTTGGCGGTGTGAACATTCGGAAGGGCGATGCCTACGCTTACACGCGCTTCCCGACCGTGACGGACGACAACGGGAACCCGATTCCCAACCCGCGCAGCAACCCCACGCTCTACCCCAACGGCTTCGACCCCATCATTACCAGCGACCTCACCGACGCGCACGGCGCGGTGGGCGTGCGCGGCACTTTTGGCGGGTTCGATGTAGACTTGAGCAACGGTTTCGGCTCGAACCGCTTCCACTACGGCGTGGATAACACGCTGAACGCCACGCTGGGCGCGGCCTCGCCCACGTCGTTCGACGCGGGCGGGTTTCAGCTGCAGCAAAACGTGGTGAACCTCAACCTGAGCCGCAACTACAAAACCGTGCTCCAGGGCCTGAACGTGGCCATCGGCAGCGAGTACCGCCGCGAGTGGTACCAGATTTTTGCCGGCGAGGAAGGCTCGTACCGCAAGTATCCCGGCCCATTGAGCGACCGGGCGGCCGGCTCACAGGGTTTCCCGGGTTTCCAACCGCGTAATGAGGTGAAGGCCAGCCGCGACAACATCGGGGTGTATGCCGATGCCGAGCTGGACGTGACCAAAGCCTTTTTGCTGGCGGGCGCGGTGCGTTTTGAGAACTACTCGGACTTCGGCAGCAGCGTGACCGGCAAGCTGGCCACCCGCCTGAAGCTGAGCGAAACATTCTCGCTGCGCGGGACCGTGAGCACCGGTTTCCGGGCCCCGTCGCTGGCCCAAATTAACTTCAATACCGTGTTTACCAACGTGGTGGGCGGGAAGCCGGTCGATATTCTGCTGGACCGCAATAACGGGCCGGTATCTAAAGCACTGGGCATTCCGGCGCTCACGCAGGAGCGGTCGCAGTCGGCCAGCGTGGGTTTCACGGGCCGCGCCGGCTCGGTGCTTAGCTTCACCGTCGATGGCTACTACATCCACATCAAGGACCGGATTGTGCTCACCGGCACGTTTGCCGACGATGACCCCGAAATCGGGACCATTTTGCAGGGGCTGAACGTGGGCCAGGCCCAGTTTTTCGCCAATGCGGTTTCGACCGATACCTGGGGACTCGATGCCGTGCTTGCTAATACCCTGGGGGTGGGAGCGGGCCGCCTCACCACCACGCTGGCCGCCAACCTCAACCGCCTGCTCATTGTGGGCAAGGCCAAGACCACGCCGCTGCTCACGGGCAAGGAAGAAATCTTCTTTGGCGAGCGGGAGCGGGCCTTTGTGAAAGCCTCCGCGCCGCCCTACAAGGTCAACCTGACGTTCGATTACAGCCTCGGCCGTTTTGGGGCGCTGGTGCGGCTGGTGCAGTTCGGCCACGTCTTGCTCTATGATTACAACGGCGACCCCAACAAGTACCGCGACCGCCTGACCACCGACGTGGCCCTGTCATATGCCCTCACCAACCAGCTGCGCCTGTCGGTGGGCTCGTCCAACATCTTCAACGTGTACCCCAGCTTCTTCAATCCCCAGGCCACCGAAAACGGCGGGGCCTGGGACGCCGTGCAAATGGGCAGCAACGGCCGGTTTTATTTCGCCAAGCTGCAGTTTCGGGTGAGCAAGCAGTAGGGACCCGGTAGGAAATAAGTGAAAAGTAACGTCATGCTGAACGCAGTCGAAGCATTTCTACCGCAGCAGTAATCCAACCGAAAGGATTTACTTGCGCGGTAGAGATGCTTCGACTTGGCTCCGCATGACGTTCTTTTTGTTTCAGCGGTGCGGCTGGGAATAGCCGTTGTATTTTTGCGGCCTTATGCAAGCAAAAATCCGCTCTACTACCGTCCTCGGCATTCGCCACAACGGCGAAATCGCCGTGGGGGCCGACGGCCAGGCCACCATGGACAAGCACGTAGCCAAAAACAACGTGCGTAAAATCCGCAAGCTCCAGGATGGCAAAGTTGTGACCGGTTTCGCCGGCTCCACGGCCGATGCCTTCATGCTGCTCGACCGTTTCGATGAGAAGCTGACCAGCTACGGCGGCAACCTCAAGCGCGCCGCCATTGAACTGGCCAAGGACTGGCGCAAAGACCAGTACCTGCGCAAGCTGGAAGCCATGATGGTGGTGGCCGATAAAGACGAGTTGCTAATCCTTAGCGGCACCGGCGACGTATTGGAGCCCGACTCCGACGTGGCCGCCATTGGCTCCGGCGCGATGTATGCGCAGGCTGCCGCGCTGGCCCTCAAGAAGCACGCGCCGCATTTAACGGCCCGCCAGATGGTGGAAGAAGGCCTGCACATCGCAGCCGATATCTGCATTTACACCAATCATAACTTGATGATTGAGTCGCCTTCGTAGCGCCTGTCATCGTTTGTAAAAGAACGGTCATGCTGAGCGCAGCCGAAGCATCTCTACCGCTTCGTTGCAACTACTTTGATAGTTACACGGTAGAGATGCTTCGGCTACGCTCAGCATGACCGTTCGAATAGCACAGCAATAAACATTCCCCCAACCCAATGCAAATCACCAACTTCCTCAAGCATCATTATCGCCACTTCAACGCTGCTGCGCTTATCGACGCGGCCGATGGCTACAACAAGCACCTCGCCGAGGGCGGCAAAATGATGATTACCCTGGCCGGGGCCATGAGCACCGCCGAAATGGGCATCCAGCTGGCCGAGCTGATTCGGCAGGACAAGGTGCAGATTATCAGCTGCACCGGCGCTAACCTGGAGGAGGATATCTTCAACCTGGTGGCTCACGATTTCTACGAGCGCGTGCCCAACTACCGCGACCTCACGCCCGCCGATGAGCAGGCCCTGCTGGAGCGCCACATGAACCGCGTGACCGATACCTGCATCCCCGAGGAAGAGGCCATGCGCCGCCTGGAGCACGTGGTATTGAAGTTCTGGGAGAAGGCCGACAGCGAAGGCAAAGCCTATTTCCCCCACGAGTTTTTCTACCAGATTCTGCTGAGCGGCGAGCTGGAGCAGTACTACCAGATTGACCCCAAAGACTCCTGGATGCTGGCGGCGGCCGAGAAAAACCTACCCATCATCTGCCCCGGTTGGGAAGATTCTACGCTCGGCAACATCTTCGCCGGCCACGTGATTTCGGGCGATATCAAGAACGTGCACACCATGCGCACGGGCATTCAGTACATGATTTACCTGGCCGAGTGGTACACCGCGCAGGCTACGGAAGAGAGCAAAGTGGGCTTCTTCCAGATTGGCGGCGGCATTGCCGGCGACTTCCCCATCTGCGTGGTGCCCATGCTGCACCAGGATTTGGGCCGCACCAGCGTGCCGCTGTGGGGCTATTTCTGCCAGATTTCGGACTCCACCACCAGCTACGGTAGCTATTCGGGCGCGGTGCCGAACGAGAAAATTACCTGGGGCAAGCTGGGCGAGAAAACGCCGAAGTTCATCATCGAAAGCGACGCTACCATCGTGGCTCCGCTGATTTTTGCCATCGTGCTGGGGCAATAATCGTTGCCTTGAATTGAAGCAAAAAAGCCCGCCGCTGAATTCAGCGGCGGGCTTTTTATTGTGTCCTGACCAACGCTATTTCTTCGTCACGCGCACGTCGACGCGGCGGTTTTGGGCGCGGCCTTCGGGGGTGTCGTTGCTGGCGATGGGGTGGGCGTCGCCGTAGCCTTCGGCGGTGATGCGGGCCCCGTCGATGCCATTGCTGACGACGGCTTGCCGCGCAATTTTGGCGCGGTCGTCGCTGAGGGCCATATTCATAACAGCTTTTCCTTTGTTATCGGTGTAGCCGCCGAATTTCAGGGTGGCCGTCGGGAAGGCTTTGAGGATGGCGGCCACGTTCTTCAGCTGGGCCTGCGACTCGGCGGTGAGGGTCGACTTGCCGGTGTTGAAGTACACGCGGTCGAGGCTCATCCAACCCTGGGTTTTGTCGGCGCTCACGGTCTGGGTTTTGTCGTTGAGGAAGTTGAACAGCCGCGACTCGAACGAGTTGCTGCCCACGTTCAGCACCGTGCCGTCGGGCAGCTTCACTTCGGTGTTGGCCCCGGTATCGTAGATGTAATTGCCGCTGGCGGCATCGTAGCGGCCGGTTGGGGCGGCAGCGGGGGCGGGAGCCGGCGGGACGGTCGTTATCGTGGTATCCGTGATGGTGGTGGTAGTGGCGGTGGGCTCGGTGGTTTCCGGGGTTTTGTTGCAGCTGCGCATGAAGTAGAACAATCCAGCCAGCACGGCCAGGGCGAGCAGCAGCAGCGGTAACCGACTGGGCGAGGTGGCGCGCGGTTCCACGTTGCGGAAGGCGGTGCGGCCGGCCTCGCCGGTGCGGTTGGCCGCCGCCGAAACCGTGTTGCCGATGCCGGCCGCCGCCCCGCCCAGGCCCAGGCCGGAAAGCATGGTGCCCAGGCCGCCCGGCAGGCCACTCAGCGCCCCCATGATGCTGCTGCGCTGGCTGCTGAGGTAGCTGCCGAAGCCGTTGGCATCCAGCTTATTTTCGGCGGCGTGCTTGCCCAGCAGGCCCAGCGCCACGGGCACGGCCATGCCCAGCAGGCTGCCGGTGGTGGACTCGCGCACGCCGGCTTGCTGGCTCACGCCTTCCACGGCCGCCGTGTAGTGCGTACCGAGCACGGAGCGCAGCAGCTCGGCCCCTTTGTTCAGCAGGCCGCCATCGGTGGCCGGCGCGGTGGTGTGCACGTTGCTGGTGCCGCCCAGCAGGCTGCCCAGGTTATTCAGAATGCCGTTGGTGTGCGCCTGACTGGCCAGGCCAAACAGCTCGGCGGTGCCACCGGGCTGCTGCGAGCGCGCAAAAAGCCCCCCCAACGCCAGCGGCACAATGCTGCGCAGGGCCGTGCCAATGCTGTTTTCGCTCTCCCCCAATGCCGTACTCGCCTGGCGTACGGTAGCGCCCCCGAAGTAATTCTGAACTAGTTCAAGCAGGTTCTGGCTCATGTCGATGGGTTGAAAAGTGAAAAGATGGGTCTGGGGGCGGTTGTGCTTTCCCCGCTTTCTTGAATTAAATATAGTTGTTTTTGTATAAATATAGGCAATGTGCTATGTTGGCATTTGATGGCTGCCGGGAAAATCGGTATTCGTCTATGAAGACTTGGCTACGCGAGCACCAAAAAGCAAAAGAGCCTGCCGCTGATGAAGCGACAGGCTCTTTTGTTACTGTGAATTTTATTTCCTTTCTAGTTCTGCAATTCTTTTCAGAACAGCAGTTCTATTCTTCGATGACAGCATCCATTTAGGAAGTCTGCTTTGTAAACTGGCGTTGTTCCACCCGTGTACTGTTTGGGTCCTTTCCCGCAGTTTTGCTTCTACATATTGCTTCAGCCAATTAAGGTGGTTCATGTTGTAGGCATAAAGTGTTTCATCCTTGCACGGAACCTGATACCACAGAGGGTAGCGAAAAAAGCAATCTACAGGCGGACCAAACAGAATCCCGTCATACTGTTCATAATTAAAATGAGCAGTTACAAAGGCATTAGGGTTGCCATCCCAGATTTTATAAAATGAGCAATTGGGGCATGAAAATTTAGCTTCCCAAACTTCCTTATAATGTGTCTTGACTACCCCTTTCGAGCCACATTTAGGGCACACAACTAGGATTTCATCCATGAAGTCACCTAAAGAACGATACTCGAAATACATAGTCAGAATTTAGGATGGTGAATTCAGCTGTGAAAAAGCTACGCCAGCTCCAATTCCCGCGTCTTCACCATGCCCACGGCCTCAAACGCCTGGCTCAAATCCAGCATCAAGTCCTGCGGGTCTTCGACGCCGATGCTCAGGCGAATCATTTGGGCAGTGATGCCCATTTCGGCCTGCTCGGGCACCGAGATATCGGAGTGGGTCATGGTGGCGGGGTGCTCGGCGAGGCTTTCGGTGCCGCCGAGGCTCACGGCCAGTTTGATTAGGCGCAGGGCATTCAGGAAGCGGAAGGCTTCGGGCTCGCCGCCTTTGATGTCGAAGGAAATCATGGAGCCGGGCGAGAGGCAGTGGCGGCGGTAGATATCCTGCTGAACGGGGTTGTGCTCCAGGTGCGTGAGGTAGTAGGTGTTCGCCACCAGCGGGTGGGCGCGGAGCCAGTCGGCGATGATTTGGGCGGAGTGGGCGGCGCGCTCCATGCGCAGCTTGAGGGTTTCGAGGGAGCGCATGAGCATCCAGCCGGTGTTGGGGTCGCACATGGTGCCCATGAAGGTGCGCATGGCTTTTATCTCCTTCATGAGGGGCTTGCTGGCCAGGGCCGCGCCCGCGATGAGGTCGGAATGCCCGCCCAGGAACTTGGTGGCGGAGTAGAGCACCACATCGGCTCCGTGCTTGAGGGGGTGCTGGAAAACGGGCCCGAGGAAGGTATTATCGACCACGAGGCGCACGGGCTTGTCGGCCGTGGAATACTTGCGGGCCAGGGCCCCGCAGGCTTCCAGGTCGATGAGGTGGTTGGTGGGGTTGGCGGGGGTTTCCACGAAAATCATGGCCAGGCTGCCGGGCGCAAGGGCGGCGGCCAGGGCTTCCATTTCGGCCGGCGTGGCGTGGGGGCGGAAGCCCACGGCCGTGATGCCGAACTTGCGCAGCACGTTTTTCAGGAAGAAATCGGAGCCGCCATATACCGGCTCGGAGTGCAGCACCACGTCGCCGGGCTGGAGCAGGGCCAGCAGCGTGGTGCTGATGGCGGCCATGCCGCTGGCGAAGCTGGCGGCGTCCTCGGCCCCGTCCCAAAGGCAAAGGCGGTGCTCCAGAATCTCCAGGCTGGGGTTGTTGAGGCGGGAGTAGATGAGGCCCATTTCCTCGTCGGGGCCTTGCTGGCGCAGGCCGTAGGCCAGCTCGAAGAAGGCCTTGCCCTCCTCGGCGCTGTTGAAGACGAAGGTGGAGGTTTGGAAAATGGGCGGCTTGATGGCGCCCTCGCTCCAGGCGGGGGTGTAGCCGTAGCTCATCATGAGGCTTTCGGGGCGCAGCTTTTGGCCGCCGATGCGGGCTTGGTCGTGCAGGGTGGGCATGAAGTGGGGGTTGGGTGGGAGTGAGGAAATAAAGTGGGGCGAAGGTAGGATTTTGTTTTGAGGAAGGGCACAAAAAAGCCCCGCCGCTGGGGAGCGGCGGGGCGTAGGATGTATTGATGGTGCGGGCCTGCGGCCCGTGCCCACTAGTAGCGGGCCTCCGGCCCGCGACGTGAGGACGACACCGTGGTGAATCGTTTAACGATTGCAGGCCAGAGGCCTGCTACTAGTCGGCACGCGCCGCAGGCCCGCGCCATCCGACGCTACTATTCGCGCTATTTTTTCAGCGCCGTCGGCGTGAAAATCTTCGGGTCATACAGCGCCTTCACGTCGTCGGGGGTGTCGATGTGCAGCGTGATTTGGTCGAGCAAATTCAGCTTGAGCTGGCGGGCGGCGGCTTTGCGCAGCTTTTTTTCCTCCTTGCTGTCGCCCTGCACTTCGCCTTTGCTCTCGCCCTGGGTGCCGCGGGCAACGGCGTAGTTTTTCTTGAATTTGAAGGCGCGGTCGGCCAGCTCGGCCCCGAGGTCATCCTTATAGGTGGCGGTGAGGGTAGCCACGCGGTCGAGCAGGGTAGGCAGGTCTTTGAGCGTGACGCTGCTGTACTCCGAGCGACCGTGGGGCAGGAATTCGGCCAGGGCCTGGGGGTTGGATTTCTGGCGGCCGAAGACGTATTGCACGTCCACGAGCAGCTCTGTTTTGGCAAACTCCTTGAAGTCGGCCCGCAGCTTTTCCACGGCGTCGGTATTACCGCCGCGCGTGCCCACGGTCACGTCCTGGTCGCCCAAGAGGGCGGCGTAGGCATCGTAGTGGGGTTTGAGGGCGGCAATCATGGCCGTGTAGCGGCCGTCTTGGTTCTGGCCGGGCCATCCGGGTGAGGGTGCCGTCCATGAGGTCGCGGAAGTCCTCGCGGGCCAGGTTTTTGGTAGCGAACGGGTTTTTGAGAAAAGGAAGGAACATGAGCAGGAATTGGATAAATGGTTGACCGGCAAGGTAGGGAAATAAGCCGGTCGGCCAATTATTCTGTTTAAAATCCTGCTTCCAAACGTTTGGAAGTTGAGTTTTGGGGCCAATGTTCCTTCCAAACGTTTGGGATGGAGGAATTGGGGCCAATGTTCCTTCCAAACGTTTGGGATGGAGGAATTGGAGCCAAATGTCCTTTCCAAACGTTTGGAAGTCGGGTTTTGAGGCAAAATGTGCCTTTCAAATGTTTGGGAGGGAGGAATTGGGGCTAATTGTGCCTTGCCAAACGTTTGGAAAGGGATAAATTCATAATTCAACCGCCATAAGTTTATTGCCTATAGGAGCATCGGATTCGTTGAACTGACACCAAACAGGGCATTGATTCGGGGTTGGACAGCCCAGATGCCAATTGGGAAAAACCAGATTATAAAAATCTCGCCGAGGTAATCCGCGAATACTACCGGACGTTGCAACTCGGTCGCTTTTAAAGATTTCGCGTTAAAATAAATGCAGTAAAAAATGCCGGCCATCGACAACAGGTGGAGCGGAATGATAACTGCGAGGGCCGATGCCGTCAGCCCATTCGTAGCCCCAAGCGGTGCGCCGAACATGTCTGCAATGATTAATGTAATGTAGGCAGAGGGGATGAACAAGGCTATTTTAAAGCGGGTTATGTTCATCGACACGGTAGGGGGAAGCTTTTGTTGTAAGCCAGTTGCTAACGCATAAAGCCAACTGAAGAAAACGCCTACAAATAATAAAAGCATCGCTGCGAATACCCGAAAGGAGAAATAGTCGCCCGATGCATGTGTACTAATCGTAACAAAGTCAGCAGTAAGAACAGGAATGAATAATAGCGTGAAAAGCTGCCAGTGTTTAATCTTTAATAAAAATTTCATTATTGAATGTGTGGTCAGAATAAGAATTCAGATGCTACCTCAGTCTCACGAATAGCCGCATAGCAAGTTTTTCAAAGATATGCCCCCTATCCCCAAAAAAATCCTGGCCCGCCAGCACGAAATCACCGCCGATTTCCGGCGCGAAGTCGACCAGCACATCGCTGACATCGTGGCCGGCCGGGCCACCGAAATGTGGGAAGTGCGCGACCTGGCCGCCCGGCTCTGCATCCACCCCACGCACCTGAGCAATACCCTCAAGCTCACCACCGGGCATTCGCCGTGCTTCTATTTCGAGGCCCGCATCATGGACGCGGCGCGCGCGCTGCTGCTCGACCCGCACCACCCCGTAGCCGCCGTGGCCGCCACCCTCACCTTCGACCCCTCCAATTTCACCAAGTTTTTCAAGCGCTTCCAGGGCTGCACCCCCAAGCAGTACCGCGAGCAGGCCTGGGCCGCCCAACGCGCCGAAATTGCGGAAGCTGTCACCATTTAAACGGAACTACTCACCATAAATCCGGGGGCCAGGGGCCGGACCTTTGCCTCATCATTCACCCCAACGAAATTGATTCGATGAGCACCTCCAAAATCGCCCTCGTCACCGGCGGCAGCCGTGGCTTGGGCAAAAACATGGCCCTGAGTCTCGCCAAAAAAGGCATCAGCGTCATCCTCACCTACCACAGCCAGCAGGCTGAAGCCGCCAGTGTAGTGGCCGAAATCCAGGCCCTGGGCCAGCAGGCCATGGCTTTGCAGCTCGATGCGTCCAATGTGGCCGGCTTCGATGCCTTCTTCGCCCAGGTCAAAACCGCGCTGCACGACACCTTCCAGGCCGAGCAGTTCGACTTCCTGATAAACAACGCCGGCACCGGCCTGCACGCCAGCTTCGCCGACACCACCGAGGCGCAGTTCGACGCCGTGATGAACATCCACCTCAAAGGCCCCTACTTCCTCACCCAAAAGGCCCTGCCACTGCTGGCCGACGGCGGGCGCATCATCAACATTTCCTCGGGGCTGGCCCGGTTTGCGCTGCCCGGCTCGTCGGCCTACGCCGCCATGAAAGGGGCCATCGAAGTCCTGACCCGCTACCAGGCCAAGGAGCTGGGCGCGCGCGGCATCGCGGCCAATGTAGTAGCCCCCGGTGCCATCGAAACCGATTTTGGCGGCGGCGTGGTGCGCGACAATGCCCAACTCAACGCCTTCGTGGCCTCCCAAACGGCCCTCGGCCGCACCGGCCAGCCGGAGGATATCGGCGGCGTGGTGGCCTTCCTCTGCACCGAAGAAGGCCGCTGGCTGAACGCCCAGCGGCTGGAGGCGTCGGGCGGGATGTTCGTGTAGGGGGCGAACCGGAACTGACTGAACGTCATGCAGAGCGCAGCGAAGCATCTTTACTGCTCAAGTAATCAGATTTACTACTGCGGTAAAGATGCTTCGCTGCGCTCTGCATGACGTTCAGTTAATCGTACAGCCACAAAAAAAGCCTTCCCGCTACGCAGCGGGAAGGCTTTTGACTTTCTGAATGACTTAAACCAGGCTATTTGCCGCCCGCCCGCCGCGTCCGGTACGAATCGACCTGCTGGCGCAGCACGGCCAATAAGGAGCCGTAGCGCTGGCGGGCTTCCTGGGTGCTTTCCAGTCGTTGGAGTCGGGAGTTAATCAACTCCGAGAAGTCTTCGACGGAATAAGGACGTTTCGGCGCGGAGGACACGAGCGGAACAACAAAAGGGTTTGGGCAATATAGCAGAGGCGCTACGTCATATACGTAGCGCCTCAAACATAAGACTTAAAACCGAAACAGCGGCCGGGCCGGGTTCCAGATGCCCCACGGAATCATGAGCAAAACCAGTACCAAGGCCACGCCGAAATAGAGCAGGGCCTTGCGGTGCTTTTGGGTGCTATCGCTGGTTTTCTTGACGGCGATGCGGCCCACCTGCGCCACCACGGCGGCCAGAATCATCACCACCGCGTGCTCCATGCCGAAGAAGCGAATGATGGGGTCCTTCATGGCCCCGGCCTGTTTCATGGCGTGCAGGCCCACGGCGCTAAGGTCGAAATACAGGCCCAGGCCGATGATAACCTGCAACCACATGAAGCCCGAAAAGGCGGCGCTCATGCCGTTGTCGGCGCTCAGGAAGGGGCGGCGGCCGGTGTAGCCCACGTAGGCGCGGTACACGGCAATGAGGCCGAAGATGAGCACGAACCAGCGGGACCAGGAGTGCAGAACGAGAAGGGTTTGGTACATAAAAAGGGGAAGAGGTGAGCAGAGAAAATCAGTTGCAAAAGTGGCCTAAGCAGGAGTCAGAGCCAACTTTTTCTTGTCGCGGTGCACCACGAACATAACCACGAACAGCGACACATACGGCAGCGCACACCCAATGCCAAACCACCGCCAGAACGAGCGGCCGTGGCTGTACGCCATAAACGCCGTCATAATCGGCATGAAAAACAATGGCGTCAGAATAACAATAAGGGCCTCAATCATCGAAAAAATAGCGCTAAACAGTGCCGTAAAGGTAGGGCTGCCAGCCGTGCGGTCAACCCGGGCGCGGGCAGCGGTGCGGCTAGAGCTGCGTTGGCCACTGGTGTGGCGGCCGCTGTTGCCGGGCGGCTTTTTCCTCCCGCCACTTATCACGCATGGCCATGAACAGCGCGATAAATACCGACACAAACGGCAGCAGCAGCCCCAAACCAAACCACCGCCAGAACGAGCGGCCGTAGTTATAAGCAATGTAGCCGGTGATGGGCGCGAAGACGAGCAGCGAAACCCCGAAAATGAGCAGCAGGCGAAGAAAGAACACGGAAATTGAGGGATGGAATGGAAATAATTATGCTATTGGAACGTCATGCTGAGCGAAGTCGAAGCATCTCGCGTGTGGTAGTAACTCAATCGTTGGCTACGTCGACCTTCGATTGAAAAGGGGTTAGTGATGGCACGCGAGATGCTTCGACTTCGCTCAGCATGACCGTGCTTTTTTCGTTCTAGTTGAGTAGTTCTACCGCACCTTGCCGCGCTTCACCAAGTAGGCATACAGCACTTTCTCGAACGGTTCGCGCACGTCCACAGGCACGAAATCGATGCGCAACTGGCCGCAGCGTTGGGCCAGCTCCTGCTCGTAGGCCGTCATGGCGGCCTGGTATTGCTCCTTCACCTGCGAGGGCTGGAGCTTGATTTCCAGGCCGGTTTCCACGTCTTCAAAGATGTAGGGCCGCTCGGCGAAGTCAAAATTGGCCTCCGTGGCGCGGTCGAGGACGTGGAACAGCAGCACTTCGTGGTGCTGGTGCTTGAGGTGCTGGAGGGCGGCCAGGGCGGCTTCCTGCTCCTCGGCCCCGCGCCCCAGCATATCGCTGAACAGGATGACGAGCGAGCGTTTCGGAATCTGCTGCGCGATGGCGTGGATGGTGCCGGCCACGTCGGTGCCCCGAACGGTTTTGGGCGCGGGTGGGCGCTCCAGTAATTTTTGTAGGGCCAGCAGCAGCGTGTGCCGGTGGGTGCTGGTGGAGCGCACCGGCGTTTGCAGCTCAATGGTATCGGCGAAGGTGACGAGGCCCACGGCATCGCGCTGGCGGGTGAGCAGCGTGGTGAGCGCAGCGGCGGCCAGAATGCTGAATTTCAGCTTGTCGAACCCCGGCGCGGGGTAGTACATGCTGGGGCTTACATCGAGCAGAATGTGGGCGCGCAGGTTGGTTTCCTCCTCGTAGCGCTTCACGAACAGCTTATCGGTGCGGGCAAAAACCTTCCAGTCGATGTGCCGCGTGCTCTCGCCGGGATTATACAGGCGGTGCTCCGAAAACTCGACCGAAAAGCCGTGGTAGGGCGACTGGTGCAGGCCGGTGATGAACCCATCCACCAGCTGGCGGGCCAGAAACTCAAGGTTCTCAAAGGAGCGGATGGCGGCGAGGTCGAGGGGCATGCAAGGGGCGGGAGAGGAGCTTTGGGGCAAAGGTTTGGGGCAGTTGAGAGCATAAAGAACGTCATGCAGAGCGCAGCGAAGCATCTTGCCCGCCACCAGCAATCCAATCGAATGAGTTACTTACTGCGGGCAAGATGCTTCGCTGCGCTCTGCATGACGTGCTGCTTGGTCGTTCCTGCCTTCAACATCAACGCTACCCCCGCCGTTTATCTTTACCGCAACTTTCGTAAGTTAGTCCTTTCAACCAACCGACCAATTCTATTTCCCACTCATACCCCACCCAATTCCAGTGGACGACCGTCACGACCAGGAAGAAATTTATTCCCAACGCATTAAAGCCGGCAAGCGCACGTACTTCTTCGACGTGAAAGCCACCCGCGGCCAGGATTACTACCTGACCATCACCGAGAGTAAGCGCCGCCAGAACGGCGACGACTCCGTCTCGTACGAAAAGCACAAAATCTTCCTCTACAAGGAAGATTTCCTCAAGTTCGTGGATGCCCTGCAGGATGCCGTGGACTACGTGCGCGAGGAGCTGCTGAGCCCCGAGGAAGTGGCCGAGCTCGACCGCCCCCGCGACTACGACGACCGCGACCAGCCCCGCCGCGAGGTGGAGCGCCCCGCCTTCGACCCCAACCGCAGCGACGACAGCTTCTAGGGCAGCGGCAAGCCACAAGCGGCAGCAAACAGCTAGGACTTGTGGCTTACCGCCGGCATGTTTTTCAACGGCGCGACTGGACTTTGGTCTGGTCGCGCCGTTTTGCGTGGCGACAGGCCGTACCTTTGCGGCCGAATTGCCCGCAATTCAACACTTAACATTCAACACTCAACCCTACTTAAATGGGCCTCCGCTGCGGTATCGTCGGCTTGCCGAACGTCGGTAAATCCACCCTTTTCAACGCGCTTTCGAACGCCAAGGCCGAATCGGCCAACTACCCGTTCTGCACCATCGAGCCCAACGTGGGCGTCATCACCGTGCCCGATGAGCGCCTCCAGATTCTGGAAGCCCTCGTGAACCCCAAGCGCGTGCTGCCCACCATTATCGAGTTTGTCGACATCGCCGGCCTCGTGAAAGGTGCCAGCAAGGGCGAAGGCCTGGGCAATAAATTCCTGGCCAACATCCGCGAGGTGGACGCCATCATCCACGTGGTGCGCTGCTTCGACGACCCCAATATCGTGCACGTAGCCGGCGGGGTTGACCCGGTTTTCGACAAAGACGTTATCGACACCGAACTGCAAATCAAAGATTTGGAGAGCATCGATAAGAAGCTGTTGAAATCGGAGCGCAGCGCCAAGGCCGGCGATGCCGTGGCCAAGAAGGAAGTGGTGTCGCTACAGAAATTCAAAGCTGCCCTTGAAGGCGGGGCCAATGCCCGTGCCGTTGATGCTTCGGCCGACGACCTCGAAGCCGTGGCCGATTTGCAGCTGCTCACCATCAAGCCCGTGATTTACGTGGCCAACGTGGACGAGGCCAGCATTGCCAGCAACGGCAACAACCACGTAACCGCCCTGCGCGAGCACGTGAAAGCCGAAGGAGCTCAGGTGGTGCTGGTGTCAGCCGCTATCGAAGCCCAGATTGCAGACATGGAAGACCCCGAGGAAAAAGAAATGTTCCTGGGCGAATACGGCCTCACCGAGTCGGGCCTGAACAAGCTAATCCGCGCCAGCTACGAGCTGCTGAACCTGATTACCTACTTCACCGCCGGCGTGCAGGAAGTACGCGCCTGGACCATCCATCGCGGCGACAAAGCCCCGGCTGCGGCCGGTGTTATTCACTCCGATTTCGAGAAAGGCTTCATCCGCGCCGAGGTTATCAAGCTGCCGGATTATCAGGAATACAAGACCGAAGTAAAAATCAAGGAAGCTGGCAAAATGGCCGTGGAAGGCAAGGAATACGTGGTACAGGATGGCGACATCATGCACTTCCGGTTTAATGTTTAACTGATATCCCCTTTATTTAGGGCTTTAATCACCCCAACCGATTTCGGTTGGGGTTATTTTTTTTCGAAAATGGCAAAAATTACTATAAACAGGAATGTTGCTGGCTTGAGGTATCCTACTCTTGCAAGCATAAAAGGGCGGTCGAGTACAATCCGAGCCGAATTTATTAAATCGGTTATCCCCGAAATAATACCCAATCCAATGGAGATTGAAGAAGCATTAGCAGTGCTTCAGCAAAATAAGGGAAGTTTATGTTGTTCTTATTGTGGAGACACTCCCACTGAATGGGACCACTTCTTTTCGGCTGTTTCTAATAAAATGGCCACAGGCTATATTACGGAAGTATACAACTTGGTTCCCGCCTGTGGAAAGTGTAACCAATCAAAAGGAGCAGCTTATTGGAAAAACTGGATTCGCGGCAAAGCAACACTCTCGCCCACATCTAGATTGAGTAATGGTAAATTAAACATTACAAAAGAGCAGCTTGAAGTCAAAATTGGCATTCTCAAAGACTTCGAAGAATGGGGTAAAGCCAGAATTACTAAACTTAATTTTGATAGTGTTTCTGGGCATGAATTTGCCGAATACTTTAAATCTTGTGAGGATTTAATTGACAAGCTCGCCGCCTATGAAGAAACGGCAATCGCGCTGAAAATTAAAGTAGAAGGAACATTACAAAAACGGACTTAAGGAAAAGGCCAACTCATAATTATGAGTTGGCCTTTTCCTTAAGTCCGTTTTTGTAATTCTAGCGACCTACCACCTTATAAAGCATGCCCTTGGGCAACTTATCGGTAGTTTTCATGCCATTCACGATGGCCAGCTCCTCGTAGCGCTTCGACGGAACCCCGGCGGCAGCCAGGGCCGAAGCCAGCGTTTGATTGCCGGTGGCGGTGCGGATGTGAATGTGCTCGGGCTGGCGGTTCAGCTTGTTGGCATCGGTGAGGCGGGCGTAGCCTTGGGCGGCCTGCTGAAACTGCGGCGCGTAGGTGCTGAACGAAGCCGGGGCGGCCAGGCCCACGAAGGCGTAGATGCTTTTGCCGTCCTGAATGAGCTGGGCCAGCACGTGGGCGGGCGTGCTGCTTTGGTCGCTGGCCTGCTGGTCGCCTTCAAACACGAGGGCCGGGAAGCCGTTGATGGTGGTTTTGCTGGCATTGGCCGAGGCCAAGCCGATGGATTTGGCGAGGCTCTGGCCGGCTTCATCCAGCGAGCTGCCGCTGGCTCCGAGGAAAACTAAGAGGGCTTTGCCATTGGGCTCGGCCATCTGGAATTTGTCGGGGGCGTTCTGCGATTTCCAGCCCGAGGGGATGGGGAAGCGGAATTTCAGGTCGGGGTGGTAGAACACGCCGCTTTCCACGAAGCCCTGGCGCGGGTCTTCGCCGAAGGTCAGGCCCTCGATGGAGCGTAGGTAGGCGTCGCGGTTCACGGCCAGGGTGCGGTTGCCCACGCTTTGCTTGGCCTGGGCGGCCAGCTGCTTCACGCGGGTGTAGCGGTCGGCCGAGTTGGGGTGGGTGCTCAGGAAGGTGGGAATGCTGCTGCCGCTCTGGGCCTCGGTGCGCTCCAGGGTCTGGAAGAAATCGGCCATGTGGCTGGCATCGTAGCCGATTTTGGTGGAGTATTTCACGCCCAGGCCGTCGGCCTCGTTCTCGTCGTCGCGGCCGTATTTCAGCATGCCCAGGCCTACCACCTGCTGCGCCACGCCGCCCACCGACTGCATCACGCGCGGGGCCAGCACCGAGCCCAGTATCATGCCGATGCCGGCGATGGTGCTGCGCGTCTGCTGCTTCTTGCCGTGCTGGGCGGTGATGTGGCCGAGCTCGTGCCCGAGCACGCCGGAAAACTGGGCCTCGTCATTGAAATACGCCATGATACCGCGCGTGAAGTACACGTGGCCGTCGGGCGTGGCGAAGGCGTTGATAATAGGCGAGTCGACGATGGTGAAGCCGTAGTCGCCGGGACGGTCGGAGATGGCCGTCATGGCCTTGCCCCGCGCCGAGATGAGGCTTTGCAGCTTGGCATTATCATAGAGGCCAAACTGGGCGATAACGGCCGGGTCGGGCTTGGCACCTTGCAGCGGGCGGGCAGCGGGAATGGTTCTGACGGGGGAAGTCGCCGGGCGGCGGGCCGCCCAATCAGTCATGCTGGAAGAGCTGGCCAGCGGCATCAGCAGCGCAAGTAGCGCGCCGGTGCGCAGGGAGGGAAGAAGCGAAAGATTCATGGGAATAAATAAAGCGGAATTACCGGTGAAGGTCAGCGAATGGGCTTGCAACGTCGGCAGGGCAAATGCGGTTACGCCGCGCTACGGTTAGGCCTGATACTGACGGCGGCTGGCCTTGCGTTGGAGCCGTCCGGGGCAAGCCCCGCTAGGGTTATGCCATTTTCCTGCCAGTTTGCGGCCAAACCAGTCACATTCACCCAAAACACACGCAATGCTCAAGAACATTGCGCCTGCTTTTGCCCGCTTGTTTTCAATTTTTTCGATGACCATCTCCCGTTTGTGGCCCGTGTGGCTGCCCGCAGCTTTTTTATTTCTGGCGTGCAGCCGCCAGCCCACGGCCAGCAGCGCCAGCCGGTTTGTGCCCGCGCCGCCGGTGGTGGATGGGCTGGCCACGGAGTGGACCGACTCGCTGCACTACGACCCCACCAGCAAGCTGCAATATCAGGTGCTGAATGACGGCCGCGCGGTGTATCTGCGCATCAAAGCCGCCGACCCTACTACCCAGGCTAAAATCGTGCGGCTGGGCCTCACGGTCTGGCTCGATACCACGGGGCGCAACCAGCACCAGTTCGGGGTGCATTTCCCGCTGGGCCAGATGGGCGGACGCGGCCCGGCTGAAGGCCGCGACCAGCAACCCGATAATGGGGCCGATGCCTCCACCGACCGCCAGATGGCCCGGCGCGAGCGCATGACTCGCATGATTGCCAACATGCGCGAGATGGAGCTGATTAATTACAAAGGCAGCAAGGAGCCCACCCTCACCGACAACCAGTCGCAGCTCGGCGTGAAGGCCGCCTTGGCCGTGGATGCGCAGGAAGACCTGATTTACGAGCTGGCCGTGCCGCTACGCTTGCTCTACCACAAGCTGCCCGCATTGGCTACCGGCCAAAAAGCCGTAGTAGGCGTCACGCTGGCCGGCGGCAAGCTCACCATGCCCGGCCAGGGTGGCGGGGGCGGAGGTATGCAGGGCGGCATGGGTGGCGGCATGCGCGGCGGCGGTGGAATGCGCGGTGGTGGCGGCTATGGCGGGGGCGGCATGCGTGGTGGCGGCGGCTACGGTGGCGGGGCACAAATGACCCCGCTGACGCTGAAAACCAGCGTGCAGCTCAGCGCGAAGTAGCCGAAGCCGGGCACGCCTGGGCTACTGCCGGCTGTTCATATCCACGGCTTTGTAGCCGATGAGCAGGTCGGCGCGGGTGCCGGGCGGGCGGTAGTACACCAGCAGGTCATACTGGTTTTCGGTTTCGTAGTGCGTGCCTTCGAAGTAGGCTTCGTTTGGGGCCTTGCCGGTAGCGCCGGCCACGGCAAAATCGTAGTTGTAGTAGCCTTGCTTGAGCAGGGCGTGGCCGGTGTAGAGCTGCTGCGCCTCGTCGTATTTCAGCTTGAACTCGTCCTTCAACTGCCAGTCGGTGAGCGCGCCGAACACGTAGACCGGGCCGGGCGCGGGCTGCGGGGCCTTTAGTTGGAACTGAACGTCGGCGTAGTCGGCATTGGTGGCGCCGCTGCCGTATTCGCGGCTCTCGAACACGCGCTGGCCGTTGGAATCCACGTATTGGTTGTAGGCCGTCTGACTGCGCGATACTTCGGGCTGGAGCTGCACCGTGGTCACGGGCGTGGCACGCGGGTCCACATGCAGCACGCCAATACCCACCGACTGGATGGAGCGGGTATCGAAATACCGGTACTCGCTGAGGCCGGGGAAGGCGTTTTCGAAGTTGAAATACTGGTACTCGAGCCGGCGCTCGGCATCGCGCACGAAGGTGGGGTGTAGGTTGTACTTAGCGTTGTCCCAGCGGAAGTTCTGGCGCAGCACCACCTTCACCTCCACGGCGGGGTTCACCAAATCTACGGTGCCGTAGCCCACGCTGAAATCGAGCTGCTGCATGGTGAACCGCTCCTGCCCGCCAATGACGATGCCCGGGGCCAGGCCCACATTCACCTGGTTCTCATACACCAGCAGCCGGCGCGATACCACCGGCACGCCGCCCTGGCTCTGCACCACCAGCAGGTAGTTGCCGCTCAGTTTCACCTGCGGAGCCCGCAGCCGGTAGTGATAATACGGCACCTTAGTGCCCGTGCCCACCCGGTAATCGGTGATGAGAAACTCGTTGATTTCGCTCAGAAACTGCATGTCCGTCAGCACCGAGGGCTGCCAGTCGGCATCACAATGGATGAGCTTGGCGGTGTAGCGCTGGCTTTGCTCGCCCAGCACGTCGAACTCCAATAGGATGCTCGGGCTCTGGCCCAGCGGCACCACCGGCGGCTGAAATACCTCGTTGGGCTGGCCGGTGTTCACGTAGCATTGCACGCTGCGCACATCGGGCGCGTAGGTGTAGTCCTGGTAGCGCAGGGTGCGGTCGGCGTAGTATTCGGGGGGCTTCTGGGTGCCGGGGGCGGTGCTGGTGATGGGGGTGCCCAGTGGCACGCAGGCGGTGGCGAGGAGGAGGGAAGCGAGGGGAAGGATGCGCATGGGCCGAAAGGTACGGCTCAGCTGATTTGCTCCGCAAGGCTCTGCGCCATTCACGGCGGCAGAGGACTATGAGTGAGCTTATGACCCTGATGGCCCGACGCAGAATCTGTTCGACCAACCATTATCTCGACCGGTAAACCTGATTTGGGCAACTTTTGTAACGGCTTCGCTGCTTTATTTTACATTGCCAACGAAGCGGCCGCAATGCCTGGAGCAGCTCAGTCGGTCGTTCTGACGAGCTGCTTTATCGTTCTTCCATCCAAAAAAATAACTACCAAAATGAGGGTGCACACGCAAGAAACCCAAGCCAGCTTAACGCCAACGACTGCGCTTCAGATTTTAAGAGAAGGCAATAGCCGATTCGTCAATAACCTCAAGGCCAACCGCGACTTGCTGGAGCAGGCCGGATACACGGCCGATGGGCAATTTCCGTTTGCCGTTATCTTAAGCTGCATCGATAGCCGGACTTCGGCCGAACTGATTTTTGACCAGGGACTGGGAGATATTTTCAGCGTGCGAATAGCCGGAAACATCATCAACGAAGATATTTTGGGCAGCATGGAGTTCGCCTGCAAGGTGGCTGGCTCAAAAATAATTGTGGTGCTGGGCCACACGAAATGCGGCGCGGTAAAAGGTGCCTGCGACCACGTGGAAATGGGCAACCTAACGGCCTTGCTCAATAAAATTCAGCCGGCAGTATTTGATGAGAAAACCGAGTTGGAAAACAGAACATCCAACAATGCAGCTTTTGTAGAAAAAGTAGCTTTGATAAACGTGAAAAGAACAGTGCGGGGAATTATGGAGCGCAGCCCGATACTAAAAGAAATGATTGAGAAGGGAGAGGTCGGAATCGTTGGCGGTATGCACGACATTGCCACGGGCCGAGTGGCCTTCCTGCAGGACGAAGCAGGGACGCAACCCGATATTCACATCAGCCAGAGTTTGCCTGGTTAAAGCAATTGCCTGAAATAAAAAAGCCTCTCCGAAGCATGGTGCTTCAGGAGAGGCTTTTCGTTTAATTGCCCCTTAAAATTATACTTCCGCCAGCATTTCCCAACGGTCATTCAATTGCGCCAATTCCTTTTTCACCTGCTCAAATTTCATCGTCGCATCTTTCAATTGCGATGAATTCTCGTAAATTTTCGGGTCGGCGAGCTGCTTTTCGTAGCCGGCCAATTCTTTTTCCAGCGTGTCGATTTTAGCTTCTACTTCGGCCAGTTCTTTCAGCGCTTTTTTCTGGTCGGGCGAGGAAGTTTTGGCCGGGGAGGCGTCGGCTTTTTTCTCTTCCTTAGGCTGGGGCTTGGGGGCTGAGGGGCTGGGCAGGCCGGCTTTCTTGGCGGCCTTTTCGCGGTCCTCCATCCAGGTTTCGTACTCGTTGTAGGTGCCGGGGTATTCCTTCAGTTGGAAATCCTCGATGTACCAGATTTTGGTGGCCACGTTTTCCACGAAGAAACGGTCGTGGCTAATCACGATGAACGTGCCCTGGTACTGCTCCAGCGCCTGAATCAGGATGTTTACCGACACCATGTCCAGGTGGTTGGTCGGTTCGTCAAGCAGCAGGAAGTTGGCTTCCGAAATCAAGGTTTTGGCCAGGGCCACGCGGCTTTTCTCGCCCCCGCTTAGCACCTTGATTTTCTTGAAAACTTCCTCGCCCGTGAACAGGAACGAGCCCAGCACCGAGCGCAATTCCATGTCGTTGCGCTTAGAGCCGGCCTCGCTCATCTCCTGCAAAATCTCGTTTTCCAGCGTCAGCGACTCCAACTGGTGCTGGGCGTAGAACGACATAATTACGTTGTGGCCCAGCTGGTGCTTGCCGTTGGTGGGGGCTTCGGTGCCGGCCACGAGGCGCATGAGGGTCGATTTGCCCTTGCCGTTGGCCCCGATTAGCGCAATCTTGTCGCCCCGCTCGATGTGCACGTTCGTGTCGCGGAAAATCAGCTTCTGGTCGTACTTCTTGGTCACGTGCTCCATGCGGAGGATGTGGCGGCCGGGCTCCACCTTGAAGGTAAACTTCATGTTAATTTTGGCCGCATCTTGGGCCACGTCGTCGATGCGCTCCAGCTTGTCCAGCGCTTTCACACGGCTTTGGGCCTGCTTGGCCTTGCTGGCCTTGGCCTTGAAGCGCTCAATGAACCGCTCGGCCTGTCGAATCTGGGCCTGCTGATTCTCAAAAGCGCCTTTCTGGATAAGGTTGCGCTCTACTTTCTCTTCGAGGTAGTAGCTGTAGTTGCCGGCGTAGGGTACCAGCTTGCCGCCGATAACCTCCACCGTGGTATTGGTAGTCCGGTCGAGGAAAGCCCGGTCGTGACTCACGATGATAACCGCGCCTTCGTAGTCGGCCAGGTAGTTCTCAATCCACTTGATGGAGGGCAAGTCCAGGTGGTTGGTAGGTTCGTCAAGCAGCAGGAGGGAGGGCTGCTGAAGCAGGATTTTGGCCAGCATCACGCGCATGCGCCAGCCGCCCGAGAAGCTTTTCAGCGGCTTGGTCAGCTCTTCGGTTGTGAAGCCCAGGCCTTCGAGGATTTCCTCGGCGCGGGCCTGCATGGTGTAGCCGCCCAGCGCTTCAAACCGCTCCTGCATGGTGGCCAGCTTGTCAATCAAATCATCCGAATAATCGGTTTCGAACAACACCAGAATGTCGTCGATTTTCTTCTGCAATTCCAGCGCTTCCTCGAAGGCCTGCATGGCTACGTGCAGGATGCTCTCGTGCGTGTCGTAGCTCAGCAAATCCTGGTTGAGGAAGCCCAGGCTCACTTCCTTGCTCATCGAAATCGAGCCGCCGTCGGCCTTGTACTCGCCCACCAGCAGGCGCAACAGAGTCGATTTGCCGGTGCCGTTTAGGCCAATGAGGCCGATTTTATCCTTGGGCTTGATGTGCAGGCTGGCGTTGTCGTACAGCGCACGGGAACCGAAGTGGAAGTCGAGGTCGGAGATTGAAATCATGGGGTCGCGGGGTATTCAAGCGCAAAGGTACGGCCGATGGATGGCCTGCCGGCTAAAAAACCGTGCTGCCGGATGATGTAACCGTCGCAGGGGGGCGGAAAGTGCGATACCCATAGTGGTTTCGGGGTCATTGGATGTAGGGACGGGGGCAGGCCCTACTGGGTACGACCCCGTACCTACATCCCTACTTCGGCAGCGGGGCCTGGTCTTGGGCTTCGCTCAACTTCTGGGCGATTTTCTGGGGCACGCCCGCGTTATTGAACAACCCGCTAATCACGCCCTGCCGCCAGAGCGCGAACACCGAAAAGCGCGGCTCGCGGGTGCTTTTCATTTCGCCGGTCACTAGCTCGCCGCGCTTGCGCGGGTTCTGGTCGCGAATCACGATGACGTTGACGGCTTTCGAAATGACGCGCTTGATGAGGGTTTTCTTGACTTCCTCGTGCTTGTAGCCCAGCAGCTCCATCTGTAAGCCGGTGTATTCGGCCCACATGGTACCGGTGGAACCCTGGCGGTCCACCCGCATATCGAAGCGAATGCGCTGAGCCTGGCCGCTCTTGAATTCGACCAGCTTGGTGGGCACGGTCATGGAATTGAGCATGTTAAACGGGCCGGGTCCGAACGTGCCCCAGATGCGGTGGCGGCCCTTGGGGTCGAGCAAATAAATAGATACCTGCGCATCAAGCCGGCACTGGTTCTGGAGGTAGGTGGTGGCCTTGCCGGTGAGGGGCGTGGCGGCGGTTTGGTGCCGGCGGTCGTTGCTCAGATTGAGGAACGTGCCGTTGAAGCGGGTGATGCGCATGGTGCCAGTGAGGGGCGTGAGCGGGCTGCGATAGGTGGTATATAGGTTGCCGTTCACGAGGTCGAGGCGGGGCACGTCGACGATTACCTTGAGGTTGAGCATTTCCTCGGGAGAAATCTTGGACTTGTTCGGGTTGATGGGGCCGCGGCCATCGGAGGCGATGGTGGCGACGGGGCTTTGCACGGTGGCCCGCTTCATCCGAAAGTCGCCGTGGTTCACCAGCCCCACGAAATCGAGCCCGGCCAGCGCCAGCCGCTTCACCTTGATGGTGACGGCCGGGGCCTGGTAGCCCTTGTGCAGGTTCATGCCGATGGGAGAGAACCGGGGGCGCAGCAGCATATCGCTGAAATCCAACTGATGGGCGTCGGTGTCAAGGTGTACGTGCTGGCTGCTGGCCCGGTAAAAGGGCGGGTCGAAAGGCGCGGAGAGCCGGCCGGTGTTCAGCAGCCAGGCGCGGGCATAGGCAATGCGGCGCGGGTCAACATTAGCCGCCGAGTCGATGCGGATAGACTTACCCGTTGCGTTCAGGTCGCGCACGTGGGGCGCGTGCTTCCAGCGGCCAAAGTGCACGTTGGCGTGGTTCACGCGCACCACGGCCAGCTCGGAGCGGTGCAACTGCTTCGAGAGCAGCTTCCAGAAAGGCGGGGGCGGCTGCACGGGCGGCGTGAAGCGCAGGTTAGGCCGGTCCAGCACCAGGCTTTGGGCCTTGAAGTGTTTTTGTTGCAGCGCCTTGGCATCGAGCCCGGCCAGGGCCAGGCTGGGCAGCGTGAGGTCGACACGCACACCGCCGGGCTTGCCCTGCCCGGCCGCGGGCGGCCGAATCCGTACCGAACGCAGCGCGAATGTGCCTTTCGAGGTTGATAGATGCAGACTGCCCAGCGCCAGCGCATGCGCCGCCACGGTGGTTTGGCTGCGGCCCAGGGCCACTTCCCAGGCTTTGGCGAAGAAAATGCGCTGGGCATTGGGCGCATTCAGCGAATCGAAGTGAATGGCCGTGCCCGCCACTGCCAGGTCGTGAATGAGGGGGTTGGCCGCCGCGCCCTGCACCCGCACGTAGCCGCCCCGCACTGCCAAATGCGCCAAATCCAAGCTTTTGAGATAATCCGTGACCGATTTTGAATTCCCCGCCGAACCCGTAGTTGGCAAATTGGCCGTGAGCTGCGGCTGCTGAATCAGTAGCGAATCGGCCTGAAAGCGGTGCTGACGCTGCAAGGCCGCCGCCCGCAGTCCCGTGAGGCGCAGGCGCGGCAGCGTCAAATCGAGATGGGTTTGCCCGGCGCTCGCATTGCCCAGCGGTTGCACGCGTCCGGAATCAAGTTGAATTAGCTGGTCGGCGGTTGAAATAGTCAGCCCGGCTATGGCCAACTGGTGGCCAGCGGCCAACCCCTGTGCGTGTTGCAGCCGCAAATTCCAGCCACTGGCGTAGCCCAGGCGCTGCGAATCGGTCGCGCCGGCCGGGCTGATGAGCAGGTTTTGGGCGCTCAAATCGGCTCGGCGGAACTGGGCCGTGGGCTGGGTTTGCGCACCGCCGGGCTGGTAGCTGGCTTGAGTGTGTTGCAGGACGAAGTAGCCAATGTCCAAGCCTTTGAGCTTGAGAGGTAACTGTTCGTGTAGTGGTTTGCCAGCGTTTTTGGTGGGCTTTTGGGCTAAGGCCAGCACCTCAATCCGGGCCGAATCCAGCACCACGCTATCGATAGGTACCACACCCTTGCGCAGCAGAGCCAGCAGGCCGATGCCGGTAATATCAAGCTGGGCCACATCGAGCCGGATGCGGGGTAGCGTGTCGGCCACGGTGGGGGCGGGGCGCAGGCGCAGGCCGCTGAGCCGGATGGCGCGCTGCCACAGGCTGGTGTGCAGCGCGCCCACTTGCAGGCGGTACTGGCCGTGGGTTTGGGTGGTCACCTGTTGTTCCAGCTTGCGGCGCAGCCACGGGTCGAGCATGCGCTGAGCTATCAGGGTAAGCACTAGTAGAAGCACCGCCACGCCCAGCAGCCACCACAGCCAGCGACGGGGCCGGGGCGAAGGAACCTCCGGCGCACGGGGAGCGGCGGGCGGCGGGAGGGCGGCAGGTACTACTATTTCGGACACGGTATGGGGCGGAAAGTTGGTAACGCAAACGGCCCCGGTCAGGGTTGTGCTTTAGCGTGCTAAGTCGATGAAAAGGCGCAGTTTCCCGACCAGCGGGCTGGTTAAAAATGCCGGTCGGGTTGCCGTAGCTTCGGCCGGATTCACTACTTTTAGCCCATGCCTACCCCCTCCGCCGCCGACGCCCCGGGCGCGGCCCTGCTGGCGTCCTTCCGCCAGACGTTTCACCAGTATAAAACCCTGGCCGACCGTGCCCTGGCCCAGCTCAATAATGCCGAGTGGCTCAATCAACCCGCGCCGGGCAGCAACAGCGCCGCCGTCATCGTGCAGCACATGGCGGGCAACCTGCGCTCGCGCTTCACCGATTTCCTGACCACCGACGGCGAAAAGCCCACCCGCCAGCGCGACCAGGAATTCGAGGAGCCTCGCGACGCGGCCGGCATCCCGGCGCTGCGGCAGGAGTGGGAGGCCGCGTGGCAAGTCCTGTTCGATTTATTAGAGACGTTGCAACCCGCCGATTTGCTGCGCACCGTCACCATTCGGGGCGAGGCGCACACGGTGCTGGAGGCCGTGCAGCGCCAGGTGGCCCACTACGCCTACCATGTGGGGCAGGTGGTGCAGCTGGCCAAAATCATTCGGGGCGATGATTTTCAGTCGCTAAGCATCCCGCGCGGCCAGAGCCAGCAGTTCAATCAAGCCATGCAGGACCGCAAATAAGCCCGCCCGTGTATCTACTTGGCCGTACTCCCGTAAGCAGCATACCGATGACTCAGCCCGATTTTCTGGCCGGCTGCCCCGCCGAAAACCTTGATTGGCCCCCGCCCCATATGCTTGCCATCACCACCCTGCTCACGGCACCGCACGCCGCGCTCATCAACCGCATCATCAAGAAGCTGGAGAAAAAATTCGGCCTCGACGACGTGCAGGCCACCCCCGACCCGCACCTCACCTACCAGCTGGCCGGCGTGCACAAGCTCTCGGCCTTGAAGGAGGTGCTGGCCGACGTGGCCGCCACCACCGAGCCCTTTTCGGCCTTCACCACCGGCCTGGGCGTGTTTCCGGGCGAGCGGCCGGTCATCTACATCCCCGTGCTGCGCTCCGATGCCCTCAATGCCCTGCACCACCGCATCATCGAGGCCACCGCGCCGCTGTGCCTGCGCACCGACAAGTTCAGCGGCCCCGATTGCTGGCTGCCGCACATCTCCCTGGCCCTGCACGACACCACCGCCGACCTGCTCGGTCCGGTCCTGAGCTTCCTCAATGAAGAAACCTACAACCTGAAAATCGAGATAAACAACATCGCCATCCTGCGTCAGCAGGGCGAATTATTCCTGCAGGAAGAAACCTTCCAGCTGGGCGTCGAGCAAGCGGTGGTAAAGGAGCGGTAGGTTAATGAAGGATAATTAAGAACGGTCATGCCGAGCGCAGCGAAGCATCTTTACCGCCCAACGCAATCCAATTGATGGGATTCGTGGTGGCGGGCAAGATGCTTCGCTGCGCTCGGCATGACCGTTCTTTTTAATTATCGAATTTCCTTACGCCGTGGGCGGAATCTGGGTGCCGTTGTCGAGGCTCTGCCACAGGTATTTGCAGGCCAGGGAGCGGTAGGGCCGCCAAGGCTCGGCAATGAGAATCATGCGTTTTTGCAGGGCGCGGCCGGTTTCTTCCAGGCCGTAGTGCTTGCGCATGGCGTTCTGCACGCCCAGGTCGCCTTCGGCAAACACGTCGGGCTGGTCGAGGGCGAACATCTGGAGCATCTGGGCGGTCCAGCGGCCCACGCCTTTGATGGCGGTGAGGTGCTGGGTGAAGGCTTCTTCCGAGAGGCTGGTAAGGTGCTCGTAGTCGAGCAGGCCGCGTTCGTTGTACTCGGCAATGGCTTTGAGGTAGCCGGCTTTCTGGCGCGAGAGGCCGGCGGCTCGCAGCTCGTCCTCGCTCAGGGCCAGCACTTCGCGCGGCTCCGGGTAGCCCTCGGGCGGAAACAATGACTGAAAGCGCTTCCAGATTGCGGCGGCCGCTTTGGTCGAAATCTGCTGGCCCACGATGGCGCGCAGCAGGGCCAAGTACAGGTCTTCGTGGGGGCGCGGGGGAATGTCGCGGCCATTGGCGATGACCGTGCCCAGAATCGGGTCGGCGGCCGAAAGGTGTTCGATGGCGGCTTGGTTGAGCATTTAGCGGGGCGAAATATGGGTGAAGCGGGCCTTGTCCAACAAATCGTCGGGATTAACGGGCAGCGTAATAATGTCGAGCACGTCGCCGACGGGGGAGAGGCGCAGGCCCGTGAGGTTGCGCCCGAACACCGCGCCCGTGTCGATGTACATGGTGTGGGAATCGGGGTCGTGAATGGGTTCACCGTCCTCCATGGGGGTATGGCCCACCACTTGCAGCTGCGGAAGCCGCTGCAGCGGCCCGCGCCGCCACAGAATGCCGTCGGAGCTGTCGCGGTCCATGGCCACGGCCAGCGGAATGTCGGCCAGGCCGGCGTGGCTCACCAGCACGTGGTCGTTTTGCCACAGCAGGGGTCGTTGTTCCAGCCAGGGCAGGTGCTGGGCCAGCAGCTTGGGCTGCAGTTTATATTGCTCGGTGGTGCTGCGGCCGCCCCAGTTCAGCCAGCCTGGGTAGGGGCCCTGGGGGCTGAAATGGTGCAGCAGCGCGTCCTCGTGGTTGCCCATCAGGAAGGTGGTAGACTCGGGGTACTGCTCGTTCAGCTGGCGGGCCAGCTCCACGGTTTCGGGAATGCAGGCTCCCCGGTCCACCAAATCGCCGACCTGAATGAGGTGGTCGGTGGCAGGGTCCCAGCGTTTCAGCATCTTGCTGAAGGTGTGAAAGCAGCCGTGTACATCGCCGATGATGAATAGATTCATGGCCTTGAAAACAGTGAAAAGGGAGTGGAAAGGTCCTTCTAAATGCGTTTTAAGCGTGTTTTTCTACCTCATCGGTCTTCGGCTGCGCCACGCCCAGCCAGCGCACCAGCGGCCCGATGGTCAGGCCCTGGCCGATAATCGAAAACACCACCACCACGTAGGTGATGCCCACCAGCAGCTCGCGCGGCATGGTGGCGGGCAGGCTCAGGGCCAGCGCTACCGAGAGGCCTCCACGCAATCCCCCCCAAGTCAGCACGGTCAGGCTGTGGTCGGAAGCCCGGAACGTGGACCGGATGCGCAGTAGCCCCAGCGGCAGGGCCACCGCCGCCAGCCGTGCCACCAGCACCACCACTATGGCTGCCACCCCTGCCAGCACCGTGCGCCCGGGAATGTGCAGCACCAGCACTTCCAGCCCCATCAGCACAAACAGCAGCGCGTTCAGTACCTCATCAATCAGCTCCCAGAACTTGTCCACGTAGTCCTGCGACGCATCCGAAAGCATTCCCCCACTGCGGCTGAAATGGCCCACCAGCAGCCCGGCCATCACCATCGCCAGCGGCCCCGAAGTGTGCAGATACGTGGCCAGGGCCGTGCCGCCCGCCACCAGCGCCAGCGTGATGAGCACTTCCACCTGGTAGTTGTCGATTGTGCGCAGCAGCCAGCCCGTGCCCAGCCCCAGGGCCGTGCCCAGGGCCAGCCCGCCCACCGTTTCGCGCAGGAAAATGCCGAGGGCGTGGGGCAGTGTCACGTCGCCCGGCCCCAGCAGGGCCACTTCCAGCGTCACCACAAACAGCACCACGCCCACCCCGTCGTTGAACAGCGACTCGCCCACAATCTTCGTTTCCAATGATTTCGGGATGTTGGCTTTGGTCAGGATGCTGAGCACCGCCACGGGGTCAGTCGGCGAAATCAGCGCCCCAAACAGCAGGCAATAAATAAACGGCGTGGGCAGCCCAAACCACGGCAGCAGCAGGTACATGGCCCCGGCCACCAGGCCCGTGCTCAGCGGCGTGCCCACCAGCGCCAGCACGCTTACCGGCCAGCGCAGCCGCCCCAGCCGCCGGGTATCGACGTGAATAGCGCCCGCAAACAGCAGAAACCCCAGCATCACCTGCATCACGATGGTGCTGAAATCGAGCCGGTTCACCAGCTTCGCAAACTCCAGCACAGGCTTCACCTCAAACTGCGCCAGCCCCACCAGCCCCAGCGACGCCACCAGCCCCAGCACCATCAGCCCGATGGCAGTGGGCATTTTGAGAAAACGCAGATTGACGTAGGCAAAAGCTGCGGCGATGACGAGCAGAAGCGCAAGGGCGGTGTAGAGGTCCAAGGTAGTTGGGGAGGAATGAGAAAAATGCCGTCATGCTGAACGCAGCCGAAGCAACTCTACCGCAGCAGTAATTCAATACCGAATGCAACGAAGCAGTAGAGATGCTTCGGCTGCGCTCAGCATGACGGTATACGGGTGACGGTATCTGTCTTACGATATTCCCGCCAGCGCCGCCTCAATGCGCGCCACCATCGCATCGTCCACATCCAGATGCGTCACGAACCGAATCCACTGCGGCCCGAAGCTGCTGGCCCGAATGCCCTGCGCCTCCAGCGCAGCCAGGAATTCGGCGGCAGGCTGGGTGTCGTGCAGGCGGAAAATGACGAGGTTGGTTTCCGGGTTCAGCACCTCGGCCACGTAGGGCTGCAGGCGCAGGGTCGCGGCCAGCTGGGCGGCGCGGCGGTGGTCGTCGGCCAAGCGGTCAACGTGGTTTTCGAGCGCAAAAAGGCCGGCGGCGGCCAGGTAGCCGGCCTGCCGCCACCCGCCGCCCATCACCTTGCGGATGCGCTTGCACTTCTTAATAAAATCGGCCGAGCCCAGCAGCACCGAGCCTACCGGTGCGCCAAGTCCTTTGCTCAAACACACCGAAATCGAGTCGAACAACTGCCCATAATCCTCGCTGCGCTGCCCGGTGGCCACCAGCGCATTGAAAATGCGCGCCCCGTCCAAGTGCCGCGCCAAGCCATGCTTTTTCGCCACTTCGCTGATGGCGTTCAAATCCTCCAAAGCATAGCAGCTGCCGCCGCCCCGGTTGTGCGTGTTCTCCAAGCACACAAGGCGCGTGGTGGGGTAGTGCACGTTTTCAGGCCGGATGGCAGCCTCCACCTGCGCGGCCGTGAGGCGACCCCGCTCACCGGCCAGCAGCGCCACCGACGCGCCCGAGTGGAAGGCAATGCCGCCCACTTCCCACAAATAAACGTGGGCCGTCTGCTCGCAAATCACCTCGCTCAGCGGCTCGGTGTGCGCTTTTATGGCAATCTGGTTGGTCATCGTGCCTGAGGGGCAAAACAGGCCGGCCTCCAAGCCGAAACGGGCAGCGGCGGCTTCTTCGAGCCGGCGCACGGTGGGGTCTTCCTCATACACGTCGTCGCCCACGGGCGCGGCCCACATGGCGGCCAGCATGGCGGGGGTGGGGCGGGTCACGGTATCGGAGCGCAAATCGACCAGGGGAAGTGCAGGGTTTTCAGTTGGCATAACTTGAGATATAAGGAAGGAGCCGGAGGAAAATGATGTGGCAAAAGCCGCCCGGCAAGCTCCAGCGCCGCAAACCAGCGCTACGAAGCCCCTAGGCCGGGCCAGAGGGCCGGGGCAAAAGTAGCGCCCGAAACCCAGCGGCCGGCCCCCGTCCGAATATGCAGTAATTCAGCAAAATGCCTTCTGGGCTTGCACTTTCAAAATGAAAGCCCTACTTTTGCCCTCCGTTTCGTAAGCCCTAGACTCTAATCATTCCGGCACCATGACCGTTACCCGCCTCAAGCGCAAGCACCGCAAGAACATTGCCCGCGCCAACAACAAGCAGCACATCATCAAGGAGTTGCTCCGCACGCCCGTCCTGAAAAACGTGGACCTGGAAGAGCTGAAGTCGCGCTTCACCACCGACGCTGCCGCCGCTCCCGCTGCCAAAGCCCCCGCCAAGAAGGCCGCTAAAACCGCTGAAGTGGCTGACAACGCCGCCGCTTTCGACGCAGCTGATGCCGTGACCAAGCCGGTGAACGCCGATGGTCAGGAAGGTGAGCACCCCAAGCCTGAAATTGCTCTGTAAGTAATTTTCTGTTTGTCATTGTGCTAGGCCGAAGCAATTCGGCCGGTTTTGCTGGCAAGCCCAAAAATTCGACAAGCCCCGTTTCCTGTTTTGCAGGTCGCGGGGCTTGTTGGTTTTCTCATGGGCGGCGCGGGTATCGTCTGTCATTGCGAGTGGAGCGCAGCGGAACGCGGCAGTCCGTCCTCTCACGAGCGACTAACCCCGAGATGTGATAAAGCCATTTTTGAAACGAAAAGCCCCAATTCTACGCAGTGTCGGGGCTTTCTGGTAAAAGAAAGTGTCTGGTTTTTACAGGACGGATTGCCGCGTTCCGCTGCGCTCCACTCGCAATGACAAACGGGCCACTAGCCCGCGCGCTTACCCAGTTCCACGGCCTGCAAATCCACCACTTTGCCGGCCTCAATACCAAAGCGCAACAGCGTGCGAACCTGGTGAAAGCCATGCCGCCCGGCCGCGCCGGGGTTCAGGTGCAGCAGGTGGCGGCGCGGGTCGGGCATTACCCGCAAAATGTGCGAGTGCCCGGTGATGAACAGCCCCGGCCGCACTTGGTCGAGCAGGGGCCGTGCTGGCGGCGCGTAGTGCCCCGGGTAGCCGCCAATGTGGGTAATTAAGACCCGCAGTCCCTCAATTTCAAAGTCTTGAACCAGGGGTTGGGTGCGGCGCACGTCCGTGCCGTCGATATTGCCGTACACGCCCCGAAAGCGCGGCACTAAGGCCTGCAATTCGTCCACCACACGGGCATCGCCGAAATCGCCGGCGTGCCATATTTCGTCGCAATCGCGCAAATGATGCGCAATTCGCTCGTCGAAGTAGCCGTGGGTGTCGGAAAGCAGGCCAATACGTGTCATGCCGCAAAGATGGGGGCGGCCGGCAAATCAGCCCATTCCCGTATCTTGCAGCCGCTGCCACCGACCAGCCTCTTAATTTTTTTTCCTGACGTCGGCGGCCTGCTTTTGCCCGACGTCTTCCCTCAATTCGCTTCTTCCGATGAACATTTTCATCAACGACATTCCGCTGGTTATCAAGAAACTCAGCGAAAAAGTGTACAAGCACAAGTTTGACCTCATTCTCAGCCCCGACGATGATTTTACGTCGAAGGACTTGGTGGGCGACGTGCTGGTGCGCGACGCGGGCCCGCTGTTCATCGACCGTCTGCTGCGCCTGATGGAGGTGAAGAAGCTGAAAAAGCTGAAATCGCTGACCATGCTGGTCAAAAAGAAAAAATTCATCACCCTGCATTTCAAAGACCAGTTCAAAATCGCCAAAGCCGGCGGCGGACTTGTGGTGAAAGGCGACCAGGTGCTCATGATTTATCGTCTCGGCAAGTGGGACCTGCCCAAGGGCAAGCTCAAGAGCGACGAGGACCAGGCTGCGGGCGCCCTGCGCGAAGTGGAGGAGGAAACAAACATCAAGCTGGAGCTCGGCGAGGAATTGCCCAGCACTTGGCACAGCTACGCCTACAAAGGCAATAAAATGCTGAAAAAAACCAGCTGGTACCTCATGAAGTGCCTCGATGACAGCCTGATGAAGCCCCAGACCGAGGAGTATATCGAGGAAGTGCGCTGGATGTCGCCGCAGGAGGCGCTGGCCAAGTTGGAAGATTCCTACGCCTCCATTGCGCTGGTGGTGCGCCACTACCTGAGCGAAATGGCCGGCAAACCCAAGGCCACCAAAGAACCGGCGAGCGGGAAATAACCGTACATTGCCGGGTGATGCAACGGTTTCAGCTACTTATACTTGGTGTGCTTCTGGTTGGGGTGGGGGCCTGTTCGGGTGCCCACGAGCCCAACCATGACCGCGCCGCGCCCTCAGCAGCCGCGCCGGCCCTGAAACTGCCGCAGCTGAACGTGTCGGCCCTGCTGCCCCTGTCCATCGATGCGATAAGCCAGCAACTGGGGCCGCGCCTGCCGGTGCCGGATTCCTTCGTGGACCCCACGCGGGTGCCCTCCATCCATTCCGACGAGCGACCGGATTCGACTGTGCTATTCCAAAGCCGCGGCCTGACGATGGTGGTGGCCTACGATGCCCGCACGCGCCGGGTGAATGAGCTGCTGCTGATGGGCAGCAACGAAAACGAGCTGATGACCCGAAGCGGCCTGCAACTCAATTCGCCGGATTATTTGGTGCTGCCGTTCTTTCAGCGCCAGCGCCCCACGCAGCTCATGGGTTTGCGGGTGCTGGCACTGGCACTCAGCCAGTAGCCACCCCGCTATTGCGCCAGAGGCGGCAGCGCATAAGGCAGAAACGCATCGACATTGCCCCCAAAACGATGGATGTCGCGGATAATGGTGCTGCTGATGGCCCCGAGGGTGGGAGAGGTGAGTAGAAACACTGTTTCCAGACCGGTATTTATATGCTGATTGCCGTAGGCAATGGGCTTTTCGTATTCAAAATCAGGACTGTTACGTAGGCCGCGCAACAGGAAGCCGGCGCCTTTTTCGCGGGCAAATTCCGCCGTGAGACCTTTAAAAGTTTGCACCGAAACTCGGGGCTCATCCTCAAATAACCCGGCAATCAGGCCTTGCATCTGCTCCACGGGCAGGTAGCGCTGCTTGCTGCTGTTGGTGCCGATGGCAATGATGACGTGGTCGAACAGTGCCAGCCCGCGCTGCACAATGTCGAGATGGCCATTGGTGAACGGGTCGAAGGAACCGGGGAAAAGGGCGGTGCGGGGCATGGCGCTATCAGGCAAAATGCAGGCTGAACAGGTCGAAATAGCGGTATTCAAACACGTCGTTGAGCCGGTAGCTATACTGTACGTTGCCGGGCCGGGTGCCGAAATGCACGTTACGCACATACGTGCGCAGCAGGCTGAACACAGCCGAATCAGGCGTGAGTTCGCCCCACACGGTCACATCGTCCTGGTCGGGGTCGAGGGCCAGCTCCTGCATCACGAGGATGGTGTAGTACACCACGTCTTCGGCGGTGGTGCAGGGGAATACGTTGCAGTATTCGAGGTGCTGGCCCAGCACTACGAGCGTCAGCTCCTGCGGGCCGGGGTTTAGGTATAGCCGGCGCGGAGATGCCGCGCCGCGCTGATGCACTAAGCCTGCAAGTAGCGCGCTGGTGTGGTGCAGCAGGCGGCCGGTGGCCCCGTACGTGGCCGTCAGCCATTCGGCCAGGGTAGCATCGGCGGCAAATACGTTCACCAGCTCCAGACCGGGGTGGGTGGTGTGGCGCACCACTTCGGTAGGGGTGGGGGTGTGGTGCAGGCGCAGGGTCGCGGCCTCGTCGCCGGCCCGGAAGAGCGGGGCTGGCAGCAGCGTGAAAGCCCGGCCCGTGACGGCCAGCCGCACCGCGTTCCAGCCCCGCAGGCCCAGGAAATCATGTTGAGTGGCCAGAGCTGGCACGCCGCCGAGGGGCAGCTGGTAATCTTCGAGCACTACGAATTTGCGCCGTTCCACGTCGGCTACGGCCACCTGCAGGCGGGCCGGGCTGGCCAGCAGGTACAAGTTGTAGGCCCCCAGATTGGCGGGGTCAAAGGTCTCATCGCGCAGGCGCAACAGGGGCGGCAACGCCGACGGCGACACGGAAGAAGCTGAAGAAGTAGGAGCAGGCACGAATCGAAGCTAAGCAGGCCAATGGCCGGGGCTAAAGATAAGGCCGCACTTGGAGAAGCCGCGAAAACCGGCAAGAGCCGGACCCGCTGATTACCGCCTCAATTCCGCCTTAGTTGCCAAGGGAGTAATCAGACGAACCGAACTTGGGGCACGAACAGGTCGTCGGGGCTGAGCACCATGCGCAGCAATGGGTGCACCTGCGCCGGGGGAAATTGCATCAGCTGTCGGGGCGTAAACCACTGTAGCTCCGTGAGAAGCTGGTGGTCGGCGGCGTGCTCGGGGTCGTGGCCGAGCTTGGGTTGGGCATCCGCATCGGCTACCACTTCAAAAAACAGCTCCAGGGCCTGCAGCTTATTGGTGCTGAATTCGTGCAGGTGCAGAAAGCGCCCCACCCGCACCGTCAGCCCGGTTTCTTCCCGAAATTCCCGTACCAGGGCTTCCTTCAGGCTTTCGCCAAACTGCCAGCCTCCACCCGGTGGCGACCAGAACGGCGCGTCCTTCGGCAGCAGGCCGCGGTGGGCCGCCAGCAGCATGCCGCCATCGCGCACCAGCAGCCCGCCAACCCGCACCCTTACTTTACCTGAATATGCCTGAAGCAAGGTGTCGGGGGAAATATTCGGCGAATCGGGCATAGCTCGGTGAGAAGGGTGAAAGACCGTCGGGTTATCAGGCGGCAGCCTTGTACGGCAAACGCCTTCAAAACGACATTGTTTCGCCATCGATAGCTGCCCCAAGGCAAATATTTGCTAACAAGTAGCTTATGTGCGCGTCTGGCGTTGGTTCTGCTCCAGCCGGCTCAGCGTCGCTGCGCGGCGGCGCATTCGCCAGCGCCGCAGCCGGGTCAGGATGAACACCAAGAGCAGCACCACCAGTCCCGCCGCCACCAGCGGCAGCAGCAGCGTAATGGCCACGCCGCCCACGGCCAGCGTGTTTTCGGCGGTGGCCAGCACGGGGTTGGCCAGGCCGCCGGTGGTGGCCGTGGATGTGCCCCGCAGCAGCGCGGTGCCGGTTTGCACCAAGCCGGCCGTGCCGCCGCCCACCAATATGCCCAGCGTCCAGCGCAGTGTGGGGTCGAGGTGGGGGAGAGCCGAGGTCATCAGAATGGTGCCGGCCACGAAGGAAGCTGGCGTGGTCAGCGTATCCAGCAGGTGGTCGACCAGCGGGATGTAGTAGCCCGCTACTTCCACCACCGTGGCCGTGGCCAGCGTGAGCAGCGCCGCCCAGGTGCCCAGCCAGGCAAAGCCCGCCGCCGGGGCGAGGTAGCCGGTGTGGTAGGCAATACTGGCCGCCAGCAGCGGCACAAATACCCGAAACCCGCTGCACGCCGCCAGCCCCAGGCCCAGCGCGCCCGCCACCAGAAACTGCATTGCCGGGACCTGTTCCATGACCATTGCGAAAGCTGAATTGTGCCGCCGAAAGATACGGGCGCGGGGCCTACCCCAGTATCTTTGATGAATGTCTTCAGAAAACCACGCTCCCGTTTCCGCTACCACCACCGACCTCGAAACCCGCATCCGCCGCAAGCTGCTGGGGCAGGGCTTCATGCATCTCATTGGGGCCGATTTGACGGTTATCACCCCCGGCCGCGTCGAGGCCGAGCTTATCTTGGAAAATCAGCACCTCCAGCAGCGCGGCTTCGCGCACGGTGGCCTCATTGCTACCTTGGCCGATTTGGTGGCCGGCTTCGCGGCCGTGACGCTGGTGCCGGATACTTTCGGCGTGGTCACCTCCGATTTGAAAATCTCCTACCTGCACCCCGGCGTGGGCCGCCAGCTCCGCGCCATCGGCTGGGTGCTGAAACCCGGCCGCCGCCTGCACTTCTGCGAGGCCGAGGTGTGGTGCGATGACCTGATGATTGCCAAAGCCAGCGCCACGATGGCGGTGATTGAACCGGTTTAGATTTGGGCTTTGTACTAAAAACAATGATGGAAGACACCGCTGCCTTTCAGGCTGAGGTAGAAACTTGGCTACATGAGATTTTGACGAGTGAAAAACCACTTGGTGGAATTTCTGCTTATCGTTTTGGGCTTGGTGAAGTAGAAGAGGGCTACGTTCTCTACTTGGCTGGTTCGAAATTCTATGATGAAGAAGATGACGAATGGGCCGCTAATCCTCCAGAATTTCTTGCTGCGAAAGAACTTATCATTTCAGGGGATGAAGAACGGGAATGGTACTGGATACTTCTGGAGGTTATTTATGTGCTAGGTAGAGTATTAAGGAAAATGCCAGTGCAAACCTCTTTTTTAGGAGGCACTATTCCTGTTTATACTGGCTTTGAAAGTGGTGATTTGTACCGAATAAAATAATGCTCTCCCTCCGCACGCCCTCCGTCCGCGACTACTTCCCCTACGAACCCACCGACGACCAGGCCCTGCTCTTCACGCAGCTTGATGCGTTTTTGCGCGACCAGCTGCCCGGGCGTAAGGTGTTTGTGCTGCGCGGCTACGCGGGCACCGGCAAAACCACCGTGGTGAGCGCCCTGGTGCAATGGCTGCACAAAATGCAGCGCAAATACACCCTGATGGCCCCCACCGGCCGCGCCGCCAAGGTGATGGCCGGCTACGCGGGCGTGGCCGCCAGCACCATCCACAAAAAGATTTACCGCCAAACCAGCGGTTCGCCCTCCGAGCGGCTCAACTTCCAGCGCCAGCCCAACCGCGCCGAGCAGACGCTCTACATCGTGGACGAGGCCTCAATGATTTCGGACGAGAAAGCCTTCGGCGAGAACGGCTTGCTGGACGATTTGATGGGTTTCGTGTTTGAGAAAACCAGCAACAAGCTCCTCGTTATCGGCGATACGGCGCAGCTGCCGCCGGTGGGCCAGCTCCTGAGCCCGGCCCTCGACCCGGAGCTGCTGGCCCATCGCTTTCGGGCCGAAGTGGGCAGCGTGGAGTTGCGCCAGGTGATGCGCCAGGCCCAACAGTCGGGTATTCTGGTGAATGCTACGGAATTGCGCGAGGAGCTGCGCGAGGAAGCACCCAACATCCAGCTGCACACCAAGGGCTTCCGCGATATTTTCAAGATGGGTGGCGACAAGCTGGAGGACGGCCTGCGCTGGGCCTACCGCCAGTACGGCCACGAAAACACCACCATTATCTGCCGCTCCAATCGCAACGCTAATCAGTATAACCAGCTCATCCGGCGGGCATTGTTTGATGCGGAGGAGGAGATTGAGGGCGGCGACTACTTGATGGTGGTGCGCAACAACTACTACTGGCTGCCGAAGGAGTCAGAAATAGGCTTTCTGGCCAATGGCGACTTCCTGGAAATCAGGAAGGTGATTCGGCGCGAGGAGGTGTATGGCTTCCATTTTGCCCAAGCGCTGGTGCGGCTCGTGGATTATCCCGACGAGCCCGAAATCGAAGTCAAGCTGCTGCTCGATACGCTGCACACCGAGAGTCCGGCGCTGCCTTCGGACCGCAACAATGCTCTGTATATGGCCGTGAGCGAGGATTATGCCCACCTCAAAACCAAGGCCGAGCGTTACAAGGAAATGCGCAAAGACCCCTACCTCAATGCCCTGCAAATCAAGTTCGCCTACGCCCTAACGTGCCACAAGGCGCAGGGCGGGCAGTGGCAGGCCGTGTTCGTCGACCACGGCTTTCTGAAGCCCGACGAGCCGTTGGCGGGCGAGTTTGCGCGCTGGCTCTACACGGCCATCACGCGGGCGTCGGAGCGGCTGTTTCTGCTCAATTTTCAGCAAAAGCTGATAAGCGACCCGGTGGAGGAGGAGTAGCGACGGCTAGGGATAATTTCGTTCGGGAGGGGGATTTGCTGATGAAAATATCTACCTTGCGGTGTTTATTTTTTCCACTTTTTTCTACAAACCCCCTTTCATTCATTTCCCATGAAACACTTCTCCCTGGCAGTGCTGTTTGTGCTGCTTGCAACCCTGCTGGCTCCGGCCCAAACCCGCGAAATCTACACCAACCCCAAATTCCGGGAGCTGGCCAAAGAGCACAAAACCCTGGCGGTGCTGCCCTTCCACACCACGCTGCAGCTGCGGCCCGCCGAAGTGAAGAAAAACGGCGGTGCCGAAGGCGTGCGGGCGCTGGAAGAGCGGGAGGGCCGGGGCGTGCAAAGCGCCCTGCAATCGTACTTTCTCAAGCAGAAATCCGACAAAGACATGGACGTTGACGTGCAGGACATTGCCCGGACCAACGCGCTGCTGGCCAAAAACGGCGTAACGACCGATAAGCTGGCCGCCATGACCATGGAGGAGCTCGCCCAGATGCTGGGCGTCGACGGCGTGATTTCGGGCACTTTCGAAAGCAGCCAGCCCATGTCGGGCGGGGCCGCGGTGGCCATGATGATGGTGGGCGGCTTTTCGGGCCCTACCAATACGGGCAAGCTGGCCATCAGCATCAACGACGGCAAGAGCGGCGAGCTGCTCTGGAAGTACGACAAAAGCCTTTCGCGCGGGTTCGGTTCCGATACTAACTCCATTATTACCACCATCATGCGCAAGGCTTCGCGGCAATTTCCGTACTCCAAAGAATTTAAAGGGTAGCCAATTGGTTAAAAGGTACTTCACCAAGTCTTCAGGCGGGGCTGGCTAGTTTGGTCAGAAATTTGTGAGTGCGCCCGAAAGCACTAAATTTGTTCATCCCTCAGCTCATCACCGTTTCTTCTTTTTGAATTTTATGAAAAAAACCCTGCTTCTCGCCCTGAGCCTGACCGCTGCCGCCTACTCCGCCCAGGCCCAGGCTCCGGCTGCCAAAGCCGCCACTACGGCCGGCCCCGCCATCACGTTTGAAGAAGTGAAGTACGACTTCGGCTCCGTGGTGCAGGGCGGTACCGTCGACCACACGTTCAAGTTCAAGAACACGGGCACGGCTCCCCTCGTCATCTCCAACATTGGCGTGAGCTGCGGCTGCACCACCCCGGAGTGGACCAAAGCCCCGATTGCTCCCGGCAAAACCGGTACCATTGCTGCCCACTTCAACTCGGCCGGCAAAATGGGCATGCAAAACAAAGTGCTGACCATTGAATCGAACGCCACCGCCGGCAGCACCACCGTTTCGCTGGTTGGCGAAGTGAAAGAGGCCACCACGGCCGCTGCCAGCGCTGCTCCCGCCGCCACCGAAACGATTTCGACCATGGCTGCTCCCGCTGTTAAGGACAACGGCAAGAAGGTGAAAGAAAAAGTAGGCGACACCAAGCTGAAAGCCAAAGTGAAATAAGCTTTCGCCGGAACTGAAAACACCATAAAAAAGGCCGCCTGCGCAAGCAGACGGCCTTTTTTGCGTCCTGAATAAATTGCTTACAGTTCGCGCACGGCCAAAATAAGGCTCACCCAGCCGGCCAGAAAAAGCAGCCCGCCCAAGGGGGCCACCGCGCCCAGCTTGGTTACGCCCGTGAAGCACAGGGCATAGAGCGAGCCGCTGAACACCACGATGCCGCCCAGCCAGAGCGCGCCCGTGGTGCCCAGGCTGCGCAGCTCGGGGCGGGTGGCCCAGAGCACGCCCACGGCCAGGGCCGCCAGGGCGTGGTAAAACTGGTAGCGCACGGCGGTTTCGAAGGTGTCGGCGCGGCCGGCCTTTACCAGCATATCGTGTAGCGCATGGGCCCCGAAGGCCCCGATGGCCACGCCCAGACCGCCAAAAATCGCGGCCAGCTGAATCAAAAGTCGAGCTGTCATAATGAAGAATAAAGGAGAATGGAAGCGCGAAGGTAGCCCCCGGCCCGCACCCCGAGGCATCAGATTTGACGCTTGAGGCGCAGGGTGGTGGTGTGGAGGTTGCCATCGGGCCGGCGCAGCACGAGCAGGAGCACGCGGCCGTCTTCGGAGTGCAGCATCCGGTCGAGCTGCGTCAATGAAAAAGTGTTGGCAGGTAAGAAATTGACACTGAGTAACTCCTCATTGGCTTCGATGCCGGCGGTGGCGGCCGGCGAGTCGGGCATGACCTGGAGTATCAGAAACCGGCGGTAGTCCTCGCCGGTAGCCAGCAGGTCAATGCCGGACATATCGTGCTCAAACGGCTCCCGGAATTTGGCGTTGGGGCGGAGCAGCAGCCGGCGGTGGGGGTAATCGATGACGAGGGCAAACCGTTTCAGCAACTCGTAGCCGATGTTGCCATTACGCGGCACGTCGATGCGCCGGTGGACATCGCTGGCATCGGGGAAGGAGGTGAGGACCGAGTGCAGGGTGTAGCGGCCCAGGTGCAGGGTGGGCACCCGCCCCAAAAAGCCCTGCACCGTGCCCGAAAGACCGCGGCCCAGGTCGGTGGGCAGGCGGCGGGCGGGGCCCGTCATGCGCGGGTCCGAGTCCAGCTCCAGCGACAGGGCGTGGCTGGCCCCGGTATCGAGCACCAGCTTGAGCGGCATCGTGAGCGTATCGTTGAGCTGCACGGGCACGGTGAAATACGCCTTGTTGTTTTCCAGCGAGAGCGGCAGGCTCGACCAGCGCTTGCCGCGGGGGGCGCGGTAAGTGGCCGGGTCGGTGAGCACCAGCGTGGTCGTTTCCGAATGAATGGCGACCACGAAACTGCGGAACAGCTCGGAGCCCAGAATGCCGCTGATGGGCACGCCCACGTAGCCCGAGAGGTTGAGCACGTCCTCCGACATCACCAGCCAGCTCATGCGGGGAGCCACCACACCGGGCAGCTCCACGCGCACGCTGTCGGTTTGGTAGGCCAGCAGGCCGGTATCGGTGCCGCCCATGCCCACTACCCGAAAATAGTCCTTCCGATGCAGGCGCAGTGAGTCGGCCAGCTGTGGCGAGGTAATGATGGACATGCCTACGCCGGAATCGAGCAGGAAATTGAAGGGGCCCGCCCCGTTCAGGCGCATCTTCACCACCAATAGGTTGCGCTGCACCTGGAAATCCAGCGTGGCCTGATGGTGCTTGCCTTTGGCAAACACAAACGGGCCAGGCGGCAGCGCGGGCTGGGCACAAACGGGCGAATGCAGCCCCCGGCAAAGGGCCCAGGCAACCAGCAGAAACACTACGTGCGGGCTACGCATAATCGGGACAACTCAAGCAGGCCGGTAAATAAAGCGAAAAGACGCGCCATTATTTACATAGGGTGCCAACTGTCATCGAATCTGCGGCATTGCCCATTCGTTCGCGCCTACCCGGGAGCCTCCCAGGTGCCCTCGGGCGCGTAGCGCAGTGCCCCGTCGCTGATGAGCAGTGGGGCCGTTAAGTTGTTGTGATAGAGCTGGCCCGTGCCTAGGCCCTGGGCAAAGCCGTGCACGTCGTACTCGCCCGTGAGCTGGGCCACGGCATTCAACCCAACATTAGATTCCAGGGCCGAAGTAATCCACCAGCCGATGCCGCGCGCCTCGGCCAGCGCAATCCACTGGCGGGTGGCGGCGTGGCCGCCCAGCAGCGTGGGCTTGAGCACGATGTAGGCCGGCCGCACCGCATCGAGGAGGGCGGCTTGCCGGGCCGGGTCGGTCACGCCAATCAGCTCCTCATCGAGGGCAATGGGGATGGGGGAGGTGCGGCACAGCTCGGCCAGAGCCACCGGCTGGCCTGCCGCAATGGGCTGCTCGATGGAATGGATAGCAAACGCCGCCAGCTGCGCCAGCTTGCCCAGGGCTTCAGCCGGCGCAAACGCGCCATTAGCATCCACGCGCAGCGTTAGCTGCTCGGGCGGCGCTACGGCCCTGATTTCGGCCAACAGGGCCAGCTCGGTGGCAAAATCCAGCCCCCCGATTTTGAGTTTCAGGCAGGAGTAACCAGCCGCCAGCTTTTGCTGAATTTGCTCCCGCATAAAGGCCGCGTCGCCCATCCACACCAGGCCATTGATGGGCAGCGCCGCCTCGCCCCGGCTGAAAGCATTATCGTAAAGCTGATGCCGCCCACCCCGGCCCAGGTCGAGCGCAGCGGTTTCGAGGGCAAACGTGAGTGCCGGCAACCCCGGACCCACAAACGCCGGGGCATCGGCTGCCGAAAAAGCAGTCAATGCCCCGGCGTTGAAGCGTTGGCACAAATTAGCAATGGCCCGGGGAAAATCGGGGCCATAATCGGGACTGAGGCCCGCTAGTGGGGCAGCCTCCCCGATGCCCTCCACTATAGGCAAGGCATCATCGACCAGGTGGAGGTACCAGGCCACATGTTCGGCCAGGGCTCCGCGCGACGTGCGGGCCGAAAAATTGAAGCGCAGCGCGCGGTGTGAAAAGCGGAGATGAAGCATGGCGCAAAGATGCGTGCCATGCCTCATCGGTGGGCCGTGGCGGCGGTACTTTACTTTACCTGGACGCTTTTGCCGCGCCGGCTTACGAGGCCACCCTTTCGGCCGGCATCCCGGGCCTCATCGGCCGAGAAGCGGTGGCCGCGGCCACTGGCGTGCGATGCTTTGCCACCCTCGCTGGCAATGCGGCGCTGGGTTTCAGGGCTCATGGCGGCGAAGCCGCGACGGCTCTTGGTGCCCACGCGGTTAGCAGGGCGGGTATTGCTTTTCAGTGCGGGAGCAGCGGTTAGCTCGGCAGTTAGGGCGGCGGTTTTCATATGATTAAGTAAAGAAGGTTTGGTATGTTGCAATGGTAGTGTGGATAACCAACATTACCTACCATTCTTACTCTTAATTGTTGCTTTTATTGCTAAAACAACGCGTAAATACCGCTTTTTACCTAGGGGCTTCTACGTATTTCTACCTGTTTCTACGTGTTTAATCGGGCCAAAACCGTCCCCGCCAGCTCCGGGATTTTGCCCTCGTCCCACAACCTACGAACTGCTAATCCGGTTAGTGATGCAGGCCCGATTATTTTTCACGGCTCTTTTGCTATGACTCCCGCTCCCGTTTCACCCGCCGCCCCCCGTGTAGCCCCGGTCTGGCTGGCCCGCTACCGCGCTGTGCGCGCCCAAAGCCAGGCCCTGTGCGCGCCCCTGCTGCCCGAAGACACCGTGGTGCAGCCCATGCTCGACGTGAGCCCACCCAAGTGGCACCTGGCCCACACCACCTGGTTCTGGGAAACCTTCCTGCTGACGGAGTACGCGCCCGGCTACCAACTGTTTCACCCGGACTACGCGTACCTGTTCAATTCCTACTACAACTCGCTGGGCTCGCGGGTGAACCGGGCCGACCGGGGCACGCTCTCGCGCCCGGCCCTGGCCGATGTGCTGGCCTACCGCGCCCACGTCGACGCCGCGCTGACCCAGCTCCTCACCGAGCGGCGCGACCTGCCCCCGGTCTTCTTCGAGCTGCTGGAGCTGGGCCTCCAGCACGAGCAGCAGCACCAGGAGCTGTTGGCCACCGACATCAAATACATCCTCAGCACCAGCCCGCTGGCCCCGGCTTACATCGGTGAGGAGTTAGCTGAGGTAAGAGTTAGCAGTGAAGAGTTAAGGGTTGATTCGGCTGATGCTCTTGCCCCAACTCTTAACTCTTCACTGCTAACTTCTAACTCAAAAGCAGCATCCTGGCTGCCCGTGCCCGGCGGCGTGCACCGGATTGGCTTTCAGGAAAGCGGCTTTTGCTTTGATAACGAGCTGGCGGCGCACGACGTGCTGCTGGCCCCCTTCGAGCTGCAAAACCGCCTGGTGACCAATGCCGAATTTCAGGCGTTCATCGAGGCCGGCGGCTACCGCGATTTCCGCTACTGGATGGGCGAAGGTTGGGATTTGGCGCAGGCGCAGGGCTGGGAAGCGCCCCTCTACTGGATGCGGCACGCCGATGGCTGGCACCGCTTCACGCACCACGGCCTGCAGGCGGTGCGGCCCGACGCGCCGGTCACCCACATCAGCTTTTACGAGGCCGATGCCTATGCCAACTGGGCGGGCGCACGCCTGCCCACCGAGGCCGAATGGGAAACTGCCGCCCGCCACTTCGGGGCCACCACCAGCGCCGGTACCTGGCTCGAAAGCAACCTCTTCGACCCGCAGCCCCTGCCTGCCGATGCCGACCCCGCGCAGTGCCACCAGCTGCTGGGCGACTGCTGGGAGTGGACCTACTCAGCCTACCACGCCTACCCCGGCTACGCCCGCGCCGCCGGCGCGCTGGGCGAATACAACGGCAAGTTTATGGTGAACCAACTGGTGCTGCGCGGCGGCTCCTGCGCCACGCCCGAAAACCACATTCGCGTCAGCTACCGCAATTTTTTCCACGCCGACAAGCGCTGGCAGTTCACGGGCATTCGCCTGGCGCGCTAAGCGGGCTGCCGCCTTTCTTTGTTTCTTCAGCTTATCCTATGCCCATTTCTTCTATTCTGAGCCCCACCGCAACCGAGCTGGCGCGGCACGTGGCCGACGGCCTGCACCGCACGCCCAAAGCCTTGTCGTCGATGTATTTCTACGATGACGCGGGCAGCCGCCTGTTTCAGCAAATCATGGATTTGCCGGAGTATTACCCTACGCGTGCCGAGTTTGCTATTTTCCGGGAGCACGGCGCGGCCATCGCGGCGGCCCTGAGCCCGGCGGGCGGCGGCGACTTCGCGCTGGTGGAGCTGGGCGCTGGCGACGGGGCCAAAACCAAGCTGCTGCTGCGCGAGCTACTAGCCGCCGGCACCCCGTTCACCTACGCCCCGGTGGATATCTCGGCGGGTGCCATGACGGGGCTGGTGGCCGCGCTCAAGCAGGAGTTGCCGGCGCTGAATGTGGCCCCGGTGGTGGAGGACTATGCCACGGCCCTCACGCAGCTGCGCACCCGGCCGGGCAGCAAAGCGGTGCTGTTTCTGGGCTCGAACATCGGCAACTTCGGCCCGGCCGAGCGGCTGGATTTTCTGCGCCAGCTGGCCGCGCCCCTGGCCCCGGCCGACCGCCTGCTCATCGGCTTCGATTTGCAGAAAGACCCGCGCCGCATCCGGGCGGCCTACGATGATGCCCAGGGCGTGACGGCCGCCTTCAACCTCAACCTGCTCACCCGCCTCAACCGCGAGTTGGGGGCTGATTTCGACCTCGCCCACTGGCAGCACTACACCGATTACAACCCCCTGAACGGGGCCGTGCGCTCCTTCCTAGTAAGCACCCGCGCCCAGCAGGTGCGCGTGGAGGCGCTGGATGAAACCTTCGATTTTGCGGCCTGGGAGGTCATTCATACCGAAAACTCCTACAAATTCACCCTGCCCCAGATTGAAGCCCTGGCCGCCGAAGCCGGTCTGCGCGTGGTTGAATATTTCACCGATGCGGCCACCGATTTTGCTGATGTGGTGCTGGCGGCGCGGTAGGGTTGCCAGTACCTCGCAGAAAGAAATTAACCTGTTCAGGCCGTCATGCTGAGCGCAGTCGAAGCATCTCTACTGAGAGAGTAATCCAATCGAAGCAACGAAGCGGTAGAGATGCTTCGACTGCGCTCAGCATGACCGGCGGTAACTCCAACAGAAAAATCCCCATGCTCAGCCTCGCCTCCGGCTACGGAAATTTTGCAGTCCCCGAAGTGGCCCTTGCCGCCGCCGATGAAGCCCTGTGCCCCGTCCGGCAGCACGGCCAGCCGCTGCCCGTGAGCCCCGTGGCCGGCCTGCCCGAGCTGCGCGAAGCCCTAGCCTACCGCTACCGCCAGCGCGGTGCCACCAGCGTCACGGCCGAGCAGGTGGTGGTGACGGCCGGCACCAAAGCCGGTCTGTTTGCCCTGCTCAGCGAAATGCTGCGGCCCGGCGACGACGTGCTGCTGCCCACGCCCAACTGGTTCGGCTTCTACGACCTGGTGCGGCGGGCGGGCGGCGCGCTGCGCCCCCTGCCGCTCAGCGCGGCCGATAATTATGCCCTCACGCCCGAAACGCTGCGGGCAGCCCTCACGCAGGCCACGCGGCTGCTCATCATCAGCAACCCCAATAACCCTACCGGCCGCGTGTATTCGCGGGCTGAGTGGACGGCAATAGTGGCCGTGACGGCCGAATTTCCGGACCTCTGGGTGCTCAGCGACGAGATTTACGAAGGCATTAGTTTCGGGGCGGAGCCGGTGCCTACGTTGCTGGCGCTGCCCGGCCCGCACGAGCGGCACGTGGTGGTGAGCGGCTTTTCGAAGTCGCTGGCGCTGGCGGGCTGGGGCGTAGGCTGCCTGGTGGCCCCGCCCGCGCTGGCGCAGGCGGTATCGGCGCGAATATTCAGCACCGGCCTGGCGGTGCCGGTGCCGGCCCAAATGGCCGCGCTGGCCGCCACGCAGCACGCCGAAGCCATTGGCGCAGCGCTGTGTGCGCAATTGCAGCCCACCCGGCAGCTGCTGCTCGATGGGTTGGCGGCCCTGCCCGGCGCGCGCGCCGTGGCCGCCCCCGAAGGCACCTACTACGTTTTCGCCGATTTCACCCGTTTCCTCGCGCCCGGCTTGCCGGCGCTGGAGGCCTCGGCCACGCTGGTGCGACAGCTGGCCGCAGCCGGCGTGGAAGTGGTGGACGGAGCCACCTGCGGCGCGCCCGGCTTCCTGCGCCTGTCTTACGCCGTGGCGGAGGCCGATTTGCGGCGGGCGCTGGCCATTATCGGGAGCGTGGTGGGTGTGTAGAGACGCGACTCTTCGCGTCTTGGCGTTGAATGACTCCCAAACGGCGCATACGCCGAGACGCGAAGAGTCGCGTCTCCACATCGGCCCGCAACATCGATGCAACCCCTTGCGAGCGGCCCGCCCGTACCTTTGCCGGGCTTTTTCAGGGAATTATGTTTAGTAATATTCGTCCTCATTTGCGGCCCACGCTGCTGCTGGCGTATCCGGTGGTGCTGTCGCAGCTGGGGCACATCATGGTGAGTTTTGTCGATTCGGTGCTGGTGGGGCGCACGGGCACCGTGCCGCTGGCCGCCGTAAGCCTGGGCGTGAACAGCACCAACGTCATCATGATTCTGGGCATTGGCCTGAGCATGGGCAGCGTGCCGCTGGTGGCCGCCGCCGACGGCCGCCGCGACCTGCCCGACCTAGCCCGCCTCCTGGTGTCGTCGGTGTGGCTGAGTGTGCTGGCCGGGCTGGCGCTGGCCGGGCTGGGCCAGCTGGTGCCGCCGCTCATGCACTACCTCGGCCAGGCCCCGGCCGTGGAGGCGCTGGCTGCGCCCTGGGTGCGGGTCATCAGCTGGTCGTTTTTGCCGCTGATGATTTTTCAGGGCTTCCGCGAGTTTGCTGAGGGGCTGGGGCTTACGCGGCAGGCTATGTGGCTCTCGGTGCTGGCCAACGTGCTGAACGCCGCCCTGTGCTACGCGCTGGTGTTCGGCCATTGGGGCGCACCCCAAATGGGCCTGATGGGCTCGGCCTGGGCCACGCTCATTGCCCGCACCCTCATGGCCGGCCTCATGGCGGCGTATGTGCTGCTGGCCCAGCGCCTGCATCAGTACCGCGCCGCCGTGCATAGCTGGCTGCCCGACTGGGCCACGCTGGCCCGGCTGTTCGATATCGGCGCGCCCATCGGCGTGCAGATGGCCTTTGAAGTGGGCGCTTTTGCTACGGCGGCCATTATGATTGGCTGGCTGGGTGCGGTGCCGCTGGCGGCGCATCAGGTGGCCATCAACCTGGCTTCGATAACCTACATGGCGGCCAGCGGCATTGCGGCGGCGGCCACCATCCGGGTGGGCAAGCTAATGGGCGGCGGCGATATGCCAGCGGCCCGGCAGGCCGGTTTCGCGGCGTATGTGCTGGGGTTTGGGTTTATGGCCACGATGGGGGCGCTGTTTATTGCCCTGCGGCATCAGGCCCCGCTGCTGTATAGCCACGATGCGGCCGTGGTGGCGCAGGCCGGCACGCTGCTGCTCATCGCGGCCTTGTTTCAGGTTTCTGATGGCTTGCAGGTGATGGGGCTGGGCGCACTGCGCGGGCTGGAAGATGTAAAAGTGCCTTCCGTGGTGGCCTTGCTGGCGTATTGGGCCGTGGCGCTGCCGTTGGGCTATTTCCTGGGTTTTCGGCTGCACTATGGCGCGCCGGGCGTGTGGACGGGGCTGCTGCTGGGGCTCACAATAGTTGCGGGCGTGCTCATCGTGCGCTTCCGCCGCGAGACTGCGCCGGGTTACATCGCTGAGCCGGTAGCTGTACCGTAGTGCGAACTACAACCTGCGCGCTACGGTTCGCGCTATGGCCGCCGGCAATTCGCGCCGGCTGCGGGCATCTTCTTATTTTGCACCCATGCTTTCTGTTCTAACTACGCTCTTAACGGCCGCCGCGCTGCTGCAAGGCCCGGCTGTGAAACTCCAATCTGCGGCCGCCCCTACGGCCAAACCCGCGCCCGCAGCACCCATCCCGTGGTCGGCCACGCGGCGGCTCACAATAGCCGACTTCCAGGGCCATCCCGGGCCTTCGGACCGGCTGGCCTCGTCCACGGCCAGCGACCTCAAGTCCAATGCGGCCTGCCGCGACTTCGTGTTCAGCGCCACCGTGACGGCCACGTTCGACCCCAATACGTCGTGGTTTCAAAACCCCAAGCTGGCTTCCGAAGCCCTGTTGCGCCACGAGCAGTTACACTTCGACATCACTGAAGCCTATGCCCGCCTTATGCGCCAGAAGCTGGCGGCCTTCGCGGCGAAGGCCGATTGCAACAAGCTCCAGCCGGCTTTCAACAACGTGACCAAAGCCGTGTACGCGGCCTGGGACAACGAGCAGAACCGCTACGACCAGGAAACCGGCCACGGCCTGAACGCCGTGCGCCAGGCCGCCTGGGAAAAGCAAACGCAGCTGAAACTGGAGCAGCTGAAGATGTTTGCGGTGCAGTAGGGGCGGGGATGATGCAATTGTTGAAAAGAACGGTCATGCTGAGCGCAGCCGAAGCATCTCTACCGCGAGAGTAATCCAATCGATAGGATTTACTTGCGCGGTAGAGATGCTTCGACTGCGCTCAGCATGACGTTCTGGTTTATTTATTCCCAGCCCATGAATTTCCCAACTACCCCCATCACCTGGGCCGACTTTGAGCGTGTGGACCTGCGCGTGGGCACTATCCAAGAGGCGCGGACCTTCCCAGAGGCGCGGCGGCCGGCGTATCAGCTGCTCATTGATTTTGGGCCGGAAATCGGCCTCAAGAAGTCCAGCGCCCAAATCACGCACCACTACACGCCGGCGGAGCTGGTGGGCCGTCAGGTGCTGGCCGTGGTCAACTTCCCGCCCAAGCAGATTGGAAAATTCCGCTCCGAAGTGCTGGTAACCGGCTTTGCCGATGCCGACGGGCACATTGTGCTGGCCGCCGTGGCCGGTGCGGTGCCCAATGGGCAGCGGCTGGTTTAGTTGGTTTTGGGGGGCGGGCCCCACTGGTCGGCGGCGGGCTGGTTGGCTTTGGCGGGGTTGAGCCGGGCCTCCCGATGGGTCAGCGTGTCGATAACGCCGACGTAGATTTCGTTCAAATCCTTGTTGTGGATGCCGTAGTAGCGGTAGCTGCGCTGAAAAGCCGAGTCGGTGACTTCGTGCTTCCAATACAGGTTTTTCTGCTGGGCCAGGAACAGCGCCCGGCTCGAATCGGGCGAGAGGCGGCTGCTTTCCACCTGGGCTTCGAGCTGGTGCAGGTCGGCCAGCATCTGGGCCATTTTCTCCCGGGGTACCAGGTCGAGTGGCTTGGGGGCTTCTTCAGGGCGCTGGCAGGCGGGCAAGGCGAGCAGGAGGGGGGCCAGCACCAAGCCCAGGCAGCAGCGGCAGAATGATTTCACACCACAAAGTTAGTCCCGCGCCGTAGCTTCGCCGCCATGAACCCCTCCGTGCCCTCGGCCCTCACCGACCTGGTGCGCCGCCTGCGCCACCTCGAAATCCGCATTCGCAAGGCGGTGGAGGCCCAGCTACAGGGCGATTTTCACTCCGTATTCAAAGGCACGGGCCTCGAATTCGACGATGTGCGCCTCTACCAATACGGCGACGAGGTGCGCGCCATCGACTGGAACGTGAGCAGCAAGGGCCACGGCACCTTCGTGAAAACTTACAAGGAGGAAAAGGAGCAGCAGGTGCTGGTGCTGCTCGACGTGAGCGGCTCGCTGGACGTGGGCGACGGCCAGCGCCGCAAGCTGGACGTGGCCCGCGACATCGCGGGTCTGCTGGCCCTCTCGGCCGCGCGGCAGGGCTCGGCGCTGGGCTTGTTTGCGTTTTCAGACCAAAAGGAGCTGTATCTGCCGCCCGGCAAGGGGCCGCGGGCAGCGTATGCGCTCATTAGCCGGCTGTTTGGGCTGGTGCCGGTTTCGTCCCGCACGGGGGTGGGAGCGGGCATCCGGCAGGCGCTGGGGCTGCTCAAGCGCCGCAGCCTGGTGGTGCTGGTGTCCGATTTTATCGACGGCAACTACGAGCGCGAGCTCACCATGCTGGCCCAGCGCCACGACCTGATTGTGGTGCAGCTCCAGGCCCCGCGCGAGCGCACGTTTCCGGCCCTGGGCATCGTCCCCCTGCGCGACGCCGAAACCGGCCAGGTGCGCTGGGTGAATACCTCCAGCCCCGATTTCCGCAACCGCATGGAAGCCACCGCCGAGCGCCAGGAAGCTGAACTGGTGAACATCTGCCGCCGCCACCGCACCGGTTTCCTGGCCCTGAGCACGGAGGGCGATTTTGTGCCGCAGCTCGTGAATCTGTTTCGTCACCGTCGTCAATCGGGCCGCAATGGGTAAGCTAATAGGGCATTTTGAGGGATGGAAGCGTGTGATGCTCAGCCTGATTTTTAGCTTGCTGTCGGGCATTACTGCTTTGGGTCAGAACCCGCCACCCATCCCGCAGGGCCGCTTTCTGAAGCAAACTACCCTGGTGGGCGAGCCGCTCGACTACGAGCTGCGCTACGAGCACGCCCCCGATTTGGAGGTGGTTTTCCCCGATTCGCTGGCCAAATTTGCGCCGTTCGAGTACGCGGGCAAGACCTTTTACCCCACCCGCACCCGGAACGGCATCAGCCTCGACCGCGCCGTGTACCACCTGCGCACCTTCCGGCTCGATTCGGTGCAGACCTTGGCCCTGCCGGTGGCTGTGCTGCAAGGCCCCGATACGCTGAGCATCCTGCCGCTGCCCAGCCGGGTGCGCCTGCTGCGCACGGCCGCGCCGCTGCGCAGGGCCGCCCAATTGCCGGCCCTGCGCCAAAACCTGGTGCTGGTGCCCGTCGAGCCCATTTTTAACTATCCCTACTGGCTGGCCGGGGCGCTGGCCGTGCTGCTGCTGCTGGCGGGCGGCGCGGCGCTGTTTCGGCGGGGGCTGGTGCGGCGCTATTCGGCCTACAAGCGGCGCAAAAACCACGGTTATTTCCTGGCGCAGTTCGCGCGGCACGTCGAGCGGTTCGAGCTTTCGCGCTCGGCTACCAACGTGGAACGGGCCGTGGTGCTCTGGAAAAACTACCTCGCCGGCCTCGAAAACAGCGGCCTGAACTCCTTCACGACCCGCGAAATTGTGGCGTATTTCGAGAATGACTCCGACGTGCGAAAGGCGCTGAATGCGACCGATAAGGTGATTTACGGCAACGTGCAAACCGAGGAAGCGGCCGAGGTTGACCGCGCCTTCCAGCGCCTGCGGGGCTTTGCCGAGCGGCGCTACGCGTCGGTGACGGAGTAGCGCGGACTTTTAGTCCCCGAGTCCAACCATTCTGCAAATCCCGGGCGCGGACTAAAAGTCCGCGCTACTTTCGCCCCGCTTGAACGACTTTTTCAACCTCCTCCGCTACACCACGCTGGCCGGCTACCAGTGGCAGCAGCCGCGCCTGTTGCTGCTCATCGCGGCCGTGCCGCTGCTATTTGTCCTGCGCTGGGTGCTGGCCCGGCGGCGGGCGCAGGTGGCGGTGGCCTTCGCGCCCGGCCCCGTGCGGCGCGACTGGTCGGCGGTGCTGCGCTTCATGCCCGATGTGGTGCTGGGCCTCGCCCTCAGCTTCGCCATTGTGGCCCTGGCCCGCCCCCAGCGCACCGACGAGCGCGTGGAGCAGTTCGGCCGGGGCATCGACCTGGTGCTGGCCCTCGACGTGTCGGGCTCGATGGAAATCGAAGACCTGCGCCCCAACCGCCTCGAAGCCGCCAAGCGCATTGCCACTGATTTCCTGCAATCCCGCGCTGGTGACCGCCTCGCCCTGGTAGCCTTCGCCGGCGAAGCCTACTCGCTGGCCCCCCTCACCACCGACTACGACCTGCTGCGCGAAGACCTCGCCGGCCTGCGCGTGGGCATGATTAAGGAAGACGGCACTGCCATTGGCAGCGCCTTGGGCGTAGCCACCAATCGCCTGCGCGAGTCCACGGCCAAGTCGCGGGTCTGCATCCTGCTCTCCGATGGCGAGAACAACGCCGGCAGTCTCGACCCGCTGCTGGCCGCGCAGCTAGCCCACGCCTTCGGCATCCGCATCTACACCATCGGGCTGGGCAAGGATGGTTTCGTGCCCTACGGCCAGGATTCGCTCGGCCGCACCCGCTACGTAAACACCCGCCTCGACGAAACCACTATGCGCCAGCTCGCCGCCGCCGCCGATGGCCGCTTCTTCCGCGCCACCGATACGGGGGCATTGCGCGAAGTTTTCGCCCAAATCAACCGCCTCGAAAAGTCCGAAATCAAGCAGCTCCGCTTTCGCAATACCAAGGATTTCTACCGGCCGTACCTGTGGCTCAGCATCGGGCTCTGGCTGCTGTGGCTGGTCCTGAAAAGCACGTTTCTGAGCAACCCGCTGGAGGATTAGCGGGGTTATGGGTTATTGGTAATTGTGAAGGACGTCATGCTGAGCGCAGTCGAAGCATCTCTACCGCTCAAGTAATCAATACCATTTACAACGAAGCGGTAGAGATGCTTCGACTGCGCTCAGCATGACGTTCTATTCAAGCTCGTTCAAACAAACACCCATGTCCATCGCCGATAACATCCACCGCATCAACGCCGAGCTGGCCGGCACGGCCGCCCGCCTCTGCGTCGTCACCAAAACCCACCCCGTCGAGCTACTACAGGAGGCCTACGCCGCCGGAGCCCGCTGTTTCGGCGAGAACCGGCCCCAGGAGATGGCCGCCAAGCACCCCCAGCTGCCGCCCGATGTGGAGTGGCACCTCATCGGCCAACTCCAAACCAACAAAGTGAAGCTGCTGGCCCCCTTCGTGCACACCATCCAAAGCATCGACAGCCTGAAACTGCTGCGCGAAATCGACAAGCACGCCGCCGCGAACAACCGCGTCATCAACGGCCTGCTGCAATTCCACATCGCCCAGGAAGAAACCAAATCGGGCCTTTCGCTGGCCGAAGCCGAAGAAATCCTGACCTCGCCGGAGCTCCCGCAGCTCACCCACGTGCGCCTCACTGGCGTGATGGGCGTAGCCACCTTCACCCATGATGAGAACCAGCTGCGGCAGGAGTTCCAAACGCTGCATAGCTACTTCGACCACCTCAAAGCCACCTATTTCGCCGAATCCCCAGCCTTTGCCGACATCTCAATGGGCATGAGTGGCGACTATAAACTGGCCGTGGCCGAGGGCAGCACGCTGGTGCGGGTGGGCAGCGCCATTTTCGGCAGCAGGGGATAGGGCCTTTCGCGCACTGCGACCCTCTGCGTAAACCACTGCGCCCACTGCGGGAACAGACGCCAGAACAACCCACCAAGCGCGGCGCTGGAAATTCTTCTATCTTCCGTCCCTAGTCCGCCGCAAATTCCCACTATGCCCGCCACCACTGCGTCCTCGCCGCCCCCACCGGCCATTGTGGCCAACCAGCACATCTACGACGACTATTTCGAGGAGGAATTCACCCGCACGGTGGACGAAAACATCCTCCAGCTGCTCGACCGCGTGTGGTTTCGCTCCGAGCTGGTGGGCTTCGAGAATTTCCCGCAGCGTAACAACCCCGACCGGCCCCTGATTTTCGCCAGCAACCACTCCGGCATGGCCTTCCCCTGGGATGCCATCGTGGCGCTGTCGCACCTGTTCCGCTACCTGCCCCGGCACGAGAATATGAGCGACCTGCCGCGCCCGCTCTCGGCCCCGCTGCTCTCGCAAACGGCCCTGATGAACCCCTATCTGGTCAGAGACTTCTGGAAAAAATGCGGCTGCGTGGATGCCACGACGCTGAATTTCGAAACCATGATGTACTACCAGGACCACAACCTGATGCTCTACCCCGAGGGTGTGCCCGGCATCGGCAAAGGGTTCAACCGCAAGTACCAGCTCCAGCGCTTGGCCACCAGCATGGTGCGCCTGGCCCTGCAGCACGGCACCGACATCGTGCCCTTCTACACCATCAACGCCGAATACCTCAACCCCTACGCCTACAGCTGGGACGGCATTAACAACCTCACCAAGAAAATCGGTATCCCCTTCCTGCCCCTCACGCTGCTGCTTTTGCTGGTCCTGGTTCAGCCCTGGGCCTTTTACCTGGCTTTCCCGGCCAAGCTCGTCTTTGTGATGGGCACCCGCATCCGCCCCTCCGACCTCACCACCAAAACCGTGGATGAGCTGAGCCGCGAAGAATACCTGGCCCTCAGCGAGCAAATCCGCCAGCAGATGCAGGCCGAAATGGACGCCGCCGTGCTCGCCCACGGCCAAAAGCCCTACCGCTGGGCCGAGCTCTGGCAGCGCATCAAGGAAAACCGCCGGTTCTTCCCGTTTTTCCTGCCCTTCGCCTGGCCCGCCATGTTCACCGAGTTCGAGCGCCTCTACGTGAAGGAGGGCCGCCGCAATTTTCGCATGCAGCTCGACAAGCCCGGCGCGTGGCTGCGCATGCTCTGGCGCAACCCCATAACCCTGGCCTATTTCATCCCGTTGTTAGGCTGGATTCCGCTGGCAATCAAAGGCTACAAAGGCAATAAGCTGGGGCAAAAGCAGAAGGCTTACCGTAGCAGCCAGAAGTAGGGCGGGGCAAGCCCCGCACCCTACAACGCGCTCCCACACCCTCCCTCCCAAAATCCCACCCAATGCCCTCGTTTCAACACCTGCTGCTCAAGCAGTTTCTCACGGCGGCGGCCGCCCCGCTGGCCCGTCGCAAGCCCAGTGTAGGGGCCATGCGCCTGGCCATGGAGGCCGGCTCCCTCTTCCAATTCATGCCTTGGAAGGTGAATCTGGAAAGCTTCAAGCTCGATAACCGCCTCGAAGCCGAGTGGCTGCGGCCCCGCGCCGCCCACCCCACGCGGGTGCTGCTCTACCTGCACGGTGGCGGCTACGTGCTCGGCTCGCTCAACACGCACCGCAGCCTGGTGGGTAGCCTGGCCCAGCGCACGGGCCTCAACGTGCTCACCATCAACTACCGCAAAGCGCCCGACCACCCGTTCCCCGCCGCGCTCGATGATGCAAAGCGGGCCTACCGCTGGCTGCTGCGCCACGGCCACCAGCCCCACGACATTGTGGTAGGCGGCGACTCAGCTGGCGGCGGCCTCGCCCTTGCCTTACTGCTGGCCCTGCGCGATGCCGGCGAAGCCCTGCCCGCCGCCGGCATCGGCCTCTCGCCCTGGACCGACCTGAACCTGCCCATCACCGCCCTGCGCCGCGTGGCCCGCGAAGAAGGCCTCCTGCTCGAAGCCCTGCAAATGCGCACCTGGGGGCCGCTCTACGCCCACAAAACGCCCCTCACGCACCCGTTGCTCTCGCCCGCGCAAGCCGACTTACACGGCCTGCCGCCACTGCTCATCCAGATTTCCACCGCCGAAGTGCTGTATAATGACGTGGTGAAATTCACCCGCAAAGCCCGCGCCGCCGGCGTGCCTGTCACGCTGCAACCATTTGAAGGACTGGTGCATTGGTGGCACCTGTTCTGGCGCGTGGTGCCCGAAGCCCGGCAGGCGCTCGACCAGGTCGCGGCCTTCCTGACTGAGATATGGGCGCAGCCAATTGCCGCCCCCGTGCGCCTGCCGCAGGCCGAACGGCGCATGCCCGTGCGCCGTCGCGCCGCATAAGCTGTCGCTGAATGCGTTGCGGAGGATAGAGGCCGGTATCAAATATCCAGGAAATCGAAAAAATAAATTCTCTTTTTGATGATTTTAGGCCACTTTTGGAGAAATCCGGCGTACACGGCTCAACTATGTTAGCGAGTGTTCGTAGGTTTGCATCGAATTTAGTCGGCTTGCATACTACTTTGGTATGGCAATGGGCTTTAATACAGTAAGTTCCCTTTTTTTCTTTCACCCCAACCCGTTTCCTGCACCATGGAAGATTTGTTTAAAAAGTTCGTAAATGCTGGCGTCGGCTACATCGCCCAGGGCAGCAAGTCGGTTCAAAGCACCATCGATAAGTTGGTGAAGGACAATAAAATGACCCAGGCCGAGGGCAAGAAAATTGTGGACGAGCTGCTGAAAAGCGGCGAAACCAAGCGTGCCGAGCTCGAAAAGCAGTTCCAGGGCATTGTGGAGCGTGCGAAAAGCACCGTGGGCCTGAGCGATGCCAAGCCCGCCAAAGGCAAAGCCGCCGCCAAAAAGCCCGCCCCCAAAGCCGCCGCTAAGCCCGCCGCGAAAGCCGCCAGCGTAGTAAGCGCCGCCAAAACCACCGCCAACCAAGCCGCCAGCCGCGCCGCCGGTGCTGTGAAAAACGTGGCCGACCGCGTGAGCGCTGCTGCCAGCACCGCACAGAAATCCACTGCTGCTACGGCCGCCGCCGCTGCCAAACCGGCCGCTAAGCCCGCCGCCAAAGCCGCCGCCGCAACGGCTGCCAAACCTGCTGCAAAAGCCCCCGCCGCGAAAGCTGCCGCCAAACCGGCCGCCAAGCCCGCTGCTAAACCGGCCGCAAAGCCAGCGGCGAAGCCTGCTGCTTCGGCTGGCAGCGAAGGCAACGCGTAAGCGGCTTCCTGTTATCAAGGAAAAACCCCGTTTGCCTGGCGCAGACGGGGTTTTTTAGCGTAAAAAATTGACTCTAAAATGAGTCTGGCGGGCACGGTAGCCGGCCAAAATCTGCGAAATCAGATTAATCTGCGTAAATCTGCGGTTGATGTTTAAAAATACGATTTCCAACCTCTCCCGCATTCGGCAGGTGGCCGAGGTGTTGCTGCGTTATGGTTTCGAGGATGTGGTGACGACCACGCCGTTGCGCCGCCTCGTAAGCCAGGCGCGACGCCTGAGCTGGCAGCGGGCCGACCGGCAGGTGTTTGAAACCACGCGCTGGGAGCGGGTGCGTCTGATTATCGAGGAGTTAGGGCCGACGTTCATCAAGCTGGCCCAAGCCATGAGCAACCGGGCCGACCTGCTGCCCGAAGCCCTGATTGACGAGTTTGAGAAGCTGCAAAGCAACGTGCCGCCTTTCGAAACGGCCGTGGCCCGCCAGATTATCGAGGAGGAGCTGGGCCGGCCGATTTCGGAGGTTTTTAGCGAGTTCGATGATATCACGCTGGGCTCGGCCAGCATCGGGCAGGTGCACAGGGCGCGGCTGCTGACCGGCGAGGAAGTGGTGGTGAAAGTGCAGCGCCCCGGCGTGCGCGAAAAGGTGCGCTCTGACTTGGCTTTGCTGCACGAACTGGTGCGCCTCACGGCGGGATTTCTGCAGAAGCAGGGCCTCGCCAACCCGCAGGATATTGTGGATGCGTTTGAGCGCAGCATGAGTAAGGAGCTGGATTACACGGCCGAAGCCCGCTCGATGGAGCAGTTTCGCAAGCTCTACGAGGACTACACCACGTTTTACGTGCCCAAGCCCTACCGCGAGCTGAGCACGGCACGCATTCTGGTAATTGAGTTCGTGAGCGGCTGCAAGATTACCGACAAGGCGCAGTTGCAGGAGTGGGGCCTGAGCCCCGCCGAGGTGGCTGAAAACGGCATGGACATCTACCTGACCCAGATTTTTGAGTTCGGGATTTTCCACGCCGACCCGCACCCCGGCAACGTGCTGGTGCGCCCTGATGGCACCATCGTGCTCATCGATTTCGGTATGGTGGGCCGCCTCACTAAGCAGCAGAAATACGCCTTTGCGGGCGTGTTTATCGGTATGGCGCGACAGGATGCGCGCAGCATGGCGCTTAATTTCAGACGACTAGCCCTGACGGCCGAAATTCCGGACATGCGCGCTTTCGAGTCGGACCTGAGCCAGCTGATTGAGGATTTCGCCATGCTCGACGTGAAGGAGATGAGCATGAGCGACCTAGCCGACGCGCTGCAGGGCATCATCTATAACTACAAGTTGCAGGTGCCGGGCGCGGTGTTCCTCATCCTGCGGGCGCTGGTGATTCTGGAAGGAATTGGCAAAGTTTTGCACCCGAATTTCAATACGTTTGAGTTCGTGGCACCCTACGGAGCCAAAATTATCCGCGAACAGTATTCCCGCGAAAACCTGCTTACCGAGGCCGAATACACCGGCACGCAACTGCTGGCCCTGCTCCAAACCCTGCCCGCCGATGTGCGCCAGATTGTGCGCAAAATCAGCAAAGGCGAGCTGCGGCTGAAGTTTGAGCTGGTGGGCTACACAACCCTGCTGCGCAAGGCCGACCAGCTGGTGAGCCGCACCATTCTGGCCTTGCTGGGCGTGGGCGGGCTGCTGTTTTCAGGCCTGTCACTCATGGGCCGCTACTCGCCGGATATGCACTACCACCGCGGCGTGCCCGAAATAACGTGGTGGAGCTTGGGCGCAACGGGCTTCCTGCTCCTGATATTGCTGCTGCTGGGCACCCGGCGGCGCGAGAAATAAGCTCAGGCAGCGAATTTGGATTGAAGGTTTGGCACCGGGCCTTGCGCGGCCCGACCTTTGCGGCCGTGTGGTTGTATTTCGGCCCGCCTGCTGCAATGTCTGCTTCCTTCGTCGTCCGCGTTACGTTTGCTGTTTTTGGGATTTTATGGGGAGCGATGCCGCGTATTGCCGTCGCCCAGACGGCCCCGGCCGGCCCGCCGGTGTTGCGTGAAGCAAGCCTGCAAACTGATACCGCCACCTACCTGCTGAGCCGTAACACCGTGGCCGTGCAGGGCGGGCCGGCGTTGTATTTCTGGTACCGGCGCGACGATGAAACCGTGGAGCTGCGCCTCTACCCGGCCAATGCGAAGCCCCTGCGCCTGCGCCGCAACCCCGATTTTCAGCAGCTCGACTCCCTCACCAAAGAAGATGACGGCGGCTTCCGCACCCGCCTCAAGTTCCAGAATCTCACCAGTAGCCGCTTCCTGCGCCTCGTGGTGGAGCAGGCCGCCGACTCGGCCGGGCGTGCACCGCGCCGCGAAGTGGTGCCGCTGCTGCCGCTGGTGCATACCACGCTGGGACTACGGGTGGCTGATAACGAATTGTTTGTGGGTGAAGAAAAGGTGTTTGAGCTCACCAGCTCCAACGCCCGCAACGTGCACGCCACCGGCGAGTGGGTGCGCGGGGCCGAATTCGACTACCGCCTGGTGGCCGAGGCCAGCGGGACGCTGCGCCTGCACGTACTGCCCAACCAATTGGGCCTGCGCACGCTGGCCGTGAAGCTGCAAACGGAGCGCCCCATTCTACTGGCCGGCAACCGCATCAGCTACCAATTGCCGGTGCTGAAGCAGGAATTCAACGTGAAGGCCAGCCGCCTGCGCTTCCTCTCGCCCGATAAGCGCAGCGTGACCATGGACGATGTGAGCCGTCGCAAAGGCACTGAACTGATTCTGGACAATGGCCGCAGCTTTGAGTTGCGTCGTACTTATCGGGTTGAGGACCAGGAAGAACCTGGTGGAACGCTCATCGCCGAAATCTTCACCCGCCAGTTCCTCAGCAACGACCGGGTGCTGTGCTACCTGCGCCCCTACAACACCCACCGCCAGACCGAGGGCTACCTCTACATCAAGGAAAACGACGTAGCCCGCTACCTCACCAACCTCGATATCACGCCCCAAACCGTCATCCGCAACGTGCAGGTACTGCACCGCGGCGGCGAATGGACCTCCGGCCTGAGCGTGAGCCCCGGCGAAACCGTGGACGTACGCCTCGAAGGCGAGGGCCTGCAAAAAGCCCGCATCTCCTTCGAGGATTTGCCAGTCATTCCTTCTGACTCGTCGGTGCGCACCGATGCCCGGCTGGTATACCGCGTGCGGGTGCCGGTGAGCTACGACAAGCGCAAAAGCAACATCTACAACGCGGGCCAGGCAACTGGCTATACGTTGAATATCAAGGAATTTCAGCGGCCTCATCCGCTCGATTTTGTATCGGTGACGTATGGCGACGCGGCCCGGCCCATTACCCGTCTCAACGGCCCGGTGCTCTACGACGGCACTATCCGCGACGTGGTGTTTCAGTTCAACCCCAACGCCATCGACACACCCGACCTGCTCTTCGGCAAGCAGTACCTGAGCTTCGAAATCCGCACCCTCAACAGCAAAGGCGAACTCATCGAGCTGCGCAACGTGGAAAGCCTGCTGGTGTGCCCCGGCGACAATTCGCCCCGCGCCACTTTCTACCAGGACAAGCAGTGCCGCACCGACCCGCTCAGCCTCAACTCCCTGCTGGGCCGCAAAACCTACGACCTCGACGAGTGGAGTCGCATCGTGGTCACGGTGAAGCACGTATCCAGTCAGTACGGCGAAACCGGCTACACCCAAACCGTGGAACTGGTGCTCAAGCGCCACTATAAGTTCGACATCGACGTGAGCTTCCCAGCGGGCCTGCTCACGCGCAAAGAAAAGGAAAGCAGCTTCGGTGACCTGGGTGGTATTTCGCTGGCTACGCTGGCACAATTCAGCTTCTACAGCCCCAACAAAATCAACCGCCTGCGGCCGTACAAAATAGGGGCTGGCTTTGTGGCTCTCAACGCCTTCAACCTGGGCAGCAGCAGCGCCAACCGCGACCTTGGAGTCGTAATTCTCGGCTCGGTGTACCCCACCCGGCGCGAGGCCAAATTCACGTTTCCGCTCTACCTGGGCGGCGGCTACTTGCTGGGTACCAATCAGTGGTTTTTCATGCTCGGGCCAGGCATTGGGGTGCGGCTGTAGCGCGGGCCGGATGGCGGCAGTCGGCTGGCTTTTCGGGTCATTGGCAGAAAAAGCAGAAGGGTAGGTGAGGTTCGGCGGTAGTTTTGGGGCATGAAACCAACTCGTTCCGCCGCGCTATCCATTTTCTGCCTCACCAAAGCCTTCAGTGGTGGGCGATGGCTGGCGGCCGGCCTGCTGCTGGCCGGCACCCTGCCCCAAACGGCGCAGGCGCAGGGCCGCGTCACCATCAGCGGCACCATTAAAGATGCCAAAACGGGCGAGGACCTGACCGGCGCTTCCATTCGCATTGTGGAATTGCCGGGCACGGGCACGGCCGCCAATGCCTACGGTTTTTACACCCTCACGCTGCCGGCGGGCACTTACACGGTGGAGGCCAGCTTCGTGGGCTACGCCGCCCAGCCCCGCAAGGTGACGCTCGACAAAAGCCAGCGGCTTGATTTTAAGCTGGCCAGCGGCGGGCAGGAGCTGAACGAAGTGGTAGTGACCGGCCGCAGCAGCCAGGCCAACATCAGCAAAGCCCAATCCGGCGTGGAAACGCTGGACATGAAGCAGATTGCCAAGGTGCCGGTACTATTTGGCGAGAAAGACGTTATCAAAACCCTGACCCTGCTGCCGGGCATCAAAACGGCCGGCGAGGGCAGCAGCGGCTTCTCCGTACGCGGCGGCAACGTGGACCAGAACCTGATTTTGCTCGACGAAGCGCCGGTGTACAACGCCTCCCACTTGCTCGGTTTCTTCTCCACCTTCAACTCCGATGCCATCAAGGACCTCACCGTGTACAAGGGCGGCATGCCGGCCCAGTACGGTGGACGGCTGTCGTCGGTGGTCGATATCAAGATGAAGGACGGCAACAACCAGCAGCTGCACGGCAGCGGCGGCATCGGCCTCATCGCCTCGCGCCTGGCCCTGGAAGGCCCCCTGGTGAAGGACAAAGGCTCGTTCCTCGTCACCGGCCGCCGCACCTACGCCGACATCTTCCTCAAGCTCTCCAATAACGAAACCACCAAAAGCGCCCGCCTCTACTTCTACGATTTCAACGCCAAGGCCAACTACACGCTCGACGCCCGCAACCGCATCTACTTCTCGGGCTACCTGGGGCGCGACGTGCTTGGCATTAACACCTTCGAAAACAACTACGGCAACCAAACCGCCACCCTCCGCTTCAACCACCTGTTCACCGACCGGCTGTTCTCGAACACCTCGCTCATCTACAGCAAGTACGATTACCAGATAAAAATCCGGGCCAACGACTCCGACTTCAGCATTGACTCCAAAATCAAGGACTGGAACCTGAAGCAGGATTTCGAGTTCACGCCCAGTACCAAGCAGACGCTGCGCTTCGGCGTAAATGCCATTTACCACACCATCACGCCCGGCCACGTCACGGCCGCCGCCGATGCCGCCGTGAATTCCACCGCCGACAAAACCAACTATTCGCTGGAATCGGCGGCCTACGTATCGCACGAGTGGGCCGCCACGGACAAGCTGGATTTCACCACCGGCCTGCGGCTCTCGGCCTTCAGCCTGCTGGGCGCGGGCACGTATTCCAACTACAACCTGGCCGGCACGGTGCTCAGCAGCCAGAGCTATTCATCGGGCCAGGTCATCAAAACCTATGTGAATCTGGAGCCGCGCCTCGCAGTGAGCTACCAGCTTTCGGACAATACCGCCCTTAAAGCCGGCTACGCCCGCAACGTACAGAACCTGCACCTGCTCAGCAACTCGGCCGCGTCGTCGCCCACCGATTTGTACGTGCCCACCACCAACAACGTGAAGCCCGAGCTGGCCGACCAGCTCTCGGGCGGCTATTTCCGCAAGCTGGGAGCTAACCAGGGCTACTCATTCTCGGCCGAAGTCTACTACAAGTGGCTGCAAAACCAGATTGACTACCGCGACGGCACCCAGCTGCGCGGCAACCAGGACGTGGAAAGCACGCTGCTCTACGGCAAGGGCCGGGCCTACGGCGTCGAGTTTCTGCTGAAAAAGGAAACCGGCCGCCTCACCGGCTGGGTGGGCTACACGCTGAGCAAATCGGAGCGCCAGTTCACGGATATTAACAGCGGCAGCTGGTTCAACGCCCGGCAGGACCGGCCCAACGACCTCTCGGTAGTAGGCGTGTACCAGCTCTCGCCCATCTGGAGCCTGTCCAGCACCTTCGTGGCCAGCACCGGCAACGCCGTAACCTACCCCGTGGGCAAATACTTCGTGGCCGGCCAGGTGGTAAGCCTCTACGGTCAGCGCAACGCCGACCGCCTGCCCGGCTACCGCCGCCTCGACGTGGGCGCCACCCTCGAAAAACCGCAGAAGGAAGGCCACCGCTTCCACCACAGCTGGAATTTCTCCATATACAACGTGCTGGGCCGCGAAAATCCCTACAGCATCACCTTCCAAACCAACCCGGACGACCCCACGCGCACCCAAGCCCTGCAAACGGCGCTGTTCCGCATGGTACCATCGGCGACGTACAATTTCAACTTCTAGCACCATAGCGCGGACTCTGCGAGTCCGCGCCTAGGCGGGTCAGACCCGAACGGCCCCACAACGCGCGGACTCGCAGAGTCCACGCTACATCACCTCCTCATGAAAATCCGTTTCACTCTTCGCCTCCTCGTCGCTGCTGCCACCGTGCTGCTCGCCGCGTCCTGCCAGAAGGTCATCACCCTCGACCTCCAGTCCAGCGCCCCGCGCCTGAGCATTGAAGGTAACCTGGCCGATGACGGGCAGCCCTGCACCGTGCTGCTGGCGCGTAGCACGAGCTACACCGAAACCAATACCTTCCCGGCCGTGAGTGGGGCCGTTGTTACGCTGAGCGACAATGCGGGTGGGCTTGAAACCTTAGCCGAAACCAGCACACCCGGCCAGTACCGGGGCCGCACCATCCTGGGCCAGCCCGGCCGGCGCTACACCCTGCGCGTGGAAACCGATGGGCAGGCCTACGTGGCTGTTTCCACGCTGCCCTCGCCGGTGGTGCCGCTGTCAGGGCTGCGGGCACAGAAAGCTCCCATTGGTACCAATATTCAGGCATTGCCGGACTACCTCGACCCGGCGGGCACGCGCAATTATTACCTGTTCCAGCAGTACCGCAACGGCCGCCTGAACAAGAATATTTACCTGCAAAACGACGAATTCACCGACGGCAAGGCCAACGTGCGCGGCTTGGGCACGGGCGGTGGCGGCGGCAGCAACACTGATGCCGACAAGCTGGTGGCCGGCGATAGCCTGCGCGTGGAGATGCAAAACGTGGACGCTGACGTGTACGAATACTTCCGTACCCTCAACCTGACCTTGCAGGGCGGCGGCATGGCTACGGCCTCGCCGGCTAACCCAAAATCGAATTTTTCGGGTGATGTGCTGGGGTATTTTAGCGCGCACTCGGTGCGGCGACGCACCATATTAGTGCCGAAGCTGTAGGAGCTAAACAAAAAAGAACGTCATGCTGAGCGCAGTCGAAGCATCTCTACCGCAGCAGTAATCCAATCGAAAGAGGTTTACTATTGCGGTAGAGATGCTTCGACTGCGCTCAGCATGACGTTCTTTTTGTGCTCTTTTACCTGCGCCTTAGGTGAGCTTCATATCCGCAATTATCGCCTTGATTTTCTCGTGGCCCAGACGGTTGGCCATGTCATAATCCACGGCTGATTTCAGGGGCTGCTTCACGCTGAAATAGAACTTGATTTTGGGTTCGGTGCCGCTGGGGCGGGCCGAAATCTTGCTGCCGTCTTCGGTGAGGAACTGAAGCACGTTGGAGCTTTCCACGCCGGTATCAGTGCTGAGGCCGGTGGCAAGGTCGTGGATTTTGCCGGTTTTGTAGTCGCGGATTTCCACCACTTTCAGGCCGTCGATGTGGGCGGGTGGGTTGGCGCGCAGGCCGGCCATCATTTCCTGGATTTCCTCGGCTCCGCGCTGGCCTTTTTTGGTGAGCGAAATCAAATCCTCAATGTAGAGGCCGTAGTGGGCGTACATGGCCACCATTTCCTGGTAGAGGGTGCGGCCCTGGTCTTTGGCCACGGCGGCCATTTCGGCCACCAGCGCGCAGGCCGAGATGGCGTCCTTATCGCGCACAAAATCGCCGATGAGGAAGCCGTAGCTTTCCTCGCCGCCGCCGATGTATTTCTCCTGCCCTTCGAGGTCGCGGATGAGGCCGGCGATGTACTTGAAGCCGGTGAGCGTGCGGTAGCTCTTTACGTTGTATTCGCGGGCAATGTCGCCGAGGATTTCGCTGGTCACGATGGTATACACGATGAAATCCTGCGGCGTGCTCTGGCCGGCGCGGTGCCGGGCCGAAAGCAGGTAGTGGGTGAGCATGGCGGCCGTCTGGTTGCCGTTGAGCAGCACCCATTCGCCCTGGTCGTTTTTCACGCCCACGCCTACGCGGTCGGCGTCGGGGTCGGTGGCGAGTACGATGTCGGCGTTGGTGGCTTTGGCCTGGTCGAGGGCCAGCTGCATGGCGCTTTTCTCCTCAGGGTTGGGCGACTGCACGGTGGGGAAGTTGCCATCGGGCGTGGCCTGGGCCTGCACCACGTTCACGTTGGTGAAGCCGAACTCGCGCAGCAAACCCGGCACCAGCGTGATGCCCGAGCCGTGAATGGGCGTGTACACGATGTTCAAATCGTGCTGGCGCTGAATGGCGGCCGGGTCGATGCTGAGCTTTTTGGCAGCCGCGAAATATTTCGCGTCCATATCGGCTCCGATGCGGATGATTTTCGAGTTGTCGGCCGCAAATTTCACCTCGCTCGGGCTGGTGATTTTGTTGACTTCGATAATGATATTGGTGTCGTGCGGGGCCACTACCTGCGAGCCGTCGTTCCAGTACACCTTATAGCCGTTGTACTCCTTCGGATTGTGCGAAGCCGTTATCACACAGCCGCTTTGGCAGCCCAGCTCCCGGATGGCAAACGACAACTCCGGCGTGGGCCGCAGGGCTTCGAACAAATACACAGTAATGCCATTGGCCGAGAAAATACCAGCTGCTATTTCGGCAAATTCGGTGCTGTTGTTCCGGCTGTCGTGCGCGATGGCTACTTTGATTTCCTGATTGGGGAAGCTCTGCAAGAGGTAGTTGCACAGGCCCTGCGTGGCCATGCCCAGCGTGTAGCGGTTCATGCGGTTCGAGCCCGGCCCCATGATGCCACGCAGGCCGCCGGTGCCAAACTCCAGACTGCGGTAGAAGGCGTCGGTGAGGGCATCTTCCTGGCCGGCAGCCTGCATATCGCGGATGGCTTGCTGGGTTTGGGCATCGTATTCGGGCGTGAGCCAGGTGCTGATGGAGTGCTGGATTTCGGGGGAGAGCGGCATGGGAGGGAATTAAGGAGGTTTGGCGGTAAATGTAGAGACGCATATTTGCGTCTCATCGTTGGGCCACCTTGGGGCGACACGGACGACGAGACGCAAATATGCGTCTCTACTTCAGAAATAAAATTACAGATTGCCGCGCAGCGCCTGCTCGCGCTCGATGCTCTCAAACAGGGCCTTGAAATTGCCTTTGCCGAAGCTCTTGGCCCCTTTGCGCTGGATGATTTCGTAGAACACCGTGGGCCGGTCCTCCACGGGCTTGGTGAAAATCTGGAGCAGATAGCCTTCCTCGTCGCGGTCCACGAGCAGGTTTAGGGCTTTCAGCGACTCCAAATCCTCGTCAATCGCGCCGATGCGCTCCAGCAGGTCTTCGTAATAAGTGCCGGGCACGGTCAGGAACTCCACGCCGCGGCGGCGCAATTCGGTCACCGTGGCGCGGATGTCGTTGGTGGCGATGGCAATGTGCTGCACGCCGGGCGAGTGATAGTAGTCGAGATATTCCTCAATCTGCGACTTTTTCTTGCCCTCAGCGGGCTCGTTGATGGGGAATTTCACGTAGCCGTTGCCATTGGAAACCACCTTGCTCATCAGGGCCGAATACTCGGTCGAAATGTCCTCATCATCGAAGGTGAGGAGCAGCTTGAAGCCCATCACGTCCTCGTAAAATTTCACCCACTGGTTCATTTCGCCCCAGCCCACGTTGCCCACGCAGTGGTCGACGTGCAGCAGGCCCACCGGTGCGCCCTGCGGCACCAGGCTGCTCTTGGCCACGTAGCCGGGCATGAACGGGCCGGTGTAGTTGGTGCGCTCCACGAAGGTATGGATGCTCTCGCCGTAGGTGTAAATGCCGGAAAGCGTCACGCTGCCGTGCTCATCCTCAATGGTATAAGGCTCGAAAGCCGACTTGGCGCCGCGCTTGGTGGTTTCTTCCCACGACTTGCGGGCGTCGTCCACCCACAGGGCCATCACCTTCACGCCGTCGCCGTGCTTGGCCACGTGCTGGGTGATTTCGGAATCGGGTAGGAGGGAGGTGGTGAGCACCAGGCGGATTTTGCCCTGCTGGAGCACGTAGCTGGCGCGGTCGCGCAATCCCGTTTCGGGGCCGGCGTAGGCCACCAGCTCGTAGCCGAACGCGGCCTGGTAGTAGTAGGCCGACTGCTTGGCATTGCCGACGTAGAATTCGACGAAATCGGTGCCTTTGAGGGGGAGGAAATCCTGGGCGGGTTGGGCCAGCACTTCGGGCGAGGTCATGGTTTGCATGGGTGGGAAGGGGAAATTAGCGGGGTGAATGACAGGGTAAAAATACAGCTTCTGCCGGTTTGAAGCGACAATTGGCCGAAACCCGTCCAAACCCGGAGCCGGAACCGCGCGCGTTTGGCAATTCATTCCCATTTTTGTGCCCAATCATCTGCCTTAGCGCTCCCATGAACACCGAAGAACTGAACCGTGCCCTCGTGGCCCTGATTGAAAAAAAGGCCGAGCTGCACACCCTCAAGTACGACGACGCCCGCTACGACGAAGTGGAAGAGGCCCTGCACGACCTCGAAGACGACTTCAACGACGAGTACGGCGACTATCTGGAAACCGCGCTCGACAAAGTGCACACCGACCTGAAATCGGACACCGACGTGCTGCTGCCCACCGCCTACCTGCCCAGCAACCCCGGCTCCACGCCCACGCCCAAAGAAGGCGTCTGGGTTGATTCGGAGAAATACCCCGGCAAGGAAGCCCGCATCACGCTGATTCCTAATCCCGTGCGCATCATGCTCACCGTGGGCAAGCAGGTGCAGCAGGAGCTGTGGAAAGCGTAGCGCTGACGGTTTCTTAGCGAAAAGAAAAAGAACGTCATGCTGAGCGAAGTCGAAGCATCTCTACCGCGCAAGTAATTAGTTACTCTTGCAGTAGAGATGCTTCGACTCCGCTCAGCATGACGTTCTTTTATCCCCCCTGATTCTAAAAACATGCTCTACCGCATCGCTGAGCCCGCCGACTGGCACCACGCACAGCAAACCGGCTTTTTCGCCAGCGCCGACCTGTCCGCCGAGGGCTTCATCCATTCCTCGGAGCGGCACCAGATTATCGAAACGGCCCGCCGGTACTATGCCGGGCGGGCCGATTTGGTTTTGCTGGAATGGGACGAAGCCGCCTTGGCCGCCGCCGGCGTGCGCGTGGAGCGCGAATGGGTAGCGAGCCGGCAGCAGCATTTTGCCCACGTTTTTGGGCCGGTGCCGCTGGGCGCGGTGCCTCGTCATTGGCCATTCGGGTCTGAGGAAAACGGTGATTTTCAGCTGCCGTCGGAGTTGCTTATTTTAGGGGAATAATTCTCCGAAGCCATGCAACCCCGGCCCGGCCGGAGGCATCTTCCGACCAGAAGCTTTCACTAAATCGTCAGTTGTATGCTGCCTTTTTACGTTCGTTCGTTGCGCTGGCTGGCTTTGGCCGGGCTGGCTACGGCCTGCGCTCCCACCTATCAATTGGGGATGAAACCGACCCGCGCCACCGGCTTTTTTGTGGAAGGCCGCGAGCAGGCCCAGGCCGTAGCTGACAGCGTGGAAGTGCGCCTGAGCTTCGTGTGCTACGAGCCCACGCGGGTAGTGTTTGAGGCCGAATACCGCAACCCCACCCGCCGCGCGCTGGTGGTCGACCCGGCGGCGTTTCAGTACGAAGCCAGCCGCCTGCCCGCCCCGGCTCCCGACCCCAAAGCCAAGCGCCCCAAGCCATTGCCCGGCACTGAAGTAAGCGCCGCTATAGCCGCTGCCAGCATGGCCCTGCCGCTGCCCCCGCTGCCCCCCAACGCCGTGGCCGCCTTCGACCCCGAACCCGAAATAACCGCCCTGCACACCAAAGCCGAGAGCGAAGCCACCAAAGCCGCAAAGTTCGACTGGCTGGGGCTGGCCCTCGGGGCTGCTAGCCTGGCTACGGACGTGGCCAGCATCGGCAAGCACGAAACGCCGGCGCAGTTCCAGAGCCGCGCCGCCATTCACGACGCGGCCGTGACCTACAACGTCATCTCCACCGCCGCTAAAATTGAGCATGCCGTGGCTTCCGATGTGCTCCGGCAGCGCGCCGCCATGCTTCAGGACTACGCCCTGCGCAAGGTGACGCTGGAGCCCGGTCAGCAGGTGCGCGGCTACCTCTACTTCCCCCGTTACGACGCGGCCGATGGCTTGGTGGTGAAGGCTCCGGTAGGCGGCCGCACGGTGCCGCTGGAGTTTGCGCAGGTTCGCCGGCGGCAATAAAAATTAATTGCTAAATGCAACGCCATTTGCTGTATCTTTCGATTCCTTTCCACGCTTTACTCTTTTACCAGCATGCAAACTTCGCCTTCTTCGTGGCTCATTGAAAGTGCCCGACACCAGAAAAAATCTCAAAGAAGCGGCTTGATACTGAGCGGAATATTAGTAGCCGCCGCCATATTGGTCCAGATATTCGGTTAACAAAAAAGCCCCGGCAACCTGCCGGGGCTTTTTTGTTGCTCATGGTCGTTGGCTCATGAAATAGGCTGGGGTGAAGTGGTTTTTATCCCAGGTCGGCTAGTTCCAGCCACCGTTCTTCTTTCTCGCCCAGCTCTTTTTCAATGGCTGCTAGGCGCGCTCCCCAGGCGGCAAAATCCTGCGGCGAGCCACTGCCGCCGTTCAGCTTGGCGGTGATTTCCTGCTTCTCGGTTTCCAGCGTCGCCATGGCTTTTTCGAGTTGGTCGTACTCCTTTTTCTCGGCGAAGGTGGCGCGGCGCTTGGCGGGCGAGGGGGCTACGGCCGTACTCACGGCAGCTGGTGTGATGGCTGCTTTCGCAGCGGCGCGGGCAGCTTTGGCAGCTTTTTCTTCTTCGATGAGGGCGGCTTCGGCTTCGCGCTCTTCGAGGTATTCGCGGTAGTCGGTGTAATTGCCGGGGAAGTTGAGGACGGCCCCGCCGGGCTCGAGCACGAAGAGGTGCTCGGCGAGATGGTCGAGGAAGTACCGGTCGTGGCTCACGATGAGCAGGCAGCCGGTGAAGTGCAGCAGAAAATCTTCCAGGATGTTGAGCGTGGCCAGGTCCAGGTCGTTGGTCGGCTCGTCAAGAATGAGGAAGTTGGGGTTTTTGATGAGCACGCGCAGCAATTGCAGGCGCCGCTTTTCGCCGCCGCTCAGCTTGCTCACCAGCGTGTATTGCTGGGCGGGCGGGAACAGGAACAGGTTGAGAAACTGGCTGGCGGTGAGCACGTCGCCGTTGGCGAGCTCCACCACTTCGGCCACTTCCTTCACGATGTCGATGACGCGCTGCGAGGGGTCGAATTCCAGCTCGGTCTGGGTGTAGTAGCCGAACACGGTGTTGGTGCCCACGTCGATGGTGCCGGAATCGGGCTGGAGCTTGCCGGTGAGCATGTTGAGCAGCGTGGATTTGCCCGCGCCGTTGGGGCCGACGAGGCCAATCCGGTCCTTCTTCTTGAAGACGTAGCTGAAATCATCCAGCACCACGTTGTCGCCGAATTTCTTGTTCAGGCTGTCGGCTTCGATGATTTTGCCGCCCTGGCGGGTGGTTTTCACGCTCAGCTCAATCTGCTGCTTGTTGAGGTTGGTGCTGGCCTTTTCCTTGGTGACGTAGAAGGCGTCGATGCGGGCTTTTTGCTTGGTGCCGCGGGCCTGTGGCATCCGGCGCATCCAGTCGAGCTCCTTTTTGAATAGCTGGCGGGCCTTCTCCACTTCCACGGTTTCGCGCATCTCGCGGTCGGCCTTTTTCTCCACAAAATAGGCGTAGTTGCCCTGGTAGCGGTACATCTGGCCCTTGTCGAGCTCAACGATTTCATTGGCCACTTTGTCGAGAAAGTACCGGTCGTGGGTCACCATCAGCAGGGTGAGGCTGGGCGAGTTCAGGCGGTTTTCGAGCCACTCGATGGTGGCCAGGTCGAGGTGGTTGGTGGGCTCATCGAGGAGCAGCACGTCGGGCTCTTCGATGAGGACGCGGGCCAGGGCCACGCGCTTGCGCTGTCCGCCCGAAAGCTGGCTCACGTTGCGGGTGAGCAGCTCGCCGAGGATGCCCAGCTTGCCCAGAATCTGCTGTACCTGGGCTTCGTAGTCCCAGGCGTTGAGGGCGTCCATGCGTTCGAGCACGCGCTGGAGGTCGTCGGACTTGTGGTCCGGGTCGTTCACGACGTGCTCGTACTCCTGGATGGCCTTGAGCGTGTCGTTCTGGCTGGCGAAGATGGTTTCTTCCACGCTCAGGCTTTCGTCGAACACGGGATTCTGGCCCAGGTAGGTGACGCGGATGCCCTTGCGCACGCTCACCGAGCCGGTGTCGGGGTTTTCGAGGCCGGCCAGCACGCGCATGAGCGTGGTTTTGCCGGTGCCGTTGATGCCCACAAAGGCCACGCGCTGCCCTTGTTGCAGGCCGAAGTTGAGGTTTTGAAACAGCCAGCGGTCGGCGTAATTCTTCGAGATGTTCTCGGCGGATAACAGGTTCATAGGCCGCAAAGGTACGGCCGGGGCGGGCGGGGCCTTTAGGAAATAGTACACGAAACACAAAAGCTAGGCGTTAGCTTGTGTCTGTTTCAATCAATTCGTAAACGTCAGCATAGGCATGAGGTACTGGTCAGCAGCTGTGGCAATGTGCTCCTTATTATTCTCCGCATGTGTTCCGCAGGCGTTTGAGCAAGTCGATTTTCGCTCTCATCTTACGCAAGAGGAGCGCAAAAGCTTAGCAGGAGGTAAGACAGTTGATAAGGTTCATACTTCGTACTGGCGCTTTAAACCCCGCCAGATATACTGGCAAGGTCCTTTGCTAGCTAAGCAGGACAGTTCGGGGAAGTTTCAATTTACCCCTTATGGAACGTGGATAGGTTACTACAAGAGCGGAGCAGTAAGAGACACGACCGTGTACTCAGCAAAAGCGAAAGCATGGCGTGTTCGCTTTTATCAAGAAAATGGAAGCCTGTATGTGGTTACTAACACCGTACCGAAAACGGTTAACGGTCGTCCGTTTTCTGAATCACAAGACATCCAATTTAGAAATGGAAATAAGCTGGATACTGTCCTCATCCGACGGTGGGGATGTTTCCAGAACGACGGCAAAACAGTATTAGATGAGCAGATAGAGTTTGATGCTAGTGGCCGGCGAAAAGCGGTAATGAAAATCAAATAGCTGGCTTTATACAGATTAATTGAATCTCGACGGCTGAAATATTCTGCTGTATCTGTCGCCCCTGCCGCGGCGCCCGACACGCCCCGTCGCGGCGGGGGCGAAGAGCCGAGCGCACTGCTACGACGGAGCGTAGATGAGCACGCGTGGCGCTACTCCGTGGTTTTGCCATTGAACCGGGCTTCGTGCTGCTCGGCCTCCTGCTTGGTGGCCCGCACCACGCCGTCCTGGTGTTGCGGGGCTGCGTATATAGTGTAGAGCTTCAGGGTCTTGGTGGGGCTGGTGTTGATGACGTTGTGCACGGACCCGGCCGGCGCAATCACGGCATCGCCGGCCTGCACGGGGTACTCGTGGCCGTTGACGACGCACTTGCCGGTGCCCTCTTCGAAGCGAAAGAACTGGTCGGCGTTGGCGTGGGTTTCGCTGCCGATTTCCTCGCCGGGCTTCAGGCTCATAAGCACCAGCTGCAGGTGCTGGCCGGTGTAGCGCACGTGGCGGAAGTCGCGGTTGGCGCGGGTGTCCTGCTCGATGTTGCTTTTGAAGCCCTGCTTGCTGGGGGGAGCGGTGCGGAATACCGCATTGTGAACCGTGGTTGCGGGGGGAATGCCACTGGTTTCGGCGGTTTTGGGTTGGTCTGAATCAGCGATGCACGCCGATAAGAAAGCCAGCATCACTCCAGGGACTACGGCGGATGGTTTCATGGGGCCAGGCATTAGGGATGGAAATGCCCCCAAGATGCTTTTCGCCCGCGGGGTTGGGCATGCGCGGGGTCATGGAAACCACTGATTTTGCTTAGGCCACTGGGGCGGGTACCTGCGAATAGACTGTTTGGAAAGGGTACAGCAGGGCTGCCTGGTCCGATTTAGTTGAATTTTGTATATTTTATATAAATATTTACTATGTTTACTATTCACTATATCCTCAGCCATCATGAAATCATTCATTTTGCCATTCCGGACCTCAATTTCTTGGACAGCTGCGCCGGGTACCCTCAATCTGGATGAGCCCAATGCCGTGTTGCGGGCGCGGGCGCTGGCATTTTCGCTCGGCACATCGTCGCTGCACATCGACTGTTCGCGGCTGGCCTGCCAGCGGGCGCTGGGGGTGGGCTACGTGGTTTCGCAACTACTGCTGTTGCACCGAGCGGGGGCCAAAGTGTGGCTGCGCAATGTGAACGCCCCCCTGCGCCGCTGCCTCGACCTGCTGCGCCTCAATTCGCTGTTCCAAATTGAGGAAGCCCGATAACAGCCGCCCGGCCCGCGACCTTACCAGCTGGCAACGCCCGTAGCGTGGCAGTGGCAAGGGCCAAACGTGACGTAGCCCCTTGGTTTCAACCAACGCAAAAGGCCCGTTTACCAACCGGTAAACGGGCTTTTTGCGTTGGTTGAAACCAGGAATGAGCCAGGCCGCTATTGCAACGGCTTGGGCAACACGTACTGGTCTTTATCGAGCATGACGTAGCCGGTGCGCAGGTATAGGCCGCGATGCCGAACGGCCGTTCCCATGGCATTGGAATAAGCCACGGGAATGGATAGCCAGATAATAGTACCGTTCAGCCGGCGCTCGCTGAGCAGCGTTTGGTGGCCCATGGTGAGGCGGTAACGCTCCATGACGCGGCCATTGCGGCGGTAGCGGGTGATGTGGCGCCAGGCAACGTTATCGGGTACCCATTGCATCTGCCGCACGCCGGCGGTGGGCAGGGTGCCGCTGTTCTGGCGGGAAAAGCCGGTCACCACCACGCGCCGCCGGTAGCGGCCCCGGGCATTGGTATTGAAATTCAGGCTGGTTTGCTCGGCGCGCAGCCGTAGCTGCGCGGCCTGGTGCAGGAGGGTGTCGCGGGCGGCGGCAGCGCGGGCGGGGTCGGTGATGAGCTGGGCGTGGGCGGGCGCGGCCAAAAGCCCCAGGAGGGCCAAAAGGCCACCTAATCGGTAGAACATGTAAAATCAGCGGTTGTGGAACGCCCCAAAGCTACTGCGCCAGCTGGCATCCTGTCAACAAAATGTAGGGGCTGGAAATAGCGAATGACCATCGCCATTGCTGCTTGAAAATGGCCCTTTCGCAGGCGGAATATGCCAGCGAGACTGCCCCCTGTGCAGTGGGAAACCGGCCGGCATTTTTCAGTTGAAATAAGCCTGTCGGCGCAGCCCCGTATTTATACCCTACTCAAACCCCGTATTTATACCTGCCTTAAAAAACAGGTGGTTTTACTCGATTTCTGGTCCCTGCAGGGCGCTAGGTTTGCATCAGTTATTTACACCGATTAGGCGGCTATTTGCTGAAGCTTCCCATGGGCAGCAGGCCGAATTTTTGGGGAATAACGAGTGGAGCAGAAACCACTTTGCCAAACGGGGCGATGATTCCGAAAAGCCTTACGAGTAGGAAAAAGTAATTAATTAATAAACCCATGTCAACTGCAAACACCGCCGCCCCCGCGGCCGCATCGCACACGGATACCCTGCCCGGCGGCTGGACTCCTTACCACCCCCTAACCCCCGCCGACAAAAAGGTATGGGATGAAGCCATGCACGGCTTCGTAGGAGTAAAATATACGCCCCTGGCAGTTTCGACGCAGGTGGTAGCCGGCACCAACTACAAGTTTGAGTGCAACGCCACGATGCCGCCTTCCAATGCTATCTGGAAAGCCATTGTAGAGATTTACGCCCCGTTGAATGGCAAGCCGCACGTGGTGGGCATTCACCGGATGTAATTAAGTAGCACTATTGTTAGTAGGAGATAAAAAAGCCATCTGAAATTATCAGATGGCTTTTTTATGCGCGGCATAGTCCGGGCCAGCGGAGCCAGATGATTTAACAGAAATTACCCCTCGGCCCGCAGCACTTCCAGCGGCGAGCGGCGTAGCACGTCGCGGCTGTTGAGCAGCCCGATGCCCGCCGTGAGGGCCGTGACCAGCGCCGCCAGCCCCAGCAGCGGCAGCACCGCCGGTCCAAAACTGGCCTCGAACACCCATACCGCCAGCGCCCAGGCCGCCAGCACTGCCAGCGCGATACCGGCCAGCGCCGCCAGCAGCCCCAGCAGGCCGTACTCGACCAGCGTGATGCGCAGAATCTGGGCCCGGCTGGCCCCCAGTGTGCGCAGCAGCACGCTTTCGCGCACCCGCTGGTAACGGCTGATGACGACGGAGCTACTGAGCACCAACAAGCCGGTGAGAATGCTGAAGCCAGCCATGAAGCGAATCACGAAGGAGATTTTATCGACAATGTCGTTGAGCGTGGTCAGAATCAGGCCCAGGTCGATGGCCGACACGTTGGGGAATTGCTTTACCAGTTTTTGCTCCACGGCGGCCAGCGCGGCGGTGTTGGGCGTGTGCGTGAGTACCACCTGGAACTGCGGCGCGCCCTCCAGCACCCCGGCCGGGAAGATGACCAGGAAGCTGGGCTGCACCCGGCTGCGGTCAATCTCGCGCGTACCGCCGATGATGGTGCGCTGCGGCAGGCCCTGCACGTTGAAATCCAGCGTATCGCCAATACTGAGCTTGACGCGCTCCAGGTAGCCTTTCTCCACCGAGATGCGCGGGATTTTATCGGGGCCGATGGTGGGCAGGGTGCCGGCGGTGAGCTTTTCGGAGGAGTTGAGCGAGTCGCGGTAGGTTACGCGGTACTCGCGGGTGAGGGCCCAGGCCGGGATGCCCCGCACCGTGTCCTTTTTAATGATGGAAACGGACGTGCCGTTGATGGCCGTGAGGCGCATCGTCACGATGGGGACGCGCTGGAGCACGGGCAGCTTCTGGGCAGTGAGCAGGGCCTCTACGCCGGCGCGCTGCTCGGGCTGAATGTCGAACAGTACCAGGTTGGCGGCTGATTTTTGGCCGGCAATCTGCACGCGGCCCAGCAGCATGGCCTGGGTGAGGAAGAGCGTGGCCAGCAGGAACGTGCCGAGGCCGATGGACGTGACCAGCGTCAGTGTCTGATTTTGGGGGCGGTAGAGGTTGGCCAAACCCTGCCGCCACACGTAGCCCCAACCGGCGGGGAAGAAGCGCCGCACGGCCCCCATCAGCAGGCGGCCCAGGCCGGCCAGCGCCGCAAAGGCCGCCAGCAGCCCCGCCCCGAAGCCGAGGGTGAGCTTCCAGTCGCGCGTCTGGCCGTAGGCAAAGGCCAGAATGAACAGGCCGATAACGCCAATTACGATGCCCCGCACCGGGTCGGGCGCAGTGGTATCGTCCTCAAAAGCCGTGCGCAGCACCCGCAGCGGCGACACCCGCCGGATGCTCAGCAGCGGCAGCAGCGCGAAGAGCACCGCCATCAAAAGTCCCGTAAGCAAGCCCATCGCAATGGCGGGCCACGACACGCTCACGCTGATATCCACGGGCAGGAAATCGCCCAACACTCGAGGCAGCAGACCCTGCACGGCCGCGCCCAGGCCCGCCCCCAGCACCGCGCCGATGAAGCCGAGGCCGGCGGTTTGAATCAGATAAATCAGCAGCGCCTGCCGGCCGCTGGCTCCCAGGCAGCGCAATACCGCCACGGCAGCCAGCTTCTCGCGCACGTAGAGATTCACGGCGCTGGCCACGCCCACGCAGCCCAGCAGCAGCGCCACGAAGGCCACCAGGCTGAGGTAGCGGGTGAGGTCGGCGAAGGCGCGGCCGGTGCTTTGCTGGCGGCTGGCCACAGTATCGGTGTCGATGTCGGCCGCGTCGAGGCGGGCTTGCAGGGGCTTGATGGTGGCGGCCACATCAGTGCCCGGCGCAAACTGGTAGCTGCGGGTGTACTTCACGCGGCTGCCGCGCTGCACCAGGCCGGTGGCGGCCACTTCTTTCAGCGCTAGAAACACCGTAGGAGCCACCGCCGTGCTGATGCCGGACTGCCCCGGCGTCTTCATAACCCGCCCGATGATGGGCAGTACCACGTTGCCCACCTGCACCGAATCGCCGACTTTGGCCCCAAACTGCACCAGCAGCGCATCATCGACCAGCGCGCCGGGCGCAGCGGTCGTATCCGCGAAGCGCTGGGCGGCGGCTTTCGGCTCGGTATCCCAGTCGCCGTAGAAAAAGCCGCCGTCACGGGCCCGCACCTGGGCCAGCCGCGTGCCCCGGCCCGGCCGGAATTGCACCAGCGAGGCAAAGGAAACCTCCCGCGTGCGGGCCGTGCCGAGGTTATGAAGGGCCGGCTCCAGTTTGGGCTCGAAGGGTTGGTTGGCGCTCAGCACGAGGTCGGCCCCGAGCAGCTCCCGGGCCTGCGCGCTGATACTGCGGGCCAGGTTATCGCCAAAGGAATTGATGCCCACCAGCGCCGCGATGCCCAGGATAATGCTGGCCATAAATAGCAGCAGCCGGGCGCGGCTGCGGCGGCTGTCGCGCCACGCCATGCGGAAGAGCCAGGAGGTATTAGTCATTTTAGAAGGATGTTAGGCAGATAATAGCTCCCCTCCTTACCAAGGAGGGGATGTTTCAGCGAAGCTGAAACTGGGGTGGTTGTGGCGTTGAATTGTTATTTGAACGGAACAGGAGCAAGCTGTTCAACGCCACAACCACCCCAGTTGAGCCTTTGGCTCAACGTCCCTTCCTTGGTAAGGAGGGGAGTTTGATGTTCTGCTCAGGTCAGCATTTCCTCCACCACCTTGCCACCGCGCAGCCGCAGCGTGCGCTGCGTTTTGGCGGCCAGCTCCAGGTCGTGCGTCACCAGGACCAGGGTGGTGCCGGCTTCTCGGTTGAGCTCAAACAACAGGTTCACCACCCGCTCGCTGGTGTCGGGGTCGAGGTTGCCGGTGGGCTCATCGGCGAAGAGCACCGCCGGGCGGTTGGCGAAGGCGCGGGCCAAGCTCACGCGCTGCTGCTCGCCGCCCGAAAGCTGGGCCGGGTAGTGGCCGGCGCGGGCAGCCAGGCCCACGCGGTCGAGGAGTTCGAGGGCGGTTTTGGTGGCCCCGCGCTGGCCGCGCAACTCCAGCGGCACCAGCACGTTTTCGAGGGCCGTGAGGGTGGGCAGGAGCTGGAAATTCTGGAAGATGAAGCCCACGTGCTCGTTGCGCACGGCGGCGCGCTGGTCTTCGCTCAGGTTATCGAGCTGGATGCCATTGACCCACACGCTCCCTGATGTGGCGCGGTCAAGCCCGGCGCAGAGGCCCAGCAGGGTGGTTTTGCCCGAGCCCGAGGGGCCAACGATGGCAAAGGTGTCGCCGGCCGCGAGGTCGAAGCTCACAGCGTGGAGCACGGTGAGAGGCTGGCCGCCGCTGGGGTAGGTTTTGGTGAGGTTATCGACGCGGAGGATGGACATGTAGTTAGGGTAGGAGGGTATGGGGGAGGCAGCAGGAGGAGAAAAACGAAAAACGAACGTCATGCTGAGCGCAGCCGAAGCATCTCTACCGCGCAAGTAATTCTATCGATTGGATTGCGTTGCGCGATAGAGATGCTTCGGCTGCGCTCAGCATGACCGTGCTTCCATTGACGTTCTTTCAAATGCCAAAGCCCTCGGCACACAACCGCGCCGCTGCCCGTTCGTTACCAAAGACGTTGAAACCCCCGGCATGTTTTCCGACTTTACGGTTTCGTGCCCAAAATACTGCTCATGAAATTCCTCCATTTGCCCCTGGCCGCCCTGCTCGGGCTGGCCCTCACCGCCTGCAACGCCGGCCCCACGGCCGAAAAGCCAGCTGCTGCCGAAGCTCCGGCCGCTAATGCTCCCGCCGCTACGCCCGCCACTAAAAAGCGCCTGCTGTTCTTCGGCAACAGCCTCACGGCCGGCTACGGCGTGGAACCGGAACAGGCCTTTGCCGGCCTCATTGGCCAGAAAATCGACTCCCTCGGCCTGCCCTACGAAGTGATAAACGCCGGCCTGAGTGGCGAAACCACCGCCGGCGGCCGCAGCCGCGTGGGCTGGATTCTGAAGCAACCCGTGGACATATTTGTGCTGGAGCTGGGCGGCAACGACGGCCTGCGCGGCCTCCCGCTTTCGGCCACCCGCGAAAACCTGCAAGGCATCATCGACACGGTGCGGCGGCGCAGCCCCGGCGCGCAAATCGTGCTGGCCGGCATGCAGATTCCGCCCAACATGGGCCAGTCCTATGCGAAGGATTTTAAAGCCCTCTACCAGGAAATGGCCATCAAAAACCACCTCGTACTCATTCCCTTCCTGCTCGCCGGCGTGGGCGGCGACCGCGCCCTGAACCAAGCCGATGGCATTCATCCCACGCCGGCCGGGCACCGCATTGTGGCCCGCACGGTGTGGGCGGTGCTTCAGCCGCTGCTGGTACCGAAAAGCTAAATCACCCGCAGGCCATCCAGGTTCACTTCATCGCGCAGCAGCTCCAGGTGGCGGTAGGCGAGGGGGCGGCCGGCGTCGGTGCTGAGGTCGGGGAGGACGGCGCGGGCGGCATCGAGGGTGAGCTGGGTGAGCTTGCGCTCGCCGAGGTAAATGGCGACGGGGCGGCCCAGGCGGGCATCGTGCGCGGCCAGGGCGTGGTCAATTTCGTCCAGAATGGTGCTCATTAGAAAAAGAGTTGAGCTGAAAATTGGCGGAAATATAACAGGCAGTGGACAATAGCAGGTTATGCTTCGGCTGCGTGGACGCTAGATGAGCATGACGTTCCATACCAACCCGGCTACCTTTGCCTTATGACTATTGCTGCTCCCGCGCCGGCCGTTTCGGCGGCTTTGGCCGCCCGGCCCATTGGCATGTTCGACTCCGGTATTGGCGGCCTCACGGTGGCGCGGGCCGTGGCCCACCGTTTGCCCCACGAGCGCATCGTGTACTTCGGCGACACTGCGCACCTGCCCTACGGCGACAAAAGCACGGCTGCCATCCAAGCCTATTCCATCAAGATTTGCGACCTGCTGCTACGCCAGCACTGCAAGCTGATTGTCATTGCCTGCAACTCGGCCTCGGCCGCCGCCTACGAGCTGGTGCGCGAGTACGTGGGCAGCAAAGCCCAGGTGCTGAGCGTGATTGACCCCATTGTGGCGCACCTGGGCCAGGCCTATGCCGGCCGCCGCGTAGGCCTCATCGGCACGAAGCAGACGGTGAACTCCAACGTGTACAAGAAAAAGGTCGACGACCTCGATGCCGGCGTGGACCTGCAGTCGCTGGCCACCCCGCTGCTGGTGCCCATGATTGAGGAAGGCTTCTTCAAAAACTCCATTTCGGATGATATCATCGGGACGTATTTAGGCAATCCGGCCCTGGCTGGCATCGATGCCCTGGTGCTGGCCTGCACGCACTACCCGCTGATAAAGGAGCAGATTGCGCGCTTCTACGCCGGCCGCGTGGACGTGCTGGATGCGTCGGACGTGGTGGCGGCAGCGGCCGAAGCGTACCTCGCCGGCCACGGCCTGCTGGCTCCCGCGGCTGTCACGCCGCCCGCGCATCACTTCTACGTGTCGGATTTCACCCGCTCTTTTGAAGAGAGCACGCGGATATTCTTCGAGCAGGAAGTGCATCTGGAACATTACCCCCTTTGGGAATAAAAAACGGCTCCTCCAACTACAAAGCTCAAGGCCCAGGCTGCATCCAATGGCCCGGGCGGCCGGGTTTTGGGTAGGAGATAATTCCGTAACTTTCCAACCGCGCGCGCCGGTCTATCTTTGGGGTACATGAGCGCGGTTGCGATACTTAACGTTACTCACTTTTTTCACCTTCTCTTTTCCCTTTTTACCTTTTATTTTTTGTCTATGAAGCATTTCTTCACAACGCGCCTGCTTTCCTGCCTGGCGGTGCTGGCCCTCATGTGGCCCACCCTGGCAGCACAGGCCCAGAACATCACCCAGGCTGATTTCACCGGGGTTATTGTGCCCCAGTACCTGAGCAGCGGCAACAACTCTACCACCACCACCAACCCCGGCCCGCGCCTGGCCTTCGTGTTTCGCGGCACGCTAACTAACCTCACGCCCAGCACCATGTATCGCTACTACGTGCAGGCCGCCACCGCCACCGACTTCGGCACGACCGGCGCGGCGGGCGTTGTGCTGTCGCTCACGCCCGGTACCACCACCGCTACTTCCACTTACGTTACTTCCTCGACGGGCAGCCTGAGCACGGCGGGTAGCTATGCCACCTTCACCACCGATGCCGCTGGTAGCTACACCGGCTGGTTTGGCTTCGTGAACTCGACCAACGCCCGCTTCATTACGGCTGGCAACGTGTTGTTTCCGATGATTGTACTGGCTACGGATGCGGCCCCGGCGACCATTGTGGCCCGCCGCGCCCTGGACCAGGGGGCTACGGTACTCGCCTTCGGCGCTACCACCACCACCGGTACGCAGCTGGCCGGCTCGTCGTCGGCCACGCCCAAAAACCTGGTGTTCACCTACGACAACACCGCCGGCACCGGCCGCCCCGTGAGCGGTGCGCTGGTTGAGAATGTAGGCGTTGCCACCGGCACCATTGCCACCTACGGCGTTACCGATGGTTCCTACAACGCCGTGCTCCCCAACACGCTCGCCACCGGTGTGCGCCGCGTAGAGGAACGCAGCATCGTGAGCGGTGCCGTGCTGAACTGCAACAGCGATGCCGACGGCATCTGGCCTTCGGGTGCCAACACGGTGAACCCCACCGGCGGCGCTACGCCCGTGGTCCTCACCGCCACCGATACCCCTCTGAACGCGGGCTGCAACTCGGCTGCCACGGCCACCATCACCGGCACGCCGGCCAGCCTCACGGCGTTCAGCACGGTAGTGGGCACGCCCTCGGCCACCCAGACCATCACCGTAGGCGGCACGTCGCTCACGGCGGGCATCGTGGTAACGGCCCCGGCCGGCTACGAAGTTTCGCTGAGCGCCACCACCGGCTTTGCCGCTACCGTAACTGTGCCCCAGACCAGCGGCACCGCTGCTAATACGCCCGTTTACGTGCGCCTGACGGGTGCCGCTACCGGCACCTTCACCGGCAACGTGGCCCTGAACAGCACCGGCGCCACCTCCGTGAACGTGAACGTAACCGGCACCGTAACCGCCGTGGCTACGCCCGCGCCCACCATCACCAGCTTCACGCCCACCACCGGCGCGGCTGGTGCCACCGTCACCATCACCGGCACTAACCTGACCGGTGCTACCGCCGTCACGCTGAACGGCGTGGCCATCACCGGCTTCACCGTGGTGAACGCTACCACCATCACCTTCACCGTGCCCGCCAGCGCCACCACCGGTACCATCGCCGTGACCACGCCCGGCGGCACGGTTACCAGCACCGGCACCTTCACCGTAACGGCTTCGGCTCCCACCATCACCAGCTTCACGCCCACCACGGGCGCGGCCGGCACCACGGTAACCCTGACGGGTACCAACTTCACAGGTGCTACCATTGTAACGGTAGGCGGCATTAATGTCACCGGCTTCACGGTGGTGAATGCTACTACCATCACGTTCGTGCTGCCCGCTACGGCCGTTACCGGCCCCATCGTGGTGACCACGCCCGGCGGCACGGCCACCAGCACCACCAGCTTTACGGTGACGGTGGCTGCTACGCCCACCATCACGACCCTGAGCCCGGCCCGTGCCGTGGTAGGTGGCCCCGCTTTCGTACTCACCGTAGGGGGCACCAACCTGACGGCTACCACGCAGGTGAACTTCCGCGGCCAGAACTACACGGCGGCCACGGTTACCGGCACCACCACCATCACCGTCAACATTCCCGCCAGCGCCATTGCCACCCTTGGCCAGTTCACCGTGACGGTAACCAACGGCGGTACGGCTTCTAACACGCTGGACTTCGCGGTAGTAGCCGCTGCCACGACTGTTGCCTACGAAGATTTTGAGCAGGGCGTCCGCACCAGCTACACCGATGCCGCGCCCGTAGCCTTGCGCTCCGGCGCCTGGACGTTTACCCAGGCCCTGGTGGGCGACTTGTTCAACGACCGGGTGAACCAGGCCAAGTCGGCCCGTATTCGCGGCGGCGGCTCCATTGCCATGAACTTCGACAAGCCCAACGGCGCGGGCATCGTTACCATTTCGGCGGGCTTATACGGTGGTGACACGGGCATCACGTTCACGGCCGAAGTATCCACCGACGGCGGTGCTAACTATCAGCCTATTGCCGGCACGCCGACCACGCTCACCAGCACGCTGACCCCCTATGCCCTGACGGTGAACCGGAGCGGCAACGTGCGGCTGCGCTTTAACACGACCAATGCCACGGTGGGCCAGAACCCCCGCATCAACCTCGACGACCTGACCATCACCAACTTCATCGGCTCGGCCACGGCCGCCAGCCAGGCCCTGCCCGGCCTGTCGGTGTTCCCGAACCCGGCTACCGACCGCATCACCGTGGCCCTGCCTACGGCTGGCGCGGCTACCGTAGCCCTGCGCGACCTGACCGGCCGCGTGGTGCTGGCTCCGGCCACGCTGGGTGCTGATAAGCAGTTGGCGCTGCCGGCCACGCTGGCCCGCGGCATCTACCTGCTCGAAGTGAAGCAAGGCGACGTAACCGCCGTGCGTCGCATCGAGAAGAACTAAGCATTAGCGTAAGCTGACCAAAGCCGGTCAGTATTTGTGAAAAAGCCCCCGCCTACGCGGGGGCTTTTTTTGTGCCCTGTCAGTTGAACAGGGGGTTGGGGAATGATGAGGGTGGGAGGGAAGCCGGTTGGCATCGTTGCCGGGAACGATTGCGCAACTATAAAAGCGCGTTTGCTTGGCGTACGGCGAATAAAACCAGACTTTTAATGGGCTGATAAGAAATAAAATAGCTATTTGTAGATATTTTATTTCGCTGCATTCGTCTCGCGGCCGCAGCCCATCTCGCTCTCCTTCGCATTGCCAATTCTCACCCAAACCTTTTTTTCTGATGAAAAACCGCTACACTCTACTGTTCTGGCTGATATTAATCAGCAGCTTAGCGCATGGCCCGCGGGCCTGGGCACAGGCCACGCGCCGCCTCACGGGCACCGTGCGGGCATCGGATTCCAAGGAAGGCCTGCCCGGCGTGACGGTGCTGGTGAAAGGCACCAACAACGGGGCCTCGACCGGGGCCGATGGCAACTATGAGGTGAATGTGCCCGCCACGGGCGCGGTTACGCTCAGCTTCAGCTTTGTGGGCTACGCCAATAAGGAAGTGGCCGTGGGCAGCCAAAGCCAGATTGACGTGACGCTGGCCGTGGATGCCAAGCAGCTCGACGACGTGGTGGTGATTGGCTACCAGGCCGTGCAGCGACGCGACGTGACGGGCTCGGTATCGTCGGTGAGCGCGCAGCAGATTAAGGACGTGCCGGTGAACTCGGCCGCCGAGGCGCTGAGCGGCCGGCTGGCCGGTGTGCAGGTCACGAGCTCGGAGGGCACGCCCGGCAACCAGAGCGTGAACATCCGCATTCGCGGCGGCGGGTCGGTGACGCAGGACAACTCGCCATTATATGTGGTGGACGGCGTGCAGGTGGAAAACGCCCTGAACGTGATTTCGCCCCAGGATATTCAGTCCGTGGACGTGCTGAAGGATGCGGCCGCTACCGCCATTTACGGCGCGCGTGGAGCCAACGGCGTGGTCATCATTACCACCAAGGGCGGCAAGGAAGGCAAGCTGGTGGTGGCCTACAACGGCTTCGCGGGCGTGCGCCAGCTCTCGCGCAAGCTGGACGTGATGCAGCCCACCGACTTTGTGAACTACCAGTACGAGCGCGCCCTGAACATTGACCGCGCTGCCGGCAACACCACCACGTTTGGCGGCCTGAACACCTTCAAGTCGTTCTTCAAATCGAAAAACTACAACAGCGACACGCTGAACCAGAGCCGCAACTCGCCCTTCCTCGACTGGCAGGACCAGGTGTTCGGCCGCGATGCCTTCCAGCAGACGCACAACGTCTCGCTCTCGGGCGGCGGCAATAACTCGACCTACGCCCTGAGCCTGACCCGCAACAACGAAGACGGTATCCAGCTGGGCTCGGGCTTCATCCGCAACCTAGTGAACTTCCGCTTCGATAACAAGGCCACTGAGAAATTCCGCTTCGGCATCAACGTGCGCTTCAACGACCAGAAGGTGGAGGGCCTCGGCACGTCGTCGCAGCTCTCGACCACCACCACGCGCCTGCGCAACTCCATCGAGTACATCCCGCTGGCCATCAACCTGCCCGGCGGTTTCGACCCCAGTACGCTGGATGAAACCTTCGCCTCCAATACCACGCTGGTAAACCCCATCCTGGCCATCGGCAGCGACATCCGCCACGACAAGCAGCGCACCCTGAACCTGGCCGCCAACGCCACCTACAACTTCACTAAGGACCTGGCTTTCCGTTCCACGGTGGGCTTCGATTTCGGCAACTCAACGCTGGAAAACTTCTCGGGGCGTAACTCGCCGGCCATCCGCCAGCCCGGCGGCGGCTTCAATTTGCAGCCGTTCGTGTCCATTGCCACCGGCTCGGCGCTGTCCATCAACCAGTCGAACGTGCTGAGCTATGCTCACCAAATCGGTAAGCACTCCTTCGATGCCTTGGTTGGTCAGGAAATCTATCAGCAGAGCAGCCGGATTCTAACCGTGCAAACCAACTTCCTGCCGCTGGATATCACTGCCGAACAGGCCATTGCCAACATCAACCAGGGTGTGCTGCCGTCGGCTTCGTTCCAGCAGCCCACGCCCACCAGCGACAACCCCACGCTCCAGCATCTGCTGTCGGGCTTTGGGCGGTTCAACTACTCGTTTGACGATAAATACCTGGCCACGGTGACGTTCCGAGCCGATGGTTCATCGAAGTTTGCCCCCGGGCGGCGGGTGGGCTACTTCCCGGCTGCCTCGCTGGCCTGGCGCGTGTCGAAGGAGGATTTCATGAAGTCCTTGTCGAACACAATTTCGGATTTGAAGCTGCGCCTGAGCTACGGCCTAGCCGGCAATAACCGCATCAATGACTTCGGCTACAGCGAGTATTACCGCACCGGCCTGGGCCAATACTCGCTCAACCACGCCATTGCGCTGGGCACGGTGGTTACGGGCCTGCCCAACCCGTTTTTGAAGTGGGAAACCACAACTGCCCGCAACGTGGGTGTGGACCTGGCCCTGTTCAACAACCGGGTGCAATTCTCCGTCGATGCCTACTACAACTCGACCCACGACCTGCTCGTGAACGTGCCGATTTCGCCCACCCTGGGCTACCAGACGCAGTTCCAGAACGTGGGCTCTACCACCAACCGCGGCCTGGAATTCCAGCTGGCCGGCACCGTGCTCAAAACGCCGGACTTCACCTGGTCGGCCAGCGGCAACGCCTCCATGAACCGGGGTCGCATTGAGGAATTGGGGCCGATTACGGCCATTCCCGGCGTGTATTCGGGCTGGGCCAGCACTACCATTGCCAGCGACTTCCTGGCCCGCGTGGGCGACCCGGTGGGTATTTTCTACGGCTACCAGACCGACGGCTTTTACACCGCCGACGACTTCACGGGCTACAACGCCACCACCCGCACCTGGACGCTGAAGCCCGGCGTGGCCAACGACGTGGCCGTGCAGGGCCAGCCCCTGGCCCCCGGCATCATCAAGCTGAAAAACGTGGTGGACACGCCCGGCGCGGCCACCAACATCGTGGATGCCAACGACCGGGTGGCCATCGGCAACGCCAACCCCAAAGTGACGGGCGGCATCAACCAGCAGTTCACTTACAAAGGCTTCGATGCCAGCGTGTTTTTCAACTTTGTGTATGGCAACCAGGTGTTCAATGCCAACAAGGTGGAGTTCACCACGGCCGTGAACCCGTTCAGCAACCTGCTCACGATGATGAACGACCGGTACCGCACCATCGACAACAACGGCGTGCCGATTACCGACCTAGAAACCTCGCGCAACCTCAACCAGAACGCCAAAATCTGGCAGCCCACCCGCACGCTGTTCGTGCACAGCTGGGCCATTGAGGACGGCTCGTTCATCCGCCTCAACAACATCACCCTGGGCTACTCGCTGCCCAAAGCCCTGATTGCGAAGGCCAAGCTCACGCAGCTGCGCTTCTACGTGACCGGCAACAACCTCTACACCTGGACCAAATACAGCGGCTACGACCCCGAGGCCAACACCCGCCGCGCCTCGCCGCTCACGCCGGGCGTGGACTACGCCGGCTACCCGCGCAGCCGCGTGCTGCTGTTCGGCGTGAACCTGTCGCTGTAATCTTCCCAACCTGAAAATTCCCATCCTCCGATGAAACCGATATTTTTCCGTTCCACCCTGGCCGTGGCCGCCGCGCTGGCCGCCGCTGTGGCCCTGCCGGCCTGCAAAGACTACCTCGACGTGAAGCCCGATTCGCTCTATACCAACGAGCAGGCTTTCAGCAGCGTAGGCAGTGCCACCAGCGCCGTAATTGGGGCATATGATATGCTCTCGGGCGATACCGGCTACGGCACCCGCCTGAGCTGCTACTACCCGTATGACACCGACGAGATGCAGGGCGCGCCCGGCCCCTTCGACGGCCGTTCGCGCAGCATCTCGCGCTACACTGCCGAGCCCTCCAACCCCGAAGTCACCAACCCCTTCAACAACCTGTACCAGGGCGTGGAGCGGGCCAATATCTGCATCCAGAGCATCCCGAAGATGCCGCTCTACACCTCTGGCTCCTCGGCCGATACTGCTGCCCTGCACCGCCTGTATGGCGAAGTGCTGACGCTCCGGGCGCAGTATTATTTCGAGCTGATTCGGAACTGGGGCGACGTGCCCGCGCCCCTGGTGCCCACCTACACCACGGCCCTGGCCGGCGGCGAGCTCACTCAGCCCAACACCGACCGCCTCGCCACCTACGACCGTCTCATTGCCGACCTGCTGGTGGCTGAGAAGCTGGTGCCCTGGCGCTCGGCCGCCGGTACTACCAACGAGCGCATCACCAAGGGCGCGGTGAAGGCCCTGCGCGCCCGCCTGGCCCTGTTCCGGGGCGGCTACTCGCTGCACGGCACCCAGATGACGCGCCCCACCGACTACCTCGCCTCCTACGCCATTGCCCGGCAGGAGTGCCTGGATTTGATGAACCGGCGCAGCGAGCACACCCTCAACCCGAGCTACCGCGAGCTGTTCAAGAGCATCAATGAGCTGCGGCCGGAGTCGTCTTCCAACGAAATCATCTTCCAGGTGGCGATGGGCGGGTCCAGCATTTCGGGCGATAGCAAGCTGGGCTACTACAGCGGCCCGCTGCTGAGTTCCTCGCCCATTTACGGCAGCACCCAGGCCCAGATTCGGCCCCTGCCCACTTACTTCTACGCCTTCGACTCAACCGATGTGCGCCGCGATATCACCCTGACCACCTACAGCATCGACGGCACCAACAACCAGAAGGGCGTAACCCTGGCCGCCCTCACCGATGGCAAATTCCGCCGCGACTGGCGCGTGCCCACCCTCAACGGCACGGGCAACTACCTGGGCTACAACTGGCCCCTCATCCGCTTCGCCGACGTGCTGCTGATGTTTGCCGAAACCGATAACGAAATCAACAAAGGCCCGACCCCGGCGGCCGTGGCGGCCCTGCGCGAAGTGCGCCAGCGCGGTTTCGGGGGCAGCACCACGCTGGGCCAGATTCCGACCCCGGCTAACCAGGATGCCATGTTTGCGGCCATCGCCAACGAGCGGTTCCTGGAATTTGGCGGCGAGGGCATCCGCAAATACGACCTGCTACGCTGGAACCTGCTCGGTACCAAAATCACCGAAGCCCGCGCCAACCTTACGCTGCTCATGAACGGGCTGGCCCCTTACGCCTTCGTGCCCGCCAACATGTACTACCGCGTCACCGGCGGGCAGGTGGTGTGGGCACGCTCGTTCTACCGGCCTTCGCCGGCCACCACACCTACTGGCACCACTGCCGTAACCTGGCGCACGGCCGTGACGGCGGCTTCCATCGCCAACGTGGCCTCGGAATATGCGCCCGGCAAGGGCAAGGAGCTGCTGCCGTACCCGCAGGGCACGGTGGATACGAACAAAAATGCCGGCTTCAAGCAGAACGAGGGGTATTAACGAAGCAGGGTGCGGGGTCGTACCCGGTAGGGCTTGCCCCCGCACCCTACGCTCGGGAACGATTGCGCAATTAAAAAGCCCGCCACTCTTGGCGACACCCCAAACCGGTCGGACTTTTAAGGTCCGACCGGTTTTTTATTCACTGCCATGACCCCACAACCCGCTGCCCAACCCGCCTTCGTAACCGATGCCCAAGCCGCCTGGGAAACCACGGGCCCCGGCGTGCGCCGCAAGGTGCTGGCCCACGGCCCCGACCTCATGCTCACCCTCGTGGCTTTCGAAACCGATGGGGTGGGAGCCCGCCACCAGCACCCGCACGCCCAGCTCAGCTACGTGGAAAGTGGGGTGTTCGAGTACACCATCGAAACCGAAATCCACACCCTGCGCTCCGGCGACAGCTGCTACGTGCCGCCGCTGGCGTGGTACAGCGTGGTGTGCACCGAGGCCGGCGTGCTGGTGGATGCCTTCACGCCCCGTCGCGACGATTTCCTGAGCTAATCCCCGGTAGCGCAAATCCTTCTTCCTTCGATGAAAACGACTTTTCTGCGCCTGCTGGGCCTGGCCATGCTGCTGCTGTTGGGGCTGTGCCTGCTGCCGGCCCGCGCCCAAACCATCACCGTGGCCGCCGATGGCTCGGGCAGCTACCGCACCATTCAGGAGGCCATCAACAGCCTGCCCGAAACGGCGGCCCGGCCCCGCACCGTCTTCATCAAAAACGGTACCTACCGCGAGAAGGTCTTCATCGACGGCAAGAATAATTTGGTACTCAAAGGCCAGAGCGAAGCCGGGGTAATCCTGACCTACCCGCAGGCCCGCGACGAATGGAGCTGCGGCCCCGGCACCACCGCCGGCGACTGGGGCGTGGCCACACTCAACCTGCGCAACAGCCCCGACCTCACCCTCGAAAACCTGAGCGTCATCAACAGCTACGGCTTTGACGCCACGGGCGAAATCACCATAGCCTGCCCCAGCGCGCCCACCGGCAAGAAAACCGTGAGCAAAACCGGCCACCAGATGGCCCTGCGCGCCCTGCCCGGCGCTACTCGCCTCGTGGTGCGGCACTGCACGTTCCGGGCGCTGGGCGGCGATACGGTGAGCCCCTGGGACACGGAGGCCGGCGCGTACTATTTCAAAGACTGCACCATGGAGGGCGGCGTGGATTTCTACTGCCCGCGCGGCTGGGCCTATGCCGAAAACTGCCGCTTCATCTGCCACAGCAAGGAGGCCGCCATCTGGCACGACGGCTCCGGCAACCGTGACTCGAAAACCGTGCTGCGCAACTGCACTTTCAGCGGTGACGACGGCTTCAAGCTGGGCCGCTTTCACCGGGAGGCGCAGTTTTACCTGGTGGACTGCCGGTTTGCGGCGAATATGGCCGATGCCGACATCTACCACGCCGCCTCGGGGCCGGGGGCGAAGCTTTGGGGGCGGCGCGTGTACTACGCCGGCTGCCACCGCCAGGGCGGCGACTACGCCTGGTTTCAGGACAACCTGAGCACCGCCGAGGGCGCGCCGAAATCCAAAGACCTCACCGCCGCCTGGACCTTTGGCGGGCGCTGGAACCCGCTGACCGGGGCGGTGCGCGCCACCCCGCCCGTGCCCGCTGCCCAAATTGATACCACGGCCGAGAAGATGCTGCTCTACCAGCGCGCCGTGGGCGGCTGGCCCAAGGCGCTGGGCGAGGTGAAGGTGAACTACGCCGCCCGCCTCAGCGCGGGTGCCCGCGCCGGCCTGCTCGACAGCAAGAACCTGAACGATGCCACCATCGACAACGACGCCACGACCCGCGAAATCAACTACCTCGTCGCCGCCTTCCAGAAAACCAACAACCTGGCTTACCGCCGAGGGGCCGAAAATGGCATCCGTTACCTGCTCAAGATGCAGTATCCCAACGGCGGTTTCCCCCAGTTTTACCCCGACCTGAGCGGCTACCACCACGAAATTACCTTCAACGACGACGCCATGATTCGGGCCCTGACCGTGCTGCGCAGCGTGGCCCGCCAGCAGGGGGCCTTTGCCACCGTCGACCCCGATTTGGTAGCCCTCTCCAAAGCCGCCGTGGCCCGGGGCATTGAGTGCATCTTGCGCACCCAGTACATCAGCAACGGCCAGCCCACCGCCTGGTGCGCCCAATACGACGAAGTGAGCCTGCTGCCGGCCAAGGCCCGCGCCTTCGAGCTACCCTCGCTCAGCGGCGAAGAATCCGTCAGCATCGTACGCTTTCTGATGGACATCGAGCAGCCCACGGCCGCTGAGAAAGCGGCCATCGAAGGCGCAGTGCGCTGGTTTGAAAAAGTGAAGATGCCCAACCGGGTGCTGAAGGAAATTGCCGCGCCGAAAGAGCCCCGGGGCCGCGACCGCGTCATCGTGCCCGCGCCCGGCGCGGTGCTCTGGGCGCGCTTCTATGAGCTGGGTACTGACCGGCCCATCTTCGTGGGCCGCGACAGCCAGGTGCATTACCAGCTCACCGAAATCGAAAATGAGCGCCGCGCCGGCTACCTGTATGCCGGGGTCTGGCCCGCCGAATTATTGGCCAAAGACTACCCCGCCTGGCAAAAGCGCGTGGGCGGCGAAGCCAAGTAGAGCCGCGACCCTTCGCGTCTCGGCGTTGAACGGTAGTGTTTATGATACTCAAACCGTGTGAATGCCAAGACGCGAAGGGTCGCGGCTCTACAGCTTTTCCTCCAGCCACAGGTACCCGGCGGCCAGCAGAAACAGCCCAAAAAACCACCCCGCCGCCCACGGCTCCGTCACTGTATCTGGCGCGGCTTCGGTAGCTTTTGGAGCTTTGGTTTCGGCGGCCAGTTGCGTGGCGGCTTGCTGACGCTCCTTCAGTTCCGGCCCCAGCCAGGAGGTGGGCGGGTACACGTAGAAATGGTGGCTGATGCGGCCCGGCCCGCGCACCTGGTGCCAACCGGCTGCGTTGGGCCAGAACTGCGCCGTGCTCCACTCGGGCAGGCGGGTATCCTGGCGCAGGGCCAGGCACACGGCGGGGCCGCCGGCCAGTGCCGCCACGGTGGGCGAAGTGGTGGGGAAAGCTGATTCCAGATGCAGCGTGAGCGGCTGCGCCGGCCGGGGCCAGCGGCTGCCCGCATGCCAGCTGGCCTCGGCCGGGGCCGGTGGCACGGCGGCCGCCAGCAGCCGGTTCCAGAAAGAAGCATAGACAGCGGCGTGGCCCTGAAGCCCCCAGCGAAACGTTTCGGGTACCACCGACACCACCGCGAAGCCCAGCCCCACGCGCCGACTGGCGGCCAGCAATAGCTGGCGCGGCCCGGTAATGAGGGTTCGTAATTCCGAATTAGGCTGTAGCTGGGCGGGTAAATACGAGTGGGCTTCGCCGGGCGCATCGGGCCATGCGATGGGCAGCAGGGCCGCATTGGCGGGCCGGAGTTGCACCGTGAAATCGGCGCGGGCAGGCGCGGTGCGGGGCAGCGGCGCGGCCTCGGCCAGGGTGATGAGGCCGAGGCGGCCGGCCCGCATGGCCGCTTGCAGGGCCTGCGTTTCGGTAGCCGTAAGGGCAGCTACTGTGGCCGCATCCGCAATCAGGACTGAATAATGGGCCAGAAGCGCCGGTGTGAGGCGGTCGAGCGGCTGGGCCGGCTGGTTCACAAAATCGGTCTGAACTAGGCCCCGGCTCACGCTCGTGCGCAGGGCCACGGGGTAGTGCGCTTCGGCCAAGTAGTTTTTCAGAAACTTGAACTCGAAAGAAGGCGTGGCCGTGAGCAGCAGCACGGCGGGTAAGGTGGGCGTGGTGATTTCGACGGGCACCGGCTCACTCAGCAGCGGCCGGCCGGGGCGGCGCAACAGCAGTTCATAAGTAGTCAGCCCGGCCGTCTTGGGCTGGTAGCGCAGGCGAAATGACCCGCCGCCGGTGGGCAGCTTTATTGAATCGCGCCCGGTGCCGGCGGCCCGCAGCACCACCCAAGCGGCGGCCGGCTGACCGGCTGCCGCTACCGTGCCTTCCAGCCGCATTGTTTCGCCCAAAGACAATTTCGCCGACCAAAAAGCGGTGCCGATGCCCGCAAATGGTGTCCCTGGGTGCTGCTGAACGACCAATGCGCCCAGCAGCGGCAGGTCGGCCGCCGGCAGGCCGTGGCCCAGAATGTGCAGGCGGCGCAGGACCGGCCGTTGCTCGACCAAGGTGAGCAGACTAGCCAGCGGGCGCGATTTCGCGACTTTTTCCACGTCGCCGTACGCCCACACTGCCGTGCCCGCGCCCAGCCGCTGGCGCAGCTGCCGGAGCGTATCGGGCGAGTAGCCGGGGGTGAGGAGAATGGCCTCGGCGCGGGCGGCGGGCAGGTGGCGCAAGGGTGGGAGGGCCGTGGACCACAGCGCCGCCACGGCCGCCGCGCTGGCCAGCAGCCGGGCCGTGAGTTGCCGCCGGCGCGGCCGCCGCCAGGCTAGCACCAGCAGCCCCGCGCCCAGCAGCAGGCAAAACGCCAGCAGGCCGTAGTAAAGAACCGGATTCGGAGCTAAAAGTGGCAATGGACTAACGGCTTAATTCCTGAAAATAGCGCCGCGCCAGCCGGTCGGGGGCGGGCGGGGCGGCGGGCGCGGGGGCAGGCGCAGCCAGCAGGTCGGTGAGGGCGCGGGCTACGGG
>NZ_JBCEVZ010000005.1:0-151355 GCF_038448715.1 Hymenobacter segetis | reverse complement strand
TCTTTCTACCGATAAGCTCGAAATCATCACGCCCGCCGACCCCGCCCAGCGCGGCTGCCAGCTCTCGGTGCTGGTGCACGAGCGCGGGCGCGAATTGTTCGATTTCCTGGCCGCCCAGGGTATCATCGCCGACTGGCGCGAGCCCAATGTTATCCGCCTGGCACCCGTGCCGCTCTATAATTCGTTTGAGGACGTGGAGCGGGTGGGCGAAGCGCTTACCCAATGGGTGAATGAGCGAATGGGTGAATGAGCAAATGTTTTTCTCGTATACCCCATAAAATAACTCATTCGCTCATTCACCTATTCACCCATTGAAAATGGAAGATTACGCCGCCAAGATGCTGCTCAAGACCGACGCGGCCCTGCGCGAATACGTGACCGGCCATGTCCAGTACCGCGAGGCCGCCGTGCTCGCCGCCCTCGATGAGCTGCGCCGTCGGGGCCAGCCCGCCGCCGAAGAAGCCGCCCTGCGCCCCGGCCTCGAAGCCGGGGCCGCCGCCCAGCGCACCATTGACGAAGCCGCCGAAGCCGCGCTCGACAGGCCCCGGCCGGTTGAAACCCTTGATGCTACTGAGCCCGACGAAACCGCGCCCGCGCTGTATTCGCCGGTGACCATTGTGTTGTTTTCCATCCCGTTCACGCTGCTGGCGGGCGGTGTGTTGCTGGGCATCAACCTATGGCGGCTCGACCGCAAGCGGGCGCTGCTGAGCCTGGTGGTTTTCATCTTGGCCTACCTGCTGGCCGGTATAATTGCCCTGAGCTGGGCGCTGCCCCGCTTCGGCTTGAGGCTGTGGTACGGGCCACTGTTCAACCTGCCCGCTATTCTGGCTTACGTGCTGTGGTTCTGGCCGCGCTACGTGGGGCAGTCGGTTTACCGTAGCCGCAGTTGGCTACCGCCGCTGCTGGTGTGCTTTGTGCTGGCCTACGGAATCCAGTACTTCCAATCGTATATGCTGAAGCAGCAGCCCAAGGAAGTGCAGCAGGAGCTTGAGCGCATGATGCCGAAACAGTAAGGCCAACCCTCATCGGCGGCCCCGCCCGTAGTGCGTGGCCGTGCGCTACCGGCGTTTCTTATGGCTCTCTCACCGCTGCCCCTGCCCCGGGCCGAATTATTGTTCGAACCCACTTTTCTACCGGCCGCTGAGGCTGAGGCATTGCTCACGCAGCTCACCGCCGAAGTGGCCTGGGAGCAGCGGGCCATTCGCATTTTCGGGCAGGAAATTCCGCAGCCGCGCCTTACCGCCTGGTACGGCGATGCCGAAGCCCGCTACACCTACTCCGGCCTGGCCTGGGAGCCGCGCCCCTGGCTGCCCGCCCTGCAAGCGCTACGCCAGCGCCTCGAAGCCGCCACCGAGGCCCGCTTCAACAGCGTGCTGCTGAACCTGTACCGCGACGGCCGCGACAGCATGGGCTGGCACGCCGACGATGAGCCCGAGCTCGGCCCCGCGCCCGTCATCGCCTCGCTCAGTCTGGGGGCTACGCGCCACTTCCGGCTGCGCCCGCGTGCTGGGCTGGCCTACGCCCCCTTTGGCCTCGACCTGCCCAGCGGCAGCCTGCTGCTCATGCGCGGCCCCACCCAGCAGCACTGGCAGCACGCCCTGCCCAAAACGGCCCGGCCCATCGGCCCGCGCCTCAACCTCACCTTTCGGTGGGTGGCGGGAGCGGCCGGCTAGTAGCGAATGCCGGGGTGGCCGTGCAGGTGCGGGCAGTAGCCGTCGCCCACCTCGTATTCGCCCACCCGAAAAACCGGAGTGGTAATGAGCTGAATGATTTTTGCCCCGCCAGCCAGGGCGGCAGCCGGAGGTTTCTCTACGGTGAGGGGTGAAGCGGGCAGGGCGGTGAGCGCGGGCGCAAGCCGGCGGACAGTGGCGGAACGGGGCATAAATAGGGCGAATAATAGCGGTGAGAAGCGCTGGTTACCTCAACCGTATTCAGCTACCTGAAGCTGCGGCAGCCGGACCTTTACAAGGAGCGTACCAGCCTGACCGCCAAGCGCCACCGTAGCCGGAAGCCGCTACTCAATGCCCATAAAAAAGCCCCAACCAGAAACTGGCCGGGGCTTTCCATCAGCAATGTTTTTTTCTACTTGATGTCGAACAGCAGCCCGAAATAGCCGATGCGGCCGTAGCTGGGCGCACCGTACACCTGCAGGTTGGCGGTGTCGAAAAGGTTGGTGACGCCGGCTTGCAGCGTGGTGTGCAGCGCCTTGAGGGTGTAGCCCAGTTGGGCATCCACGGTCTGGGCTGTGGGCACGGTGCCGGTGGCGAAGGTCGACTCGTAGAGGAAGCTCTCGACCCAGCGGTAGTTCACGTTATAGCTCAGAGCGCGGTTCAGCAGCTGGCCGTCGAGGCCGAAGTTGAACTTGTTCTTCGGCGTGTTGAAGAACGACTGCGTGCCGGCCTTGAAGTCTTTCGTGATGAGGTCGTTGTAGCTGTAGTTACCGTTCACGGTGAGGCCCGGGGCGAAGGCGTAGCTCAGCGTGATGCCCGCGCCCTGGCTCTGCACGCGCTGGTCCACATTGGCCGCAATCTGGAGCACGCGGGTGTTGTTGGCCGCGCCGTTGAGGAGCACCGGGCTCTGGAAGCTGACGCTGCCGCCGCTGGCTATTTGGGTGGCAGTGGGCCGGCTGCCATCCACGTTGCCGATGAAGTTCTGGGTGGCAATGAAGTTATTGTACACGTTGTAGAAGTAGTCGATGTCCACGTACAGCTTCTTCACCAGCTGGGCGCGGTAGCCTACTTCGTAGCTGTTCACTTCTTCCAGCTTGAGCGCCGGACCGTTGTATTCGTAGGCAGCCAGCTCCGAAGCCCGGGCGGGTGTTAGAATAGCCGGGTCAGCGGCTACGCGGCTGCCCAGCGCGGGCGTGTAGCCCTGGAAGCCGCCGCGCACGTTGCCCAGCAGGAAGGCACGGCCCACGTCGAGCTTGATGTACTGGTCGTTCTGGGTAGGTGCCCGGAAAGCGCGGCTGAAGCTGGCGCGGAAGTTCTGGAGCTTATCGGCCCCCAGCGAGTACACCACCGAAGCCCGGGGCGAAAATGCAGTGCCAAAGTTCTGGAACCGGTCGACGCGGCCGGCGGCGGCCAGCTTCAGGTGGTCGTCGAGCAGGGTTTTGGTGGCCTGGGCGTAGGCGCCGTACTCGTAGTTGTGGATGCGGTCGCCGCCCTTGGTATCCTCAAACAGGCTGCCATCTGAGCCCAGCAGGTACTGGCGGTAGGCCGCGCCCACGGTCAGGTCGGCAATGTTGTTGTTGAACGTGTACTGCCCGCTGCCCTCATTGAGAACGGAGCGAATAACCAGCAATGCGCCCTGGCCAGGCGTCGGGTCGTGGATAATCTTGTCGCGGGCATCATTAAACTCCTTGCTGCCCGGCTGCAACAAGGTAGCCGCCGCCCCGGAAGCCGCATTTGCCACCGGCAGGCCCGCTGCCAGGCCGCCCAGGTAGGTGGCCACGTAGCGCTGGCCGTAGGTGGTGGTAGTAGCCCCGGGCACCACCTGGTTTTGCAGAAAGCCGCCCAGGAAACCGAGGTTGTAGGAGCCATCGGCCTGCGCCCCTGTGCCGCCCGCGAAATCGCGCGTTGTGAAGCCGCGCACAAACCAGTTGCGGCCCTCCACCTGCACCCGGGCCTGATGTGCGCCCCCATTCACGAACCGGTAGCGGCTGGCGCTCTGGTAAGTAGTGGTGGCATTGGTGTACTTGTAATCGGCCGTGGCCTTAATGCTGTTGGTGAGCAGCACCGACAAGCTGGGGGCTACCTTATAGGAGTGCGTTTTGTTGTCGCCGGCCACCAGGTCGGCTTCCGAGAAGCCGGGCAGGAACAATGTTTTGCCGCGCAGCTCAGTTGGCGTCGGAATGGGCTGGCCCTGCGCGTTCTGGTAGGGCTGGCGCGTGGCCGGGTTCACCAGCACGTTGGCAAACACGTAGCCCGTGTTCACATCGCCGTAGCGGCTCACCGCATCGTAGCCAGCGACCGAACCCGGCTGGTTGTTGGCCGGCTCAATCACGGCCGAAGTCGCGTCCTGGTTATTGGCAATAAAATCGGTGGCCACCGTGGCTCCACCCGAGATTTTAAACGCCACCCGCTCGCCGATTTTGGTGGCGTAGCGCAGCTGGCCGTCCAGCAGGTCGCGGTTGCCGCCGCGCAGGCGCACCGTCAGGCCGGGGTCTTTGAAGGGGTCTTTCGAGTTGGTGAGTAGCACGCCGTTGAAGGCGTTGGCCCCGTAGAGGGCCGAGGCCGGGCCGTGCACAATCTCCACGCTGGCCACGTCCAATACCGGCGCACCCAGCAGGTTGCCGAAGTAGCTGCTCAGGCTGGGCACCTGCGTGTCCATGTAGTCCGAGAGCTGAATAACCCGCTCCGAGCGCGAGGAATTGAAGCCCCGCGTGCTGAAGCTGGTGGTGAGCAAGCTGGAGCTGCTCACATCGATGCCCTTGAAGCGGCCGAGGCCGGCCACCAAATCGGGAGTCGTAATCTGTTCCACCTGGCGCTGGTTGAGCTTTTCCACCGTCACCGGCACCTGGCCGATGCTTTCCTCCACGCGGGAGGCCGCCACTACCACCTGGTCGAGCACGGCGCTGGGCCGTAGCGTTACCACTAGCGCATTGTCGGGCTGGGCCAGGGTGAGCACCTGCGTCTCATAGCCCACAAACGAGATGGATAGCACCTGCGGGCCCTTAGAAAAATCCGCTTTTATCTGAAACTGGCCTTCCTCGTTGGTGCTACCGCCATTGTAGGTGCCTTTGAAGAAAATAGTGGCCCCCGGCAGGGGCATGCCGGCCTCCGTTTGCACGGTGCCGCTGATGGTTTGAGGAACCTGCGCCCAGCTGTTCAACGCCAGCATCAGGCATAGGATAAGAAAGAAGTAACGTTGCTGCATTATTCGGGAATTTTTAAAAATAGTATGCAAACCTACTACTTTTTCCCGATATAGGCCTTGGCAGCCGCTTATGCTCTCACTGCAATAGCCAAGTTATTTTCCCTGAATAATAAATAGTTAGTATCTGATATCGGGATGGCCGGTCAGTTGCGGGTCACTCTCCTCGCCCACTAGGTAGCTACCCACCTGCAGCATGGCACTGATGGGGGCCAACGGTGCTGCCAGGGGTTGTGCGCGCCGCCACGCCGCCATGCTGGGCGCATAGCGGGCATCGGCCGACAGCGGCCATACCCGCAACGCAGCCCGGGCCCGAACTGCCCGACGCCGCCACCGCACATACCCTGCCCGTTTGTACCGAAATCGAAAATGTGTCATAGCCAAAGTTGTTTTAGTTCTAATTCGTCAAAGGTCCGCCAAGGGTTGCCTAGCTGGCTAATTTTACGACCAATTATAATTTTTAGACGATGAATGCAATTGATAGCCCGTCGGGTTTTTCGGGCTTTACTGGCTAAGCGCACGGGCCGTAGTAGCTTCGCCGCTGCTTCCTGCCCACCCGTATTCAAGCTCCTCTCTCCAATGGCCACCCCCACCCCTTCCCACCCCACCACCGAACGCCTCACCGTGATGGGGGCCGGGCTGGTGGGCTCCCTGTTATCGCTGTACCTGGCCCATCGCGGGCACGCCGTAGAAGTATTTGAGCGGCGCGGCGACCCGCGCCGGGCCGGTTTCCAGGAGGGCCGCTCCATCAACCTAGCGCTGTCGGACCGGGGCTGGAAGGCGCTGGGCGGCGTGGGCGTGGCCAACGACATCCGCCAAGTAGGCATTCCGATGAGTGGCCGCGTGATGCACGACGTGCACGGCAACCTCACCCGCCAACCCTATGGGCACGACGGGCAGGCCATCTACTCCGTGAACCGGGGCCATCTCAACCGCCGCCTGCTCGACCTGGCCGAGGCCCAGACCGGCGTGACGCTGCATTTCGGCCAGCAGTGCACCGGCATCGACCTCAAAACCAAGGAATTGCACCTGCGCGACACCGCCACCCAGCAGGAGCACCACGAACCCTACACCCGTCTGTTTGGCACTGACGGGGCCTTTTCGGCCGTGCGCAGCGCCTTGCAGCGCACCGACCGGTTCGACTATTCGCAGGACTTCCTCGACTACGGCTACAAGGAGCTGACCATTGCCGCCGGGCCGGGCGGCGCGTGGCAGCTGGAGAAAAACGCCCTGCACATCTGGCCGCGCGGGCAGTACCTGATGATTGCGCTGCCCAACCTCGACGGCTCCTTCAACGCCACCCTGTTTTTCCCCTTTGAAGGCCCCGAGAGCTTCGCCGCCCTGCAAACGCCGGCCGACGTCACAGCCTTTTTCGACCGCGTGTTTCCTGACGCTGTGCCCCTTATGCCGGCCCTCACGGAGGAGTTTTTCGCGCACCCCACCGGCTCGTTGCTCACCGTGAAGTGTTTCCCGTGGAAGCACGGCGACGACGTGCTGCTGCTCGGCGATGCGGCGCATGCCATCGTGCCCTTCTACGGCCAGGGCATGAACGCCGGCTTTGAAGACTGCACGGTGCTCAATGCGCTATTCGACCAGCACGGCGACTCGGCCTGGGACGTCATTTTCGCCGAGTTTCAGGCCCAGCGCAAGCCCAACAATGACGCCATGGCCGACCTGGCCCTGTACAACTTCGTAGAGATGCGCGACCGCGTGGCCGACCCCAAGTTCCTTCTGCAAAAGAAAATTGAGGCGAAAATCTCGGCCCAGTTTCCCGGCCAGTGGGTGCCGCTGTATTCGCAGGTCACCTTCTCCGACACGCCCTACGCCGAGGCCTGGGCCGCCGGGCAGCGCCAGGATGCCATCATGGCCCGCCTCATGCCCCACATTCAGGCCGAGGCCGACTATGACCAGCCGGAAGTGCAGGCGCTGGTGCAGCAGGAAATGGCGGCCCGTCATTAACATAGCCCGTCATGCTTCGCTGCGCTCTGCATGACAGTTCAAATCCTTAATCCACCCCATTCATCAACAACCAACTAGCGCAGGGCCAGCTCGCTGCTGTCAAGCGGCAGCAGGGTATCGGTCTGGTGCTGGCACAGCACCGCGTAGACGTCGCGCTGGCTGGGAGCCAGTACGCGCCGCACGGCCTGCCGGTATTGTTGAAGGGCTTCGGCGGTGTCGGCGGCAGTCACGGCCAGCGACAGGGCCTCGAACTTGGCAACGGTGTAGGCTTGCACGGCGTGTTGCTGGGCATTATTGAGCACTAATGCATCGGCGAGAAAACTGCTCACACGCCGGGCTTCGTATAGCTGCCCCGAGAAGCTTGGGGCGGGCATTTCATTGCGGGCTTCGGCTTGCGCCATTGTGAGCGGCTTGGGGTGGCCGGCGGCCCGAGCCCCCACAATGCTCATCCAACCCATCAACATCAATCCGAAAGTACGCGTCCAAATCATAACCAGAAAAGCTGAAGCAACTACATACGTAGCGGCTTTATTTATTGCATCTTATCCTTGTCAAAACTAAACTGAACGGATTCCGGCAGGTTATCCTTCTGGGCGATTGTCATGTTTTGCCCCCTGAGTGGTTACTTTATATCGGCGAATATTTTAATGCCCCTTGCCAATTACCCAATTCGCGCCCTTTTCTCTTCCCTGCCCCTACTATGATGACTTGCGCCATTATCGACGACGACGAAATCAACCGGCTGACGCTGGAGCACTACGTTGAGCTCACGCCCAATCTGAAGCTGGTGGCCTCGCTGGCCGATGGCATTGCCGGGCTCACGTTTTTCCGCGAGGGCAACAAAGTCGATGTCCTGTTTCTGGATATTGAGATGCCGCACCTCAACGGCCTGGAACTGCTGCGCGTGCTCTCCGACCCGCCCGAAGTCATCATCACCACCGCCCGGCAGGATTTTGCCGTCGATGCCTTCGAGCTGCGCGTGACCGATTATCTGGTGAAACCGTTCGACTTTGCCCGCTTCACGCAGGCGGTGCAGCGGGTGGCCTCGCGGCGGGCTCCGGCCACCGCAGCGGCCGCGCCCGCCGCCGACAGCCCCACCAGCGCCGACCTGTTTGTGAAGGTGAACAGCCGCATGGTGCGCATCAATTTCGATGAGGTGCTGTACGTGGAAGCCTTGTCCGACTACGTCAACATCGTGACGCCCAAGCACAAGTACATCGTGTACACCACGCTCAAGGCGCTGGAAAACCGGCTGGCGTCGTTCCCGAATTTCATGCGGGTACACCGCAGCTACTTGCTCAATACCCAGCACATCGAGTCCATCGAGGACAATACGGCCAACCTGAGCGGCGGCCACTTTGTACCCATCGGCAAGTCGTACCAGGAAGCCTTTTTTAAGGGCTTGCAGCGCATTTAAGCCTCCTCGGTAGCTTCGGGCACTTCGCTGTTCTGCACCTGCTTATACACCGGCAGCTCGTAGAATGGGCGGAGCAGGCGCACCACGTCCAGCGCATCGGCCAGGGCTTCGTGGGCCACTTCGCGCTCCAGGCCCGCCCGCGCCTTGCAGATGCTCATGCTGGGCAGGCGCGAGTCTTTGCGCCAGTTGAGGTAGAAAGCGGCCGGGTCGAGCATGGCTGGCTCGGCGCGCACGAGGGTGCCCCACCCGGGCAGCTCTTTGAGAAAGCCGAGGTCGAATACGGCGATGTTTTTGCCGGCCATGGTTACCGAAACGCAGTCGTGCTTATCTGGCCGGAAGCCGTGCAGGAGTAGGAATTCGCGCAGCTGGGGCAGCAGTTCGGCGGGCGTGCACAGCTCGGGGTTGGGCTCTTTTTGGGCCAGTTCCTCGAACAGGCGGGCATTGAGGGCAATGGCTCCGGCCGTGCCCGCATACTCGGGGTGGCGCACTACGCGGCGGAAGGCCGGCAATTCGGCCAGGGGCAGCGGGTGGCGGGAGTCTTCGACCACAGCGGCCAGTTCCAGGATTTGGTGGCGGGCGGGGTTCGGGCCGGAGGTTTCGAGGTCGAGGGAAACGTAGCGCATGGGCAGAGTGTACGGAAGCGGCCGGCCGGGCGGCTGACGGGCCGGAGCGGCAATTGTAGCCGGACGGGATTAAAAGCGTATTAAAAACACTGCTCTGCACTCCGGGGTTAAAAATGCGGTAGCAGGCCCGCCCACAATTTTACTGTTCCGCAATTCGTTCTTTTTCAGGCAAAACGCAATCCGTGAGATTGGGCATTCGTTAATTGGCTTACCGCCAGTGAACAGGCGACTGCTCAGTTTGCGCGCGCCAGGTTTCCTTTCGGGGCTCCCTCGCCGGCCATTCATTATCTTCGACTCTTAGGTTGATACCGCAGTCGCTACCCCGATGCGCAGTTCAGCCAGTTGCCTTTCCTCCATTGCTTTTTGCGGCATTGCGCATCCGCCTCCTTTCTCCAGCTACCCAGTACGGACGGAGCCGAGGCGAGCTATGTTCTTTTGCCTACATCGCTGCACCTAACCTGACCTCTCCATCCCAATGAAAACACTTCGTAGCATCGTGCCGGCGTTGGCGGTCACTCTGGGCTTTGGTGCGCCCGCGCTGGCCCAGCGCCCGGCCACTGCCCCTGATGCATTGGTAGCCAATGCCGTGGCGGCGGTCCAGCAGCAGTATAACGAGTCCTTCAAACACCACCCGCAGCTGTATAACGGGCCAGAATACGTGGACTACTCCCTGCGCTACAACGAGCGCATGGGCCATCAGTTCTTTCTGTCGCCCGACAGGCAGCCCGGCAGCGTGTACTACAACGAGCATTACTTCACCAACCTCCGCCTGGCCTACGACGTGGTGCTCGACCAGGTGGTGCTGCAGCAGCCCACCAACCCGCTCACGCTGCGGCTGGCTAATGAGCAGGTGCGCTACTTTTTCATCAACGACCACCGCTTTGTGCGGCTGGTGGCCGACAGCAGCGCCGGGGGCACCATTGCCACGGGCTACTACGAAATGCTGGTGGATGGCCCCGTGCAGGTGCTGGCCAAGCGGACCAAGCGCCTGCACGAGCAGCTGAGCCAGCGGCTCATCAACGCGGAGTTTGTGGGCGCCGACCGGTTTTTCATGCAGAAGGGTGGCACCTACTACGCCGTTACCAGCAAATCGGGCGCGGTGCGCCTGCTGGCCGACCACGGCAAGGAGGTGCAGCAATTCATCCGGGACAAAGATTTATCCTTTGGCAAGGAGCAACTGGGTAGCTCTTTGGCGCAGGTAGCGGTCTATTACAATACCCTGGCGCCACAATAGCTGCGACCGGCTTGTGGCCGACTGGGTACCGACGTTTCCTTTTTGCCTCTCCTCCTTTCTATTTTCTATGAAGCAAGCATATTCTATGTGGGTGTTGGTGCTGCTGTTGCTGGGCCTGCCGGTGCTGGCCAGCTACGGGCAGCAGGCGCCGCCCGAAAAAACGGTGAGCGGCAATTTTGTGCGGGTGCCGTTTGCGCAGTTTGCCAGCCAGCTCGAAGCCCAGACCAACTACCGGTTCTACTTCGACCCGAAGGCCGTGGACAGCCTGTTTGTGACGGTGCAGGTGCAGAACCAGCCCGTGCGCGCGGTACTCTACCAGGCCCTGCAACCCACGCCTTTCCGCTTCGGCGTGGATGCCCAGAACCGCGTATTTATTTCCCGCGGCACGCCCATCAACCCGGACCTGCCGCTCGATTTCTTCCAACCCCAGGGCGCAGGCGGTGTGGTGCCTGATTTTGAAGATGAGCCGGTGGCGAAGTCCGCCGGGCGCTCGCACCTGGTGAGCGCGGCCGAGTACAAGGTGTACGAAATTGGCCTGGCGGGCGGCGCGGGCGGGCAGGCTACGCTGGCCGGCCACATCCGCGACAGCAAGACCGGCGAGCCGGTGGTGGGCGCGTCCATCTACTCGGAGTCGCCCAACATTGGGGCCAGCACCGACCAGTTTGGGTCGTACTCGCTCACGATGCCAACCGGCCGCTACGACCTGAAAATCCGCGGCGTGGGCATCAAGAACACCCGGCGGCAGGTGGTGCTGCGCGGCAACGGCAAGCTGGAAGTAGAAGTGGACGAGGACATCGTGACGCTGAAGGAAGTGGTGGTGGAAGCCGAGAAGGACAAGAACGTATCGGGCCTGCAGATGGGCGTGGAGAAGCTCGACATCAAGACCATGCGCCAGGTGCCCACGGCCTTCGGCGAAACCGACATTCTGCGCGTGGTGATGACGCTGCCGGGCGTGAAATCGGTGGGCGAGGGCAGCACCGGCCTCAACGTGCGCGGCGGCGCGACGGACCAGAACCTGATTTTGTTCAACGATGCGCCCATCTACAACCCGTCGCACTTGTTCGGCTTTTTCTCGGCCTTCAACCCCGACATTCTGCAGGGCGTGGAGCTGTACAAAAGCGCCATTCCGGCCAAGTACGGCGGGCGGCTGTCGTCGGTGCTGGACATCACCACCCGCGAGGGCAACAAGAAGAAATTTTCGGGCTCGGGCGGCATTGGGCCGCTCACCAGCCGCGTCACGCTGGAAGGGCCGCTGGCCAAGGACAAAAGCTCCTTCATCATCAGCGGGCGCGCCAGCTACTCCGACTGGATACTGAAGCAGCTGCCGAGCAAGCAGTTTTCGCAGAGCGCGGCGTCGTTTTCGGACGTCACAGCCCACCTCAGCCACGAGTTCAACGAGAAGAATTCGCTCTACCTCACCGGCTACTACAGCACCGACCGGTTCCGGCTGGCCAACGACACCACCTACCACTACGTGAACCAGACGGCCACCCTGAAGTGGCGCCACAACTTCACCAACCAGTTCTACGGCGTGCTCACGGGCACCTACAGCCACTACGCCTACGACGTCACGAGCACCAACGACATCTTCACGGCCTCGCAGCTGAAGTATGCCATCACTCAAACCAACGCGCGGGCCGATTTCAGCTATCTACCTAACTCCCGGCACACCATCGACTTCGGCGTGAGCTCGCAGCTATACGACGTGGACCCCGGCAGCCTGCTGCCTCAGGGCGACTCCTCGCTGGTGAAACCCAACGTGCTGGCCAAGGAGAAGGGCCTGGAAAGCGCCTTGTATATCTCTGACCGTTTTGATATTACGCCGCGCTTTTCGGTGTCCATCGGGCTGCGCTACTCGCTGTTTCAGGCGCTGGGGCCGCGCGATGTGTACCAATACGAGCCGGGCGTGTCGCGCTCCGAATCGTCTATTATCGACACGGTGCGCTACGGCAACAACAAGGTGCTGGCCAAATACCACGGCCCGGAATACCGGCTGTCGGCGCGGTACTCGCTCAGCGACAACTCCTCCGTGAAAGCCAGCTATACGCGCACCCGCCAGTACATTCACCAGCTCACCAACACGGCCTCGGTGTCGCCGACGGATATCTGGAAGCTGACCGATGCCAACGTCCGGCCCCAGATTGGCGACCAGGTATCGGTGGGCTACTACCGGAACTTCAAGGCCAACACCATTGAGGCCTCGGTGGAGACGTATTACAAGTCGATGCGCGACTTTGTGGACTACAAGAGCGGGGCCACGCTGGTGCTGAATCCGCACATCGAGACGGATATCATCAACGCCCAGGGCAAAGCCTACGGCGTGGAAGTATTTGTGAAGAAGCTGACGGGCAAGCTCAACGGCTGGGTGAGCTACACGTACTCGCGCTCGCTGGTGCAGGTGAACACCGCCGTGACAGCCGACATGATTAACGGCGGCAATTACTACCCCAGCAACTACGACAAGCCCCACGATTTCACGATGGTGGGCAACTACCGCCTGAGCCGCCGCTTCAGCACTTCGCTGAACTTCAATTACAGCACGGGCCGGCCCATTACGCTGCCGCTGGCCAAGTACTACATCAACAACGCCTTGCGGGTATTCTACTCCGACCGCAACGCCTACCGCGTGCCCGACTACTACCGCGTGGACCTGGCCCTGAACATCGAGGGCAGCCACAAAGTGAAGAAGCTGGCCCACAGCTCCTGGACGGTGGGCGTGTACAACCTCACGGGCCGTCGCAACCCGTACTCCATCTATTTCCGGTCGTCGAACGGGCAAATCAAGGGTTACCAGCTGTCTATTTTCGGCTCGCCCATTCCGACCATCACCTACAACTTCAAATTCTAGATGCGCGCCTCGTCTCCCTTCGCCCGGTTGGCCTTGCTTTGGAGCCTGATGGTGCTAGCCGGCTGTACCGACCCTTACCTGCCCGAGGCCGTGCAAAACCCGCCCAGCTACCTGGTGGTCGACGGCTTCATCAACAGCAAGGGTGTCAGCACCATCAAGCTAACGCGCACTTATTCTATTGGCGCCAAAACGGCCCCGCCGGTGGAGGCAAAGGCCACTATGTACATCGAGGAGGAAGGCGGGCCGCGCTACCCGCTCGCCGAGAGCCCGGCTGGCACCTACACCTCCACTCCGCGCACACTGAACCCGGCCCGCCGCTACCGGCTGCACATCAGCACGCAGACCGGCAAGGAATACGCCACCGATTTTGCGCCTGTCAACATCACCCCGCGCATCGACGACTTTTCCTGGCGCGCCACCCCCGAGGGCCTGCAGTTCCTCATCAGCGCCCACAACGACGACCCTGCCGCCACGCGCTTCTACCGCTGGGACTACGAGGAAACCTGGGAAACCATTCCCGTCCTCATTCCCACGCTGGAATACCGCAACCTCGACCCCATTCCCCCGGGCGGCCTTTTTCCTATCACAACACGGTTTCCGCAGATTTGCTGGGGCAACGAGAAATCCCCGAACATTCAGATTGTCAATACAACCCGCCTGACCCAGAACGCGGTACGCGACTACGTGGTGCGCACCCTGCCCACCACCAACAGCCGGCTACGGCATGCCTATAGCATTCTCATCACGCAGTCGGCCCAGTCCGAAGCCGAGTACCGCTACTGGGACTTGATGAATAAAAACACCGAGAACATCGGTACGCTGTTCGACCCGCAGCCGGTGCAGCTCACCGGCAATGTGCACTGCCTGAACGACGATGCGGCGCTGGCCATGGGCTTTGTGGGTGTGCGCTCGGTGGAGCAGCAGCGGCTGTTCATCCGGCGCAGTGAGTTGCCGTTCGACTGGAAAGTTTCGAGTGGCTACGACAACTGCGTGCCCGATACCGTCATTCTGCGGAAAGAGATTATTCAGTCAGTTTTCGGGGGAGGGCAGAATGTGCCGCTGGCCTACATCCGCGGGGGGGTGCTGGGCATCGACCGCGACTGCGTGGACTGCCGCCTGCACGGTACCACCGTGAAACCCTCGTTTTGGCCGTAGACGCGGGGATTTTCTCTATCCAGGCCCAGCCGTTTCGGCCATTACTTACAACTTTCAAATTCCAGATGCGCGCCTCCTCCTTCTTCACCCCGCTGGGCCTACTCTGGGGCCTGTTGCTGGCCGGCTGTACCGACCCTTACCTGCCCGAGGCCGTGCAGAACCCGCCCAGCTACCTGGTGGTCGACGGCTACATTAACAGCAAGGGCAACAGCACCATCAGGCTAACACGTACCTACGCCATCGGCGCCAAAACGGCCCCGCCGGTGGAGGCAAAGGCCACGGTGTACATCGAAGAGGAAGGCGGCCCGCGCTACCTGCTCACCGAAAGCCCGGCTGGCACCTACACCTCCACTCCGCGCACGCTGAACCCGGCCCGCAACTACCGACTACATATCAGCACGCAGGGCGGCAAGGAGTACCAGTCCGGCTTTGAGGCTGTGCATAATACGCCGCGCATCGACGATTTTTCCTGGCGCCCTACTACCGATGGCCTCAAACTCTACGTCAGCGCCCACGATGCCAGCAGCTCGACCCACTTCTACCGCTGGGACTACGAGGAAACCTGGGAGAGCATTCCCGTCCTCATTCCGACGCTGGAATACCGCAACTTCGACCGCACGCCGCCGGGCGGCCTTTTCCCCATCACGGTGCGGTTTCCGCAGATTTGCTGGGGCAATGAGAAGTCGCCCGACATCAAGCTCGTGAACACCTCTCGCCTGAGCCAGGACGCCGTGCACGACTACGTGGTGCGCACCCTGCCCACTACCAGCAGCCGCCTGCGCCACACCTACAGCATCCTCATCAGCCAGTTTGCCCAGTCCGAAGCCGAGTACCGCTACTGGGAGCTGATGAAAAAGAACACCGAGAACATCGGCACGCTCTTCGACCCGCAGCCGGTGCAGCTCACCGGCAACGTGACTTGCCTGAATGACAACGCCGCGCTGGCCATGGGCTTTGTGGGCGTGCATTCGGTGGAGCAGCAGCGGCTGTTCATCCGGCGCAGCCAGCTGCCGTTCGACTGGAAGATTTCCAGCGGCTACGACAACTGCGTGCCCGATACCGTCAAGAAGCCCATCCTTTACCAGGCTTATTTCGGCACTCCCGACAACATCCCGCTGGCTTATGTGCCCAGCGGCGTACTGGGCATCGACCGCAGCTGCGTGGACTGCCGCCTGTATGGCAGCACCGTGAAACCCTCGTTCTGGCCGTAGCCTTTCCGCTTTGCAATCCGTCCTTTCTATGTTCATCCACTTGGCTAGTAAAACAAAACCACGCCTGACGCGTGCGGTAGCGGCTCTATTGCTGCCCCCGGCGCTGGGGCTGCTGGCCACCGCGCCCGTCCGCGCCCAGGCCGATTCTCTGGGCGGCCTCAGCCGCCAGCTCAGCCGGTACGAGCAGCGCGACCCGCACGAAAAGCTCTACCTGCACCTCGACCGGCCGGTGTACCTCAGCGGCGAAACCATGTGGTTTAGCCTGTACGCCGTAGACGGCACCTACTCCCGCCCGCTGCCCCTGAGCACCGTGGCCTACGTGGAGGTGCTTGACGCCCAGAACCGCCCCGTGCTGCAAAGCAAAGTGGCCCTGCAGCACGCGGCCGGCCACGGCTCGCTCGCCCTGCCGGCCGCGCTGGCGGCGGGCAGCTACCACGTGCGCGCCTACACCAGCTGGATGCAGAACTTCGGCCCCGAAGCCTATTTCCAGACCACCGTGACGGTTATCAACACCTTCACAGCTTCCGGAACGGCCGGCCGCGACTCGGCCACCTACGATGCCCGCTTCTTTCCGGAGGGCGGCAACCTGGTGCGGGACCTGCGCAGCAAAGTGGCGGTGAAGGTCACGGACCGGGCCGGCCACGGAGTGGCCGCCGAAGGCACGGTACTGGATAACAAGGGCGCGGTGGTGGCAACGTTCGCCACGGCGCGACTGGGCATGGGCAGCTTTTCCTTCACCCCCACCGAGGGCGGGCAGCCCTACAAGGCCGTGCTGAAACTCGGCAGTCCCGGCACCACCATCACCCGCCCGCTACCGCGCAGCTATGCGCAGGGCTATGTGATGAACCTCGCCGAAACCAGCCCCACGCAGCTGACGCTGACGGTGATGGCCAGCAGCCGCCAGCCGGAAACGCTGTTTCTGCTGGGCCACTCGCGGCAGAAAGTGGCCCTGACGCATCGGCTCGAATTGCGTGACGGCCAGGCCACTTATATCTTCGACAAGGCGCAGCTACTCGATGGTGTTTCGCACCTTACGCTGTTCACGGCCCAGCGCCAGCCGGTGTGCGAGCGGCTGTATTTTCAGGCCCCGCCCCACCGCCTGCCCGTGGTCGCCCGCGCCGACAAGGCGCAGTACACCACCCGCAGCAAGGTGAGCGTGCAGGTGGCCGCCACCGACGCGGCGCTGCCCGCCACCCGCCTGTCGATGGCCGTGTACCAGCTCGACTCGCTCACCACCGCCCCACCCGTGGCCATTGATGAATACCTCTGGCTCACGGCGGACCTGAACGGGCGCGTCGAAAACCCGGGCTACTACCTCACCGCCACCGACGCGGCAGCCCGCGCCGCCGCCGACAACCTGATGCTGACGCAGGGCTGGAGCCGCTGGCGCTGGGAAGACGTGCTGGCTCCCGCGCCGCGCCCCTTCGAGTACTTGGCCGAGCCGAATGGCCACGTCATTACGGGGCGGCTCACGCAGGCGGGCACCACCCAGCCGCGGATGGGCGTGGTGGCCTACCTGGCCTCGCCCAGCCTGGTGCCGCGCCTCAGCAACTCGGAAAGCACCGCCGACGGCCGCATCCGCTTCGAGTTGCCGTCGCTGACCGGCTCCCGCGAAATCGTGGTGCAAACCGACCCGCAGCAGGACAGCACCTGCCAGATTACGCTGCTCAACCCGTTTTCTACCCGCTACGCGGCCCAGCCGCTACCGCCGTTCGGCCTCACGCGCCGCTTCGAGCCCGACTACGCCCGGCGGCACCTGCAGGCCCAGGTGCAGCGCGTGTACCTCGACAAATTCCGGCGCCTGGCCCCGGCCGGGCCGGTCGACAGCGCAGCTTTCTTCGGCCAGGCCAACGAGACGTACCTGCTGGATAAGTACACCCGCTTCAAGGTATTGGAAGAAGTGCTGCGCGAATACGTGCCCGGCGTGGTGGTGCGCATTCGGAAAGACGGCTTCCACCTGCTGGTGGCTGACCGCGCCAACAAAGTGCTGATGGAGGACAACCCCATGGTGCTGCTGGACGGCGTGCCGGTTTTCAACATGAACAAGGCCATGGCCATCAACCCGCTCAAAATCCGGAAGCTGGAGGTAATTGATGGCCGGTATTTTCACGGCCCGGCCACCTACAACGGCCTGGTGAGCTTCACCACTTACAAAGGCGACCTGGAAGGCTTCGTACCCGATGCCCACGCGCTGGTGCAGCAATACGAAGGCGTGCAGCAGCACCGCGAGTTCTACGCCCCGCGCTACGACACGCCCGAAGCCACCCAAAGCCGCCTCCCCGACCTGCGCAACCTGCTCTACTGGAACCCGGACATCAGCCTGACCGGCGCGCAACCCAAGGCGCTGGACTTCTACACCGGCGACCAGGCCGGGCGCTACCTCGTGGTGGTGCAGGGCCTGGCCGCGAATGGCCTTTCGGGCAGCACCAGCTTCGTGCTGGAGGTGAAGCCGGCGCTGTAGGGTACGGCGGTACGAAGCCCGGAAAAGGCCCTGCTATCCACGAATAGCAGGGCCTTTTTTCGACCATCTGCCTTCCGCAACCGTACCTTCGTCCTATGTCCGACACCGCCACCGCCGCCCCCAAAAAGCTCTTTCTGCTCGACGCTTTTGCCCTCATCTACCGCTCGCACTTCGCGTTCAGCAAAAACCCGCGCATCAACTCCAAGGGCATGAACACGGGGGCCGTGTTGGGCTTCACCAACACGCTGGTGGAGGTGCTGCAAAAGGAAAAGCCCACCCACATCGGCGTGTGCTTTGATGGGCCGAAAAAGACCTTCCGCCACGAGCAGTTTGCCGAGTACAAGGCCCAGCGCCAGGCCATGCCCGAGGACATCGGCATCGCCCTGCCCTACATCAAGAAAATCATCCAGGGCTTCCACATTCCCATTCTGATGATGGATGGCTTTGAGGCCGACGACGTCATTGGCACGCTAGCCCAGAAGGCGGAAAAGGAAGGATTCGAGGTGTTTATGATGACGCCCGACAAGGACTACTGCCAGCTGGTGACGGAGAATATCAAAATCTACCGCCCCGCCTTCATGGGCAACGCGGCCGAGATTCTGGATGTGGCTCACGTGCTGGCCCGCTTCGAGATTGAGCGCGTGGAGCAGGTAATTGACATTCTGGGCCTGCAGGGCGACGCTTCGGACAATATTCCCGGCATCCCCGGCATCGGTGAGAAAACGGCCAAGACGCTCATTCAGAAGTACGGCTCGGTCGAAAACCTGCTGGCCCATACCGACGAACTCAAGGGCAAGCAGCAGGAAAACGTGCGCAACTTCGCCGAGCAGGGCCTGATGAGCAAGGAGCTGGCCACCATCCACGTCAACGTCCCGCTGGAATTCGAGGCCGACAAGCTGGTGCTGGATGCGCCCGACGAAGCCACGTTGCGCGAGCTCTTTGATGAGCTGGAGTTCCGGCAGCTGGCGGCCCGCATCCTGAGCGGCGGCGGGCCAGAGCGCACGCCCGCCGGCGTGGCCGCGCCCGGCAGCAAGCCGGTGCGCCGGCCCAAGCTGGTGCCCGGTGGCCAGGCCTCACTCTTCGGCAATAGCGAAGACGCGGCCGTGGCCATTGGCGCCGAAGAAGGCGAAACCGGCCAGTTTGGTGCGCCCGCCGGCCCGCGCAAGCGCCTCGAAGACGTGCCCTATAATTACCACCTCATTGACACGCCGGAGCTGCGCAAGTCGCTGCTCTCGTTCCTGTTGCAGCAGGAAGAGGTGAGCTTCGACACCGAAACCACCGGGCTGGATACCATGACGGCGCGGCTGGTGGGCCTGAGCTTCTGCTGGCTGCCGGGCGAGGCCTACTACGTGCCCGTGCCGGCCGACGACCAGGAAGCCACGCAGGCCATCGTGGATGAGTTCTGCCCGTTTTTCGAGTCGAAAACCATTCTGAAAATCGGCCAGAACATCAAGTACGACCTCACCATCCTCAAGCACTACAAGGTCAATATTTCGGGGCCACTGTTTGATACGATGCTGGCCCACTACCTCATCGAGCCCGACATGCGCCACAACATGGACGTGCTGGCCGAAACCTACCTGCACTACTCGCCGGTGCCCATCACCGACCTCATCGGCCCCAAAGGCAAGAAGCAAATCACGATGGCCGACCTGCCCCCGGCCGCCGTGAAAGACTACGCCTGCGAGGATGCCGACGTGACCCTGCAGCTCAAGCACGTCTTCGAGCCCATGCTGAAAGACCTGGGCCTGCTGGGCCTGCTCAACGACGTGGAAAACCCGTTGGTGCCGGTGCTGGCCGACATCGAGTACGAGGGCGTGAAGATTGACAGCGTGGCCATGGGCGAATATTCGGCCGAGTTGCAGGGCTACATCGCGGAGCTGGAAACCCAGATTTTCCGCGAGGCCGGGCAGGAGTTCAACATCGGCTCGCCCAAGCAGCTGGGTGAGGTGCTGTTCGACAAGATGGACATCGGCAAGGGCAAAATCAAGAAAACCAAAACCGGCCAGTACGCCACCGGCGAGGAAATCCTGAGCCAGCTCGCCGCTGAAAACCCCATCGCCGCCCTCATCCTCGAATACCGCCAGCTCACCAAGCTGCGCTCGACTTACGTGGAGGCCCTGCCCCAGCTGGTGAGCGTGGTAGATGGCCGCGTGCACACCAGCTTCAACCAGGCCGTGGCCGCCACCGGTCGGCTTTCCTCTACGAATCCCAACCTCCAGAACATTCCCATCCGCACGGAGCGAGGGCGAGAAATCCGTAAAGCCTTCGTGCCGCGCGATGAAAACCACGTGCTACTGGCCGCCGACTACTCGCAGGTGGAGTTGCGCATCATGGCCGACTTCTCGGGCGATAAAACCATGATTGAGGCCTTCCGTCTGGGTCAGGACGTGCACACCAGCACGGCCAGCAAGGTATTCCGCGTGCCGCTGGAGGAAGTGGATTCGGAGATGCGCCGCAAGGCCAAAACGGTCAATTTTGGCATCATCTACGGTATTTCGGCCTTCGGGCTGGCCCAGCGCATCGGCATCAGCCGCAAGGAAGCGACGGATATTATCGAGACGTATTTCCAGGAATTCCCGAGCGTGAAGGCGTTTATGGACGACAGCATCAACCGCGCCCGGGAGCTGGAATATGCCGAAACGCTGCTCAAGCGCCGCCGCTACCTGCGCGACATCAACTCGCGCAACGCCACGCTGCGCGGCTACACTGAGCGCAACGCCATCAACGCCCCCATCCAGGGCACGGCCGCCGACATCATCAAAATGGCCATGATTAACATTCACCACTGGCTGCGCGAGGAGAAGCTGGGCACCAAGATGATACTCCAGGTGCACGACGAACTCGTGTTCGACGCCGTGGCCGAGGAAGTCGAATACATCACGCCCAAAATCAAGGAGCTGATGACCACGGCGCTGCTCCTACCCCACGGCGTGCCGCTGGAAGTGGAAGTGGGCTCGGGTAAGAACTGGCTGCAGGCGCACTAAGGCAACGGAGTCGTCGCCTTTCATACCTCGACAACTTTACAATCAAAGAATTGAACATATGGGTATTCGCTGAAATCCTCCTATCTTGTCCGGAGCCAGTCGGCGAACATTTCATTCATTCTTTTTTTCTGATTTCTAATGGTCCCCACCCCCATTCACACCCATCTGAGCCACGAAGTAGAGGACTTCGCCACCTGGAAGCAGCACTTTGATGCCGGCGCGGACCTGCGCGACAAGCATGGCATCAAAATCCACGGCGTGTACCAGGCCCACGACAACCCCAACATGGTGACCGTGCACGGCGAGATGGCCAGCCCCGAGTCGCTGCAAAACTTCATGGCCGACCCCCAGGCCGCCGAAACCATGCAGACCGCGGGCGTGAAGGGCCGCCCCGACATGAAGCTCCTGCGCCGCCATTCGTAAGCAATGGTGTTGGTGAACAGCCGCCGGCATGCGCAGCGCGCAAGCCGGCGGCTTTTTATTGCCCAGCGCAAGGCTCCAGGCTCCGCCACGGCATCGATACTCGTACCGGGGTGGCCGGCTCGCCGTATAGCAAAGCTTTCCACTCTCCATCCGAAAGCCATGCCCCACCAACCGCACACCACCACCCTCCAGAATGTAGCCCGTGGGCTGCTGGGCACCTTTATGGTGGTGGCCGGCACCGGCCATCTCACCTTTGCCCGGCAGGATTTTCAGGCGCAGGTCCCCGATTTTGTGCCTCTGGACAAAGACACCACGGTACTGGCTTCGGGGGTGGTCGAAATTGCGCTGGGGCTGGCGCTGCTGCTGCTGAAAGGCAAAAACCGGCGGCGCATGGGCATTGGGCTGGCGGCATTCTACGCGGCGGTATTCCCCGGCAATGTGCACCAGTACACCCACCATATTTCGGCCTTCGGCCTCGATACGGATGCCAAGCGGCTGGCCCGACTGTTTTTTCAGCCCGTGCTGATGGGGGCGGCGCTATATTCGACCGGGGCTTTGACGGCGTTGCAGCGAAAGAAGGCCCCACGGAAATAGGTCCTGAATGGACAAAGCGGGCCACCTTCCGTCCACTTTAGGTTTTCCGCCGAACTTTGGGTCGCGTGCTGTTGCGCCTCCTTTGCGGTCATGAAACTCCCTTTCCTGCTAACGTTTGTGCTGCTATGCGGCACCATTTCCCGCGCCCAGCCTGCGCCCTCGGCGGCTTCTATTCTGGCTTTGATGCAAAAGGCCAATGTGCCGGGCATGCAACTGGTGTACACGCACGGCGGCAAGACGTACGCCTACGCGCTGGGCCAGCGCACCGCCGGCCAGCCCGCCGCCGTGACTGCCACCACGACTTTCGAAGCGGCTTCGCTGGGCAAGGCTGTACTGGCCTACGTCACGCTTCGCCTGCTCGACCGGGGCGTGCTTGACCTCGATAAGCCTCTGCTGACTTATGCCCCGTACCCCCGCTTACAAGGCGCGGCCAATGCCGATAAAATCACGGCCCGCATGGTGCTGGGCCACACCACTGGCCTGCCTAACTGGGCTACCAATCCACTCGGCGCGGACTGGCCCACCGCTCCGCTCCGCCTGAAATACGCGCCCGACAGCTGCTGGAACTACTCGGGCGAAGGCTACGTGTTTCTGCAAAAAAACCTGGAGCACCTCACCGGCAAGCCATTTGAGACGCTGGCGCTGGAGGAGGTTTTCGGGCCGCTGCGCATGACGCACAGCAGCTTTGTGTGGCAGCAGAAAATGGCGGCCAATGCTGCTTCGGGCCACGATGGCCAGGGCAAGCCGACGCCCATTACGCACTTCTCGGCGGCTTACGGGGCGTTTAGCCTGCTCAGCACGGGGGCCGACTACAGCCGGTTTTTGCAGGCGGTGATGACGGGGCGGGGGCTGAAACCGGCCACGGCACAGCTGCTGCTGACGCCCGCCAACGAGGCCCGGCGCTGCGGCCAGCCCACCACGGCCACCGACGCGTTTATGGCCTGGGCCTGCGGCGTGGGCCTGGCCACCACCAGCCGGGGCCTGGCCCAGTGGCAATGGGGCGACAACGGCAATTTCAAAGGCTTTTACATGACGCTACCCGCCGAAAAGGAAACGCTGGTGTTTCTCACCAATAGCACCAATGGCCCCAAAATGGTGGATGAGCTGCTGCGGTTGTTCTTCGGGCCGGGCGAGTACCGGGCCACGCAGTGGCTGGCGGAGTAGGGCGGGGCGCTGACAAAGCTGGCGGTGCAACCGATTTACAATGAAGTCAGTAGGAAGCTCATGGACAACCCCACCAAACAAGGCCTCGTCGCCGAGCTCATCAGCCTGCTCACCCAGGGCAACGCCCACGCCACCTTCGAGGACGCCTGCGCTGGCCTCACGCCCGAAATCTGGAATCAGCATGTGCCGGAAGTGCCTTATACTATCTGGCAGCTGGTGGAGCACATCCGCATTGCGCAATGGGACATTCTGGAGTTTTCGCTGAGCGAGAAGTATGAGTCGCCGGAGTGGCCGGCCGGCTACTGGCCGGTGAAGGACGCGACTGCGGATGAAAAGCAGTGGCAGGCCACACTGGACCACATCCACGCCGACCGCCAGCGCTTCATCGACTTGCTGCACGATGCCAAAACCGACTTGCTGGCCCCCATCCCGCACGGCACCGGCCAGACCATTCTGCGCGAGGCCATGCTCATTGCCGACCACAACGCCTACCACACCGGCGAAATCATCCTGGTGCGCCGCCTGCTGAAAGCCTGGAAATAAAGGCATTCCTCAAACGCAAAAGAGCCCGGCACGTCAGACGCGCCGGGCTCTTTTCAGTACTCTGAGAAACTATTTCTTCTGGGTTTTCACGGCTTTGCCCGAGGGCTTGTCCTTGATAACCTCTTCGTTTTTCTTTTCGTCGCGCTTGGTAGCGGGGTCGGTGTGCTTGGGGGTGGTGGTGGTATTGGCCATGACAATGAAAGGTTAGGTGAATGAGGGTTGTACGGGCCAGCAGCCTCAGCGGCCGGGCAGCCGGCCGTTTTTTCCCATTCTCCTACGCCTCCACGCCCACCGTGCGCCGGATGCCCAGCTTTTTCATGCGGGCTTCCAGGGTTTTGGGGTTGATATCGAGCAGCAAAGCCGCTCCCTGTGCCCCACTCACCCGGCCACCGGTGCGCGTGAGGGCCGCCAGAATATGGTCGCGTTCCTGCTCTTTCAGCGTCTTGATGGGCGCAGCGGCCAAAATCGGTGACGCCGCCGCACCAGCCAGCACCAGCGGCGCGGCCGCAAACCCCGCAAATTCCAGAAACGGCCCCTGGCTCACGATAATGGCCTGCTCCAGCACGTGCTCCAGCTCGCGGATATTGCCGGGCCAGCTATAGGCCTGCAACGCCGCCAAATCAGTGGGCCGAACTTGGCGCACGGGCTTGCCCAGGCGTTTGCTCAGGCGCTGGACGAAATGACGCAGCAGCGGCTCGATGTCTTCGCGGCGCTCGCGCAGGGGGGCCAACTCGATGGGGAAAACGTTGAGGCGGTAGTACAAATCGGCCCGGAAGCGGCCGGCAGCTACTTCGTCGGCCAGTACGCGGTTGGTAGCGGCTATCACGCGGGCATCGGAGTGCAGCACTTTGGTGCCGCCCAGCCGCTCGAACTCGCGCTCCTGAAGCACGCGCAGCAGCTTGGCCTGCAAATCGAGCGGCAGCTCACCAATTTCATCGAGGAAAATGCTGCCGCCGTTGGCCAGCTCAAACTTGCCGATGCGGCGCTCTACCGCGCCCGTGAAAGCGCCTTTCTCATGCCCAAATAATTCGCTTTCAATGAGCTGTGCCGGCAGCGCAGCGCAGTTGAGCTTGATGAGGGCGCGGGCGTGGCGGGGCGAGGCGTTGTGCAGCTCGCGCGCCACCAGCTCCTTGCCGGTGCCGGTTTCGCCGGAAATCAGCACCGTGGTATCGGTGGGGGCCACTTGGCTGATGCGGAGCTGCACCCGCTGCAAGGCCGGCCCGCTGCCGATAAACGCGCCGGAATCGGCCCCGAAGCGGGCGGAGGTGTTGATTTCATCTACTAAGTAGGTGCGCTCCTGCTCTACCTGGGCCTTCAGCTCCTCAATCTGCTCGAAGGCGAAGAGGTTTTCCAGGGCCAGGGCAATCTGGGGCGTGAGGGCCAGCACGGTAGCCAGGTCTTCGGGCCGGAAGGCCAGCGGGTTGTGCGAGGCCAGGATGAGCACGGCCGCGCCATCGGGCCGCTGCCAGATGGGCACGATAAGCATGGCTCGCGTGCCGTATTCCTCATACACCTGGCGGAGCAGCGGGTAGCGCTGGGCCTGGGCCCGGAACTCATCGCCGGTGTAGAGGGCGGGCACTTGTAGTAGGTCGTTCAGCTGATGGTACATGGCCGACCTGTCCAATTGATTCAGCCCATTCATCCGGTTGGGGTCGAGCGCTACCAGGGGTGCCGAGAGGTCGTCGGCGGTGCGTGAGAATTCGGCAAAGCCTTCAAAGGCTTCCTGCCGCCCGGCGCGCTGCACCCGCAGGCCAAAGTAATCGAACTGCACCACCTGGCTCAGTGCCTCGGCCACGGCCCGAAACAGCGGCTCGCGCTGCTTGATGCTAAGCAGGGCATTGGTGATACTGAGCTGCAAGGTGCGCTCCTGCTCGCGGCGCGCTACCTCCTCGAAAGCCAGCGTGTTGGCCACGGCTACGGCAATGAGCGAGCCGAGCTTGTCCAGCAGCTTTTCATCGGCCGCCGTGAGGTCGGGCATCCGGCGCGAGGCCAGCGTGAGGAAGCCCGTGAGCCGCCCGCCAATGTGCAGCGGCACGGCGGTTATGTGCTTCACCCCCAGCTTCTCAAACTTATTAAACGGCGCGTAATTGGGGTAATCGGCCAGGTATTGCTGGGGGGTGAATTGCTGCACGCGCGGGTCGGCCACCAGCTTTTCGATGGGCGAGCCGGCAATGGGCGTGAAGTGGTCAAGGCCAGCGGGCAGCACCGGCGCTTCATCGGTGCCGTAGTAGTCGCGCAGAAATAGCCGCTTCATCTGCAAGTCCTTATCGAACACGTTGATGCCGATAAAATCGAACGGGAAAATGAGCCGCAGCTTGGTAGTGACCACCTTAAAAAGCTGGTCCTTCTCACGGATGGTGGCAATGGCCTCGTTGAGGTGCAGCAGCAGGGTTTCGTCGGTGGTCGGCATAGCTCGTAGCGCATGCTTCAGCTTGCGCAGTAGGTGTAGTGGATAGTGCAACCGGGCACTAGCCAAGGCAGGTGCCACATTAAAAACTCCTTAAATATCAGGAGCAAAACACGGCCAATTCCTGATATGTAAGGAACAATCAAACGCTGCAAAGTTTTCCAAACCGAGTAGAATAATAATTAAAGCATTGTTATACAGACAATATAAAGGATAATTAGTCATCCTGCCCGCGCTGGCACGTCTTTCGGTAAGAGCAGGGCACACCCTAAGCCACCTGGCCTTATGTTTTCTTCTCAATCTTTCAAGGGCTTTGCCGGTTTGTCGCTGTTCGGCGGCTTGCTGCTGGCCCAGCCGGTGCTGGCCCAAAACCAGCCCGGCGTGCCGGCCGCCGCGCAGGCTATTGGCCTGGCCAGCGACTCCCTGACCCTTGGCGCGACGCTGCAAGCCGTGCTCGACGCCAACCCCAGCATTACCAACCTCACCGAGTTGTCGGCGGCTTCGACCAGCCGCCTGAGCCAGACGCGGGCCGGCTTCCTGCCCCAGGTGACGGGCACGGCGACTTACACTCGCATTGACCCGGTGGTGAAGCTGCCTTTCCAAGGTGAAACGCTGCAGTTTGCACCTAATAATAACTACGACTTTCACCTCACGGCCCAGTACCTGCTGTTCGATTTCGGCAAGAACGATGCGACCGTGAAAGTGGCTGAATCGCAGGTGCAAACGGCGGTAGACAACATCACGGTAGCCCGCCGCGACCTAGCGTTCAACGCCGCACAGGTGTACTACAACATCCTGTTCATGCGCGAGAGCATTAAGGTGCAGGACCAGCAGATTGCCTCGCTGCAAGCCCACCGCAACGAAATGAACAAGCGGGTGGAAGCCGGCGTGAGCACCAAGTTCGACGTGACGACTACCGACGTGCGCATCACGCAGGCCCAGAGCACCAAGCTCGACCTGCAAAACCAGCTGCGCAACCAGCAGGTGCAGCTGGCCCGCCTGCTGCACAAGCCCGCCCAGGCCGACATTCCGGTGAAAGGCCGTCTGACTTACGAGCCCCAGGCTGTGAACATCGAGGCCGAGGTAGCCAAAGCCAGCAACAACCGCCCCGAAGTGAAGCTGGCCCGCGACGCCGAAAACACGGCCGCCATGCAGGCCCGCCTCATCGAGAAAAGCAACATGCCAAGCCTCGGCGCGGGCGTGCAGGCCGGTGCCAAGAACGGCTACATTCTGCCTGATATCAACCGCATTCGCTTCAATACCGTGGGTGTGATTCAGTTGTCAGTACCGATTTATGACGGCAATAAGAACAAGAAGCAGCGGGTAGAGGCGGCGGCAATGTCGCGCGCCGCCGTGGCCCGCACCGCCGACACGCAGGAGCAAATCCGCGCCGATGTGCGCCAGGCCGTCAACAACATGGATTTCAGCCAGGCCCGCCACGAGAATGCCCAGCAGCAGGTAGCCCAGGCCACTGAGGCCCTGAGCAAAGCCCGCGACCGGTACCGCTACGGCGTAGGCCAGAACCTCGACGTGCTGGACGCCGAAACCCAGCTCGCCCAGGCCCGCCTGGCCCTAGTGCAGGCCGAATACAACTACACGCTGGGCCAGTACCAGCTGCGCCGCGCCACCGGCGAGCAGATTTGGCAATAAGTAGTTCGTGACCACTACAATGAACCTCTCCACCATCCTTTGTCCGCTCGATTTCTCGGCCGCGTCGGCTGGGCTGGTGGCCTATGCGGCGGCCCTGGCCGTGGCCACGGGTGCCGAGCTGCGGCTGCTGCACGTGTGCGAGCCGCAGGAGGACCCCACCGGCCAGCAGCCTGATGCCAAAGTATTTGGCTCCTGCAAAGGCCGGATGCAAGCACTGCAAGCCTCGGCCGAAGAAGCTGGCGTGTCCCGCGTGCACACCGGCATGGTGCGCGGCGAGGCGGCCCCGGAAATCGTGGCCGAAGCCGACCGCCAACAGGCTGATTTGATTGTTATTGGCGCACACGGCCAAACGGGCCTCACCCGCTTTTTGATGGGTACTACCGCCGAAATCGTGCTCCGCACCGCCCGGTGCGCCACCTTATTGGTCCGCGCCCCGCTCCAACCCGAAACTGCAGTGAATCAGGCCTAACGTCGCCACTGCCCTCCTTTTTTCCGTAAAACACCGCCCCCGAATATTTACTAAGATGGCCCAGACCGAAACTTCCGTTCAAAACGCCCCTGCTCCTTACCCCAACGCGGCCGCTGAAAATGCTCCGCTGGAAGAGCCCAAAAAGCGTAATCCGCTTGTCCTCATCATCATGTTGCTAGTGCTGCTGGGCGGTGGCTACTACGGCTTCACGCGCTACCAGTTTGCCAAAGCCCACGAAAGCACCGACGACGCCCAGGTAGAAGGTGACGTGTATCCGGTGCTGCCCCGCGTGGGCGGCCCCGTGCTCGAAGTGAAAGTGGACGACAACCAGCCCGTGAAAAAGGGCGACGTTCTCGTGACCATCGACCCGGCCGACTACCAGCAGCGCGTGAATGCCGCTGAGGCCGCTCTCTTCGCTGCCCAGGCCCAGGTAGCCGCTGCCCGCGCCGGCGTGGCCACCGCCAGTGCCAACGTGCGCACCGCCCAAACCGGCATCGGCGTGAGCCAGGCCAACCAGGAGCGCCTCCAGAAAGACCTAAAGCGCAGCGAGATGCTGCGCAAGCAGGACATCATCCCACAGAGTGAGTACGACGCCGTGCAGGCCAACCTGAAGTCCACCGCCGCCCAGCGCGCCACCGCCACCGACCAGGTGAGCGTGGCCCGCCAGCAGGTAGCCGCCGCCTCGCAGCAAATTGCCGTGGCCCAGGCCGTGGTGAAACAGCGCCAGGCTGACCTCGACAACGCCAAGCTGCAGCTTAGCTACACCACCATCACCGCACCGCAGGATGGCATCATCAGCAAGAAAAACGTGCAGCCCGGCCAGGTAGTAGGGCCCGGCCAGCAGCTGTTCGGCATCGTGGGCAGCGCCCGCACCTGGATTGTGGCCAACTTCAAGGAAACCCAGCTGGAAGACATGAAAGTGGGCCAGCCCGTGAAACTGGAAGTGGACGCTTATCCTAAAGAGGAATTCCAGGGCCACATCGAGTCGCTGTCGGCCGCCACCGGTGCCCGCTTCGCCCTGCTGCCCCCCGACAACGCCAGCGGCAACTTCGTGAAAGTGACCCAGCGGATTCCGGTGCGCATCGCCCTGGATAAAGTTGACCCCGAGCACCCGCTCCGCGCCGGTATGAGCGTGAATGCGGTGGTGAAGGTGAAATAGTTAAAAAGGCAGTGGCCAATAAGGCCGTCATGCAGAGCGTAGCGAAGCATCTTGCCCGCAGTAAGTAATCCAATTCATCAGGATTAGTTGAGCAGTAAAGATGCTTCGCTGCGCTCTGCATGACGGCCTTTTTAACTCTATAAATACCTAGTTAATGGAAACCGGATTTACCAAGTGGATTATCGTTGTGACGGTGGTCCTCTGCGTCTTGCTTGAGCTGATTGATACCAGCATCGTGAACGTGGCCCTGACCCAGATGATGGGCAACCTCTCGGCCACGCAGCAGGAAGTGACCTGGGTGGTGGCCGCCTACGGCATCGCCAACGTGATTGTGATTCCGATGACCGGCTTTTTGGCCGAGCAGTTCGGGCGCAAAAACTACTTTTTCTTCTCGGTAGTGCTCTTCACGCTGGCCTCCATGGCCTGCGGCCAGAGCACCAATCTGTGGGAGCTGGTGGCCTTCCGCTTCATCCAGGGTATCGGCGGGGGCGCTTTGATGGCCACTTCGCAGGCTATTCTCATTGATACCTTCCCGCCGAAGCAGCTGCCGCTGGGCCAGGCCCTGTTTGGCATGGGCGTGATTATCGGCCCCACCATCGGCCCTACGCTGGGTGGCTACATTGTGGATAACTACGACTGGCCCTGGATTTTTTACGTGAACGTGCCGGTGGGCATCCTGGCCGCCATCTTCACCCTCGCCTTCATCCGCGACCCGGAGCGCATCAAAAATGCCATTCCCCGGCCACTGCGCGAGATTGACTGGGCCGGTATTTTCCTGCTGATTCTGGGCGTGGGCTCGCTGCAGCTGGTGCTGGAACAGGGCGAAACCGAGGACTGGTTCGAAAGCGCCTACATCAACAGCTTCGCGCTGCTGGCGGCTATTGGCCTGCTGGGCTTTATCTGGCGCGAGCTCACGGCCAAAGCCCCCATCGTGGACCTGCGGGTGCTGGGCAAGAGCCGAAACCTGGCCGTGGGCTCGGTGCTATCGTTCGTACTGGGCTTCGGCATGTTTGCCTCGGTGTTTATCCTGCCCATTTTCACCCAGCGCATTCTGGGCTTCACGGCGGCCCAAACGGGCTACATGCTGCTGCCCGGTGCGTTGGCTTCCGGTTTCATGATGCCCGTCATCGGGAAGATGCTACAGGCTGGCGTGCCTCAGAAGGTCATGATTCCGATAGGCTTCCTCATCTTCTTCGGCTTCACCTTCTGGATGGCCAACGTCATCTCGCCCACCGCCGGCGAGTCTGACTTCTTCTGGCCCCTGATGGTGCGCGGCCTGGGCATGGGCCTGATTTTTCTGCCCATTACTACCATGAGTTTGGCCGGCTTGAAGGGCAAGGATGCGGGCCAGGCCGCCGGCCTCACCGGCATGATTCGCCAGCTCGGCGGCTCGTTCGGGGTGGCCATTGTGGGCACGTACCTGGAGCGCAGCATTGCCCAGAACCGCATCAGCCCGCTGGCCCACATCTCGCTCTACGACACCGCCACGGTGCAGCGCATCCAGGCTTTCACACAGAACTTCATGGCGCACGGCTTCCCGTTTGAGCAAGCCCAAAAGCAGGCTTACTACGCTCTGGAAGGCATTCTGATGAAGCAGGTATCCATCATCACCTACTCGCAGGTGTTTGCCATGATTGGCTTGTTCTTCGTGGTTTGCCTGCCGTTGGTGTTGCTCATCAAGCGCGCCAAAACCACCGAGAAAATCGACCTGAACGCCGCGCACTAAATCAACAAAACCACTATGCTATGTGGCTTGATTAGGTGACGATTAGATTACATTATTGATAAACAAAAAGGGCTTCCTGCATTTAGCAGGAAGCCCTTTTTCGTTGGTCTGGATTGACTACTGATACTGGATGTACAGCGGCTTGGGCGTGAGCTGGGTCAGCACTTCCACGGGGGTCATGATGTGGTGGGGAGCGGGCCGGGCATCGTACTCGTAGAACAGCTTGAAGCCGGTGTACTGCACGGGCTCGGTCTGGATGTAGTCGTGGTACGAATCCTTTTTCAGGGTGGGCTCGCCGTGGCCGTCCATGTGCATCACCACCTGCACGCGCGGGTCGAGCTTGATGTTTTTGTAGTTGGTCAGCATCTTCCGGGTGAAGCGGTGGACCGTGAGCACCTTGGGCGGCAGGTGATTTTCGCTCACGATGCGGGCCAGGAAGTTGATGGTGAAGTTCACGTCCTTGGCGTCGAGGGTGCCGATTTTCTGGTTCGGGCGCACGCCGGGCATGGTGGCCAGCGAAAACTCGGGGTCGATGCCGAGGTGCACCATCGGGTCTTTCAGGTACTGCTCCAGCTTGGGCAGCTCAGCCTGCAGGGTGCTGTGGCCGGGCTGCACGTCCAGGAAAAGGAGGCAGTTGTGTTCTTTGGCCCAGCTCATTACCTCCTCAATGGTGGCTTTGGAGTTCATCAGGCGCCATTTGCCGTCTTTGCCAGGGGAGCCCTGGGCCGTGATGGTCACGTTGTGCAGCGCGGCCTGCACCGGAATGCTGGGGTCGGCGGCCTGCCACTCCTTCAGCACGCCCGCAAACTTGCGGAACATCTGGTCCTTGGGCTCGCGGCCCAGGATGCCCATGCCCTTCGAGCGGATGTTACCATAGAACGCCACGATGCGGTGGCCCGGCAGGATGGCGCCTGGCAACTGGCCGGTTTTCCGGGCAATGCTGTCGGCCTTGAGCGAGTCGCGGCGCATGGCCTGCATCTTCAGCTTGATGGTGTCGACGGGGGCCGGCTTGGCGGCGCTATCGCCGGTGGCTGCGGTGGTACCATCGGGGGCTTTTTCGCCCTCGGCGGGGCGGGTGGAACAGGCGGGCAGGGCCAGGGCCGCCATCAGGCCCAGGGTAGCGACGAACGCGCTAGAGGTTGCGTTTAAAGACACTGATAATGGAGAACAAAGCGAGCAATAGTTACCTCAAAGGTAAGCGTTTCCGTTGGGCTGTTTCCGGCCCGGCAATTAAAACCAGCTTAAATCCTGCGGCTCGGTTTAGGAGCTAGCGCGAAACCGGTGTCAGCGTCACCTCAAACCAGGTGGCGGGGTCGGCGAGCGGGTCGGGCACCTGGGCGGGCAGCGGCGTGGGCGAGTACAGCGCGCACAGCGAGTTCTCGATTTGCACCAGTTGGCCCTTGGCGGAAGCGGGCAGCCCGTCGAGCAGGCCAGCCAGCACTTCCCAACGCGGCTCGCCCGGCTGGCGGCTGGCATCGTGCCACACCACGGTGGTATTAGGGCCGACCAAATGCTCAAACACGCGTTTGGTGTCGATGCGCACGGCTTCATAGCGGTGGTCGCCGTCGATGAAAATCACATCGAATGGCCCGGCCAGGCTGGCAAAATCATAGGTGGCGGAGTTGCCGTGCAGGTGGCGCACGTTGGGCAGCGGCTTCGAGAAAAAGCCGTGTAGCTCGATGTAGCGCTCGGGCAGGCCGAGGGCGCGGATTTCTTCATCCGACAGATTCAGGGTGAAGACTTCGGCGGCTACTTCGGCCACATTGGCGGCGCTTTCGCCGCGCCAGGTGCCGATTTCGAGGTAGCGGCAGCCGGGCACGCGGCGGGCCAAGGCGCGCAGCAGCAGCAAATCCGTCGGCAGGGAGCCGCCCTCGCGAAAGGCAAACGGGCGCACCGTGGTATCGGTCGGGCTTAGGAAATGAGCCAGCGGCAGCATGGGCAGGCCTTTGGCCGTGAGCTGGCGGCGGCCGGCGTGGGCCAGCGCCCGGCGCTGCCATTCGCCCACATCGCCGGCAATGACGTGGTTGAGCAGCGAGGGAGTGCGGGCCAGGCTGCGCAGGGCCTGGAGGGCGACAGAGAAACGGGACATAGCGGGTGGTCGGGTACTGGTTATCAGTTAGCAAGCCGCCGGCAAAGCAGGTGAAACCTGACTAGCGACAACAACCGCCCGATAACTAAAAAGTAGCTTTGGCCACTACTTCCGGCCCTAAAGTTACTTCTGTGGCTTTAGTATAAGCTGTCCCAAATGCCTCCAACGCAGAAAGGCCCCGGCACGGGCCGGAGCTTTTCGAGCGGTTTCTCGCAATCAGGAATGAACGCCGGGGAACAGTGCCCTTAGCAGCCGTCGCCAGGCGCGTCAACGGCCCAGCCTTGCCAGCCGAGGGGCAGGCTATTGGCAACGCGTACCGTGGCTTTCCACACAAACCGAATGGGCACGGTGTAGCTCACGGCTACCGGTTTGCCGGCTTTGCGGCCCGCCACGAAGGTGGGCAGCTTTTGAATGGCCGCTACCACGGCCGCATCGTATTCTGCACCCAGGCTTTTCAGCACTTTCACGGCTTGCACCTCCCCTTTTTCCGTCACGATGAAGGAAACGAACGAGGTTCCATCCTTGCGGCTGGCCGGTACCACATTGGGGTAGTCGAGGTGCTGCTGAATGGTACGAACAATGGCTTCCGGACCGCCGCCACCTGGTAGCTCCGGCATCTGTTCAACGGTTTCATACACCACGGGCGGGGATGGGGGCGTGGCGATATTTTGGGTCGCTACCGATACGGCTGGCTCGGCTGGCGGCGCGGCTTTTTCGCAGGCTACGGCAACTACTAACACGCCCGCCAACGGCAGGGCGAGCCACTGTTTCCAGCGGCGGATGGGATTGGTTTTCTGAATCATGGCAATGCGACTGAGGGTTTGGGAATGGGAAAAGGAGTGCGCAAGCGGAACCGAGAAACCGAGGCGGCTAGCCACTTGCCGGGCCAGCAGTTGGGAGTAGGAAGTGGAAAGGGAAGGCGTAGGCGAGGAATCATCGTGCAGGGCAGCCTCATCGGCCAGGTACTCGTGGGTGAGGGCCAGCGCCCGCCCGCAGAGGTGCACGAAGGGGTTGAACCACAGCGCGGCGCGCAGCAGCTCCAGCAGCAGCCGGTCGTAGGTGTGGCCTTGCTGAACATGGGCTAGCTCGTGGCGTAGCACCTGGCGAGCTTCGGCCGGGCTCAGGGTCAGGGTTTCATCCCAAAATACGACCCGGCCGAAGGAGCTGGTGGGTAGTTGACCGTGGGTTTCGGCCAGCGTGTAGCCAGCGTGGGCCGTGCGGGGCAGGCGGCGGGCGGTGCGCCACAGCCGCCCAAGTCCGTAGAATAAGCGGGCCAGCATGAGGGCCGCGCCGGCAAGATAAACCGCTAGTAACCAAAAGCTCCAATCAGGCCCAACGGCCACGGCAGCCGTGCCGGGCGCGCCGACCTCCACTGTTGGCAACAGCCCGGCGGCCACCCCGGCCAGTCCCGCCGGGCCGGTGCCCCACCAGCCGGCCGGCCAGGCCAGCGGCAGCAGCGGCAGGCCGGCGGCCAGCAGCGGCCCCAGCACTAAAAAGGCCCGGTTGTAGGCAAAGCTGCGCTCCGGGCGCAGGGCCAGGCGGTAGCACGCCCACCACGCGCCGAGCAGCACGGTGCTGAGCAGCATCCAGTTAAGCAGGCTGAGTTGGTTCATGGTCTTCGGGATTTTGGGGTTGGGCGGCGTGGCGGAGCAGCTCGTCGAGCTGGGCGGCGTCGAGGTTTTCTTCTTTGGCGAAAAACGAAACGAGGCGGCTGAACGAGTTGCCGAAGTGGCCGCCCAGCAGCTTGCGCAGCGAGAAGCGACGGTAGTCGTCCTGGGCCACCAGCACGAAGTAGCGGTGCGTGCGTCCGAAGGCTTCGTGGTCGACAAAGCCCTTGGTTTCGAGGATGCGGATGATGGTGGAAACCGTGTTGTAGGCGGGCTGCGGGGCGGGCAGCTCGGCCAGCACGTCCTTCACGAAGGAGGGGCCGAGGCGCCAGAGCACTTGCATTACTTGTTCTTCGGCGCGGGTGAGTTCGGGGAAAGTGGAGGGGTCCATGTTGGGAGTTGGGTCAGGGTAATGCAAACCTATAACTAATATTTTAGTTTACAAACTATTTACTTAGTTTGGTATTGCTTCGCATTGTTATTCGATGAAAATAAAGGAATTGAGTAGCTTGCAACGGCCGGCCGACTCCAGTATCTGGCTGGGGCAGAAAGTGGCAGCAGGTGCTACGAAGCCCAAAGCCGCTGCCGGCCGTAAACCCACCGACAGCCGGCCCTAAGTGCATCGCCGGGCAGTCTCGTATTATTCCCTCTCCGCTCATGCTGAAACCTGTATTCTGCTCGCTGCTCGGGCTGCTGGCCTCCCACCCCAGCTGGTCCCAAACCGAAACCGCTGCGCCGGTGGCTCCCAAAGCGGCAACCGCCACGCCAGCAGTAGCCCCGAAGCCCGCCGCAGTGCCGCTTTCGCCCCGACAGCTGTTTCCTGGGCTGTTTGAGGCGGTGCAGCTGGGCCGCATCTTTCCCGACAATAAGACCTTTGTGGATGCCGCGCCGAAGCAGCGGCCGGCCACCATTCTGGCCGCCTGGCGGCGCGAGAAAGACCAGCCGGGCTTCAACCTGAAGGCCTTTGTAGAAAGCCGTTTCACGATGCCGACCAGCACGGCGGTGCCTTTCCAGAGCGACCTGAAAGCCGGCCTGCGCCACCACCTCGACACGCTGTGGACGGTGCTGGCCCGCCCCGCCGCCCCGGCCGCCGATGCGACGGATTCGTTGGCGGAATTCCGCTCGTTGGTGCCGCTGCCCAAGCCCTACATTGTGCCGGGCGGGCGGTTTCGGGAGGTGTATTACTGGGATTCCTACTTCACCATGCTGGGGCTAGCCGAGGCTGGCAAAACGCAGCTGATGAAGGACATTACCGACAACTTTGCTTACCTGCTGGGCCGGTTCGGCTTTATTCCCAACGGCAACCGCACGTATTACCTCACCCGCTCGCAGCCGCCCTTCTTCGCCGATATCGTGAAGCTGCTGGCCCAGGACCTGGGCAACGGCGAGCTGTTGCGCTACCGCCCGGCCCTCGAAACCGAGTACCGCTACTGGATGCTGGGGGCCGAAACCGTGAAGGCCGGCACCGCTGCCCACCGCGTGGTGCGCCTGCCCAACGGCGACCTGCTGAACCGCTATTGGGACGAGAGCGACCAGCCCCGCGAAGAATCGTACGCCGAAGACGTGGCCGCCGCCAAAAAGAGCAAGCAGCCGGCCGCGCAGTTCTACCATCACATGCGGGCGGGCGCGGCCTCGGGCTGGGATTTCAGCAGCCGCTGGTTTAAGCCCGGCGGCGGGCTGGAAAGCATTCAGACCACTGATTTGGTGCCCGTCGATTTGAATTGTCTGCTCTATAATCTCGAAATGACCCTAGCCGAGGCGGCTCGCGTGGCCGGCCAGCCGGCCCAGGCGCGCCTGTACGAGACTAAAGCCGCCCAGCGCAAAACCGCCCTGCTGGCCCTGAGTTGGGACCCAAAAGCCGGCTGGTTTCAGGACTACAACTGGCGCTTGAAGCAGCGTTCCACAGTCCGCAGCTTGGCGGGCACCTACCCGCTGGCGTATGGGCTGGCCACCCCGGAACAGGCCAAGCGGGTAGCGGCCGGCCTGCAAACCAACTTCCTGAAACCCGGCGGCCTAGTGACCACGCTCTCGGCCACCAAGCAGCAGTGGGACGCGCCCAACGCCTGGGCTCCGCTGCAACAACTGGCCATCGAGGGTCTGGCGCGCTACGACCAGAAGGCCTTGTCCGATACGGTGGCCCACCGCTGGGTACGTCTCAATACCCGCGTGTATAGCCAAACCGGCAAGCTGCTGGAGAAATACGATGTGGAGAATGTGAACCGCCCCGCCGGCGGCGGTGAGTACCCGCTCCAGGACGGTTTCGGGTGGACAAATGGGGTGCTGCTGCGGCTGCTGAATCGGGAGCAGCCGCGGTAGGGGCAGTTAAGCGGGGATGGCGCGGGCCTGCGGCCCGCGCCGGCTATTCGCGGGCCTCTGGCCCGCTATGTTAGAACGACGCGATTGCGATGCCGTTCAACGATTGCAGGCCGGAGGCCTGCTAATAATCGGCACGGGCCACAGGCCCGCGCCATCGGTCCTGGCAAAAAACTTTCGCCTTTCGCAGCAGCCTTTTCGGGCGGTAACTTGTCTGCCGGGCAGCACCCGGCCGGGCTGCGCTGCTTTTGCCCCTCAATGCCCCTTTCTACGGAACTGGACGAGCTTCTTGCCGCCTGCCGTCGCCGCGAGCCGGCGGCGCAACGGGCGCTCTATGCCCGCTACGCCAGCCGGATGCTGGGCGTGGCGCGCCGCTACGCGCGCTCGGTGGCCGAGGCCGAGGACATTTTGCAGGATGCTTTTGTGAAGGTGTTTACCCACTTGGGCGAGTTCCGGGCCGAGGGCTCTTTGGAGGGCTGGGTACGCCGCATTGTGGTGACCACGGCCCTCAACCACTGGCAGAGCGGGCAGCACCGCCGCCAGCAATTGCTGCTCGACGATGTGCCCGAGCCCTTCGCGCCCGACGCCGACGCCTTCGACCGCCTGGGCGTGGCCGAAGTGCTGGCCCTGATGGAACAGCTGCCCGACGGCTGCCGCATGGTCCTCAACCTCTACGCCGTGGACGGCTACACGCACGGCGAAATCGCGGAGCTGCTGGGCATTCAGGAGAGCACCTCCAAGGCCCAGCTCAGCAAGGCCCGCAAACAACTCACCCTGCTGCACCAGCGGCAGGCCAACTACTTACGACTATGATGCCCGAATCGGAAGAAAACCGCCTCGACGAGTCTTTGCGCAGCAAATTCGAAGACTTCGACCTGCCGCCCGGCGCGCCGGTGTGGGCTGGCATTGAGCAGCGCCTGCCCCCGCCGCCCCGGCTACGCCCGCGCCGTCGGCCGGTGCTGGTGCCGCTGCTGTGGGTGCTCACCGGCCTGCTGGCCGGGATGGGCGGCTGGCTGCTGCGCGGGCCGGCTACTTCAGTGGGGACAAACCAAATGGACAGTATTGCCTCGAATAATGCGCAGGCGAAGCTCCGGAGCTCCGGAACGACCATTTCCGGACAGCAAAGCCCACTCCGGAACGCCGGAGCGACCATTTCCGAGCGGCTAAGCTCTCTCCGGACCTCCGGAGCAACCATTTCCGAACAGCGGACCCTACTCCGGGGCTCCGGAATGGCTAAATCGGAACGGCGAAGCCTGCTCCGGAGCTCCGGAGATGCCATTTCCGAACGACGAAGCCCATTCCGGAGCCCCGGAGTCATTGAATCGACGCGCACCATCAAAGCCGCAGCTTCGCCGGAGGATAGCACCGCTACTACTGCCCCAACAGCAACAGTAGTGGCTCAGGTTTCGCCAGGCGCTTCGATGGGTACTTTGCCGGGTACTCCTACGGTTTCGCTCGCCGCCGAAACCCTGCCCCCCATCCTACGCCCCCTCGCCGCCTTGGAACGCCGAACGCTGGAGCAGCTGCCCAGCATCGGCACCCTCGCGCCCGGCACGCTGCCGGCCGATGGCCGCGCCGCACTGCTGAATAATCTGCGCACCGAGCGGGCCGAATTGTTCCGCCTCCAGCGTCGCACCGACAGCCTGCTGCTGGCCCTCGGCGACCTGCCCGGCGCGGCCCCGTCCGCCCCCGCCGTGGCGGCCGCCGCGCCCGATACGGCCCGGCCGCGCCCGCTGGCCCGCCGCTGGAGCGTGATGCTTTCGGCCACTCCCGAGCAGAATACCCTCGCCCTGCAAGGGGCCGAAAACGACTCCCTCACGGCCCTGCGCCGCAACCACGAAACCGGCCGCGCCGGCCTCAGCGCCGCCCTCACGGCCGAATACAAGCTTACGCCTCGCCTGAGCGTGGGCGGCGGCGTGGGCTACACCGCCTTCGGGGCCGACCTGCGCATCACCAACAAAACCACCGACGTGCTGGTGAGCTATAACACGACCACCACCACGAGCACCAACGTCTTTACCTCGAGCTACCAGACGCATTCCATTCGCATCATCCAGGTGCCGCAGCTCTCGCCCATCTTCAACGGCAACGGCCAAGTCATTCGCTACGATACCGTGTATGTGCCGCGCCAGGATACCGTGTTCAGCACCACCGTGCAGCACGACACCACCCACACCACCCGCAGCGTCACCACGCCCACCATCACCAAGAAGGAAACCCTCACCACCAAGCTGCTGCAGCCCAACTACCGCTTCTTCACGGTGCCGGTGCTGCTGCGCTACCGCCTGGCCGCGCCCAGCACCAGCCGCCTGTGGACCGACGTGGCCGTAGGCGCACAGCTTCAGTTTTTCCTGGGCGGCACGCAGGTGGTGACCAACGACGGCGAGAACTTCCGCACCGAGCGCATAACGGCCGGCACCGGCCCCTTCCGCGCCCTCAACGTGGCCCTGGCCGGCTCGCTGGCCCTCAACTACGCCCTCACGCCCCGCCTGAGCCTGAGCGTGGCCCCAAGCATGCGCTGGCAGGCCCTCTCCCTCTACAAGCCCGAAACGGGGCTGCGCCAGCAGGCCACGTCCACAGGCCTGATGCTGGGGGTGCGGTTCGGGCTGTGAGCCGCGCCGCCCGGTCATCCTGAGTACGACTGTCATCCTGAGCGGAGCGAAGGACCTTATCACCGCAGTACGGTTTGCAGTAGCTCTATCTGACACAAACGTGATAAGGTCCTTCGCTGCACTCAGGATGACAGGGCGGCTCAGGATGACGGTACCGAAAAACTTTCTTTCGTCCCGGCAGCCTTTTTGGGCAGCGGCTGGTCTGAGTTTTTGAAACGCGGCGCCGCGCTCCGGCCGGGGCGGCACCAACACGGATTTCACCGCGCGGCCACGCATTTGGTCCTTCCTTTTCCATTCTATTTCGATGAAAATTTTACGGCATTGCTACCTGTTGGTGGCGTTTTTCTACGCGGCGGGCCTGGGCGCGTCGCGGGCGCAGGTGGCCACGGTGGCCACGCCCCTGGACCCGGCCATCACCAACCTGGCCGACGACACCCGCTCGATGACGGACGCGGCCGGCAACACCTACGTAGCCGGCTCCTACGCCAACGGCCCGGTGCAGCTGGGCGGCACCCTGCTACCGGCCCCCGCGGCCAGCGGCCGCAACGGCTTTCTGGCCAAAGTGGGGCCTACCGGGGTGGTGCAGTGGGCCATTGGTGGCATCAGCCAGCAAACCGTTGGCGTGCAAACCCTCACCCTGGACCGCTTGGGCAATGCGTACGTGGCCTTTAAGGTCGATTCGGTGGCGGGCCTGAGCTCCAGCTTCGCGTTTGGCAGCCGCACTACCCCCATTGCCGGCAACCTGCTGGCCAAGGTGACGCCCGCCGGGGCGGTGGCCTCGCTCGTTTACCTGCAGCGCCGCACGATATACCCGCTGTCCGAAATCACGGCCCTCGCGGCCGATTCCGCTGGCAACTGCTACCTGAGCACGGTGGACGACGGGGGCCGGTACTTTGGCTCGTTCCGCTTCCCGGGCACCGCCGGCACCACCTGCGCGCTCATCGTGCGCCGCAGCAGTAGCGGCGGCTTCGCGCTGGTGCGCTCGATGGGCGCCACCGCGGGCACGAGCGGCTCTGCCTATCTGCGCCTGAACGACTTGCAGCTTGGAGCCAACGGCGACCTCTACTGCGAAGGGGAGCTGGACGGCACGCTCCTGCTCAACACCACGCCGGTTGTGTCCATTAGCGGCAACGGCAACTTTGTGGCGCGGCTGAGCACGGCCGGCGGGGGCCGCTGGGGCGTGCTCAGCTCCACCCACCTGGCCAGCCTGGCCACCGAATCCAAGCACGTGAAAATCGCGGTGAGTCCCACCGGCGCGGTGTACGTGGCCGGCGTCACCATCAACAGCAATTTTACTTACGGCGGCCTGCCCGTGGGCCTGGGCGGCTACGTGGTGAAAATATCGAAAAACGGCACGCCGCAGTGGGCCCGCGCCACCGAAACCGTGCCCGACTACGTGCGCGTCGAAACCACGCGCAACGCCACGCGCATTGCCCTCGACGCGGCCGGCAACGTGTACCGGCTGGGCGTGCTGGGCCTGCCCAGCGCCATGTTTGGCACCATTACGCTCCCCCACCCCATCGCCGGCACCGGCGCCACGCCGCCCGTAGCCTTTTACCTGGTGAGCTACGACTCGACGGGCACCGTGCGCTGGGCGCGCACCGCCAACGCCGTGCCGGCTCCCGCCACCCCGGCCGCCTACGCCCAATGGGGCGCGGGCCTGGGCGTCGACCAGAATTTCAACGTGTACCTGCTGGCCAACCCCACGGGCGGCGGGCAGCTGCAAGTTGACAACCAGCCGCTGGGCACCGGTTACACCGTGGTGCGCCTGGAGCAGGCCGCCCGCGTGAGCGGAACCTTCTACCTCGACCAGAACAACAACGGCCAGCGCGATGCCGGCGAAATACCCTTCCCCTACCCGCAGGTGGTGGCCGACGCGGCGCAGAGCCGCGCCTTTTCCAGCACGGCCGGCACCGGCGAGTACAGCTTTTTCGGCCCGGCGGGCGCGGCCTACCGCCTCACCGTACCCAGCCCGCATTCGAGCTACACGCTGAGCGCGGCGGCGGTGCGCACCGGCACGCTGCCGGCCGTGGGCTACCCCGTGACCGGGCTTGATTTTGGCCTCGTGCCGGTGGCCAACCAGGCCGATGTGCGCGCCACGCTCACGCCCTACGGCACTGCGCGGCCGGGCTTCACCACCCGCTACCGCCTCACGGTGGAGAACGTGGGCACCACCACCGTGGCCGGCGGCACGGCCACCCTCACCCTGGACAGCCGCATGGCCTACATCAGCAGCACGCCCAGCGCCGGCCGCGCGGGCCAGGTGCTGACGTGGACGTATGGCACCCTGGCCCCGTTTGCCCGGCTGGAATATGATGTCCTCTTCAGCCTGCCCACCAACACCCCGGCCGGCACGGTGCTCAGCACCGCCGCCGCCGCGCCGCTCACGGCCGACGTGATGCCCGCCGACAACACCGCCGCCCTGGCCCAGACCGTGCTGGCCGCCTACGACCCCAACCACATTGAGGTGAACTACGACCGCCTCACGCCGGCCCAGGTCACGGCCCAGCAGCCGCTCGATTACACCATTCATTTCCAGAACCTGGGCACGGCCGCCGCGTCCACGGTCGTCCTGAGCGACACGCTCGACTTCCGCAAGCTGAACCTGGCCAGCCTGATGCTGGTGGCGCAGTCGCACAGCTGCATCTGGAGCCTGGCCACCGCCGGCCCCGACAAGGGCCTGCTCACGGTACGTTTCCCGAACATCAACCTGCCCGAGCGCAACGCTGATGTCATCCGCTCGATGGGCTTCGTGCGGTTCCGGGTGCAGCCGCGCAGCACGCTCACGGTGGGCGAAATTATCCCCAACCACGCCGGCATCGTGTTCGACTACAACGCGCCCGTCATCACCAACGTGGCCACCACCACGGTATTTCAGGCCACGGCCGCCCTGGCCCGCCACGACGCCCCCGCCTGGACCGCCTACCCCAACCCCGCCACCGACGCCGTCAGCATCAATGCGGACCTGGCCACCGCCGGCAAAGTCGCCATCGAATTGCTCGACGTGCTGGGCCGGCCCCTACGCCGGCAGTTGCTCACGGCCCCCGCCGGCCCGCTCCACCAGCTGGTGGACCTGCACGGCCTGGCCGCCGGGGTGTACCTGCTGCGCCTCACGCCGCCCACCGGCCCGGCCACCAGCCGCCGGGTGGTGCTCCGCTAGCTTCCGCTTCCTTTTTCCACTTCCAGCTCCCAAGCCGGGCCGCTCCGCCGAGTGGTCCGGCTTTTTGGCGTTTTGAATAGGGCTGGCATTGGTCGATTTCGTGCGGCCGTTAATCTGGGAATTGCCGGAGTTGGTCTGCTCTGTTGGAAAATGGGGCCGGGGCGGTGGGCTGCGGAGCCGCGGTTTGGCACGGTTTTGCAATGTATCTCTTCATCGGCCCAGTAGCCGGGCCGGAAGTCCGGCCCCGATTGGCCGGTTTCTTTCACTCATTCCAAACCCTTGCTGGTTATGAAAATTTCACGCCTTTCGGGCGGCCTGGCCGCGGCTTGCCTATTGATTTCGGCCACCTTCACCACCGCCTCGGCCCAGGGTGCCCGCGATGCCTACGGCAACCCCAAAGCCGCCCCTTCGCCCCGCCCCATGGGCTCCTCCTCGACGCGCCGTGCTCCCAGCTATTCCAAACCCACCTATTCGACTTCCAATAGCAGTTCCACCTCCGGCGTGCGCTTCGGCTTCCGGGCCGGCCTGAACGTGGCCGACTTGCAGGGCGATGCCGTGAACAGCTTCACCAACCTGACCGGCTACCTGCCCGATGGGTCCATCAGCAAGCAGCTGCGCCCCGGCTTCTACGCCGGCCTGTACGCCACGCTGCCCATTGGTCCCGGCTTCGCCATCGAGCCCGGCATCACCTACGCCGAAAAAGGCGCGGTGCTGCAAGGTACCCTCCCCTTCCCGGCCCTCGATTTCCTGAACGCCAAGGTGACCGGCACGGCCCGCCTGGCTTATGTAGATGTGCCGGTGCTGGCCAAGGTGTTCATCACGCCGGGCTTCTACCTCTACGCCGGCCCGCAGGCCTCGTTCCTGGTCAGCGGCAAGGCCCGCGTGGATGCCAGCGTGCTCGGCTTCTCGGCCTACAAGCAGGATTTCGATGTCTCGAACCAGCTGCGCAAAGTTGATTTCGCCGCTGTGGCCGGCCTGGGCTACCAGTTCGATAACGGCTTCGGCCTGAGCGCCGGCTACGACTACGGCCTCACCTCGCTAGATGCCAACAACCGCTTCAGCGCCTACAACCGCGTGGCCAAAGTCGGCCTCAACTACTCCTTCTAAGGCTGATTAGCAGCCATTCTATCCCTCGATTTCTAGCGTCCGATTCATTCGTCATTATCCGAGATATGTTAATAGAAAGGCCCCTCCGCTACAACGGAGGGGCCTTTCTAGTTTGTTGAATGTAGCGCGAACTTTTAGTTCGCGTCTCCGAACGATACCCGAACAGCGCGGGGACGCGAACTAAAAGTTCGCGCTACAATTAGCGCACGCCCACGCTGCCGCTGCCGCTCAAGCCCTGAGCCAGGCGCACGAGGCGCACGAATTCGGCCCGGTAGCCGTCGGCATCTTTGCCTCGGGCCCCGTCGGCCAGCTGCTCGGTGGCGGCCCAGGTGGCGGTGCCGCGCTGCTCGCTCTGGCGCAGCAGCATGCCGAACTGCGCCACGGCGGCGGCAAAACGGAAATCGGCCGAGGCCTTCTCGATAGCGACGGGTGCGCCGGTCAGCGCCTGGGCCAGGAGCTTGCTGCTATTGCCCTGCGGCTCTTTGTAGCGCAGCTTCACGGTCAGCACGTCGTTGGTGAGGAACTGCTGCATACTGGTCGGGGCAGTTTTGGCGGGCTGGTATTTCAGGCCATCGATGAGGGGCTGGGCGCTGCCCACGGGCACTATTTCGTAGAGGGCCGTGACGGTGTGGCCCGCCCCAAGCTCGCCCGCATCCTTGCGGTCGTTGTTGAAATCCTCGGCTTCCAGCAGCCGGTTTTCGTAGCCCACGAGGCGGTAGTTGGCCACGCGGGCGGGGTTGAATTCGATTTGCAGCTTCACGTCCTTGGCCACCGTGAATAGCGTGCCGCCGAACTGTGCCACCAGCACCCGGCCGGCCTCGTCCAGGTTGTCGAGGTAGGCGTAGTTGCCGTTGCCCTTGTCGGCCAGGGTTTCCATGCGGCTGTCGCGCAGGTTGCCGCGCCCGCAGCCCAGCACCGTCAGAAACACGCCGCTTTCGCGCTGGTCCACTATCAATTGCTCCATCGCGGCATCCGAGCTTTCGCCCACGTTGAAATCGCCATCGGTAGCCAGAATCACGCGGTTGTTGCCTTCTTTCTGGAAGCTCTGCTTGGCCGTGGAATAGGCCAGCCGCAGGCCCGCGCCGCCGGCCGTGGAGCCGCCGGCCCGCAGCCGCTCAATGGCATCGAGGATGACCTGGGGCTGCGAGCCGGGGGTGGGCGGCAGCACCAGGCCGGCCGCGCCGGCGTAGGCCACCAGCGCCACGTGGTCCTGGGGCCGCAGCTGCTTCACCAGCAGTTTCAGGCCCGCCTGCACCAGGGGCAGCTTGTCGGCCTCGTCCATCGAGCCCGATACATCGACGAGGAACACGAGGTTGGCGGGCGGCAGCTTGGCCGTTTCAATGCGTTTGGCCTGAATGCCGATGCGGGCCAGCTGGTGGGCCGGGTTCCATGGGCAGGCGGCCAGCTCGGTGCTGATGTGCACGGGGTCGGGCGAGGCGGTGGGCGGCGCAGCGTAGTCGTAGCGGAAGTAATTCAGCATTTCCTCCACCCGCACGGCGTCGCGCGGGGGCAGCTGGCCTTCGTTCAGGAAACGGCGCACGTTGGAATAGGAGGCGTTGTCCACATCGAGCGCGAAGGTGCTGAGCGGGTCTTTCTTCGCCTCGAAAAAGGCATTTTCCTTGATGTGGGCGTAGGTATCGCCGTCGCCGGCTTCCTGTTGGGCGGGCAAGGTGGACAGGGGCTGGCCGGGGGCCATTTCCGAATCAGCCAGGACGTAATCGACCTGATGGCTGGTACGCCGGGCTTTGCGCGGGCTGGCCGCCCCACGAATCTGCACGCCCGCCACTTTGCCTGCTAGCCCATTGACGGTAGCCGGCGCGACGGATGTGGCCGAATAACTCACATTCTGGCGCTGCTTCTCGATGCCTATGGCCGTCACCACCACCTCGTTTAGCTGCTTGTTATCGGCCCGCAGGCTCAGGTTGAGGGTGTGGCCCTGGCCCACGGCCCGCTCCACAGGCAGGTAGCCGATGGTATTGAACAGCAGCACGGCCCGCGCTGCCCCCGGCACCATGAGCGAGTAGCGCCCCTGCGCATCGGTGCTGGTGCCCAAGTTGGTGCCTTTGACGAGGACCGTAACGCCGGGCAGCGGCTGTTGATTGACGTGGTCGGTGACCACGCCCGACACAACCCAGTTTTTGGCGGTGTTCTTCGAGGCCGGCTGAGCGGCTTTGGTGTCGGACGTCGATTGAGCGGCGGCGGGCGGCGGGGCCAGTAGCACGGCAAGGAGCGGCAGCAGCAACTGGTTTCTCATGGCATCGGCGTTAGGGGGTGAAGTATGCCCCGTTGATGCCCGCGTTTGGTTGATTGCACAACGGGGCCAAAAAAATAGTTGCAGCCCTATCCCCGGCCGCCTTCAATACCGGCGGCGGGCGCTAACTTCCCGGCCCGATGTTCTTCCGCCGCTCCTCGTCGCCCGCTGCCGCTGCGCCACTCTCCGACCAGGAGCTGCTGGCCCGCTACCGCGCGCACGGCAACGTGGCCGACCTCGGCCAGCTCTACGACCGGTACCTGCCCGAGGCCTTTGCCGTGTGCCGCCGCTACCTGGCCCCGCCCGACGAAGATGCCCAGGATGCGGCCATGCAGCTGTTTGAGCATCTGGTGAAAGTGCTGCGCACCCACGCCCCCGAAAACTTTCCGGCCTGGCTGCACACCACGGCCCGCAACCACTGCCTCATGCAGCTGCGCGCCCGCAAGCGGGCCGGCCCCAGCGCCGGGCCGCTCGTGCTGAGTTTTCCGGACGCGGCCGATGTGGAATTGGCCGCCGCCCGGCATCTGCCCGATGAGCAGGCCGCCGCCGAGGACGCCGAAACTGCCGAGCTGCGCCTGCAAAGCATCGAAGCGGCCTTGGCCGAGCTCCCCCCGGCCCAGCGCCGCTGCCTCGAATTATTTTACCTCGAAAAGAAAAGCTACCGCGAAATCGCCACCGAAACCGGCCTCGAACTAAACCTGGTGCGCAGCCATTTGCAGAACGGCAAACGGATGCTGCGCCGCCAATTGGAGCCGCCCGCCAGTCCCAAACCGACGCCGCAATCTTCGCTTCCCGCTTCTCCAAACCCTCGTCATGCTGCCCGCTGATTCGCCTTTTGCCCGCTTGCCCGCCCCCGGCCCCCACCCGGCCCCGGCGGAGCTGCGCGCCTACGCGGCCGGCACCCTTGCCCCCGCCGAGGAGCACCGCATTGAGGCCCACACGCTGGACTGCGAGCGCTGCGCCGATATCCTGACGGGCTTTTCAATGAGCGACCCGGCCACTACCGACCAGGCCGTGGCCGAGCTGCGCGCCCGCCTGCAAACCCGCGTCGAAGCCGAAGAACCGGCTCCCGTGGCCGGCGGCTGGGCCTGGCCGCGCATCGCGGTGGCGGCGGCAATGGTGGGCGTAATGGCCACCGGCATCTGGACCTGGCAGCAGCACGAAGCGGCCCGGCCAGCGGCCACGGCTCGCCTCGAAACCCCTGCAATTGCGCCCCCAGCGGCACCCGCCGCACGCCTGGCTGTGCCGGAACAAGCAGAAAAGGAATCCACCAAAGTATCAGAAACCGTAGTAGCGGCGGCCCCAGGCGCTTCAAAAGCAGCTGATTACGCAGCTATTAGTCCCGCACGTTCACGGCATCGGGCCCCACTCGGCCAGCTTTCCCGCCGGGCGACCAAGACACCTGATGGCAATGCAATGGTGATGGAGGATAAAGCTCCGGCCTCGGAGGCGAACGCCGAAGCCAGAGTTGCCACCGCCTCAAATATATCTGCATCAGCAGCTGCCAGCACCGTCGATTCTGCAACCCCGCAAGCTTCCATCCTGGCCGAAACTACCTCGCCCGACACGCTGGCCAATAATGACAGAGCGGCCAAGGCCAGCCGGTCATTCGGCCTTAAATCCAAGGCAATAGCTGTCAATAAGCTGCCTGACAACACCGCCAGCGTGCGCGTGGCCGATGCCCCCATGCCGGCCACGCCAGCCATCAATCCCGCACCGGTGGGCGGCACGCCAGCCTTCCGCAACTACCTGTACCGCGAAGCCGACGCGTTCGAGCCCGAGGAAGGCCAGCTTCATCTTCATGGCACGGTGCGCCTCCGGTTTATGGTAGGGGCCGATGGCAAAATCAGCAACCTGAAAGTGCTGCGCAGCCTGCGCCCCGACTACGACGAAGAGGCCCTGCGCATGGTGTGCGAAGGGCCGGGCTGGCAGCCCGGCATTGCCGGCGGCCGCCGCGCCGACCTGCCCATCGAACTGACCGTCACGTTTTAAGCTGTCATCCTGAGCGCAGCGAAGGACCTTATCACGCTCGCAACAACGTGATAAGGTCCTTCGCTGCGCTCAGGATGACAGGCAGTTAACTATTACAGCGCCGCGCCGGGCTGCACGGTGCCAGCATCCACCGCTTTCAGGAACTTGATGAGGCCGGTGAAATAGGTTTGCTGGTCGTCGTACATGCTCATGTGGCTGCCTTTGGGGCAGATGAGGGAGTTGCCATTTTGCACCTTGGTGGCAATCATCCGCATGTGCTCGGGGTCCATGGTATCGTACTTGCCACCAATGCTGAGGACGGGCACGGTGAGCTTGGGCAGGTCGGCCACCCGGTCCCAGTTGGTGAGTTTGCCGGAGATGCCGAACTCGCTGGGGCCCTGCATCGTGACGTAGAGCGACTGGTTAATCTTGCCCAGCGAGCGGCTCACGGGCTCCGGGTTGGGCACGATGCGGCACAGGTGCTCGGCGTAGAAGTTGGGTTCGAGCAGGCCCATGTAGCGCGGGTTATCGAAGTCCTTTTTGGCTTCGAGCTGCCGGATTTCGGCCAGCACTTCGGGCTTCATCTGCTTGGCCAGCACGTCCTGGGCGTATTTGCCGTAGGCGGGGCAGCTCATCATCATGTTGGAAATGATGAGGCCCTTGAGGTTTTGCTGGTACTTGAAGGCGTACTCGGCGGCCAGAATACCGCCCCAGGAGTGGCCCAGCAGGTAGAAATTGGTGTTATTGAGCTTCAGAGCCTGGCGCACCTGCTCCACTTCCTCCACGTAGCGCGGCAGGCTCCACATTGAGGTGTCCTTGGGATTATCAGAATTGCCGCAGCCCAGTTGGTCGTAGTAGATGAATTCGATGCCTTCCTTCGGCAGGAAATTCTCCATGCACTCGAAGTATTCGTGCGTGGCCCCCGGCCCGCCATTCAACAGCAACACCTTGATTTTGGGGTTATTCCCAAACTGCTTGGTCCAGACTTTGAACTGGCCCTTGGGCGTGGTTATCGGAATCAGCCGCACATTGCCGTCCTGCACGCCGGTTTCCGAATCGGCGAAATAGCTGGTCAGCGTAGTGGCGGGAGCTGCCCTGGTTTCGGGCGCTTGGGGTTGGTTGCAGCCCATAAAACCGGCCGTACCAAACAGCAGCGCCACCGCAAGGTGCAAGGGAGTCGAAAGCTTCATTTTTCGCAAAGGCAAGGGGCACAGAAGTATGCCGGCGAAAGATAGGTGCAACTGAATCTATTTAGTTATTAAAAAAAACGTCTGTCATCCTGAGCGCAGCGAAGGACCTTATCACGTAAAAACAATTTGTTCGAACGTGATAAAGTCTTTCGCTCCGCTCAGGATGACAGACGTTTACTTAGCAACCCAACTTGTTCCTGTTGTGGAACCAACAGGCCCTAGCCGCTGTAGCCGCCGCCGCTGGCGGGCTCGGTGGCGCTGCCGTTTTCGGGCTCGGCGGGAGTGGGCAGGTCGGGCTGGGTGTGCAGGTCGAGGTGACTGTAGTCGGGCGCGCCGTTGCCGGCGGGCACGGGGGCTTCGTCAAAGGTGCGCTCCAGCTCCGAGAGGTCGAATTCCTCCGTCGGCGTGCCGAAGCTCACCTTGGCCGTGATGCGATACTCGACAATGCGGTTGGCCTTCACTTTGCAGCTCTGGTCTTTGATGTAGATGGAACTGATGTTCGGCACCGAGCTACTAAGCTGGACCACGGCGCGCTGCAGGGCATCTTCAAAGCTCTTTTCGGACGAGGCCAGGATTTCAATGACTTGCTTAATGGAGGACATGGGAAGGAATAAGATGATGGTGTGGTGGCCGTGGAGCCGCGTGGTACGAGTACCCCGAATTTTTAATTCGGGCCGCCGGAACGACCACCGTTCAACGGCCCGAATTAAAAATTCGGGGTACTCGTACCTATGCGGTTTCGCAGGACTTTTTTGTGTACGCGGTAGGCCATTTGACGGCTATTTCGGTTGAAATAAAAGCGGCGCTTGGCCTGCGGTGTACTTTTGCGCCTGACTACCGCCGCGTTGGCGCTTCCAAACCTCCCCTTTTACTTCTTCACCAACCTACTTCCCGCATGGCTTTCCGCACCGAAAAGGACACCATGGGCACCGTTCAGGTGCCTGCTACCGCGTACTGGGGCGCTCAAACCCAGCGCAGCATCGAGAATTTCCCCATCGCCCAGGACATCAACCGGATGCCCAAGGAAATCATCGCCGCCTTCGCCTACCTCAAGAAAGCCGCTGCCCTCACCAACCGCGACGCGGGCATCCTTTCGGCCGAGAAAGCCGAGCTGATTGGCAAAGTGGCCGACGAGATTCTGGCCGGCAAGCTCGCCGATTCGTTCCCGCTGGTGGTGTGGCAAACCGGCTCGGGCACGCAGAGCAACATGAACGTGAACGAGGTGATTGCCTACCGCGGCCACGTCCTCAACGGCGGCCAGCTCACCGACGAAAAGAAGGCCCTGGCTCCTAACGACGATGTGAACAAGAGCCAGAGCTCGAACGACACGTTCCCGACGGCCATGCACATCGCGGCCTATAAAATTCTAACCGAAGTCACCATCCCCGGCATCGAGAAGCTGCGCGACGCGCTGAAAACCAAGTCGAAAGACTTCATGCACATCGTCAAAATCGGCCGCACCCACTTCATGGATGCCACACCGCTCACGCTGGGCCAGGAGTTTTCGGGCTACGTCTCCCAGCTCGACCATGGCCTGCGCGCCATCAAAAACACGCTGGCGCACCTCAGCGAGCTGGCCCTCGGCGGCACCGCCGTGGGCACGGGCATCAACACGCCCAAAGGCTACTCGGTGAACGTGGCCAAGCACATTGCCGACCTCACCGGCCTGCCCTTCATCACGGCCGAAAACAAATTTGAGGCCCTGGCCGCCCACGACGCCATCGTGGAGGCCCACGGTGCCCTCAAAACCGTGGCCGTGAGCCTGATGAAAATCGCCAACGATATTCGGATGCTCAGCTCCGGCCCGCGCGCTGGCATTGGCGAAATCGACATCCCCGACAACGAGCCCGGCTCCAGCATCATGCCCGGCAAGGTGAACCCCACGCAGTGCGAAGCCATGACGATGGTGGCAGCCCAGGTGATGGGCAACGACGTGGCCATCACGGTGGGCGGCTCGATGGGCCACTTCGAGCTGAACGTGTTCAAGCCGGTGATGATCTACAACTTCCTGCACTCGGCCCGCCTCATCGGCGACGTGTGCGTGAGTTTCACCGACAAGTGCGCCGTGGGCATCACCGCCATCCTGCCCAACATCAAGAAGCACGTCGATTCGTCGCTGATGCTCGTGACGGCCCTCAACCCGCACATCGGCTACTACAAAGCCGCCGAAATTGCCCAGACGGCCCACAAAAACGGCTCCACGCTGAAGGAAACCGCCATTAAGCTCGGTTACGTGACCGCCACCGAGTTCGACGAGTGGATGAAGCCCGAGGAAATGGTAGGCGAGATTAAGTAGCGCCTTTTAACTTCTGTTGAAAAAAGCCGCTCTTCCGCTCACGGAAGAGCGGCTTTTCTTTTTTCCCGGCATCTTTGCAGCCCTATGGATTTTTCCGCTCAAGTAGTCCTCGAAAACAACCGCGCCCGGCTGCGCCCGCTCGAACTCACCGACTTTGAAGCCCTCAAAGCCGTTGCTTTCGATGCTGACATCTGGAAATACACCCTCACGCGTGGCGACGATGCCGTGAGCCTGGCCGCCTACCTGCGCCAGGCCGTGGAAGCCCGCCAGCAGGGCCTGCGCTACCCCTTCGCCATCATCGACCGCGCCACCGGCGAGCTGGCCGGCAGCACCAGCTACTACAACGTGGCCGAGGCCGACCAGCGCCTCAGCATCGGCTACACCTGGGTGGGCACCAAGTTCCAGCGCTCGGGCCTGAACCGGGCCTGCAAGCACCTGCTGCTGCGCCACGCCTTCGGGTCGCTGGACTGTGAGCGGGTGGAACTGGAAACGGATTCGCGCAACCACAAGTCGCGCACGGCCATGGCCCGTATGGGGGCTACCGAGGAAGGCACGCTGCGCAGCCACCGCCCCACGCAGGGCGGGGTGCGGCGCGACACGGTCATCTTCAGCATTATCCGCCCCGAGTGGCCGACGCTGCGCAAGTCCACTTTCCAGGAGTTTGAATCCCGTGGCTGAACCAACCCCATCGGCCCCCGAGCGGCTGCGCCCACCCGAGCGAATGTGGCGGCGGCGCGTGGCCAGCTTCGGCCACGCCGGGCGCGGCGTGTGGTCGGCGCTACGCTCCGAAGTGCATTTGCGCTTCCACGCCCTGGCTACCGTGGTGGTTATCGGGCTGGGGTTTTATTGCCACATCACCCGCCTGGAATGGGCGCTGGTGGCCATTTCGGTAGCCAGCGTATGGGCCGCCGAGCTGATGAACACGGCCATCGAGGCCCTCACCGATTTGGCTTCGCCGGCCTACCACCTATTGGCTGGCAAGGCCAAGGACGTAGCCGCCGGGGCGGTGCTGCTGGCCGCGTTGGGCGCGGTGGTGGTGGGGGCGCTGGTGTTCGGGCCCTACTTTTTTAACGTCTGATTCCGGTCCCTGCCTCAACTATTGGCCGCGCCGGGCGTACCCATAGGGAGCCCCGCTTGGGGGCACGCCCCGCTTCTCCCTCAACTCCTATGCGTTTGCTCTCTTTCGCTGCTGCTTTGCTCCTCACCACGGCCTGCGCCCACCAACAGGTGAGCGTGACCACGCCCACGTCGCCGCCCCCCAGCGGCCAGGTGAGCGCCACCGATGCCGCCCCCACCAGCGCCAATACCGTGGACCCGGTGTACGCCCGCATCCCCGAATCGGATACCACGGCCCGCCCGCAGTGGCTGAAAGCCCGCATCGCGGCCGTGCTGGCCGAGCGCAAGCGCAACCCCATCACCCGCATTTTCCGCTATCAGTACGAGGGCAAAACCGTGTACTACCAGTCGGCCCCGTGCTGCGACCAGTTTTCGCAGGTATTCGACACCAAAGGCAAGCTGATTTGCAACCCCGATGGCGGCATCACCGGCAAGGGCGATGGCAAATGCCCGGACTTTGAAAAAAACAAAACCAATGAAAAGCTGGTCTGGCAAGACCCAAGGTAGCAATTATGAATTATGAGTTGTGAATTATGAGTTGTCGCTCTGGCAAGTCGTGGTCTGAACTCATAATTCATAACTCATAATTCATAATTACAGATGATTAACACTATTGCTAAGCTCGGCGCATTCAACGTTTGGGCCAACGAAACCCTGCTGCGCCGCCTCGATTCTTCGGTAGCGGCCGGCCAGGAAGTTCCGCAGCCCGTGCTGCGCCTGTTCAGCCACGCCATCAATGCCCAAGCCATCTGGATTGCCCGCATCACCGGCACGCAAAGCCCCGTAAAAGTGTGGCAGGAGCATGATTTGGCCGGTATTCATCACTGGCACGAGCAGACTTCGGCCCGCCTCGCGCAGCTCTGCGAAACCACCGACGAAGCTGAGTTGAACCGCCACATCCAGTACACCAACTCGCAGGGCGATGCCTACGATTCGCTGGTGAGCGACATCCTGACCCACGCCGTGACGCACGCCACCTACCACCGCGGCCAAGTAGCCACCAAAATGCGCGAAGGCGGCCTGGAACCCGTCAATTCCGACTTCATCACCTACTGCCGCGAAATGAGCGGGCAGGTGCAGCCGCAGCTGTAGAAACACGCCTTTTTCTCCTCAACAGGCAGCCCGGCACGTAGCTTTGGGCTGCCTGTTTTGCTTTTTGGAAATGGCCGAGTGCGGCAGCCACACGTTTAGTTCGTTTATGAAAATCCTGCTGGTTGAGGATGAGCCGCCACTGGCTTCGTTCGTCAAAAAAGGCTTTGAGCACGAAGGCTACGACCTGACCGTGGCCTACGACGGCCGCACCGGCTGGTCGCTCTACGAGCAGCAGCCCTACGACTTAGTTATTCTCGATGTGAACCTGCCCTACATCAACGGGGTGGAGCTGTGCCAGCGTATCCGGGCTAATAGCCGCCTGGTACCCATCCTGCTGCTCACTGCCCTCGATAGCCTCGACGACAAGGAAGCCGGGTTCGCCGCCGGAGCCGATGACTATCTCGTCAAGCCTTTCGAATTCAGGGAATTGCTGATGCGCGCTCGAGCCCTCACCCAGCGCTACGCTGCGGCCGCCGGCCAGCGCCAGGAGCTGCGCATGGCCGACCTCGTGCTCGACCTCGACGCCAAAACCGTGAGCCGCGCCGGCCAGCGCATCGACCTCACCACCCGCGAGTATTCGCTGCTGGAGCACCTGCTGCGCAACCGGGGCCGGGTCGTTTCGCGGGTTGATATTGCGGAGCGGGTCTGGGATTTGGATTTTGACACCACCACCAATGTCATAGATGTATACGTGAGCTACTTGCGCAAGAAGCTGGACCGCGGGTTTTCGCCTAAGCTCATCCATACCGTGGTGGGTATGGGTTATGTGATGCGGGAGGAGTAGGACCAATAATTGGTTGCAGGTTTCAAAAAGAAAGTCATGCTGAGCTTGTCGAAGCATCTCTACCGCGCAACTAATTAGATTTAGTATTGAGGTAGAGATGCTTCGACAAGCTCATCATGACATCTTGATGGAGCACACTACAAAAACCCCAACATGCTGATTCGCAATAAGCTGATGCTGCGCTTTACGCTGCTCGTGCTGGCTATTCAGGTCAGCTTCTCGGCGTTCATCTACTACTTCAATGCCAGCACGCGGGCGCAGCGGTTTGAGCACCGACTGGGCACAAGCGCCACGCTGGCCTCGCGGCTGCTGGTGCGCACCGGCAAGCTCGAAACCGGCCAGTTGGGCAGCCTGCGCCGCCGCGATATCCTGACCTTGCAGGAGGAGCAAATCAGCATTTATGATGCTGACGGCGCCCTCCGCTTCAGCAGTGCCGACGACATCGACCAGGTGCCCAGCCGGGCGCGCCTGCGTGCCTGGCAACCGGGCAAGCTGGTGCCCTTTAAAGGAGAAAAGCGGCGTGAGGGCGTGGGCCTGGACTATTTGCACGACGGCGAGCATTACCGCATTTTCGTTTCGGCCGAGGACAAGCCGGGCTGGGAGCGGCTGTGGCAGCTGGGCCTGCTGCTGCTGGTGGGCAACTTGGGGGCGCTGGCGCTGACTATTCTGGCGGGCTGGTATTTCGCGGGGGCAGCGCTGGCCCCGGTGGCGCGCATCAGTCGGCAGGCAGGGCGCATTTCGGCCACCAACCTAGGCCGGCGGCTGTCGGAAGGCAACGGGCGCGATGAGCTGGCCCAGCTGGCCTACGCCTTCAACGGCATGCTGGGCGGCTTGGAGCAGGCATTTGAGGCGCAAAAAAGCTTCCTGGCCCACGCCTCGCACGAGTTGCGCACGCCCCTCACCACCCTCACCGGCACGCTGGAAACCGCGCTGGCCTACGATGCCTCGCTGCCAGAAGCGCGGCAAAGTCTGGCGCAGGCACTGGAAGCCTCGCGCCACTTAACAGCACTTACCAGCAGCTTATTATCGTTGGCAAAGGTTGATGGCACGCTGCCGAAATTTGAGCCCGTGCGGCTGGATGAATGCCTGAATCAGGCCTTGAGCTTTGCCCGCGCCAAGTACGCGGGCCGGGAATTTCGCCTGGCTTTCGGCGAGCTGCCAGAGGAGGCCGAAACCGACGTATTTATGGTGCCTGGCAACGCCGAGCTGCTCACCACCGCGCTACTCAACCTGCTGGACAACGCCGGCAAATACTCGGCCGGGCCCGTGCAGGCGGAGTTGGCCTATGAAGGCCCGGCGACCCTACGCATCCGCGTTATCGATGTGGGCCCCGGCCTCAGCCCGGAGGAATTGAGCCACATTTACGAGCCGCTGTACCGGGCGGCGGGTGCCGTGGGTCGGCCTGGCTACGGCTTGGGCTTGCCGCTCACGCAGCGCATCGTGCAGCGCCACGGCGGCCGGCTGGAGTTGGCCTCGGCGGTAGGGCAGGGGACTACGGCTACGGTGTGGCTGCCGGCCGCTTAGCTTGCGAACCGATAGCCCCGCATGGCCGCTAAGCTCAACATTCCGTAAAGAAAAGCCGTGGCGGCAGTGGCCGCGCGCAGCATCTGAGGAGGCTTTATTTCCAGCGTATTACCCTTTTTCCAAATTAATCAGGCAGGTATGAGTTTCATCGTCATGGGGGTTTCGGGCTGCGGCAAAACAACGGTAGGCGAGCAGCTCGCCCAAAAACTCAACCTGCCTTTTTACGATGCCGACGACTTCCATTCGCCGGCCAACATCGACAAAATGGCCCACGGCACGCCCCTCACCGACGACGACCGACGCGACTGGCTGGCCACGCTGGCCACCAAGCTGGGCGAGTGGGAAAAGGCCGGCGGGGCCATACTGGCCTGCTCGGCTCTCAAAGAGAAATACCGCACCACACTCCAAAGCGAATCCGCTGAGCCGCTGCACTGGGTGTTCCTCGATGGGCCAAAGGAGTTGCTGCTGGAGCGCATGAGCGGGCGCAAAGGCCACTATATGCACTCCAATATGCTCGATTCGCAGCTGGCCACGCTGGAGCGGCCGGAGTATGCGTTGCGCTTGTCCATCACGCATACGCCGGAGGAGTTGGTTAGCCAGATACTGGATGCGCTGAAAGCGGATGCGGCCGTGGGCACCAAGCGCTAGCTGATGGCAACTGATGGCGCGGAGCTATGCCCTGTGCCGATTATTAGCGGGCCTTTGGCCCGCAGCCGCCTGCACAGTACGGGCAGTGTTCAACGATTGCAGGCCGGAGGCCTGCGAATAGTTTGGCACGGGGCACAGCCCCGCGCCATCTATTCTAGCGCCGTTTTCATGTATTCTAATACGGTTCTCATACCGTTTTAATGTCGGGTTGGGTGCTTTGCGGGCAGTTGCCACCACCGCAAACAACAATGTCTTCCCAACCCCGGCCCCTTAATTTTCTGGTTTTGCTCCTGGCTGGGGCCCTGACGTTGTCGTTGGGGCTCAATGGCTTCCTACTGTACAAAACGCCCGACCCCGTCGGCGACTGCGACGACCTGCAGGAAACGGAAGCCGACCTGCGCCTGACCCAGCGGCTGTTGGCGCGCTGCCAGGCCGCCCACCAACAGCAGGACAGCCTGCTGGCCCTCCACCCCGAATTACCGGCCTTATCGACGGCCACTGCCACGGCCCACTAAGCGGGCCTGCGGCTTCCTATTGCTCATTCTCTTCCTCATGAACTCCTTTTTGCGCCGCTCTTTCCTTCCCTCTTTCGCGCTCACGGCAGTGGCTGCCCTGCTGTCCAGCGGCCTCAGCGGCTGTTCGGCTAAGGCTGAAAAAGACACCGCCGAGGTGCTGGTCGAAGTGCCGGTGGTGACGCTGAAAACCTCCAATCAAACCCTGCACCGCGACTACGTGGCCGATATTCAGGCCGCGCGCAACGTGGAAGTCCGGGCCCAGGTGGCGGGGTTTCTGGAGCACATTTACGTGGAAGAAGGCAAGCCGGTGAAGAAAGGCCAGCTACTGTTTCGCCTGAACGCCAGCGCCTACCAGAACCGCCTGGCCCAGGCCCACGCGGCCGTAGCCAGCGCCCAGGCCCAGGCCGCCGCCGTGCGCGTGGAGCGCGACCGGGTGCGCCTGCTGGTGGGTAAAAACGTCATCGCCAAATCCGAATCGGCCCTTTCCGATAGCAAGGTGAACGACGCCGACGCCCAGATAGCCGCCGCCCGCGCCGGCGAGGCCGCCGCCCGCCTCAGCCTGAGCTACACCCTAGTCCGCGCGCCCTTCGACGGTGTGATTGACCGAATTCCCCTGAAAGTGGGCAGTGTGGTGGAAGAAGGCACGCTCCTGACTACGATATCGGATTTGAGTGCGGTATTCGCCTATTTCGATGTGGCCGAGGGCAGCTACATGAACTACACCAAGGCCCGCCGCGAGCATCCCGAACTGCACTCCGATTCGGTGCGCCTCACTCTGGCCAATGGCGAAGTTTACCCCCTCACGGGCCACATCGAAACCGCTGAAAGTGAGTTCAATCCTAACACCGGCTCCATTGCCCTGCGCGCCCGCTTTGCCAACCCTGACCGCCTGCTCAAGCACGGCGCATCGGGCAAAGTCCGCCTGACCGACCAGCTGCCCGCGGCGCTGCTGCTGCCCCAGAAAGCGGTGTTCGAGATTCAGGACCAAAACTTCGTGTACGTGGTGGACCAGGCGGGCATGACGCACACCCGCAGCTTCGTGCCGCAAACGCGCCTCGGCGATTTCTACGTGGTGAAGGACGGCCTGAAACCCGGCGAGCGGGTGGTGTACGAAGGTGCGCCGGAGCTGCACGACCAACAGAAAATCAACGCCAAAACCGTGCTGATGGATACGGCTGCAATAGCGGCGCAGTAAATCCAGTAGCGTGGACTCTGCGAGTCCGCGCCCGAAAGAACGTCCTGCAGAGCCTAGCGAAGCATCTGGCCCGCCTCGTTGCACCGGCCCTGATTGCCAAACCGCGCGAGATGCTTCGCCGCGCTCTGCATGACCTTCTGAATCAGCCTCTATCCAGGGCAAATCCTTAAAACCGCCTAAACGCGGGCTCGCAGAGTCCACGCTACTGCTTATGTTCGACATCTTCATCCGCCGGCCGATTCTCTCGCTGGTGATTTCCGTTTTTCTGGTGCTGCTGGGCGGGCTGGCGCTGTTCACGCTGCCCATCACGCAGTTTCCGGACATCGTGCCGCCGTCCGTGACCGTGACGGCCAGATACACCGGGGCCAACGCCGAGGTGTGCGCCAAGGCCGTGGCCACGCCGCTGGAGCGCGCCATCAACGGCGTGCCGGGCATGACCTACATGAACTCGGTGAGCTCGAATAATGGCGTGACGCTCATCACCGTTTTCTTCGAGGTGGGCACCGACCCGGACCTGGCCGCCGTGGGCGTACAAAACCGCGTGACAACGGTGATTGACGAGCTGCCGGAGGAAGTTATCAAGGCCGGCGTGACGACGGAGAAGGAGGTAAACTCCATGCTGCTCTACCTCAACATCACGAGCGACGACAATACGGCGGGGGAGCAGTTCATCTACAACTTCGCTGATATCAACGTGTTGCAGGAGCTAAAGCGCATCAACGGTGTGGGCTTTGCCGAAATCATGGGCTCGCGGGAATACTCGATGCGGGTGTGGCTGAAGCCCGACCGCATGGCGGCTTACGAGGTGGGCACTGATGAAATCGTGCAGGCCATTCGGGCGCAGAATGTGGAGGCGGCCCCCGGCAAATCGGGCGAGAGCTCGGGCGGCGCGGCCCAGCAGCTGCAGTACGTGCTACGCTATACGGGCAAGCTGTTCGAGCCCGAGCAGTACCGTAATATCGTCATCCGCTCGAACCCCGATGGTTCGGTGCTGCGCCTGAAGGCGGTGGCCGACGTGGAATTTGGCTCGCTCACCTACGGCATGTCGTCGAAGAATGACGGGCAGCCCTCGGCGGCCATCATGCTGAAACAGCGGCCGGGCTCGAATGCCAGCGAGGTCATCGAAAACGTGAAAAACCGCATGGCCGAGCTGCAAAAAACCAGCTTCCCGCCCGGCATGAGATACAGCATTGCCTACGATGTATCGCGGTTTCTGGACGCCAGTATTCACGAGGTGTTGCGCACGCTGGTGGAGGCTTTCGTGCTGGTTTTCATCATTGTGTACCTGTTTTTACAGGACTGGCGCTCCACGCTGATTCCGGCGCTGGCGGTGCCGGTAGCGCTTATCGGCACGCTGGCCTTCATGCAGATGCTGGGCTTCTCGATTAACCTGCTCACGCTCTTTGCGTTGGTGCTGGCTATTGGTATCGTGGTCGATAATGCCATTGTGGTTGTGGAGGCCGTGCACGCCAAGATGGAGGAGAAGCACATGGACGCCCGCAGCGCCACCTACGAAGCCATGCACGAAATCAGCAGCTCGCTGATTGCCATTACCTTGGTGATGTCGGCGGTATTTATCCCGGTGTCGTTTATGGACGGGCCGGTGGGCGTTTTTTACCGGCAGTTTTCGCTCACACTGGCTATTGCCATCGTCATTTCGGGCGTGAATGCCGTGACGCTCACGCCGGCCCTTTGCGCACTAATGCTCAAGCCGCACGAGGGCGAGCGCACGGGTTTGGTGGGCCGGTTTTTCAAGGGTTTCAATAACAAATACGAGAAGCTGGCCGGTGGCTACCAGCGCTTATTGAACAACGTGGCCGGCCGCCGGGTGGTGACGCTGGCGGGGTTGCTGCTGTTTTTCGGGGCCACCTGGGGCATCAGCCGGATTTTGCCCTCGGGTTTCATCCCAACCGAGGACCAGGGCATGGTATACATCAACGTGACCACGCCCGCCGGGGCCACCGTGGAGCGCACCGAGGCCGTGTTGGCCCAGGTGCAGCGCATTGCGCAGAAGCTCAAGCCAGTAGAATCGGTGTCGACCCTGGCCGGCTACAGCCTGGTGAACGAGGTGGCGGGCTCCAGCTACGGCATGGGCATGATTAACCTCAAGGCCTGGGACGAGCGGGAGCAGTCGGTGGCCGAGTTCATCAAGGAGCTGGAAGACAAGACCAAAGGCATTGCCGATGCCGAGATTCAGTTTCTGCCGCCGCCCACGGTGCCGGGCTTCGGCAATAGCAGTGGGTTTGAGCTGCGGCTGCTGGATAAGTCGGGCAGCGGCGACTTGCAGAAGACGGCCCAGGCCTCCAAAACCTTCCTGGCCGCGCTGCAAAAGGAGCCGGCCATCAACGGCGCGTTCACCGGCTTCGACCCCAATTTTCCGCAGTACCTCATCCACGTCGACCAGGACATGGCGGCCAAAAAAGGCGTGACCGTGGACCAGGCCATGAGCACGCTGCAGACGCTGCTGGGCAGCTACTACGCTTCCAACTTCATCCGTTTCGGCCAGATGTACAAGGTGATGGTGCAGGCCGGCCCCGAGTACCGCGGCCGCCCCGACGACCTGCTGGCCCTGCACGTCAAAAACAACCGCGGCGAGCTGGTGCCCTTTTCCACCTTCGTGAAGCTGGAGCGCGTCTTCGGCCCTGACCAGCTCACGCGCTACAACATGTACACCTCGGCCATGATAAACGGCGATGCCGCCGCCGGCCACAGCTCCGGCGATGCCATCGCGGCCATCGAGCGCGTGGCGGCCAAGGTGCTCCCCAAAGGCTTCAGCTACGAATGGAGTGGCATGACCCGCGAGCAAATCCTGAGCGGCGACCAGGCCCTCTACGTCTTCGGCATCGTGCTGATTTTCGTGTACCTACTACTTGCCGCGCAGTACGAAAGCCTGCTGCTCCCGCTGCCCGTGCTGCTGAGTTTGCCCACCGGCGTGTTCGGAGCCTTCCTCAGCCTCAAGCTCCTTGGCCTCGAAAACAACATCTACGCCCAGGTGGCGCTGGTGATGCTCATCGGCCTGCTGGGCAAAAACGCCATCCTAGTCATCGAGTTTGCCGAGCAGCGCCGCCGCGCCGGGGCCACCGTGCTGGAGGCCGCCGTGCAAGGGGCCGTATCCCGCCTGCGCCCGATTCTCATGACCTCGTTTGCCTTCATCGCGGGGCTGATTCCGCTGGTCATTGCCAGCGGGGCCGGGGCGCTGGGCAACCGGTCCATTGGCACGGCCGCGGCGGGCGGCATGCTGATTGGGACGGTGTTCGGCATGGTGCTGATTCCGGGGCTGTACGTGCTGTTTGCCAGCTTTGAGAAGGTGAAGAATCTGGATGCGGAGGCCAAAGTAGAAGAGGAGGAAAAGGAACTGGTGGCGCATTGATGCCACAACGTGAACCTCACCTCCACAATGACAATTACCCCAATCATGCGTTTTCTCCCTGCCTTTCTCTCCGTCCTCGCCCTATCCACCAGCTGCCGCGTGGCCGCGCCCGACGGCCCCGCCGCCAGCCCCGCCACACCCAAAGCCTTCAACCAAACCACCGCGCCTACTGATACCGTCAGCGTAGGCAGCACGCCGTGGCGGCAGTTTTTCCAAGACCCCGCGCTGGCTGGCCTCATCGATACGGCCTTGCAGCAAAACCTTGATTTGAAGGTGGCCATGCAGCGGGTAGAGGTATTCCAGGCGCAGTACCTGGCCCGGCGCGGGGCGCTGTTTCCCTCGGTTTCGGCCGTAGGCACGGCGGGGCTGGACCGCTACGGCAAGTACACCATGACGGGCATCGGCAACTTCGATACCAACCTCTCGCAGAATATTGCCGACAACCAGCGCGTGCCCACCGCCCTCACGCCCGACCTGTTCGTAGGCCTGCGCAGCTCTTGGGAAATCGACCTTTGGGGCAAGCTGCGCAGCCGTCGCAAGGCCGCCTACCTGCGCGTACTTGGCTCGGAGCAAGGCCGCAACTTGGTGGTGACCAATCTGGTGGCTGACGTGGCCCGCGCCTACTACGAACTGCTGACGCTGGATAACCAGTTGGCCATTCTGCTCCGCAATACCCGCTTCCAGCAGGAGGGACTGCGGCTGATTCGCATTCAGAAACAGGCCGGCCGCGTCACCGAGCTAGCTGTGCAACAATTCGCCGCCCAGGCCCTACGCACTGAGAGCTTGGCTTATGAAACTCGCCAGCGCATCACCGAAACTGAAACCCAACTTAACCAGCTACTGGGGCGCTACCCGCAAGCCATCCGGCGCGGGCCGGCGCTGCCCAACCAGTCAGGCCTGCCCACCAAGCTCTCGGCCGGGCTGCCCGCTACGGCGCTGCTCCGCCGGCCCGATGTGCGCCAGGCCGAGTTGCAGCTCCGCGCCACCAGCGCCGACGTGGACGCCGCCCGCGCCGCTTTCCTGCCCTCGCTCACCCTCACGCCCTACGCCGGCCTCAATGCCTTCCGCGCCAATGTCCTGCTTGACCCTGGCTCCGTGGTGTACGGCGCGGTGGCGGGCCTCACTGGCCCTATCCTCAACCGCGCCCAGTACCGGGCCGATTTCCGCGAGGCCGTGGCCAACAATTACGAGGGCTACTATCGTTACCAGCAGGCCCTGCAAACCGGTTTCCGCGAAGTGGTAGTGGGCCTGCAAGGCCTGCAAAACTTCCAGTCCGTGGTCAACCTGCGCACCCGCGAGGTGGAGCAGCTCACCAGCGCCGTGGCTACTTCTAACGACTTGTTCGTAGCCGGGTACGCCACTTATCTGGAAGTCATTACCGCCCAGCGCAGCGTGCTCGAAGCCGAGTTGAGCCTAGCCGAAACCCGGCAGGCCCTGCTGCTACAAAGCGTGAATCTGTACCGGGCGCTGGGCGGCGGCTGGCAATAGCAAGAACGGTCATGCCGAGTGCCACCTGTCATCATTCACTGCGCTCAGAGATGACGGGTGGCACTCGGCATGACCGTTCTTTCGGCGCTATTTCTGCGCCACCTCCACTGACCTAGTCCCGGCGTAGTAGTACAGCTCCGCCCGCGACTTTTCGTAGCCGGACCGCAGGCTTTCCTGCTTGATGCGCAAGTCGATGAGCTTGGTTTCGCGGGCGTTGATTAGAAAGATGGTGCTTTCGCCCAGCTCGAACTTTTGCAGCTCGGCCTGAAGCAGGAGGCGCTGGTTGGCAATGGTTTGGGCTTGGAGCGCAAGCTGCCGCTCGTAGGCCTGCAGGGTGTTGTACACGGTGTTGACTTGCGTCACGATGGAGCGCTGGCTTTGCTGCCGCTCCAGGGTGGTTTCCTTCACCTGAATGCGGGTGTATTGCAGCTTGCCGCGCTCGGCCCGCAGGAACAACGGGAAGGCAAAATCGACGCCCACCTTATAATTGTCACGGCCGAAATTGTAGTAGGCGGGCACTTCGGGCTGGTAGAAATTACCCTGACTGAGCAGCACGCCGCTCACATTGAGCTTGGGCTTTAGCATCTCGCGGCGGTACCGTTCCTCGATGCCGAGCTGGCTGATTTTGGCTTCCAGCTTGCGCAGGGTGGGGTGCTGGGTAGCGGCCAGGTCGGCGAGGCGGGCCAGCTCGGCGCGGCTCACGCTGTCGAGCAGGGGCGCTTGCGGGGCGGCATAGGCGGGCAGCTCGGCGGGCTGGCCGTCTTTGGTCCAGAGGTGGTTGGAGAGCACGAGGCGGGCATTTTGCAGCTCCACGCGCAGCTGCTCGGCCTGCACCTGGCGGTCCTGCACCGTGATTTGGGCCTCCACCGAGTCGATGGGAGCCTGGTCGCCAATCTGGGCGCGGCGGGCGGTGCCCTGGAAGCGCCGGTCGGCCAGCGCCACGCCTTCCTGGATGAGGGCGGCCTGCTGGAAGGTGTAGTACCAAGTCCAGTAGTCCTTGGCGGCTTGCAGCCACACTTCGTTTATCTGCTTCACGCGGTCGGCTTCGGCGGCGGTTTGCATCACGCGGGCCTGGCGCAGGGTGCTACGGCGGGCATCAATCAGCAGTCCTGCCCCGATGGGCACCGACAGGCCGATGCCGGCCAGGCCGTTGCCGGAGGTGCGGCTTTCGGGGTTCACGTAGGTGCCCACGTTGCGGTCGTAGCTGGCTTTCAGGTCGATGCCGCCGGGCCAGAGCGGGATTTTCAGCTCGTTGCCCCAGTTGTTATAGTAATCGGTGCCGCCGAACTGCTTGCGGTGGAAATCGGAGCCGATTTTGGGGTCGAAACCGCCGCGGGCTTGCAGCACCTGGCTGCGGGCCTCATCGCTGAGCAAAGCGGCCTGCTTCACGATGGGGTGATTGGCGAACACCAAATCGGCCAGATTTTGCAGCGAAAACACCTTGGCCGTATCGCCGGGCCGGACGATGGCCAGCTGCGTGGTTTGGAGCGGCGCTTTTTCGAGGCCGGAACGGCGGGCGGGCAGGGTGGGGTTCTGGGCCAGGGCAGGGCGCGTCAGGCTGAATAAAAGCAGCAAAAGCAGCAGCCAGATACTACTGCGTTTGGGTTGAAAGAGCGTGTTGAATATGTTGGATAACATCTTGATAAATAACGTTTATTTCGACTGGCGCAACAAGAGCGGGTAGGGGCGGGGCCTGCCCCCGCCCATCGTTGAACATCTGGCGCGGGGTTCGTTCGACGGCGGGCGGGGGCAAGCCCCGCCCCTACTTACTTCCCTTTCACCGGCGCGTCGTCGGGCTCGGCTTGCAAAGTGGGAGGGAAGCCGTTGAGCTGCCGCCAGATTTCGTACCATACCGGCACCGAATCCAGAATGACCCAGCCCTGCACACCCGAGCCCAGGCGGAGCTGCCGAGGCCAGGGCTTGTCGCCGGTCTGGGGCTGGGCGGGGCGCACCAGCAGGCGGTACTTGCCGCCACCGCTGCTCACCACGTCAATCACCGACACGAAGCCGCCGAACGTGCCCACCGCCGCCGACGGCCAGCCCGAAAACTGAATCGCCGGCCAGCCATCGAACTGCAGCCGCACCTGCCGCCCGCGCTGAATGAGCGGCACGTCCATGGCCCGCACGTAGATTTCGGCCGCCAGCAGCGGCGATTCCGGCTGGAGCGTGGCAATAGATTCCCCCTCCTTGATGGTTTCGCCGATGCCCGCTTTGAGGGCCCGCACCACGTAGCCCGTCTGGGGGGCGCGCACCACGTACAGGCCGCGCCGCACCGCCACGTTGCTGATTTTGTTGCGCAGCGCCGCCACTTCGCCCTCCGAGCTGGCCCGGCTTGAGACGGCCGAGCTGCGGTCCGACAATGTTTTGGCCAAATCCTGGCCGTACTTGGCCCGCAGGTTGGCCAGCTCGATGCGGGCATTGGCCAGGCCTTGTTGGCTGCTGGCCACCTTGTTGCGCTGGGCCGTGACTTTGGCCAGGTCTTCCTGCAGCTTGAGGCGGCGGGTTTCGATGTCGGTGAGCGAGAACAGGCCGTTTTTGTAGCCCTCCTCGTAGCGGGCGAGGCGGGCCTGGCTGGTCTGATAAAAGTTTTGGATGGCCACGAGGTCGGCGCGGTCGCTGTTGAGGTAATTGGCGGCCTGCTCCACCTTGTTGCGGGCCGATTCGAGCTGCACTTCCAGGGTGGCGCGCAGGGCGGCCATCTGCTGGTCGGTGGCCGCGATTTTGGCGGCGTTGGCGGCCACGTTGCCGCGCTTGGCAGTCAGCTGCTCGCTCAGGCGCTCGGGCAGGTTGGGGTCGAAGTATTCGTCCTTGATTTCGGAGATGGTCAGCAGCGTATCGCCCTTGCGTACCAGCTGGCCTTCGCGCACGTTCCAGTGCTCGATGCGGCCCGCAATCTGGTTCTGCACGGTCTGGGGCCGGTCCTGCGGAGTAAGGGCGGTGAGGGTGCCGTTACCGGCAATCGTCTGCCGCCAGGGCAGAAACAGCGCAATCACGAACAGCACCCCCACTACCAGCAGGATGCGGCCCAGCCGCCGGCTGCCGTGGATGCGCAGTAGCTCGGGCCGCGACTGCCGGGGCACTTTCTCCCATACCTCCTTGGCTACGTGTTGGTTCGAGAGGTTAAGCATGGTTGAGGTTAGCGTGGTGGGAATCGAGGGGCAGGTCGGTGACGGCGGCCATTTTTTCGACCCCAGTCAGAATATCGAAAATGGTGCTCACGCCCGTCATCAGCTTCTCAATCGAGCCGCTGATTTGAACGATAAGCACCTCAGCGGCAACAAACTGCCCCAAGGTCATCTGGCGCGACACCACGAACAGCGTACCCGCAATCAGCAGGCTGGCCGTGAGCACTGTGCGCAGGGCGGTAGCGTAGCTGTAGTAGGTTTTCAGCACCCGGAAATGGGCGTTGCGGGCGTGCAGGTAGCCGGCGGTAAGCTCGTCAGTACGGGTCAGGGCTTCGTCTTCCCGGGCGTGGCTGGCGCGCACCTCGGGCAGGCGGGCCGCCACTTGCTCCAGCCAGTCCACCAGCTCGTATTTGTAGGCCGACTCCTCGATGCTGGTGCGCAGCGCCCGCTGGTAGTTCACGGCATAGATGAGGATGAGGGCAATGATGGTGAACAGCCCCAGCGCAATAAAAATGGGGTGGTAAAACGCCAGCACCAGCACCCCAAACAGGATTTGCATGCCGGCAAACATCAAGTCAATCAGCAGCTTGGTGAGGCCCTTCTGCACCGTGAGCACGTCGAAGAAGCGGTTCACCAGCTCCTGCGGATTCTGGCCGGCTAGCGCCTCGGGCTTGATGCGCGGCAGCCGGTAGGCAAACTCGATGGCGGCCTTCGCAAACAGGCGCTGCTCGATGGCTTCCACCATCGTGAGCTGCCCGATGAGCAGGATGCTGGCCAGCAGCACGCCACCCACCACCACCCCAATAAGCAGGTAGGTAGAGCCAAAAACGGCCCCGGTTGAAACCAGATTGAAGACCGCCTGGGTGCCCAGCGGCAGCGACAGACTGACAATGCCCGCCACCACGGCGTACCAGATAATGTGACGAATCGTTTTGCGCTCGGTGTCGAGCATTCGCGTCAGTCGTTGCCACGGCGTGGGCGGCGGCAAAGTACTAGCGTGTGAAGCCATTAAAAAGAGATAAAGAGGAGGTAATTCATCCGGTCAGCGCAGGGCCTGCGCCGCCGAATACAGCCCTATAAATGCCTGTTTCCAAGCCTTTGTTGCAGGCATTTTCCGAATTAATCCCCTTTTAACTACCTGTTAATCCGCTTTTAATTTTTGGAATGAGCGGCTTTTTGCTATGTATCGAGCCGTTCCGCTGAGATTGCCGAAGCATGACGGGCGTTTTCTATCCAACTGTTGCTGCGGGCCTTCTTACCCACAACAAAAAGCCCCAACCGTTGCGGGTTGGGGCTTTTTGTTGAGTAAGGCGCTGGCCGTCTAGTTCAGGGTTGTTGTGCCAAGCTCCTTCACTTGGTCGCTAACGATTGTAATGCCCGTCAGCACCTTGTTCTGGTAAGTCTGACCAGCCGGGGCCGTGACTGTTGGGAAGAATTCTACCCGATAAGTCCCAGCCGCCAAACCGCTTATCCGGAACTCACCCGAGGCATCGGCCGCCGTGCTCACCGTATCAGGCGCGAGCAGGCCCGAGGTGCGGATAGCCAGAATCTGGGGCCGGGCCGCCGCCGGGTTCACCGTGCCGTGCAGGCCAGCGCGCAGGTCCTGCGCCACCACCCGGATAACGGGCTTGAGCAGGTACCGCTCCTTTTTGTCGTTGCCCGGCTTCCAGTTGCCGCGCTCCACAATGGACTTGGCCACGTCAAAATCGAGCAGTAGCTGGAACGTCTCGCGCAGTTTCAGGGTGGCTTTTTCCAGCTTCAGCTTCACGCCGGAGGTTTGGCCGCTGGGCGTTTTCAGGTCATACTGCTGGCCATCGCGGCCGATAACGTAGCTGTTCGGCCCCAGGATGAGGCGGATTTCCTTGAGGTCGCCGGGGGCGAAGTCGTCGTTCACCAGCAGCGCCGAGTTACCGTTCACGTACTCCAGCACATTGATGGCGCGCGGGGTGAAGTTCAGCTTCTTCCAGCCGTCCGGGTCAGCCTCGTCCTTGAGGTGTACTTCCACCTGAAGCACGTCGAGCACCACGCTGCGGAAGTCACCAGGAGCGTCCATCAGCCGCACTTCAAGCTTGGACGTGTTAGCGTTTTCGTCGGAACTCTTGGAGCAGCCCGCCAGGCCCAGCAGGGCAATGGCAGTGAGGGGAAGCAGGCGTTTGAACATCATAGCGTTGGCGTTAGTTGATTATTGAATTAATACAAAGTCCCGACTATCAATCAGATAGTCGGGACTTCTACTCCAACAATTCGGCCAAAGTTGCTTTTTGCCGGAACTAGGGCTTGGTGGTATCGGCCGGCTCCACGGCCTTGGGCTTGGGTTTTGGCTTGTTGAAGAGGCTGTTGAAGCCCTTTGCCAGTTGCTCCTTGGCCTTGTTGGCGGCGTCGATGCGCTGCTGCTTTTTGTCGAGCTCGGCCTGGGCAGCGGCTTCTTCGGCGGTCTGCCCGGCGCGGCGCACGCTGTCCTCCTTGCTCACGGCGCGGGGCTTCAGGCCCAGCAGGTCGAGGGCTTTTTGCTTGGCCACGTTTTGCACCAGGGTTTTGCCCTGGTCCTTCATGCTGCCGCTGGTGAGCTTTACCACCGGAGCCTTCACCGTGCCGCCGATGTTGAGGCCCAGCGTCACGCGGTCGGTGCCCTGAATGTTGCTCACGCCCGTGAGGCGGGTGAGCTGGCTGCTCATGGCCGTGCCGAGCCGGCCGGTGGGCACGTTCAGGGCCGTGACGTACGACAGCACGCCAGCCAAGCTGTTCGAGCCGCCGATGTTCATTTTCACGTCGCCAATAGTGAGGTCGAACGGCTGAACTACCAAGTTGCCGTTCACGATGTTGGCCTGGATTTTCTTGTCCACAACCACCAGCGTTTTCAGCTCGGGCAAGGTCGTCAGGCTGGCAATCTTAGTCATCACCTCCGATTGATTGATGGCCGCTTTCACCACGTCGAAAATGCCCTTGCCGCTCAGCGTGGCCAGGTTCGGGAACATATCCGGCCCCATCTCCCCGCTCACGCTAAAGTTGGTACCAAACACGCCCTCCACCTGACTAGCCAGCGGCACCAGCGTCTTGATGGTGTTAAACGCCGAGAATGCTTTCTGGAAGCTCAGGTTATTAATGTTCAGCCCGAAGTTGAATTTCGGGTGCGCCAAATCCTTGCTGCTGTAGCTGCCCGTAGTACCAAAGCTGCCGCCCAGCGTATTAAACGTCAGGTTCTTGAGCGTGGCCGTCTGGTCGTTCACCGTCACGATGCCCTTGGCATCGGTCAGCTTCAGGTTATCATACGTCACGTTGTCGACGTGGCTGTTCAGCACCAAATCAAAGAACTTAGGAATCTGCAGCACGCCCTCCGCTTTGGCCGGGGCCTTGCCGCCCGTAGCCGCCACCGTGGGCTTGGCCGATACCTCGTCCACCATCCACTCGTTCACGTTGAAATTGCGCGAGTTAACCGTCAGGTTGCCCTTCAACGACTGCCCCGGCGTGAACAAATACCCCAGGTAGTTGCTGATGGTGCCCGACGCCGCGAAATCGGAGCTACCGGCCATACCATTCACGTTTTGCAGCGCAATCTGGTTGTTGTTGAAAGTAGCCGTACCGGTACTGATTTTCACCCCTTGCGGCAGGTCTTTGCTCTTGTAAGTCACGTTGGTAGCCTTCACGGTGCCGCTGGCCACCACGTTCTGGTAGCGGCCGGCTTCCACGTCGGCCATGTTGCCCTTGGCGGCAATATCACCAGCCACGCGGCCCGTCACGGTCATGCCTTGCAGGGGGAAAATCTTCGTGATTTTGGTCAAATCCACCGTGCCGCGCACGTTGGTATCGAACACCGGCTTGTCGATGTTGTGGGCCGTGAGGCGGCCTTCCAGCGGCTCACCTTCCAACACCATTTTGAACTGTGGCAAGTTAATCTGCGTGTCATTCACCTTACCAGTAGTATTTACCACCGTACCGCTCAGGTTGATATTCTCAATCGGAGCCGGGAATTTGGCCGATTTCACGAAGCCATTGCTCAGCCGAATGGCCGCGTTCACCACCGGCATCTGCGTTTTCGAGTAAATCCCTTTCGCCGTGCCATCCACGAAAAACTGTCCGCGCATGGCTAAATCCTTCACCGGGTACACCTTCAGGGCTTCCTCCAGGTTCACGTTAGCCTTCACGCGGCCGTCCACCTTCATCGGGTTCAGCCCGTCGATGGCAATGTTGCCATCCACTGGGTCTGGGCCGAGGTCGAGGTGAAACTGCGGGATATTGACTTTTACATCATTAGTCACGCCCGTGGGGTTACTCACCTGCATTTTCAGGTTGATGTTTTTGGCCGCCCGGGGCAGCTCGGGGTATTTGAACTGGCCGTTGGTCACCACCAGGTTCACGCCGTAGCCGGGCAGCTGCGTGGCGGTCTGGGTGCCTTTCGCAAAGCCGTCAAACGCCACCTTGCCGCTGGTTTCAATGTTCTTGAACTTGTCGGTATAAGCGCCCGGCACCAGACTGAGCAGGGTTTTGAAATCCGTTTCCAGCGCCTTGAAGGTGATATCGTAGGTAATATCCGTGGCATTCGGCAGGCCAATGGCCCCGGCAAAGCTGAACGGGAAGTCATTGAGCTTAAATTTATTATCCTTGAACGTGTACAGGCTCTTATTCAGGTCCATGTTCAGCGTCACGTCGGCGTCGAGCTTCTTATCCGTCACGTAGGCCACGTTGTTGTAGCTCATGTCCAAATCACCGGCCGTGGTCTGCGATTTCATATCGAACACGTTGCTGGCGAAGTCGCCGCTGCCGGTGTGGTTCACGCCGCGCGCCTCCATGCGGAAGGGGAGGGTCAAATCCTCGTAGCGCAAATGCGCGTCCGTCAGCTTCCAGCCCTTGATGGCCAGGCTCACCTGGCTGGTATCCTGCCCCTTAGCCGCAGCGGCCGAGTCTGAAATCACCACGTCCCAGTTAGCGAGGCCGCTTTTCAGGCGGCGCAGGCTCAGGTCGGGCCGTTCCAGTTCCACGTTGTTAATCTTGATTTCCTGGCCCTTTATCACCGTCATCACATCCAGGCCCACACGCAGGCTGGGTAGGTAGGCCAGCGTATCGCGGCTGAACGAGTCGAGCCCAATCACCCGCAGGTTCTTGATATCCAGCGTCAAATCCGGGAAAGAGTGAAACACGCTCACGTCGATATCAGCCGGATTGTAGAGCACCTTGGCCCGCACGCGCTGGGCAATCTGCTTGTCGGCCAGCGCCCGCAGCTTGTCTTTAAATAGAAACGGTGCCGCTACCGCCGCCAGCACCAGCACGATAACCAAGGCCAGCAACCCCAACAAAATCTTTCGCATAGCAAGTCCTCTTAAATGAATGAATCCCAACAAAGGTAAAACGCTGACTGTGCCACAATTTGAGGTCAAATCGACGAGCACGCCGTTTTAATAGAGCAGTAATAACGGGTATAGGCTCAACAGTTGGCTTTTGCGACATCAGGTCGGTTATCCAAACAGGCCAGCCACTTTACTCCCGAAATAATAATCCTGTTAGAAAAGCAAAACATTAGGATTGGATTACTTATAAATAATTACCTAATTATTCTAAACTTATTTTTGCACTATCTTTGGCCTGAAATGGACGTTGTGGGTTTATAATTTAGCACCAGCTGTTTGTCCAAACTACCGTCAATGGGGTTTGAATACTACTAGCAGTTGCCTCTCTTGAACTCATGTATTTGCATTTCAGAATATTAACTCCAACATAAAGGCTCAGCCCTATTATTTCCCGCATTCAGTATGAAGCGTTTTTTACCTGCTATTCCGTTGGTTATGCTGGGGTGGCTATTGGGAACGGCCCAGCCCACACGGGCGCAAAACACGGCTATGAGCCTGATGGGCAGCGTGCAATCCGATTCGCAGGCTCCGTTGCCGGGCGCGGCCATCACCGTCATTCACTTGCCGTCCGGGGTGCGCCACGCGGCCGCTACTGATGCGGCCGGCCGCTTCATGGTGGCCAACCTCATGGTGGGCGGCCCCTACCTGATACGGGTTGGAGAGGGCGGCTACCGCCCACAAACGGTGGAAAACGTTTTTCTCGAAACGGGCAAAACCGCCAACTTCACCGTCACGCTCAACAAGCTCGGCGATGCACCCGCCAAAGCCAACAACAACCGCAACATCCCAGCCAGCTCCCCCACGCTGGCCCTGGCCAATGAGGCCGTGGTGGGGGGCCCCGTGCTGGTGACGGCCCTCAGCGCTCCTGCGCACACCGTACGCCCCGTAGCCAATGCCAAGCCAACAGCCGCGCACGTAGCAAGTACGCCGGCAGCCCCCATGCCGGCCCCGGTGGCAGCAGCCCCGGTTGCTACTCCAGTAGCTTCAATAGCCCTGCCTCCTGCTGCCACCACGGCTACGCCAAATGCCCCGGCTTCGGCAGCGCCTTCGCGGTACCCGCGCTACAACAACCACTACCCGGCCCGCCGCCCCGCCGCCCGCGTAGCCGACCCCATTGTGCCGGGTCATTTCGATGCCAAAACCGGCAACTACCTCTACGAAACCGGCCAGCCCACCACGCTCAAGCTGCCCGGCGGCGCGACCGTTACAAACGTGGGAGCCAACTCGACTGAAAGCTACCTGTTCCGCTTTCTGAGCGACCCACAGGTGCAGGTAGACTCCGTGGACCTGACCCGGGGCTGGTACAATTTCGACCGGGTTTATTTTGAAGCTGGCAAGGCCACGCTCACGCCCGAGTCCGTCAGCCAGCTGCGCAACATTGCCACGCTGCTGCGCGCCTACCCCAACGCCCGCGTTAAGCTCGGCGGCTACACCGACGACACCGGTACCTACAAGGTAAACAAGGCGTTGAGCGAAGCCCGCGCCCGCACCGCTTGGGCCAGCCTGGTTGAAATGGGCGTGAGCCCCAGCCGCCTCGACGCCCGCGGCTACGGCCCCAACTACTCCATCGCCTCCAATGCCACTGAGGAAGGCCGCGCCATGAACCGCCGCCTGAGCGTGAAAGTGCTGCAAAAATGAGCCCCGGCCGTTCCGGCCTTCGCAGGGCCGGGACGTATCTTCGCCAGGCCGGCGCACTAATTCGCGCCGGCTTGGCGTTATGCCGGTCCGTATGCCAATGCCTTCTTCCTCGTTGTTTAGCAAGCTGATACGCCCTGCCTCGCTGGCCGGGCTGCTGGCGGCGGGCACCACAGTTGGCGCACACGGGCAGGATGTCTTTTTTTCCCAGCCCTTCGCCACCCGGCTGCACACCAACCCGGCTTTCACGGGTTTGGTCGATGATTACAGCGTCACGCTGAGCTACCGTAACCAGTTTCCCAGCCTGGCGGGCTCCTTCGTGAGTACCCAGCTCGGGGCCGACCTGCGCCTTAACACGCCGGGCCAGCACCACGCCCTCGGCCTGCTCATCAACCAGGACCGCACTGGGGCCGTGGGCTACACCCGCCTCGAAATCGGTGGCCTCTACGCCTACCACACCCGCCTCACCGAAAAAGTGGCCCTGAGCGGCGGCCTGCGCACCAGCTACGGCCGGCAGCGTGTGGGGTATGACAATTTCGTGTTCGGCGACCAGATTCGGGAAGATGGCAGCGTGGGCGGCCCCTCGGCCGAAGCTTTGGATTTTGTGCCCGTCAACTACTTCAGCGTGGGCACCGGGGTGGTGGTGTATTCCGAGCAGGGTTGGATTAGCTTAGCTGGCCAGCACCTCAACCAGCCCGACCTGGGCTTTCGCCAGCAAAGCCAGCTCCCGCTTTCGCTGAGCATTTCCGGCGGCTATAAGTTCTTCGTTATCAAACCCGGGCCGGGCATTGCCACCCGCGAGGTCAGCTACACGCCAGTGGCGGCTTACACCCGCCAGGGCGGTTCGCAGCGCATCGAAACCGGGGTATACCTCACGGCTTCGCCCGTCACGCTCGGGGCAGTGTATCGCAATATTTCAGTACCTGGCAGCGTTAGCCCCCAACACGTACTCGCTGCGGTGGCGGGCATTCAGGCCGGTGGCCTGCGCCTGGGCTACAGCTACGACGTGGGCCTGAGCCGCCTAAGTGCCGATTTGGGCGGAGCCCATGAAGTCACGCTGGCGCTGCGGGCATTTGACCGATTGGAAAATGCCCATCGTCGCCTAAAAAGGCGCGTTTATCCGGCATCCCCTTGCCCGGTATTTTAATATTTTGTATTATTGCGTCCTAATTGCGCTTGCTAACCCCTCCTCACCCATACTGGTTTTAACTTTGTTATGAAATTAAATAATTATCTACGCTTAGTCTTGGTGGGGGCGGTGGCCCTTGCGGGCTGTGGCAAAAAGGGTCCGGCGACGGCTTCGAACCCTGGTAAATATTCCTCTACGACGGGTATCGAATACAATACCGAGAAGGGCATGGCAGTAGCCAACTTCAAGAAAATTCCCGAAGGCCCCGGCCTCGTGTTTATTGAAGGTGGCCGCACGGTACTGGGCTCGCAGGAGGAAGACGTGACCATGACGCACGACAACATCGAGCGCACGGTGACCATCGCCTCGTTCTACATGGACGAAGCCGAGGTAGCCAACATTCACTGGCTGGAATACCTGCACTTTATCCGCACCGACTCGGCCGAAGAGTTTTATAAGTCGGCCCTGCCCGACACCACCGTTTGGGCACGCGACCTGTCGTTCAACGACCCCTACGTTACTTACTACCTGCGTTACCCCGGTTTCCGCTTCTTCCCCGTGGTGGGCGTGAGCTGGCTGCAGGCCGATGACTATTGCACCTGGCGTACCGCCAAGGTGAACGAGCGCCTCGCCGCTGGTGGCGACAGCAAATCGGGCAAAGGTGGCCTGTTTGGCAAGAAAAAAGACAAAGGCGCTGCTGCCGGTGCCGAAGGCACTGCCGGTGCCGCTGGTGCCCTGGGCAACGGCAAAAGCACGACTTCCATCGAAAACGGCAACACGCTGCCCAACTACCGCCTCCCCACCGAGGCTGAGTGGGAGTACGCTGCACAAGCTCTCGTAGGCACCCAGGAAGTAGGCAATGAAAACCAGGAGGAGAAGCGCATTTACCCCTGGGATGGCAAATCGACCCGCAACGCCTACGGCCGCAAGCAGGGCCAGTTTCTGGCTAACTTCAAGCGTGGCCGTGGTGACTACGCCGGTATCGCCGGTAGCCTGAACGATGGTGCTATGATTACGGAGCAGGTGTACGCCTACCCGCCCAACGACTACGGCCTCTACAACATGGCCGGCAACGTGAACGAGTGGGTGCAGGACGTGTACCGCCCCCTGTCGTTCCAGGACGTGGAAGATTTGAACCCCTTCCGTCGTAATGGCGTGGGTGACCCCGCCGAGAAGTACGACAAGAAAGGCTACCAGTCGCTGATTGACGACCACGTTCGCGTGTACAAAGGCGGTTCGTGGCGCGATGTGGCCTACTGGCTCTCGCCCGGTACGCGTCGCTTCATGGCTGAGGATTCGGCCACGGCAACCATCGGTTTCCGTTGCGCAATGATTAACGCTGGCTCGAACAAGTAATCGGTTCGACAAAGCAAAAAAGGTCGCTCCTGAATCAGGAGCGACCTTTTTTTATGGACTATATTTTCAGCTGATTGGTGACTTACCTATCCGCACACGCAATGGCTGCGATGCTTACTTCGGATGCGCCAGCCGCCAGCAGCACTGCGCCGCAGGCTTCTAGCGTAGCGCCAGTGGTAAGCACATCGTCAACGATGAGGATGCGGCGGCCGATGATCGACGCTGGATTTTCAACTTCAAAGACCGTTGCGACATTTTCCCAGCGCTGGGCGCGGTTCTTTTTGGTTTGGGTTTTGGTGTTGGTGGTGCGGCGCAGGGCGGTGTTGGCGGCCGGCACTTTCAGGCCCTCGGCTAAGCCGGTGGCGAATGCGGCAGCTTGGTTGTAGCCTCGCTTGGCCAGCTTGCGCGGGTGCAGCGGCACGGGGATGATGAGGTCGAAATCGGTAGCCAGGCCGGCGGCGTGCAACTCGGCTCCGTAGAGTTGGCCGAGGGCGCTGCCCACGTCGCGCTGGCCTTGGTACTTGAGCTCATGGAGCAGGTGCTGCACCCGGCCGTGGCGCACGAAGCGCAGATAGCTCAGGGCATGGCGGATGGGCAGCTTGCCCCAGAAGCGACGGCCCAGCGGGTTTTGGTCGGGCGGCAGCAGGTGAAAGTCAGTGTAGGGCAGTTCGGCCCTGCAGCCGGTGCAGAGGTGGTTTTCGCCGGTTACCAGAGGCTCGCGGCAAGCCAGGCACAGGCGGGGGTAGATGAGACCAAGGAAATCGGCCCACAGAGTGCGGAGCATGGCGGTAGAGTGGGGGAAGGGTTTGGGAGTAATTTTGGAGAAGCAATGTAGCTTAAACCGGCGCATTATGCTGAACCAGAACAGTCATGCTGAGCGCAGCCGAAGCATCTCTACCGCTTCGTTGTTGTTGCATTGATTACTGACTGCGGTAGAGATGCTTCGGCTGCGCTCAGCATGATGTTCCTTCTTTCTCAGAATATTCCCTAAAAATGTCCCAAGTAACCGAATTCAACGAGTACCGCCAGCGGATGAATGCCACCATCATGGCAGCCGATAACAAGGTCATCAAGCGGTTTTTCAACCTCGACACCAACACGTACGCGGCCGGCGCGCTCGACGTGAAAACCAAGGAAATGCTGGGCCTGGCCTGCTCTATGGTACTGCGCTGCGATGATTGCATCAAGTACCACGTGGGCAAATGCTTTGATGAGAAGCTGACCGACGAGGAGATTTATGAGGTGTTTGCCATTGCCAACATCATCGGCGGCAGCATCGTGATACCGCATTTCCGCCGCGCGGTGGAGTACTGGGAAATCCTGAAATCGGAAGCCGGTGCCCACGATGGCGCGGCCCTGGCCGCCCACAAAGCCGAACACGACGGCCAGCCCCACGCATGAGCGAGGACCTGAACCACGCCGCCCCGGCCGAGCACCCCGAGGCCGAAGCCGACTTCGACGCCCGCTGGGAAACCCTGATGGTGGAAATGGAGGAGCGTTTCGGTAAGCGCCCCGACCTGAATGCGCTGCTGCTGCTCATCGGCATTCAGGAGTTGAACCAAGGCCTCACCACCTTCACCAAGGAGGAAAAACAGGACCTGATGCACATTGCCACCTGCCGCCTCTTCAGCCTCAGCGGCCACTACGAAAAGACGCACGTGGACGCCGACGGCTGGCCGCACTACAGGCTGTTGCGCCCCGTGCCCTTCGCCAACCTGAAGGAGCAGGAGCGGATGCTGAAATGGCACGTGCTGGAATATTTCTCGCTGGACCCGGGAGACGAACTATGAAAATTGTTTCTTACAACGTGAATGGCCTGCGCTCGGCCCTGAGCAAGGGCCTGCTGGACTGGGTGGCCGAGGCTGCGCCCGACGTGCTGTGCCTCCAGGAAATCAAAGCCAGTCGTGAGCCGATGGATATTTCCGGATTCGAAAAGCTGGGCTACCACGCCTATCTGCACCCGGCCCAGAAGCCGGGCTACAGCGGCGTAGCCATCTTCTCGAAAGTGAAGCCGAAAGCCGTGGTGCACGGCTGCGGGCAGAGCTGCTACGACGACGAAGGCCGCGTGCTACGGCTCGATTTCGAGAATGTATCGGTACTGAACACCTACATGCCATCGGGCACGAGTGGGCCGGAGCGGCAGGCGTTCAAGATTGAGTGGCTGCACTTTTTCCGAGACTACGTGGCCAAGCTGCGGGCCGACGGGAAAACCCCACCGCTGCTCATCGGCGGCGATTTCAACTGCTGCCAGACGGCTATTGACCTGCATAACCCGAAAGCCAACCAGAACAGCCCCGGCTACACGCCGGAGGAGCGGCAGTGGTTCTCCGATTTCCTGAGTGATGGGCTGGTGGATACCTTCCGCCACCACCACGGCGAGGCCACGGGGCACTACTCGTGGTGGAGCTACCGTGCCGGCTCGCGCAGCCGCAACGTAGGCTGGCGCCTCGACCACTGGCTGGCGGATGCGGCCTTGCAACCGCGCCTGACCGGCGCGGGTCTGTTGCCCGACGTGGTGCATTCGGACCACTGCCCGGCTTGGGTGGAAGTACTGTAGCGCGGACTGCGCGAGTCCGCGTGTCGTTCGGTCAACACGCGGACTCGCACAGTCCACGCTATAGCACTGAACCAAGCAGCCTGCTCCTGATGTATCTTTCCCGACTAAGACCTGATTTATGGCGATGCTGATGGAGCGCGGCGCTGCGGCGGCCGAGTACCCCGCCCTGGCGCGGGTACGAACGGAGCTGGAGGCTTTCAAGCGCAAGTTTTACCTGAACCTGCTGGTGCGTGGTGGTTTGGTGGCCGGCGGCCTGCTGCTCACGTTTTTCGTGGTGTTCAACGGGCTCGAATACTTCCTCTACCTGCCCACCGTGGTGCGGGCCGGGCTGCTGTTTGGCTTCATCGGCCTCACGATTTACAGCTTTGTGCGCTGGATTTGGACGCCGCTGGCGGCCCTCACCAACCTGCGCCGGCTGCTGAGCGATGAGCAGGCCGCTCGTCGGGTAGGGGAGATATTTCCGGAAGTGCAGGACCGCCTGCTGAACGCGCTGCAGTTGCAAGGCCAGGCCCGCGACAACGCCCTGATTGCGGCCAGCCTGGAGCAGCGCGCCGCGCAATTCGGCCAGTACTCGTTTGCCGAGGGCATTAATATTCAGCAGCAGAGCAAGCCGCTGTGGAAGTACGCAGCCATTCCGGCGGCCGTGCTGCTGGCGCTGCTGGCGTTTTACCCCAGCTTTCTGGTGCAGGGCACCGAGCGCATCTGGCACTACAAGCGGGCGTATTCGCCGCCCGCGCCGTTTCAGTTTTTGATTAAGAACCCCAAGCTGACGGCATTCCGGGGTGAAGATTTCACGCTCAATGTAGACGTAGCGGGTGCGGCTTTGCCGGCCGAGGTGAGTATTGCAATGGACGGCGGCGAGCGACGGCTGAGCAAGATAGCCGGGCACGGCGACCAGTTCCGCTACACGTTTGAGCAGCCGCAGGGCGACGTGACGTTTCAGTTGAAAGGAGCGGGGTTTGCTTCGCCAGAATACCAGCTCACGGTGCTGGAGCGGCCCAATCTGCGCGATTTCAAAGTCAATATCACCTACCCGCCCTATACTGGCAAGCCGGCCGAAACCATCGAGAACGGCGGCAACCTGACCGTGCCCGAAGGCAGCACCGTACGCTGGGAGTTTGCCACGGCCGCTACCGATGAGCTGGCGCTGGTGTTCCAGAACCCTGACGAGACGCTGGCCGCGACCGGCGACGATGGCACCTTCACCGCTGAGCGGCGCATCATGCGCTCGCAGCCTTACCTACTGCGCCTGAAAAACCCGGCCAGCCTCAACCGCGACCCGATTTCCTATCAGCTCACGGCGGTACCCGATTTGCCGCCTTCGCTCACACTTGAGGCGTTTTCGGATACGGTGACGCGGCGCTTCCTGGCGCTGGGCGGCACCGTGCGCGACGACTATGGCCTGACCCGGCTGGAGTTGCACTACGCGTTGCGGCGGGCAGGGCAGGGGCCAAATGCCGCACCCAGCCGCCAGGGTGCCACGCCGCTGGGCTTGCCCCGCGAAAGCGCCGGTACCTACGCGTACACTTGGAACCTGGGCGCGTTGAACATGCAGCCTGGCGACCGCCTCGAATACTTTGTGGAGGCTTGGGACAACGACGGTGTGCACGGCCCCAAGGCCACCCGCACCCGGCCGGCCGAGTTCCGCCTGCCCAGCCGCCGCGAGCTGCGGCAGGAGATGCAGGCCCAGGCGCAATCCGTGGCCAGCCAGATGAGCCAGGCTGCCAAGCAAAGTGAGAAGCTGGAGCGCGAGTTGGCCAAAACCCAGGACAAGCTCAAAACCAAGCGCGACCTGAGCTTTCAGGACCGCAAGCAGCTGGAAAACATGCTGGACGAGAAAAACCAGCTGAACCAGCAGATGGAGCAGATGCAGAAGATGTTTGAGCAGCTGCAGCAGAAGCAGGACCAGCTCAGCCCCAAAAGTGAGGAGCTGGCCAAAAAGGCCGAGGAGTTGAAAAAGCTGATGGCCGACCTGCTCGACCCCGAAACCAAGAAGCTCTACGAGAAGCTGCGCAAGCTGCTGGAAGAGCAGAAGATGCCCGACGCCGAGATGCAAAAGCTACTGCAGCAGCTCGAAAATAAGGAGGACACCCTGCAAAAGGAGCTCGACCGCGCCCTCGAAATGTTCAAGCAAATGCAGCTGGAGCAGAAGGCCGAGGAAACTGCCAACAAGCTTGACGAGCTGGCCAAGCAGGAAGATAAGCTGGCCGAAAAAACCGCACAGAACGACAAGGAAAACCCCGATAACAAGGCGTCGAATCAGGACCAGAAAGCCAAACAGGAGGAGCTCAAAAAAGAGCAGGCCCAGAACCAAAAGGAGTTCGAAGACCTGAAAAAAGAGCTCCAGGACCTGAAGCAGATGGACAAGGAACTGGGCGACCAGAACGGCATGGACGAGCAGAAGCCCGACCAGGAGCAGACCGACCAGGACATGCAGGAAAGCCAGCAGAGCCTAAGCAAAAACCAGAACAAAAAAGCCGCTGGCCAGCAGAAAAGTGCTGCTTCCCGCATGAAGAAAATGGCGCAGAAAATGCGCGACCAGATGAGCGAGGAGGAGAGCGACCAGGCCCAGCAGAACATCGATGACCTGCGCGACATCCTGGACAACCTTCTGACGTTGAGCTTTGACCAGGAGCAGCTGATGAAGGACTTCCGTAAAGTGGACCAGTCCGACCCGCGCTTCGTGCAACTGGGCCAGACGCAGCGCAAGCTGCGCGACGACGCTAAAATCATTCAGGATTCGCTGTATGCTCTGGCAAAGAAAGAGCCTAAGATTCAGAGCTTCGTGACCCGTGAGGTGGGCGAGATGAACGGCCGCATGGACGAGTCGCTCACCCACATTCAGCAGCGCGACTTGGGCCGCGCCACCGCCACCGAGCAGCAGGCCATGACCAGCATGAACAACCTGGCCCTAATGCTGCAAAGCTCCCTCGACCAGATGCAGCAGGAGGCACAGTCCGGCAAAGGCCAGCCCAAGGACGGCCAGGGCAAGCCCGGCAAGAAAAAAGGCAAGGGCAAAGGGCAGGGCCAGGGCAGCAAGCCAGGCCCCGGCAACATGGGCAAAATGCAGCAGCAGCTCAACGAGCAGATTCAGCAGCTGTCGAAGTCGGGCAAATCGGGCCGCGAAATGTCGCAGGAGCTGGCCAAGCTGGCCGGCCAGCAGCAGATGCTGCGCCAAGCCATGCAGCAGCTCGACAAGCTACAGCAAGGCGGCAAGCCCGGCGGCTCGCAGGGCCAGGGTGGCGGCCAGCCCGGACAAGGGCAGAGCAAGGAGGGAAAAGACGGCAAAGAAGGCGGCCAGAACGGCAAGGATAGCAAAGGCGAACAGGGCGCGGGCGGCACCGGCGACATCAAAAAAATGATGGAACAAACCGAAACCGACCTCGTGAACAAGCGCCTCACCGAGGAGACAATGATGCGCCAGCAGCAAATCCTCACTCGCCTATTGGAAGTAGAAAAATCGGCCCGTGAGCGAGACCAGGACACCAAGCGCGAGGCCCAAGCGGCTCAGTATAAACCCCCGGTATTCCCGCCGGCGTTCGACAAATACAAGGTTAGCAAGGAACGCCAGACCGAGTTATTACGTAGTACACCCCCGAACCTGACCCCGTACTACCAGCGCGAGGTGGGCGAGTACTTTCAGAAAATCAAATAATCCGAACGGCTTCCCATCCAAGCGGGCCGCTGTTTCGTTAACCAATTAGTGTACTGTTAGAACCAAGCATTTGAGGATAGCAGAAATAGTTGCGGCGCTTTGCCGTTAAAAGACTATTTTTGCCGCCCCAAACTCGCTGCCGTCCTTCCCATCAAACCGCCTTATGAAGCAGGTAAAAATTCAGATTCCGTCGCTCGTTGAGAATATCCGCGTCGTTGAGAGCTTCATCGACAATTCCAAGGATACCTTTCAGATTGAGGACGATATCTACGGCAACATCATGGTGGCCGTGACCGAAGCGGTGAACAATGCGATCCGCCACGGCAACAAGTTCGACAAAGACAAGAACGTCTACCTGTCGCTCTACGTGGAGCCCCAGCAGCTTAAGTTTGAGATTGAGGACGAAGGCACGGGCTTCAATTACGACAACCTCGACGACCCCACGGCCCCCGAAAACCTGGAAAACCCGGGTGGTCGCGGCATCTTCCTCATCCGCCACCTGGCCGATGAAGTGGAGTTCAGCAAAGAAGGCCGTTGCCTGCTGCTCACCTTCCAGCTAGCCCCCGCGCCCGCTGACGAAGCCACCACCGCCGACCACCTCGCTGCCTAAAGCTGCCTGATTCCGCATGAACAGCACCCCGCCGCTGGGCCCGCCCCACAACGAAAATTTCCCTCCCGGCGAGCTGCACCACGAGGCCCCCGGCATCGAGTTCATGGTGGAAGACGCGCCCGATTTTGAGCTTTCCGACGCCGAAGAGCTGTTGGGCTGGATTGAGCGCGTGGCCAAGGTGCACGAGCACCGCATCGTGCAGCTCACGTACATCTTCTGCTCCGATGACTACTTGCACCGCCTCAACGTCGAGTACCTCGACCACGACACGCTGACGGACGTCATCACGTTTGATAATTCCGACGACGCCGACATCCTCGAAGGCGACATCTTCATCAGTGTAGAGCGCGTGCGCGACAATGCCAAGGACCTCGGCATCCCGTTCCGCGACGAGCTGCACCGCGTCATGATTCACGGCGTGCTGCACCTGCTCGGCTACCACGATAAGGACCTGCTGAGCCAGACGGCCATGCGCGCCAAGGAAGACTATTGCCTGGCAATGCGCGAATTCTAGGCTGCTTGATTCTGAATTAAGGAACGTCATGCTGAGCGAAGTCGAAGCATCTCCACTGTGCAACTAATCAATTTTAGTATTGCGGTAGAGATGCTTCGACTTCGCTCAGCATGACGTTCTTTTTATCCGCTGCTGCTTCCGTTTATGGCCGCCTCTTCTTCTGCCGATTTCCCCATCATTCGGGGCGATGCCCTGGATTTTTACCTCGCCCAGGGCTACTACCGGATGCAGCAGGACCTGTTCACCTGCCAGTTCGTGCCCTTCGATGGCCGCCTCTACACCGCTCACTGGCTGCGCATCGACTTGGCCCGCGTGGAGTGGGGCCCCGAGCAGCGCCGCCTGTTGCGCCGCAATGCCCGTTTCAAAGCCACCATCCGGTCCTTCCGCCTCACCGACGAGTACGAGGAGTTGTACGCCCGCTACCGCGCCGCCATCACCTTCGATGCCGCGCCGACTATTGCGGCCGTGCTGCTGGGCGAATCCACGCACAACGTCTTCAACACCCAGATTATCGAACTCCGTGACGAAGGCCGCCTCATCGCCGCCGGCATCCTCGACTACGGCGAGCGCACCCTGGCCGGCATCCTCAATTTCTACGACCCCACCTACCACCGCCACAGCCTCGGCAAGTATCTGTTGCTGCTGAAAACCGACTATGCCCGTCGCCAGCGCCTCGACTACTATTACCCCGGCTACCTGGTGAATAATTATCCGAAGTTCGACTACAAGCTCTTTGCCTGCGCCACCGCCACGGAGGTTTTCGACAGCATCAACGGTCAGTGGCTGCCTTTTGCCTGGGAGGCCGTGCAGGCCAATTCCGCCGAGCTTTTTGCTGAGTGGTTGCCGGAAGATTTACAGGGCAACTTTAGTCCCAAATCCTGAAAGCGGCAAGCCGTTTCACGTGAAACTGGCGGCCGGGGCCGAATTGCGTAATTTTGTAGCTGTTAAAGACGGAAAATCTATTCTCGCGCAGCGTTTCGCGGAGATAGCAGAGTTGCGCAGTGTGCGGCTTTGAACTGATTCGACCGTCCTGAACTTTATAAACTCTGCGGAACTCAGCTCCCTCCGCGAACCTCTGCGCTTATGTTTCAGCAAGAAGATTACGATGTCATTGTAGTGGGCGCGGGCCACGCCGGCTGCGAAGCCGCCGCCGCCGCCGCCAACCTCGGCTCGAAAGTGCTGCTGGTGACGATGAACATGAACACCATCGCCCAGATGTCGTGCAACCCCGCCATGGGCGGCGTGGCCAAGGGCCAGATTGTGCGCGAAATCGACGCGCTGGGTGGCCAGTCGGGCATCATTACCGACCAGACCATGATTCAGTTTCGGATGCTGAACCGCTCGAAAGGCCCCGCCATGTGGAGCCCGCGCGCGCAAAGCGACCGCATGCGCTTCGCCGAAGCCTGGCGCCTGACCCTGGAAGGCATCGCCAACGTGGATTTCTGGCAGGAAGCCGTGACCGGCATCGTGGTAGAAAACGACACCGCAGTGGGCGTGAAAACTGCCCTCGGCATCGAGTTTCGCAGCAAGTCGGTGGTGCTCACCAACGGCACTTTCCTGAACGGCCTCATTCACATTGGCGAGAAGAATTTTGGCGGTGGCCGGGCGGCCGAGAAGGGCAGCCGCGGCATCACCGAGCAGCTGGTGGAGCTGGGCTTTGAAGCCGGGCGCATGAAAACCGGCACTCCGCCCCGCGTGGACGGCCGCAGTCTCGACTACTCCAAAATGGAAGCGCAGGGCGGCGACGAGGTGCCCTGCAAATTCTCCTACCTCGACACGCCGCGCCTCACGCAGCAGCGCCCCTGCTACATCACCTACACCAACGAGCGGGTGCATGACATCCTGCGCGAGGGTTTCGAGAAGTCGCCCATGTTCCAGGGCCGCATTAAGGGCCTGGGGCCGCGCTATTGCCCCAGCGTAGAGGACAAAATCAACCGCTTCGCCGATAAGGACCGCCACCAGATTTTTGTGGAACCCGAAGGCTGGAGCACCGTGGAATGCTACGTGAACGGCTTCAGCAGCTCGTTGCCGGAGGATGTGCAATACCGCGCCCTGCGCGAAATCGCGGGCTTCGAGAACGCGAAGATGTTCCGCCCCGGCTACGCCATTGAGTACGACTTTTTCCCGCCTACGCAGTTGGCGCTGACGCTCGAAACCAAGCTGATTGCGGGGCTGTATTTCGCGGGCCAAATCAACGGCACCACGGGCTATGAGGAAGCCGCTTGTCAGGGCCTGATGGCCGGCATTAACGCGCACAACAAGGTGCACGGCAAAGCACCCTTCGTTCTCAAAAGGAGCGAGGCCTACATCGGCGTGCTCATTGATGACCTGGTGAACAAAGGCACAGATGAGCCCTACCGCATGTTCACGAGCCGCGCTGAGCACCGCATTCTGCTACGTCAGGACAATGCCGACCTGCGCCTCACCCCGCTGGGCCACGAGTTGGGCTTGGCTTCGGATGAACGTTTGGAACGCGTGCGGATGAAGGAAGCCCAGACCACCGAAATCAGCACGATATTCCTGAAATTCGCCATCGAGCCGGCCGAAATAAACCCGCTGCTGGTGGAGCTGGGCTCGGCCGAAATCCACGAAAAAACCCGCGCCGTAAACTTGTTGCGCCGCCCTAACGTGGAGTTGGCTGACCTACGTCGCGCCCTGCCCGCGCTGGATGAAGCGCTGGCTTCTTTCGACGCCGAGGCGCTGGAGCAGGCCATCATCAACATCAAGTACGAAACGTATTTGCTGAAGGAGCAGCAGCAGGCCGAGCGCATGCAGGAGCTGGAAAACTTTGTAATTCAGGGCCGGCTCGACTACCGCGCCATGCCCGCCCTCAGCCACGAGGCGCGGGAAAAGCTCCTCAAGATTCAGCCCGAAACCATTGGTCAGGCTTCGCGCATCAGCGGCATCTCGCCCGCCGACGTGTCGGTGCTGATGGTGTACCTTGGGCGGTAAGATGTAGCGCGGACTTTGTGGTCCGCGAGTGGTCTAATTCCCCTCGCGGACTACAAAGTCCGCGCTACCTAAAATCTTGCGAGCTTTGCACAGCTATAAAATGAGCCGCGCCGCACCTGTGCCGGCCGGTTTTTGCCTTTAGAAGTATCCGTGTCCTACGAACGAATTGATAATTGCCCGGTTTGCGGCAAAACCGAATTCCGCAACAAGCTGGTGGTGGAAGACCGCACGGTGAGCCACGAAAGCTTCGCCATTGTACAGTGCGCGGCGTGCAGCTTCCAGTTCACCAACCCGCGGCCGAATGAGGTTGAAATCGGCAAGTATTACGAGTCCGACGCTTACGTGTCGCACAATAGCGCGGCTCAGGGCTTCGTGAACCAGGCCTACAAAATGGCGCGGTTTTTCACCATGCGCCGCAAAGTAAGCCTGCTGAACAAACTCGCCCCGCGCCGCGGAAAATTGCTGGATTACGGCTGCGGCACGGGTCATTTTCTGGCCGCCGCCAAGTCGGCCGGCTGGCAGGTGGCCGGCCTGGAGCCCAACGCCCGCGCCCGCGACGAAGCCAGCCGGCGCCTCGGCCAAACGATAGGTCAGGAGAGCCTGGCCCAGTTTCAGCCCGGCACGTTTGATGCGGTTACGCTGTGGCACGTACTGGAGCACGTGCATACCTTGAACGAGACGCTGGCCCAGCTGGTGGCCCTGCTGAAACCGGACGGCGTCATCCTCATCGCCGTGCCCAACGTGGAAAGCCTCGATGCCCAGCACTACCGCGAGCTGTGGGCGGCCTACGACGTGCCGCGCCACCTCTACCATTTCGCGCCCAAAACCATGGCCCAGCTGCTCAAAAAGCATAAGCTGACCATCCGCCAGACGCTGCCCATGCCGCTCGATGCCTACTACGTGAGTATGCTCAGCGAGAAGCACAAGGCTGAGCGCGCCGGCGGCCTGCTCACCGTGCTCAAGGCCGGCTACAAGTCGAATGCTTACGCGGAGGAGCACGAGGGGCAGTATTCGAGCCTGCTGTACGTGGCCGGGCGGCGCACCCTAGCCAGCACCTGATGCGGCCGGCGGTACAGTGGCGGCTGATGCTTGCGGCGGGCCTACTGGCCACCGCCGCCCGTGCCCAAACCGTGCCCGTGCCGCTGCCCGATTCCATCAAAAAGCCACCGCCGACCTTTGTGGCCGATACCGCCCGGCGCGTTGTGGTCGTTAGCACCACCGAGCCGACTTCCGAGGTGACGCGCCGCACGGGGCTGCGCATCGGGGCGGCCATTGTTGTTCTTACGCTCACCACGCTGCTGTTGTATAATGTCCGTTCGCGCTGAATTGCTGGCTTTGCTGGCGCTGGTTGCCTTGCTTGAAAGCTGCGCCGCCGTGGCCCCGCCCCTGGGCGGCCCCCGCGACCGCACCCCCCCGCGCCGCATCAGCAGCTCGCCCGACAGCGCGGCCCGCAACGTGAAGCAGCAGTTCGTGCGGCTCAATTTCTCGGAGCCTGTGGTGACTAAGGAGTTGAGCAAAAACCTGCTCATCACGCCCCAGCTGCCCGAAGACAACCCCTACAAGCTGCGCGAAGACCGCAACTCCATCACGCTGCTTTTCGATAAGCCGCTTGATGCCAACACCACCTATAGCTTCAATTTCCGCGAGGCTGTGGTGGACATCACCGAGGCCCTGCCGGCCAAAAACGCCTACCTCACCTTCAGCACCGGGGCCGTGCTCGACTCGGGCAAGGTGCGCGGCACCCTCACCGATGTGCTCACGGGCAAGACCGTGGAGGGTTCCAGCATCGGCCTCTACCGCGAAGGCGACACGCTGGGCGTGCGCAAAGGCCGCCCGTACTACACTGTGCTCACCGACAAAGCCGGGAAATTCAGCCTGAATTTCCTCAAAGCCGGCACCTACAAAATCTACGCCGTGGCCGACAAGAACAACAACGGCCACTACGATGAAGGCGAGAAAATTGCCTACCTGCCCACGCCCATCACCATCGAGGGCAATACCAGCAAAGACATCGCCCTCGTGCTCACCCAGCCCGATAAGCGCCCGCCGCTGATTACCTCGCGCACCCCCAGCCCCACGCAGCTGCGCCTCAGCCTGAGCGAAGGCGTGCGCACTGCCACCCTGGTCGCGCTGGACAGCAAAGCCGCCCCAGCCGCCGTAGCCGAGGCCGTTCAATTAGCCGACCGGGGCCGCTCGGTGGTGCTTTTCAAAACCCCGGAAGTGGGTGATGGCCGCTACGTCCTCACCGCTACCGACAGCACCGGCAACGTGGGCCATGATACTCTGCAAGTCAAGTTCCCAGTGCCAGCTGCGGCCAAAAAAGCACCCGCGCCGTCGCTCTATACCGTGGAGGGTGGCACGCGCAACGTGTACCCCGAAGGCCAGGTGAAATTCCAGTTTTCGGTGCCCGTGCGCATTGCCAAAGACCGGCCGTTTGGCACGCTGGTGGAGGATTCGGTGAAGCGCCGCCCGCTGCGCCTGCCCGCCGACGGCGTGCTCAGCGCCGACCGCACCGAGCTGGCCGTACGCTTCAATTCTAAAGCCAAAAAACGGCTTGAAATCCTGCTCGACAGCACCGCCATCACGGCCATTACCGCCCAAGACTTGCGCCTGAAGCCCCTGCGCCTCGGCATCAGTGAGCAGGACGTGTCGACCAGTCTTTCGGGCACTATCACCACCAAGGAGAAGAGCTTTGAGCTGCAATTGCTCGATGAGAAGTTTCAGGTGGTGGCCAGCCTGGTTTCGCCCAAGGGCACTTATTTGTTCTCGGATATGGCTCCCGGCACCTACCGCCTGCGCGTGCTCATCGACACAGACGGCGACGGCCGCTGGCGCGGCGGCGACTCCAACCTGCTGCTCGTGCCCGAACCCGTGTACCTCGACCCCAAGCCCCAGCAAGTCCGCGCCGGCTTCGATATTGTGGAGCCGCTGAAATTTTAACCGCAATGCCCTTTTCTTGTCGGGGTGCCAATCTGTCTGATTTTGCAGCAGGCAGTTCCTTACGGCATTTCGGCGTTGCTATTTAGATTGGCATTTCGCTCGCGGGCGGTGCCGCTGCCCTCCGGTTTTCACCCTTTTCCTGGCTTAGCCAAGTCTCTTCGGCAGGCTTGGTTCCGATAGCAAAATCAGCTAAAACCCATTAAGCTGTCCACATTAGTGGATAACTTTCCTTCTTTTCCAGTTACTGAGCCGCTTTTTCGCCCCTAATCCACCGCTTTTCCACGGGGTTTTCCACATCGGTTATCGGTTGAGGATAAATTCGGGGATAACCTGGGGGAAACACCCCGGCCTCTCGGGGATAAGTGGGGTAGAAGTTTTTTTGGCCAGTAGGCTGTCCGCACAGGGCAAATCGGGCGGGGATAACCGTGGATAACTTTCCCCGGGGAAAACGCCTTCCCACACCGTCATTTTTCAGGGGATAATAAAAATGTGGAAACGTGGTGGACATGTTGAAAATCGATTCAACGCACTGTAAAACAGCCTCTTGTTTTCCACAATGCCGGTGTATAGCCCGTGGATAAAACCGGTATTACCCCCACGTTATCCCCAGCGTGGATAACCTCGTCGGCTTTTCCACTTATCAACCGACCTAATGAGTGGAAATAAAAAAGGTTTTTAAGAAAAAAATTTAATCAAAAATTAAAAGTGGGGAAAACCCGAGTGGGAAAAGCTTTTCGGATTTCCTGTTCCGTTTAGCCAAAAGCGCTGCTCAAAAAAATGGAAAGGCCCGGGCGTTTTGAATTTCAAAAAGCGCCATCCCGGTTTTTGCGCGAATCCGTATGGGTTATGCACATTGCCCAAAGACCTACCAAACCTTTGATTCAGGTTTCCCCATGCCGTTCGATTACACCCTCGATTTCCATTCCGTCGATTTCCGCCAGCACCCCGAACTCTACCGCGTGGGCCGGGGCGAGCAGGGCGTGCTGCTGGTGCAGCCCTACAAGGCCGAAATCCTGCCCCACTGGCGCTTCAAAGACGCGGCGGCGGCCCGGGAGTCATCCGAGACGATTTACGGCCTGTTTGAGGCTTATTTGAAGGCCCACGACTTTGTGGGAGCCGACATGGCCCGCAAATTCATCCAGATGGGTTTTACCCGCGCCCGGCGCTACGCCAACCACGCCGGCGGCAAGAAATACGCCGGCCCCGTGCCCGCCGATAAAAAAGGCCAAAGCGGAGCCCACGGCCGCGCCGAATTGCCCCGCAATCCCCATCCCGATGTGGATAAGGTGGAAGCCGCCGCCATTTTCAAGCGCAAGTGGGACGAGGCCAAAGCCAACCCAGAATACCTGCGGCAGAAGGAAGCATTTATTGAGAAATACGGGAAGTAGGGGATAAGTGTGTGGATAAAACCGCCTGTCATCTTGAGATTGCGAAGGACCTTATCACGGCTGTTTCGTTTGGGTTTACGGCCAATCGTTTCGACGTGATAAGGTCCTTCGCTGCGCGGACGCCAGATGAGGGATGACAGGCGGCAACCAGGCACCACGCACCAACAACCAAGCCTCAACCCTACCTTTGCTTACTACCCTTCACCCCAACCCGCATGAGCACCCCCCAACCCTCCAGCATCGAGGAAAACGAAATCATTCTGGGCACCGGCATGGGCCCGCTGCGCTTCGGCGCCACCATGGACGAAGTGCGCACCCTCGTGGGCGAGCCCGAGGAAATTGAAGAGTCGGACGATGACGACGACTTCGAGCACCAGGCCTGGAACTACCACGAGGAAGACTACCTGCTCTCGCTCTACTTCGACCGCGAAGACGACTTCCGCCTGAGCTGCATCGAAACTGACAACCCCAACATGCGCCTCTACGGCGAGGCCATTTACGGCCTGAGCGTGGACCAGGTGAAGGCCCTCATGGAGCGCCACGGTCAGGCTACGCCCGAGCTGGAAACCATGGAAGAAGGTGCCATTCGCCTGTCCTACGAGAAGTCGATGATTGACTTATACTTCGAAGAGGGTGAGCTGCAGTTCGTCAATTTCGGCGTGTTCATCAACGACGACATGGAAGTGCAGTGGCCCAAATAATCTTGCTTATCCACATTTCGACGCTTTTTGGCTGTGGATAAGTGGATAAGTCGGTGATATCAGCTGGTTTAACACGCACTTTCGGCTGTTTATCGAGAAAGAGTCCCGATTATTCGTTCAGGCATTAAAAAAGGCTGCTCCCGATTAAGGAGCAGCCTTTTTTGTGTTTTGACTTGTTGGGCTTAGCGGCTACAGCAGGGCCCGGAACAGCAGGAACAGCACGCCCGACAGCACCATGGTTACTGGCAAGGTTAGCACCCAGGCCAGGGCAATATTGCGCACCATGCCGGGGTTGATGTTCTTAACGCCACGGCTGGCCACCATGCTGCCCGCGATGGACGAGGTGAGGACGTGCGTGGTAGAAGCCGGCAAACCGAACTGCGTGCTGACGCCAATCATGGCCGCCGCCACCAGCTCCGACGAGGCACCTTGGGCGTAGCTCAGGTGCTCCTTGCCGATGCGCTCGCCGATGGTTTTCACGATGCGCTGCCAGCCAATCATGGTGCCCACGGCCAGCGACAGGCTCACCATGAGCAGCACCCACCACGGGGCGTAGTCGGTGAAGGTTTTCATTTCCTTGGCGGCCGCGTCGTAGATGTTGCGGTCTTGGGTGCTTAGGCTGACGTTGGGCGAGGCCAGCAGCTTTTTGGCTCGGTTAGCGAGCAGCAGCACGTCGCGGCGAATCTCGAAACGCGTCTGCTGAGGCAATTCTTTTACTTCGGTTTTGCCGGCAAAAATGCGGTCGAGGTCGGCCGTTTTCTCCTGGATTTCAAGCAGGCTTTTCTGGTCGTTGGGGCTGAGGTCGGCGCGGTTTACGCGGCTGATGACGTACTCCACTTTGCCGAGCGACTCGCGCAGGTCGAGCGGGTTTTTGCTTTCATCGAGGGCGAAGCGGAAGGGCACAATGCCAATCAGAATCAGCATAACAAGGCCCACCCCCTTCTGGCCGTCGTTGGAACCGTGGAAGAAGCTTACCAGCGTACAGGTGGTGATAAGCAGCAGGCGAATCCAGAGGGGTGGGGGCTTGCGCTTGTGCGGCTCCTTGAAAATGGCCTTGCTGGGCGCAAAGCGCTTGAACAGGAACATCATGCCAATGGTGAGCGCGAAGCCCAGCAGCGGCCCTGCCAGCAGGGCAATGCCCGTTTCACCTGCTTTGGACCAGTTCACGGCTGTGCCGCGCGACTCGGGCAGCAGCGAATACGCAATGCCGACGCCCAGAATGGAGCCGATAAGCGCGTGCGAACTGGAGGCTGGAATGCCGTAGTACCAGGTGCCCACGTTCCAGATAATGGCGGCCAGAATGAGCGCGCCCACCATGGCAATGCCGTGGTACACGTTGGAATCGACGAGGCTTTCGACGGGCAGCAGGTAGACGATGCCCATGGCCACGCCGATGCCGCCGGCAAACACGCCGATGAAGTTCCAGAAAGCCGACCAGATGACGGCCACCCACGGCCGGAGGGCATTGGTGTAAATAACGGTGGCCACGGCGTTGGCCGTGTCGTGGAAGCCATTCACGAACTCGAACGCGCAGGCGGCCAGCAGGCACACGCCGAGGAGCAGAAGCACGTGAGGTTCTAAACCAAACATAAAGAGGGGGTTGGTGGGTATTTAGGTTGAATCATGGGTCAAAGGTAGGGAGGTAGCTTACAGACGCTATGTTACCGAATTGTGACCTCCGGTTGGCCAGGCTACGGGGAAAGGGATTTTGGGCCTTCTACGCACAAGTTTCAGCTTCAGCCGCATCGGCCTACTTTTGCAGATATGAACCCAGCAATCGAAACCACCCAGCTTAAGGATATTGTGGCCCACGCCAAGGAATACGGCTTCGTATTTCAGTCATCGGAAATCTACGACGGCCTGGCCGCCGTGTACGACTACGGCCCCAACGGCGTGGAGCTGAAAAACAACCTCAAGCGCCTGTGGTGGGAAGCCATGACCCAGCTGAACGGCAACGTAGTGGGCATCGACGCGGCTATTTTCATGGACCCGCGCACCTGGGAAGCCAGCGGCCACATCGCCGGCTTCAACGACCCGCTCATCGACAACCTCGACAGCAAAAAGCGTTACCGCGCCGATGTGCTGCTCGAAGAAAAAGCCGCCGAGTACGAAAACGCCGGCAACCCCGACCGTGGTGCCGCCCTGACCGCCGAAATGGGCCGCCTGCTCACGGCCAACGACCTGGCCGGCGTGCGCCAGCTCATCATCGACGAGAAAATTCTCTGCCCCGTTTCCAAAACCGGAAACTGGACCGAAGTGCGCCAGTTCAACCTGATGTTCTCGACCCAAGGCTCGGCCGTGGATTCGGACGCGCCGCCCGTGTACCTGCGCCCCGAAACGGCCCAGGGCATTTTCGTGAACTTCCTGAACGTTCAAAAATCGGCCCGCATGAAGATTCCCTTCGGCATTGCCCAAATCGGCAAAGCCTTCCGGAATGAGATTGTGGCCCGGCAGTTCATTTTCCGAATGCGCGAGTTTGAGCAGATGGAGATGCAATTCTTCGTGCGCCCCGGCACCGAAGGCGAGTGGTACGACACCTGGAAAGCCTCGCGCCGCAAGTTCCACGAGGCGCTGGGCCTGCCCGCCGAAAAGCTGCGCTTCCACGACCACGATAAGCTGGCCCACTACGCCAAGGCGGCAGTGGACATCGAGTACGAATTCCCCTTCGGCTTTAAGGAAATGGAAGGCATCCACTCGCGTGGCGACTTCGACCTGACCCAGCACCAGAACCTGAGCCGCAAAAAGCAGCAGTATTTCGATGCCGACATAGACCCCGCCACCGGCAAGGCCTACGGCAACTACGTGCCCTTCGTAGTCGAAACCTCGGTGGGTGCCGACCGCCTCTTCCTGGCCACGCTCTGCAACGCCTACCAGGAAGAAACCATCACGGAAGGGGAGGGCGACGCCCAAACCACCAAAACCCGCACCGTGCTGAAGCTGCACCCCGCCGTGGCCCCGGTGAAAGCGGCCATCTTCCCGCTCGTCCGCAAAGACGGCATGCCGGAGAAGGCCCAGGAAATCTTCGACGCGCTGAAGTTCGATTTCCGCCTCGTGCTCGAAGAGCGCGACGCCATCGGCAAGCGCTACACCCGCCAGGACCTCATCGGCACGCCCTTCTGCATCGTGGTTGATGGCCAGACGCTGGAAGACGAAACCGTGACCGTGCGCCACCGCGACTCCCGCGAGCAGACCCGCATGCCGATTTCGGAGCTGCGCCAGTACATCGGCGAGGCGGTGAGTTTCCGCCGCATCTTCGAGCAGCTGTAGGAATAGTTGTTTTAAAAGCAAAAAGCCCCGTTTCATTGCCTGAAACGGGGCTTTTTGCGTGTAGGGGCGGGGCTTGCCCCCGCCCGTCGTTGCAAGGAATCGTTGAGACGGTGCGAACGGCGGGCGGGGGCAAGCCCCGCTCCTACATCCGTCAGGCTCCCTTCTCAGTGGGAGAGAGGCCAGCCCCGTAGGGGTCTCGTGCGGTTGCCCAGCGCCGTGCTTACGTAACTTTGCCTCTTTACAAGGAATTTATGTGGCAACACCTCGCCTTATTCATCATCCGATTCCGCATTTCGCTGATTGCGATATTAGCCGTCATCACCGTCTTCATGGCCTGGAAAGCCAAGGACGTGGAAATGACCTACGACTTTGCCCAGGTGGTGAGCGAGAAGGACCCGGACATGCTCTATTTCAAGCAGTTCAAACGGACCTTCGGCGAAGATGGCAACGTGCTGGTGATAGGCTTACAGGACAGCTCAGTCTACAAGCTGGATAACTTCAACGAGTTCCGCCTGCTCACCGATACGCTGGCCAAAGTAGAAGGCGTGAACGGCGTGCTGAGCGTGAGCAAACTCTTGAACATCAGCAAGGACACGGCTAATAACAGCTTCAAAGCCGCTCCCATTTTCAAAACGCCGCCGCGCTCACAGAAGGAACTCGACAGCCTGATGCGCGTCGTGAACAGCGTGGAGTTCTACAAGGGCCAGCTCATCAGCCCGAACACCGGGGCCACGCTGCTGGCCCTCACGATGGACCCGAAATACCTGAATTCATCAAAGCGTCAGGCGGTGATGAACAACATTCTGGGCTTCTCGGCGCAGTTTGAGAAGAAAACGGGCATCAAGCTGCACTACGCCGGCCTGCCCTACGTCCGCTCCACGATGACGAGCAAAGTGGCCGGGGAGATGAAGTTCTTCACCATTCTGGCCATGATTGTGACCGGGATTACGCTGCTGGTTTTCTTTAGAACTTGGTCGGCGGTGCTGTTTCCACTCGTGGTGGTGGGCGTCACCGTTATCTGGTGCATTGGCTCCATTGTGCTGCTGGGCTTCAAAATCAACCTTTTGACGGGTCTGATTCCGAGCATCATCATCGTTATCGGTATCCCGAACTGCACCTACCTGCTCTCGCGCTACCACTACGACTACCGAAAATCGGGCAACCAGATGTTGGCCATGACGCGGGTCATCCGCAAAATCGGCCTCGTCACGCTGATGAACAACACGACTACCGCCGTGGGCTTCATCGTGTTTGCCTTCACCGACATTGCCATTCTTTACCAGTTCGGCCTCGTCGCCACCATCAACATTTTCGCGGCCTTCATCATCAGCTTCATCCTGATTCCGGCCGCCTTCACCTACCTGCCGCCCCCCACCGCCAAGCAGCTGGAGCATCTTGATGCCGCGCCCCTCACCAAGCTGCTGGAGTTCTTCGACCACCTCGTGCTCGACCGCCGGCCCACCGTGTACATCGCCGCGCTGGTTCTGGTGGCGGGCGCCGCCATCGGTATCTCGCGCATCGAAGCCGTGTCCTACATGGTGGATGACCTGCCCAAGAAAAGCTCGGTAAACTCCGATTTGGCTTTCTTCGAGAGTCACTTCAACGGCGTGATGCCGCTGGAATTTGAAGTTGATACCCACAAGAAAAAAGGCCTATTCAAGCTGAAAAACCTGGAGAAAATCGACCAGTTCGAGAAGTATCTGCGCACCCAGCCGGAGTTGTCGCCACCCGTCAGCCTGGTGACCTTCCTCAAGGCCAGCACCCAGGCATTTTACAACGGCAACCCGTCGTTCTACCGCCTGCCCGATAACTCGGAAAAGAACTTCATTCTGAGTGCGCTGGCTAACTCCGGCGGCTCGGCCGGCGGGGCGGGTATGAACAGCAAGCTGCTGCGCTCATTCATCGACAGCACTAGTCAGAAGGCCCGTATTAGTCTGAAAATCGCTGACATCGGCTCCCAGAACCTGGACACGCTGATGAACACGAAAATCATCCCGGAGATGAATCGCATCTTCAAAGGGACGGGCATGGACATCCGCCCCACGGGCACGACAATCATTTTCACGAAGGGCAACGAGTACGTCATTCACACCCTGCGCGACAGCCTGTTTATGGCCTTCGGGCTGGTGGGTTTGGTGGTACTCATCCTGTTCCGCTCGTTCAAAACGGTATTATTTGCCCTCATCCCCAACGCCGTCACGCTTATTCTCACGGCAGGTATTATGGGCTATTTCAACATCGCGCTCAAGCCCAGCACGGCCCTGATTTTCGTGATTGCGCTGGGGATTGATGGGGACAACTCCATCCATTTGCTGGCCAAATTCCGACAGGAAATGGCCCTGAACGGCGGCCGGGTGCGCGAAGCCGTATCCGTGACGCTGAGCGAAGCGGGCACCAGCATGATTTACACGAGCATCGTGTTGTTCGTGGGTTTCAGCATCTTCGCCTTCAGCGAATTTGGCGGCACCAAGGCGCTGGGAATGCTAATGTCGGCGTCGCTGTTGATAACCAACTTCTCCAACCTGATACTGTTGCCTTCCTTGCTCGTGACATTTGAGCACGGCAAGGGCGACACGGACACCAACGCCCTCATCCGGCACTACGATGAGTCGTACCATGAGGAGGACGATGACGCCGACCTGAACCTGAAAGAAATGCACAAAGCCTCCGATTACGAAGGCGATTATTCGATTTAGAACGATGTAGAGACGCAATATTTTGCGTCTCGTCGTTGAACGACTCGCGTTGAACGACCCCATCAGAACGACCCAAAAAGAACGACCAAACCCGCGCAGAACAAACAACATCAGCAACGACGAGACGCAAAATATTGCGTCTCTACATCGTGCAAACTGCTCTACATAAATGAAATACCCCGAATACAAGCAGCCGCTCAACTACGGCCAGCTCGGCGAGGACATCCTCGCCTGGTGGAAGGAGCACGGCATCTTTGAAAAGAGCGTTAGCAGCCGCGAAGGCCAGCCCACGTTCGTGTTTTACGAAGGCCCCCCGTCGGCCAACGGCGCGCCCGGCATCCACCACGTCATGGCGCGCACGGTGAAGGACATTTTCGGCCGCTACCAGACGCTGCTCGGCAAGCAAGTGCCCCGCAAAGGCGGCTGGGACACCCACGGCCTGCCCATCGAGCTGCAGGTGGAGAAGGAGCTGGGCATCACGAAGGAGGACATCGGCAAGAAAATCAGCGTGGAGGACTACAACCAGCGCTGCAAGGAAACCGTCATGCGCTTCAAGGCGCAGTGGGACGACCTGACCGAGAAAATGGGCTACTGGGTCGACCTCAACGACCCCTACGTGACCTTCGAGCCGGAGTACATCGAAAGCTGCTGGGCGCTGCTCAAGAAGCTCTACGACAAAGGCTTGCTCTACAAGGGCTACACCATCCAGCCGTATTCGCCGGCTGCCGGCACCGGCCTGTCGTCGCACGAGCTGAACCAGCCCGGCACCTACAAGGACGTGAAGGACACGACCGTGGTGGCGCAGTTCAAGGTGAAGCACACGGAGGTTTCGAAGAAGCTTTTCGCCGCTGCCGGCGATGATGCCAGCGTGTACATCCTGGCCTGGACGACCACGCCTTGGACCCTGCCCGCCAACACCGGTTTGGCGGTGGGCAAGAACATCCCGTACCAACTCATCCGCACCTTCAATCCCTACACCTACGCGCCCATTCACGTGGTGTTAGCAAAGGCGTTAGTGAGCCGTTATTTCAACGAAAAGGGCGCTGCGGCACCGCTGGAAGGCTATGCCGAGGGCGACCATAAGGTGCTGCCCTGGCGCTTGGAAGGCGAGTTTACGGGCGCTGATTTGGTGGACATCAAGTACGAGCGCCTGTTCGATTTCACGCCGTTTGAAGGGGAGGAGCGGGCTTTCCGCGTCATCAACGGCGACTTCGTGACCACGGAGGATGGCACGGGCATCGTGCACATCTCGCCCACGTTTGGCGCCGATGACTTCCGGGCCGCGCAGCTGGCCGACATCCCGGCGCTGATGGTGCCGGATGCCGAAGGCACCCTCGGCCCCATCGTGGACCGGACGGGCCGCTACGTGCCCCAAATGGGCGAGTTTGCGGGCCGCTGGGTGAAGAACTACGACGGCCACGACGAATCCGGCGCCGACTATAAAACGCTGGACGAGAGCATCGTCATCAAGATGAAGGGCGACGGCACGGCCTTCAAAGTGGAGAAGTACGAGCACACCTACCCGCACTGCTGGCGCACCGACAAGCCCGTGCTCTACTACCCGCTCGATTCCTGGTTCATCAAGACCACGGCGGTGAAGGACCGGCTCATCGAGCTCAACAAAACCATCAACTGGAAGCCCGAAAGTACCGGTACCGGCCGCTTTGGCAACTGGCTGGAGAACCTGGTAGACTGGAACTTAAGCCGCTCGCGCTACTGGGGCACGCCGCTGCCCATCTGGCGCACCCAGGACCGGACGGAGGAAATCTGCATCGGCAGCATCGCCGAGCTGAAGGCAGAGATTGACAAGGCCGTCGCGGCCGAAATCATGACCCACAACCCCTACGCCAACGGCGAAAAAGTGGACCTACACCGGCCTTACGTCGACGATATTTTCCTCGTCTCGCCCACCGGCCAGCCCATGTACCGCGAGGCCGACCTCATCGACGTGTGGTTCGACTCCGGGGCCATGCCCTACGCGCAGTGGCACTATCCGATTGAAAACGAGGGTCAGTTCCAGAAGAATTTCCCTGCCGATTTCATCGCCGAAGGCGTGGACCAAACCCGCGGCTGGTTCTTCACGCTGCACGCCCTGGCCGTGATGCTGGAAGACTCCGTGGCATTCAAAAACGTGATTGCCAACGGCTTGGTGCTGGCCAAGGACGGCCAGAAGATGAGCAAGCGCCTCGGCAACGCCGTCGACCCGTTTGCCACCATCAAGCAGTTCGGCCCCGATGCCACCCGCTGGTACCTCATTGCCAACGCGCCACCGTGGGACAACCTCAAGTTCGACCCCGCCGGCGTGACCGAAGTGCAGCGCCGTTTCTTCGGCACGCTCTTCAATACGTACTCGTTCTATGCGCTTTACGCGAACCTGGACGAGTTTCAGACAAGCGAATTCAACCGCATTCCGCACGCGGATTTGAGCGAGCTGGACCGCTGGGTGCTGAGCAAACTGCAGTCGCTGATTGTGGAAGCCCGCGGGCACTTGGACAATTACGACCCCACGAAGGCCGCCCGCGCCATCCAGGATTTCGTGACCGACCAGCTCTCGAACTGGTACGTGCGCCTCTCGCGCCGCCGTTTCTGGAAAGGCGAACTCACTCAGGATAAGCGCGCTGCATTCGAAACCTTGCAGGAATGCCTGGTGGTGGTGGCGCAGTTGATGTCGCCCATCGCGCCCTTCTTCGGTGAGTGGCTGTACAAGAACATGACCGACGGCATGCGCGCCGAGGCCGTAGCCAAGAACACGCCCCTGGCTCCGGAATCGGTGCATTTGACGCTGCTCGTAGAAGCTGATACGGCCCGCATCGACCCGAAGCTGGAGGAGCGCATGGAGCTGGCCCAGCGCATCAGCTCGCTGGCCCACTCGCTACGCAAAAAGTCGGTGCTGAAGGTGCGCCAGCCGCTGCAGCGCATCCTGGTGCCGGTGCTGAACGACTCGACCAAGGAGCAAGTCGGCCTCGTGGAGGACCTGATTTGCGCCGAAATCAACGTGAAGCACATCGAATTCCTCGACGACGAGAGCGAAAGCGGCGTGCTGGTGAAGTCGGTGAAGCCCAATTTCAAGCGCCTCGGCCAGCAATACGGCCCGCGCCTGAAGGCCGTGGGTGCCCGCATTCAGCAGATGACGGCGGCTGAAATTAGCAAGCTGGAGAAGGAGGGAAGCCTCGCCGTGGAAGTCGATGGCCAGCCCATCACGCTCGCCCCGGACGATGTGGAAATCCGCACCGACGACCTGCCCGGCTGGCTCGTGGCCACCGACGGCCCGCTCACCGTGGCCCTCGATGTGACCCTGACCGACGAGCTGCGCCAGGAGGGCCTGGCCCGCGAGCTGGTGAACCGCCTGCAGAACCTGCGCAAAGACTCGGGCCTGGAAGTGCAGGACAAAATCCGCGTCACGATGGCAGACCAGCAGCCCGAGCTCACGGCCGCCGTGGCCGCGTTCGGCGACTACATCCGCACCGAAACGCAGGCCCTCGTCCTCACCTTCGCGGCCGATGTGAACGGTGGCTCGGTGCTCGAATTTGATGACTACTCCGTGCCGGTCTTTTTGGAGGTCGCAACTAGCTGAGGATGAATGACTCGCCAGGAGGTGAAATCCCCGGCGAGTCCTCCGCCGCACAAACAGTCGATAAGCTCGTCTTTATCCGTTCAAAACATCAGACAGTCAGTTATAAAAAGTATAAAAACGATAGAAAGAAGGTCGGCAACTGTCCGTTCTGAAAATGCCGTTTTAGTACCGATTTCTGGCTTCAATCTCTTCGATTTTCGGCCCTGCCTGAATGCACCCAACCCTCACCAATCGCCAGCAAACCGCTGCCAAATTCTTCCTGCTGGCGCTGTTCGTCATTGCCCTCGACCAGCTCTCGAAGTGGGCCGTGCACACCTACATGCAGCCCGGCATGGCAGGCGAAATCCGTCTGATGGGCGACTGGGCCAAGCTGCACTACACGCTGAACCCCGGCATGGCCTTCGGGGCCGAACTGCCCGCGCCATATGGCAAGCTGGTTCTCAGTGGGTTCCGGCTGCTGGCGGTGTTTGGCCTGAGCTACTACATTATCCGCCTCTGCAAGCAGCGCGCCGCCGCCGGCTACATCGCCTGCATGGCCCTCATCCTCGGCGGCGCGGTCGGCAACCTGATTGACTCGGTTTTCTACGGCGTCATCTACGACAACGCGCCGTTTGGCTCGCCCACGCGCTGGTTCTACGGCCAGGTCATCGACATGCTCTACGTCGACATCTACGAAGGTTTCCTGCCCCAAAACTGGCCGCTGATAGGAGGGAAGTACGTCTCGCTCTGGCCCATCTTCAACATCGCCGATTCCTCCATTTTCATCGGTGTAGCGTTGATTCTGCTCAATCAGAGCCGCTTTTTCAAGCAGGAAGAGCCTGTGGCCGTAGCCGAGAAACACAGCGAGCCGCTGGTAGCTCCTGACTCGGAAAATCTGGGGTAGCGGCGCATCCTTGAACGAAAAGGAACGTCATGCAGAGCGTAGCGAAGCATCTCGCGTGTGGTAGTAACTCAATCGAATGGATTACTTCGGCACGCGAGATGCTTCGCTACGCTCTGCATGACGTTCTTTTGTGTTCTCTTTTGCCCGCCAATTCTGCCCCCGGGCACCCTCCAAAATGCACCCAACGCTCACCACCCGCCAGCATTCTGCGGCTAAATTCTTCCTGCTGGCCCTGTTCATCATTGCCATCGACCAGCTATCGAAGTATTTGGTGCACACCTACATGCAGCTCGGTTCGGCTGGTGAGATTCCGATTTTCGGCCAGTGGGCCAAGCTCACCTACACGCTGAACCCCGGCATGGCCTTCGGGGCCGAGCTGCCCGCGCCCTACGGCAAGCTGGTGCTCACCGGCTTCCGCATGCTGGCCGTGGGCGGGCTGATTTACTACATTATTCGCCTCTGCCGCCAGCGCGTGGCGGCCGGCTACATCGCCTGTATGGCCCTCATCCTCGGCGGCGCGGTCGGCAACCTGATTGACTCGATTTTCTACGGAATTATCTACAATAATGCCCCTATAGGCTCGCCTACGCGCTGGTTCTACGGCCAGGTCATCGACATGATTTTCGTGCCACTGTACGTGGGTTATTTCCCCAAATCCTGGCCCCTCATCGGCGGCTCGTACAGCAACGGTTTCCCCATCTTCAACATCGCCGATTCCTCCATCTTCATCGGCGTCGCCTTGATTCTGCTCAACCAAAGCCGCTTTTTCAACGAATCGCAGCCCGCCGCCGCTCCCAACGAGCCCCAGCCCCTAGTCGCTGCCGATGCTGAGAAGCTGGCGTAGCAGGGGAGGGGCAGACGGTGGAATCTTTGAACGTCATGCTGAGCGCAGTCGAAGCATCTCTACCGCTTCGTTGCAAAGACCTCATACTCTATGGCTAAGTGGAGAAATTTAAATGGGATTCCCCACAACATCACTCAAAGTTTCTTTGGAACTGAGAGGTTCTATAGCTGCGGCTATATGGGTGATTGGTTGTTGCATGCAGCAAGAAAGCTGAATCTAACAAACGCCTCTCTCAATGTTCTGGAAGCCTCTTTTGAGCCCGCCGAATTAAATCTTTATCCGTTGGTTCTTCATGCGAAGAACTTGAAAACGATAATTGACAAAGAGTTACTCGCAAATGGGTTCGACACGGATTTTATAACGGAAGCACATATCAATTTTCAATTTCTGAACCCCAATATTTATTGGGTCGGAATCTATTGTTTTCCCTACCTTATTGACAAAACAGGCAGACGTTATGAGCCTGGACGGATAATCGCAGAAGGTCTTGAGCCGTATTTCGACCCTTTTGATGAAAAGAATATTTATCCGGCAGGCGTAAAGAAGCCTGATTAGGGACATCGTTCGGTAGAGATGCTTCGGCTGCGCTCAGCATGACCGTTCTTGTGTATTGACGTTCTTGCGTACCTAAATAGCTCAAAACAGCCTACAGCCGCTCAAAACCACCCCCAACCGTTACCCATAACTCCCTCCGTGCCCAACCCGCTGCTCACCGTTTCCAACCTCACCATTGACTTCTCCAGCCACCGCGGCGACGTGCGGGCCGTGGACAACGTGTCGTTTGAGCTGCACCGGGGCGAAACGCTGGCCATAGTGGGCGAATCCGGCTCGGGCAAATCCGTGACGTCGCTGGCGCTGCTGGGGCTGATTCCGATGCCGCCCGGCCGCATTGCCAGCGGCCAGGCCCTCTTCCAGTCCGAAAAGCTGGGCCAGACCGACCTGCTGAAACTCTCCGAAACCGACCTGCGCCAGGTGCGCGGCAACGACATCGGCATGATTTTCCAGGAGCCGATGACCTCGCTGAACCCCGTGTACACCTGCGGTAGCCAGGTGGTGGAAGCCCTGCGCCTCCACACCGACCTCAGCGAGGCCGCTGCCAAGGCCCGCACCATCGAGCTATTCACCGAGGCGCAGCTGCCGCGCCCCGAAGCCATTTTCGGCAGCTACCCGCACGAAATCTCGGGTGGCCAGAAGCAGCGCGTCATGATTGCCATGGCCATGGCCTGCCGCCCGGCCCTGCTCATCGCCGACGAGCCCACCACGGCCCTCGATGTGACGGTGCAGGCCCGCATGCTACGCCTGATTGACGACCTGCGCCGCCAGCACAACACGGCCGTCCTCTTCATCACCCACGACCTCGGCGTGGTGGCCGAAATCGCCGACCGCATTCTGGTGATGTACCGGGGCAAGGTCGTGGAACAGGGGAGGGTGCTGGATATTTTTTCAAATCCGCAACATCCGTACACAAAAGGCCTGTTGGCGTGCCGTCCGCGCCTCTCGGTGGGCAAAAAACGCCTCCCCGTGGTGGCTGATTTCATGCGGGAAGACGCCAGCGGGCAACTTTTGGCCCAGCCCGCGCCCGTGCTTCCGCTGCCAGATGAGGCACTTGCGGAATCTTCGCCCGAAGTGGAGGCCCAGCAGTTACACGATAAAAGCGAAACCGCCAAAACGTTCCCCGTGGAACATGGCATTTTGGAGGATGTTCCACGCCCTGCCGGGCTTACTCCGGGACCCGTTGCCGCGCCCGTCGGGGCCGCCGCGTCCAACGGTTCTGAGCCGCTTCTCCAGGTTCAAAACCTGCAGGTCTACTTCCCGCTTCGCAAGGGCTTCTTCCGCCGCGCCACCGACTACGTGCGGGCCGTGGACGATGTCAGCTTCACGCTCTACCCCGGCGAAACCATCGGCCTCGTGGGCGAGTCGGGCTGCGGCAAGACCACGCTGGGCCGGGCCCTGCTCCGCCTCACGGAACCAACGGCGGGCAGCATCCTGTTTGAAGGAACCGATTTGGCGAAGCTGTCGAGCGGGGACCTGCGCCGCCGTCGGCGCGATTTGCAGCTGGTGTTTCAGGACCCCTACGCCGCGCTGAATCCGATGCTGACCGTGGGCGAGGCCATCTGGGAGCCGATGCGCGTGCATAACGTGGGCGGCACTCGCCAGCAGCAAAAGGCCCGAGTGCTGGAGCTGCTGCGCACCGTGGGGCTGCGCGATGAGCATTTCCAGCGCTACCCGCACGAGTTCAGCGGCGGGCAGCGGCAGCGCATCTGCATTGCCCGGGCGCTGGCCTTGCAGCCCAAATTGATTGTCTGCGACGAGTCGGTTTCGGCCCTCGACGTCTCGGTGCAGGCGCAGGTCCTGAACCTGCTCAACGACCTCAAACGTGAGTTCGGCATCACCTATCTGTTCATCACGCACGACCTGTCCGTGGCCCGGTTTATGAGCGACCGGCTGCTGGTCATGCACCAGGGCCGCATCGTGGAGAGCGGCCCGGCGGCGGCCATCTACGCCGCTCCCCAACACGAATACACCCAAGGCTTGCTAGCCGCCATCCCGAAGGACAGCCTGGCCGACATCGAAGCCGCCGTAGCCAGCCGGGCGTAGCTGTAGCGTGGACTCTGCGAGTCCGCGCATCGTCGGGCGGTATATCGTTCGCCCAAGCGCGGACTCGCAGAGTCCACGCTACAGCACTCGCGCTACTCCGCGCTTGCCTCAATACCTTGCGCCGCCAGACGCTACTTGAGCAGCGCTGATGAAGCTCCAGATGCTGGCTGCTACTGCGTCAATCCCAATCCCGCGCGGACTCGCAGAGTCCACGCTACAACCTCCCGGCCCGGCCCGCGTTTCACTATGCGGCGCGGCCCAGCCAGCCACTCATTTTTCCGCTCTCGCCGCCTGCGACCAAACCACTTTTCGGCGGCCACTTTTACCCCAAATGAATACCCCCGAAAACCCCAAGGCTCCCCGCGCCAAGCGCGAAAAGCCCGAACCCGCGGCCATCACCCAAGACCAAGTCCTGCGCGTCTTCGCCGACAACCCCACCAAAGTTCTCGCCTACCGCCAGCTCTCGCGCCGCCTCGGCGTCACGACAAAGGGCCAGCGCGAGGAGATTTTTGCCCACATCAAGGTGCTGCGCAAAAACGGCCTCATTACGCTGCTCCAAAACGACGAATACCGCCTCGCCGATGCGGACGCCGTAGCGGCAGCTTTGATGCCGTCCAGCGCCAAAAAATCAACCAAAAAAGGCGACTCGCCCATTGCCCCGCCCCGCAACCGTTCGGTGCAGGCCGAGTTCGGCCAGGACCCCATTGTGCACCGCCGCCGCTCGGCTGGCTTCGACTACGTGGACGGCGACGACCGCCCCGAGCGCGCCCCGTCGAACACCGTCATCGGCACCGTCGATTTGGCCACGCCCAACTTCGCCTTCGTGGTGCCGGAGGGCACGGGCGAATCCGACGACATCCGCGTGTTCACCGACCAGCTCAAGTTTGCCCTGCAGGGCGACGTGGTGCGGGTGCGCCTGCGTAGCGGCTCCCGCGACGGCCGCCCGATGGGCGACGTGGTGGAAGTCCTCAAGCGGGTGCGCCCCGAAATCGTGGGCCGCATCCAGATTCAGGGCACGCTCGGCTTCGTGAAGCCGGACAACCGCAAGGTGTATTTCGACGTGTTCGTGCCGCCGCATTTGCTGCACGAGTCGCGCAACGGCGACAAGGTGCTGGTCCGCATCAACGAGTTTCCGGAGGACAGCAGCCGGCAGCCGGTGGGCGAGGTCATCCGCAACTTCGGCGCGGCCGGCGGCAACGAGGCCGAGATAAACGCCATCATGGCCGAGTTCGGCTTGCCCTTCGAATTCCCCTCGGAAGTGGAGGAGGAATCGGAAGGCATCAGCGAGGTGATTGCGGAGGATGAGATTGCCCGCCGCCGCGACTTCCGCAACATCACCACTTTCACCATCGACCCCGCCGACGCCAAGGATTTCGACGATGCCCTGAGCATCCGGAAGCTGGAAAACGGCCATTGGGAAATCGGTGTGCACATCGCCGACGTCACCCACTACGTGCGCCCCGGCACCGAGCTGGAGCGCGAGGGCAAGCACCGCGCCACCTCGGTTTACCTCGTCGACCGCGTGATTCCGATGCTGCCCGAGCGCCTCTCCAACGGCCTCTGCTCGCTGCGCCCGAACGAGGACAAGCTCACCTTTTCGGCCGTGTTCGAGCTGGATGAAAACGGCAAGCTCTACGAATCGTGGTTCGGCAAAACCATCATTCACTCCGACCGCCGCTTCAGCTATGAGGAGGCGCAGGAGCGCATCGAAAGGAAGGAGGGCGACTACGCCGAGGAGATAAATCTGATGAACGGCATCGCGCATAAGCTGTGTGCGCTGCGCTTCAAGCAGGGGGCCATCACCTTCGAAACCCAGGAAGTGAAGTTCCGGCTGGATGAGCACGGCAAGCCGCTCGGCGTGTACGTGAAGGAGCGCAAGGATGCCCACAAGATGATTGAGGAGTTCATGCTGCTGGCCAACCGCAAGGTGGCCGAGTTCGTGTTCAACCTCAAAAAGACCAAGCCGCGCTTCACCATGGTGTACCGCACCCACGACGCGCCCGAGCCCGAACGCCTCCAGACCTTCGCCCTCTTCGCCCAGAAATTCGGCTACAAGCTCAAGCTCGAAAACCCGAAGAAAATCAGCACCGAGCTCAACAACCTCAGCTCCGAGGTGATGGGCAAGCCCGAGCAAAACGTGCTGCAGGGCCTGGCCATTCGCACCATGAGCAAGGCCATCTACACCACCGAGCCGCTCGGCCATTTCGGCCTGGCCTTCGACCACTACTCGCACTTCACCTCGCCCATCCGCCGCTACCCCGACATGATGGCCCACCGCCTGCTAGAGCACTACCTGCTCGGCGGCAAGAACGTGGCCGTCGAGCCTGTGGAAGAAGAGTGCAAGCACTCCTCGGCCCGTGAGAAACTAGCGGCCAACGCCGAGCGCGCCAGCATCAAATTCAAGCAGGTCGAGTTCATGGCCGATGAAATTGGCAACACTTTCAAGGGCGTCGTATCGGGCCTCACCGAGCGCGGCATGTACATCGAAATCGAGGAGAACAAGTGCGAGGGCATGGTCCGCATCAGCGACATTCCCGGCGACGAGTACGAGCTCGACAAGGACAACTACCGCATCGTGGGCCGCCGCAACAAGCGCATCATCCAGTTCGGCGATGAGATGATGGTAGTCGTAAAATCCGCCAACCTCCTCGACCGCACCATCGACTTCGAGTTGGTCGACGACCGTCCCGACTTCGTGAAAAAGCGCGAAGCCGACGAGCGCAAACAGCGCAGCAGCGAGCCCCGCGGCTACCGCGACCACAGCGGCGGCAAGGGTCACAGCAAGGGGGGGCACAAGGGCAACAAGCGCCGCTAGCCGTCGCCTGTCATTGCGAGGGGAGCGCAGCGGACCGCGGCAATCTTTCCTCCCAATGCGACCAACCCCGAGATGTGATAAGCCTCGACTCCACCCAGAGTCGGGGCTTGTTATTTAATTTTATCAGTAATTCCACAGCCCAATGCTGCGATTTATCAAGTACGCTTTCTCCTCAATCGGCTTATTGTATCTGACGTTTCTCAACTCAGCATACAAGTTGCACTACGGTGAACATGGGCGGGAGTACTTCAATGATGATTCCATCTTCTTCGGGATGATGCTGTCCGGTTTCTTGCTGCTTGTGCACCTTTTCAGCATCTTCCTGGCGACCGTAGTCCTCCGGAAAGGCAGGCCTGAAAAAGCCGATATGTTCTTCGCGCTTGCCTTTCTCTTGCACCTTGGCTACTGGATTTATTGTGCTAATAGCGGGGCAGCGATGCACGAACAATGAGGAGCTCCAAACCAAAGCTCGACAAGCCCCGGTTCTAACCAGAACCGGGGCTTGTCGCTTTATCAGGCATCTGGCTTTGAGAGGACGGATTGCCGCGTTCCGCTGCGCTTCACTCGCAATGACAGATGCCCCCGTTCTTTGCACCACCTATGACCCCAGCCGACTTCCCCGCTAACATCACTGCCGCCCTCGCCCAACTCGACTACGGCCAAGCCCCCGATACCCTCTACGCCCCCATTCGCTACATCATGGGTTTGGGCGGCAAGCGCATCCGGCCGCTGCTCACGCTGCTTGGCGCCCACCTCTTCACCGACGACCTCAGCGGCATCCTCAAGCCCGCCCTGGCCACCGAAGTCTTCCACAATTTCACCCTCCTCCACGACGACCTGATGGACCAGGCGCCCCTGCGCCGCGGCCAGGCCACCGTGCACGAAAAGTGGAACCCCAACGTCGCCATCCTCTCCGGCGACGTGATGCTGGTGCGGGCCTATGAGCTGTTCCTGGAAGTGCCGCCCGCGCTGCTCCCCCGCATCCTCGCCCGCTTCAGCCAGACGGCCGCTGAGGTCTGCGAAGGCCAGCAGTGGGACATGAATTTCGAAACCGAGCCCCAGGTCAGCATCGCCCAATACCTGGACATGATTCGCCTGAAAACGGCCGTCCTCCTTGGCTTCTGCCTGGAGCTGGGCGCCCGCCTCGCCGGCGCTTCCGAAGAAGATGCCGAGCACCTGCGCCAGTTCGGTACCGACATCGGCCTGGCCTTCCAGCTGCGCGACGACCTGCTCGACGTGTATGGCGACGCCGCCACCTTCGGCAAGCGCGTGGGCGGCGACATCATCTCCGACAAGAAAACCTTCCTCCTGCTATCCGCCCAAGCCCAGGCCAACGCCGCCCAGCAAACCACCCTGGCCCAGCACATCGGCCAGCCCGTAGTCGATGCCGAAGCCAAAGTGCAGGCCGTGCGCGCCATCTACGACGAGCTCGAAATTCGCCCCCAGACGGAAGTTCTCATCAACGACTACTTCCAGGATGCCTTGCAGCATCTGGAGCGCGTAGCGGCCCCCGCAGCCCGCAAAGAACCCCTTCACCGCCTCGCACTCCAGCTCATGGACCGCGAAAACTAACCCCTCAGTGTTCAACCCCATCCTGATACTCGTCGGCCTCACGGTCCTCGTTTCCGCCTACGCCTGGTCCAATCACGACCTCATGGAGTCCTGGATATTGCGCCCCTACCGCATGGCCCGCGACAACAGCCAGTGGTACCGCTTCCTCACCTCCGGCTTCCTGCACGCCGACTGGGGCCACCTGCTCTTCAACATGATTGCCTTCTACTCCTTCGGGCAACTCGTACTCGACGTGTTGGCCAACGGCACCGGCGCGCCCGGCCTCGATGGCTTCGGGGCCATGGGCGGCATCTGGCGCTTCCTGCTGCTCTACCTAGGCGGCATCGTGGTATCCGATATCCCCACCTATTTCCGCCACCGCGACGACCGCAATTACGGCAGCCTCGGGGCCTCGGGCGGCGTAGCCTCCGTGCTTTTCGCCGGCGTCATCTACTCGCCGCTGAACAAAATCTACATGATGTTCATCCCGGTAGGCATCCCCGGCTTCATTTTCGGCTTCCTCTACCTGGCCTATTCCTACTATCAGGGCCGCCGCCGGGGAGACAATATCAATCACGATGCCCACTTCTATGGCGCCATCTACGGCGTGGTACTCACGTTGCTATTCATGCCTGCTGCTGGTATTGAGTTTGTTCGCCAAATCAGTCGATTTATTGGTTTAAATAGTTGATTACCAATTAATTAACATTAAAAAAATCGAATTCTCATATCTTATTTGAAACCCATTGCGTAAGGGAAACTCAGACACATTCTTTCACCTTGTTTCCCCTGTCATGCGTACCCTTCGTCATTACACCTCCCGCCTCCCGCTCGCGGCCCTTCTTCTCCCGCTGATGTTGCTGGCCACCTCGTGCAGCCGCTTCAACAACGATGGCAGCTTGGCCACATGGGGCTACGTCCTGCTTGCCCTCGATATCATAGCTATGCTCGACGTATTCCGTCAGCCCTGGACTATTGGCAAAAAGCTGCTGTGGGCCGTCATCATTTTCATCTTCCCCTTGGGCGGCCTCATCATCTACTACATCTTCGCCGGTCGCGGCAAGTCAAACACCGGCATCGTGTAGCCTCCACCGATGCTTTAGAAACGAAAATGCCCCGACCATCTGGCCGGGGCATTTTCGTTTCTAAAGCATTCCTGAAAACGCCAGTTAATCTAATTCAGCAGCCGCTTCTTCTCCAGCCGTGCCACGCCACGCAGCAACTCGCCGCTGTTCGTAATCTGCGTCAGCTGCCAATGGTCGCCCTGGCGGCGCATCTTCACTTCCACCACCATCGTGGTGTCGTATTTGGGCTGCGTCACCTCCAGGCCCACGAAAGCATTGTCGCCCTCCTCCCGGGTGTATTTGATGCCTTTAAACTCGCTCTCCGGGCTCACAACTTTGCTGGCCAGTCCCGTGAGCGAGATGTTCACCATACGCTTCGGAGCCGCTGCCGCCGCCGCTTCCAGCGAGCCCGTTTCCACATAGCGCTGCACTTCCTGATGCGCGGCCTTGGCCAGGGCAGGCTTCAGCAGCCGCATGGCTCCACCCATCACCAGGCTGCCGCCGGGCAGCAGCGAAGTCAAGGCCGAGCTCTGCTGTGCCACATCATCCACGAGGTGGGTAGTCACGCTGTTCACATCGACGTACTTCTCAAACATCGCCATGTCGTGCGTCTGCACCGCGGCGGCGGCCGAAACCAGTGCGCCACTCGGGCCCTGCTTCAGGCTTCGGTAGTAATAGTACCCGCCGGCTGCGAGGGCTAGCAACACAACAAGTAGCAGTAGTTTTTTCATGAAATCGTAAACGGTTAGGATGAGCTACAAAATTAGCCCAAACCACGTAGCGAACACCGTGCTGCATTAGCGGCCCGCATGGCTTGGCCCATTGCTCTTCCCGCTCCTTAATCATGCCCTTTAGCTCCTATTCCATGCCCGTTTCTCCTCACCCCCGATTTCCGGAACTCCACGGCCATCGTGGCTGCCGGGGCCTACGCCCCGAGAATACCTTACCTGCATTTCTGCACGCCCTCGCGCTGGGCGTCGATGTGCTGGAAATGGACGTGGTTATCTCTGCCGACCATCAGGTCGTCGTCTCGCACGAGCCCTGGCTCAATCCGGCCATTTGCCTCGCTCCTGAGGGTCAAATCATCGAAAACAGCCCTTCTCCGCGCTTCAATCTCTACCAGATGCCCTACACCACCATTCGCCGCTGCGATTGCGGTCTGCGGCGTCATCCGGCCTTTCCCGAGCAGATTTCAGAGCCGGCATATAAGCCTCTGCTCAGCGAAGTGCTAGCTGCTAGCGAGGCCTTCATCCGCCCCGCCGGCCATTCATCAATCCGGTATGCCATCGAAATAAAAAGCAGCCCGGCCGATGATAATGTCTTCCAGCCAGCCCCCGAAGAATTCCTGTCATTGGTCCTGGCTGAAATCAATAAGGCACAGGTTGCAGCCCGCACCACCGTGCTCTGCTTCGACCCGCGGATTCTTCGGCTCGTCCATCAGTACCAACCCGACCTGGCCACCTGCCTGCTCCTCGAAGCCGACCAACCCTGGGATGCCAGCATCCAGGAGCTGGGTTTCGTGCCCACCACACTAGGTCCCGATTTTACTACTGTTACAGCAGCGGCGGTGCAGGAGTTGCGTAGCCGGTATCCCGGCCTCCGGCTTGTACCATGGACCGTAAACCAACCGTCCGATATGATAAACCTAATCGCACTCGGCGTCGATGGAATAACGACTGATTACCCCAACCATTTTTTGACTTTGACAACCGACTAACATCGGCCCGGCCTGGTTGGCGGCAGTGTTTTGTGCTCAGCTTCGCTCTAGCAAGCCTTGAGCAATACTTGGGTGATGTATCAAGGAGTAGCAACGCTTGCATTACAAATATGATTTGTAACGTGTAATTGTAAGCCTTGTATCATGTGTTTCGTGACGATGTAACAGTGTTGTTTAAACAGTTTGTCATCGTTACAGGTGTAATTATTGTTCGCCCCCATTTGTTTAATTAGGTTACATTATACATATTTGCATCAGCGTTACGCAACACTCTTTATATGCCACATCAGGGCGAAATCCTTCAAGAAGCCATCAAAAACAGTGGTATTTCAATCACTCGCATTGTCGAGGAATTGGGTATTACACGTCCAACCATCTACCGTAAATTCAAGGATGAAACAATTGATTACAGCTTTGTAAAAAGAATTGGCGAAATCATTAATCATGATTTTTCAAATGATTTTACGGTTACACAACAATCTGTTTTATCATTCGTAACATCTGTTCCAAAACCAGCCGTTACAAATATTGTTACGCCGCGTGTAACGCAGACACTTAATGCCGATGCCGACCTGTCTAAACAGCTTTTAGCCCTTCAGATTAAGTACATAGCGCTTCTGGAAGCCTACAATGAGCTACTGCTAAAAGTGTATGGGCCGAAGTGACAAAAATGTTCCACGTGAAACATTTTTGTCCTGACACGTTTCTTTGGGCGTTTTAGATAAAGCGCCTGAATAAAAAAGCAGGGGGGTATTGGGATGCAAACGGCCAAGGGCAAACAAGCATTTTGTCCGCCGTGCATCAACGAAGTTTTGCAACGCGGCATCGGAAATGCCGGGCAACTTTCCTGCTCAGTTACGCACCTCAGCTTTGATTCAGAACGGGACAGTTAGAGGAAGATGACCTCCGTTACCACCGTTGCTCCAACCTCCGCATTGATGAGTTCGGCTACGCGTGTCTTTGCCATAAGCAGCTCGTGCTTGAGTGGCGCGGAGCTGAGCCGCACGAAGAGCCGGCCCTTGTTCACGTAGACCTCCTGGGTTTTCAAAGCCACGGCTTTGCCCATCACCCGCTCCCAACTCGATACCACCGTTACCTCGTTCAACTTGCCCTGAAGACGGTAAGCCCGGACCAATGCTTCGAGGCCTTCCTTGAGCGGAATAATATCGCCGGAGCGAGAAGGAGCGGAGGGTTTTTTCACGGAGCTGATGGGCAACTTCAACCAGCGAAAGGATGCCGGTTGAGGGCCTGCAAAGGTACTGCCGTGTGGTGCCTAAACGGGTGCCACGGTGCCATTCTGCACCCGAAATCGGAGGATGGGAACGGTCACCCGGGCCAGGGCCTGGTCGGTGCGCTCCAAGTTGGTATCAGTCAGAAAAACCTGACCGAAAGTCTCATCGGCAACCAGCTCTAGCAGGCGGGCAATGCGCTTATCATCGAGGCGGTCGAAGATGTCGTCGAGTAGGAGCAGGGGCTTTTTCTGCTGCTTGGCTGCCAGCAACTCAAATTGGGCCAGCTTGAGCGCAATAGCAAACGACTTCTGCTGGCCCTGGGAGGCGTGGCTCTTCACGGGCTGGTCATTCATCACAAAGACAAAGTCGTCGCGGTGCGAGCCAATGGTGCTGCGTTGCAGCACGAAGTCTTTGCGCTCGTTCAGGCGCAGCAGCTGGGCAAAGTCGGCCCCGACCAACTGGCTTTTGTAGGTGAGCATGACCTGCTCGCGGCCGTCGGCCAACTGCTCGTAGTGCCGCTGAAAGATGGGAAGGTAGTCGATGAGAAAAGCCTCGCGTAGCGCCGTGAGCTGCTGGCCCAATGGCGCAAGCTGCTCATCAATGGCCAGCAGGTAGTCGCGGTCGAAGCCGTGGGCATTGCTATGCCCACCTTGTTTGAGCACGGCATTGCGCTGGCGCAGCAAGGAGTTATAGGAGATGAGCTGCTCCAGAAACTCATGGTCGAGTTGAGCCATGAGGCTGTCGAAATACTTGCGCCGCTCCTCGCTGCCCTGGCGAATCAGGTCCGTGTCGTAGGGCGAAATAAGCACGGCGGGGTAGCGGCCAATGTGGTCGGCCATGCGCTCATAGGCCTGCTTATCGTGCGTGACGGTCTTTTTCTGGCCCTGACGGAGGCTTACCTGAATGGTTTCTTTGTCAGAAGTGTTATTTGAAGAAAAAACGCCCTTAACTACAAAGAAATCAGCATCTTGCTTGATGCAAAGGGCGTCAGAAGCGGTAATGGCACTCTTGGTCAGCGATAAGTAGTGAATTGCGTCCAATAAGTTGGTTTTGCCGCTCCCATTATCCCCGATGAAGCAATTGAGGCCGGGCGATAAACGAAGCGCGGCGTCGTCGTAATTTTTAAAAAAAAGAAGCTGGAGGGAGTCAAGAGTCATAAGGTGCGGATTTGCCAGCAGTTTTACGTAATTTCGCCCTCCCAACGCGAATTATTCTTTCCTTAAAAGTGCTATGGCGGATACGAAAGTAAAAGCTGCTTCTAAAAAACCGACGGCCTCGAAGGCTACCAATGGTTCAGCCGCCAAAGCTGCCAAAGGAAAGAGCAACGGTGTAACCACCGTGGCCCAGCCCGACCCCGTCATGCCCGGAACCGACAAGCCCACGGCGGCTGCGTCAGGTTCGGCTACGACTGTGCCCGCCTCCACGGCTACGTTCCCGAAGGAAACGTACCTGCAGTGGTACGAGCAAATGCAGCTCATGCGCAAGTTTGAGGACAAGGCAGGGCAGTTGTACGGTCAGCAGAAAATCAAAGGCTTCTGCCACCTCTACATCGGCCAGGAGGCCTGTGTGGCCGGGCAGGTATCGGCTCTGGAAAAGGGCGATAAATACATCACCGCTTACCGCGACCACGCCCATCCGCTGGCCCTGGGCACCTCGCCCAATGCCGTGATGGCCGAGCTGTTTGCCAAAGCCACCGGCTGTTCGAAAGGCAAGGGTGGTTCGATGCACATGTTCGATAAGGAAGTTGGTTTCATGGGCGGCCACGGCATCGTGGGCGGCCAGGTGCCGATGGGCGCGGGCATTGCCTTCGCCGAGAAGTATAACAAGACGGGCAAGCTTTGCATCTGCTCGATGGGCGATGGCGCGGTGCGGCAAGGTGCCCTGCACGAGGCCTTCAACATGGCCATGCTGTGGAAGCTGCCGGTCATCTTCGTGATTGAGAACAACGGCTACGCCATGGGCACGTCGGTGGCTCGCACGTCGAACGTGACGGACCTCTACAAAATTGGCCTGAGCTACGACATGCCCTCCGAGCCTGTGAACGGCATGCGCGTTGAGGATGTGCACGAGGCTGTGGCCCGTGCCGCCGAGCGCGCCCGCGCCGGCGAAGGCCCCACGCTGCTTGAGTTCAAGACCTACCGCTACAAGGGCCACTCGATGAGCGACCCCGCCAAGTACCGCACCAAAGAAGAGCTGGAAGACTACCGCCACCGCGATGCAATCGAGGGCGTGCGTCACACCATTCTGACGAACAACTTCGCCACCGAAGCCGACCTCGAAGCCATTGATGAGCGCATCAAGGCCGCGGTGCAGGAGTCGGTTGAATTTGCCGAAAACTCGCCCTACCCCACGCCCGACGAACTGTACAAGGACGTGTACGTGCAGGCCGATTATCCCTACATCCACGACTAATTAACCGGGCCCCAGGCCCCCGGCCTGCTTGCGGGCCGCCGTAGCAATACCCATTGTAATGTCGAAGATTCCGTACACTGGCAAGAGCCAGCAGGCCCGCCAGGGGCAAGCCAACCAGCCGACCAACGTGCCCGCCGACCCGCTGGCCCCGGCTGAAGAATTTGTGCCGTCCGAAAACCCACTATTGGAAGACCCGGATGCTCTGGCCGCTCGCCTGGCCGAATCCGAGGATTTCGTGCGCAACAACCGCAGCCTGCTGCTGGGCATTCTGGCCGTGGTGGTGCTGGCCGTGGTAGGTGGCTTCGGCTACTACACCTGGCGCAACCAGCAGGATTCGAAGGCCCAGGCCAGCATGTTCCGCGCTGTGAACAACTGGGAGGCTGACTCGCTGAACAAAGCCATCAAAGGCGACGGCAAGGCTCCCGGCCTGACCACCGTGGCTAATGAGTACGGCAGCACGAAGGCTGGCAACCTCGCCAACTTCTACGCCGGCGTGGCTTCGCTGAAGAAGGGTGACTACAAAGCCGCTCTCGATTACCTGGAAGATTTCAGCTCGGACGATTACCTCGTGCAAAGCCGCGCCTACTCGCTCATGGGCGATGCGCAGCTGGAACTGAACAAGCCCAAGGAAGCCGCCGACCTATACGCCAAAGCTGCCGAGCACAACGCCAACGAATTCTTCTCGCCCGGCTACTTGCTGAAAGAAGGCACGGCCCGCGAGCTGGCCAAGGACGACGAAGGCGCGGTGAAAGCCTACGACCGCATCATCACCGAGTACCCCACAGCCCAGGAAGTAGCGGAAGCCCGCCAGTACAAAGCCAAGCTGGAGAAATAAGCTGCGTGAGCTGCCAACTCGGGCAGGCATCACAACTATTGATTGCGCTTTCTCATCTTTGAGGAAGCGCAATTTTTTTACTTAAATCAAGGGAAACACAAACCATCGCGGCACTTCCGGCTTACTGGCACGGCTGCGCAATGCCTTTGTACAAAAAAACTTTTCCGAACGAAAACCGCGATATGGCAACTTCTTTGCAAAACCTGAGCGAATACGACGCTTCTACGTTCATCGACATCAGCAACAAACGGTTTGGTCTAGTAGTGGCCGATTGGAACCGCGAGATAACCGACATCCTAAGCGCCGGGGCTTACGATACCTTGATAAAGCACGGGGCCGTGGCCGACAACATCTACCGCAACAGCGTGCCCGGCAGCTTCGAGCTGACACTGGGGGCGCAGTTTCTGGCCCAGCACGAGGAGATTGATGCGGTTATCTGTCTGGGCGTGGTCATTCAGGGCGAAACCAAGCACGACGACTACATCTGCCACGCGGTGGCGCAGGGCATCACCCAGGTTGGCCTGAAGTTCAACAAGCCCGTTATTTTTGGGTTGGTGACGACGAATACGCTGGAGCAGGCCTGGGACCGGACTGGCGGAAAGCACGGCAATAAGGGCGTGGAAGCTGCTGTGGCAGCCATCCAAATGCTGGGCTTTTAGCATTCGGAGGAAAAGCGCGCCGAACCGCGTAACTTTGCACCCGCAAAATCAAGCATCCAAGGGCTTGGATTGGTGTTAATAAAGGCTTTTTTGACTTGCCAAACCAATTAGCAGCCGTTGGCGTTGCGCGGTAGTTACAGATGACAATTTCTTAACTTTCTCTAGCAGTCCTTTTTTCTCAAAAAATGAACGACGACAACATTCGCTATTCGCGGGAGGACTTGAATGAGTTCGACCAGATTATCCAGGAAAAACTGACAGCGGCCCGCAAGGAACTGTCTTTCATTAAAGAAACCCTGAACCGCAGCAACGACTCGGGCACCGACACCACGGCCTCTTCGGCCAAAGTATTGGAGGATGGCGCCGAAACGGCCGAGAAGGAGAGCATGAACCAGCTGGCTTCGCGCCAGATGAAGTTCATCCAGCAGCTCGAAAACGCCCAGGTTCGCATCAAAAACGGTACTTACGGCGTGTGCATCGGTACGGGCAAGCTCATCCCCAAGGAGCGCCTGCGGGCCGTGCCCCACACCCAGCATTCTATTGAAGCCAAAATGGCCCGGCGCGACTAAGCCGTAGCTTTTTTGGTAGTCGGCATTAAGTAGCCGGTGGTCAGAATTTTATTTGGGTTGATGTTGTTGACCCCCTTCTGACTGCCGGCTTCTTAATGCCGACCTTTTTTTAACCTGTACCGTAGCGATACGGCACGCAACTTTTCTCCCCATGGGCAAGAAACATTTTTCAGAAGATAAAGCGGACCGTCGCGGCGGCCGCAGTGCCGGCGGTCCTGGCGGCTTTGGTGGCGGTAGCGCCGGCCGTAGCAACAGTAACGAGCGTGGCGGCAGTGACCGCGGCGGCTACGGCAGTGACCGTGGTGCACGCAATGGCGACCGCCCAGCCTACGGCAACGGCCGTCCGGCTTCGAATGGCGCATTTGGTCGCCCCGCGACTGGTGGCGCGTTTGGCCGCCCATCGGGCGGAGCCTTTGGTGGCGGGAAGAAATTTGACGGCGGTGGTGAGAAGCGCCCTTATGGCAGTAGCTACGGCGGCGGCCAGCGCGAAGGTGGCAGCGGTTTCGGCGGCGGCAATAAGAGCTTTGGTGGCGGCAAAAGCTTCGGCAATGACCGTCCCTTCGAGCGCCGCGACGAGCGGCCCCGTTTGGGCAAGGAGCAGCGCACCGGCACCAGCTACGGCCGCAGCGCCGAGCCCCGCAACTACGGCGTCGACCGTGGCGAGCAGCGCAACCAGTCGGCCGATGCCCGCCCCATTCGCGAGTACCAGCCCAAGGAGAACTGGAATGGCCAGCCCTACCGCCGCGACGGCGAAAAGGCCGTGCCCCGGGGCGAGCCCGGCGAGCGCAACCGCAAATTCCAGAAGAGCAACCCCTACGCGCCGGCCGAAGACCGCGCCCCACGCAGCGGTGGCAGCTTTGGCCGCAGCAATCCCCGTGAAACGGAGAACTTCGACCGCAGCGAAAGCCGGAGCGACGAGCGCGGTCCGAACCGGCCCATCCGCTCGGCCCGCCCGTTTGAGGCCAACCCGCCCCAGCCCCGCGAGGAGCGTGGCGAGCGCAATGAGCGCCGCGATGCCAACATCGAGCGCGCCGATGCCGGCAATGCCGACTACCGCGCCGACCAGGCCGCGTTTGGCCGCAAGTTCACGCCCGGTGCGTTTGGCCGCCGCGATGGTGCGCCCGCCTCGGGCCGCAGCACCGGCGAGCGCCCCGGTGGCTACGAAAAGCGTAGCACCGAGCGCTGGACGCCGGCTCCCGGCAGCTTTGCCGAGCGCCGCGAAGCCCTGAAAGCTCAGGAGCGCAGCGTGCGCCGCTCGGGCACTGGCTATGGTGCCAGCGTGGACAAGCCCCGTCCCGCCCGCCCCACGGTGCAGGAGAACCGCGCCGACAAGCCCCGCTTCGGCGAGCGCCCCGGCGAGGCTCCCGACTACAAGAACCTGAAGCACTACGAAAACGACAAAACCCGCGGCAACAAGCGCCGTCGTGAAGAGGAAGAAGATTCCAACCCCGACGAGACGCGCCTGAATCGCTACATCGCCAACGCAGGCATTTGCTCGCGCCGCGAAGCGGATGCGCTGATTGCGGCCGGTGAAATCAAGGTCAACGGCGAAGTGGTGACCGAGATGGGCTACAAAGTGCTGCCCGAGGACACCGTACAGTACGGCAAAACCAACCTCAACCGCGAGAAATCGGTGTACGTGCTGCTGAACAAGCCCAAGGACTTCATCACGACCACGGAGGACCCGGAGGGCCGCCGCACGGTGATGGACCTGGTGGCCAGCGCCTCCAAGGAGCGTATCTTCCCGGTGGGTCGCCTCGACCGGAACACCACCGGCCTGCTGCTCTTTACCAACGACGGCGAAGTGGCTCAGAAGCTCTCGCACCCTTCGCACAAGAACAAGAAAATTTACCAGGTAGAGCTCAGCCAGCCTTTGGCCGAAGAAGACCTGCGCAAGATTGCCGAAGGCCTGGAGCTGGAAGACGGCAAAGCCATTGTTGATGACGTGGCCGTGGTGGCGGGCAACGCGCACTTTGTGGGCATTGAAATCCACATTGGCCGTAACCGCATCGTGCGCCGCATTTTCGAGCACCTCGGCTACGAAGTGGTAGCCCTGGACCGCGTGCAGTACGCTGGCCTCACCAAGAAGGACTTGCCGCGTGGCAAATGGCGCTTCCTGAGCGAGCAGGAGGTTATTCGCATGAAATACTTCCTGTAAGGGTTTGTCGAATAAATTGACATAGAACGTCAGGTAGAACGATGCTGCGGCTTCGCTCTGCCTGACGTTCTTTTCATTCAACACTGACCTGATGCGGACTCTGGTTCTGGACATTGGCAATACGGCCGTGAAGGCGGGCTGCTTCGATGGCCCGCTGATGCGAGAAATGCTGGCCGGCCTCACGCCAGCCTCCGTGCGGGAGCTGGTGCAACGCTGGCAGCCGCTGCACGTCATCGTGGCCTCGGTGGCGGAGGCGGCAGTGCTGGCCGTGGAGGAATTGCAGGATTTGGTGCCGGGCCAGGTGCTTGGTTTCAGCCCCGGCACCACGCCCGTGCCCTTGCGCAATGCCTACGCCACGCCCCACACGCTGGGGGCCGACCGGCTGGCGGCTGCCGTGGGTGCGGCCGGGCTGCGGCCGGGCCAGGATACGCTCATCATCGACGCGGGCACGGCGCTGAAATTCGACCTCGTGACGGCCGACGGCACTTACCACGGCGGTAGCATTGCGCCGGGGTTGGCCATGCGGCTGCGGGCGCTGCACACCTTCACGGGGCGGCTGCCGTTGCTGGAATTGCCCGCCGCCGATGCAACGATTCCGCTGGTGGGCGACTCCACTACCGGGAGCCTGCTGAGCGGTGTAGTGAATGGCACGGTGGCCGAAATCAACGGCTTAGTGGCTCAATATCAACAGCGACACCCCGGCATTGGGGTATTGCTGACCGGGGGCGATGCCGCGTTTCTGGCGGCCCGGCTCCCGGCTCGTATCTTTGTAGTTCCCGAGCTGGTGCTGCTTGGTCTTAATCGGATTTTAGTTTATCATGTTGACAAATAAAGAGATGAAGCGTTTGGTGCTGGCAAGCCTGGCGGTAGTGGCAGTTGGCAGCGCACAGGCGCAGGGCCTCGGCAACTCGCCGTACTCGCGCATCGGCCTGGGCGAATACAACGCCAACACTGGCGGCGTGCGCCAGATGGGCATGGGCGGCGTTGGGCTGGCTGCGCCCAACGCTGTCAACGTGAATGAGTTGAACCCGGCTATGCTGTACTACACCGGCCGGACCACGTTTGAGGCCGGCTACAGCGGGCAATACAAAACGGTGAAAAATGCCAGCGCCTCCAGCCGCACCGGCAATGGTACGTTGGGCTATTTTGCCATGTCGGTACCGTTGAGCACGAAGTGGGGCGCGGCCGTGGGCCTGAAACCGCTCAGCGCGGTGGATTACGAATCGAACATCGTGCGGGACGTGATAAACACCCCCACCGGGCAGCCGGCACAGTCGCTCACGCAGCTGAAAGGCACGGGCGGCGTTTCGGAGGCCTATCTGGGTCAGGGGGTTCGCATCACGAAGGCCCTGACGCTGGGCTTCACGGCCTCCTACGTGTTTGGCGTGGTGGATGAAACGTCGGGGACCACCGTGGTGGTGACCAACAGCACCAACAATACGCTGGAAAAAGCGGTGGACCGCCAGCACACCCGCTATTCGGATTTCGCCTTCCGGGCCGGCGCACACTACCGCCAGAAGCTCGGCAAAGACCTCAATATGAACGTGGGCGGCGTCTACAGCTTCGCGCACAACCTCAACGGGCAGCAAACCAATACCCAGGAGCGGGAGGATACCAACGGCACGCTCGTGAGCGCGGCTACGATTGTGAGCGACGGCCGCGGCAGCACGTTTGTGCCCGCACTGGCCCAGGCCGGCATCAGCTTCGACAATGACAAGAACTGGAGCCTGAACCTGGATGTGGCCCAGCAGGAGTGGTCGAAATTCCGGAGCTTCAACTCCACGGGCCCGGTGCTGAGCAATACCATGCGTTTCGGGCTGGGCGGGGAAATTAGTCCTGACCCGGGTTCGGTGGAGCATTACTTCCAGCGGGTATCGTACCGGGCCGGCATCTCGCTGGCACAGCTGCCATACCAGCCGGGCGGCAAAATGCTCTACGACCGGTCGGTGAGCTGGGGCTTCGGCTTCCCGCTGCCCACCGCTACTCCGCTGGAGGCTACTACTATCAGCCTGGCCTTTACCTACGGCGTGCGTGGCAATACGGAATTGGTGGGCGGCACCACGGGCAGCAGCAACGTGCAGGAAAACTACATCCGCGGCCAGTTGGGCATCACGCTCAACAACCGGTGGTTTATCAAGCGTCGCCTGCAATAAGGCGGAGAATATCTAACCAATATCTAAGTGAAAGCATCGTGGCACGCGGCAGGAGTGGGGGCAATGCTGGCCGCACTGGCCTTGGCTAGCTGCGAAAAAAAAGCCGCCACCGGCCCCATGCAGGTCTACACCGGCCCGCTGATGGAAACCACCAACGTACTGACGCTGGTGAGCGACTCGGCCAAGCTGAAGTTTCAACTGACGGCCCCACTGGAGCAGCAGTTCGAGAACGGCGATATCATCTACCCCAAGGGCATGCTGGTCACGTTCTACTCGGCCGATGGCAAAAAGAACGTCATCAATACGCTGAAAGCCAATTACGGCAAATCCGATAAGGGCAAGAACCTCTACATCATGCGCGGCAAGGTACACGTGATGAACGTGCCCGAACAGCAGAACATGGACACCGAGGAGCTGTTCTTTGACAAGACCAAGCAGCTGATTTACACTGATTCGGCCATGTTTGTGAAAGTCACCACGCCTACGGAATACCTGACCGGCTATGGCCTGAAGGCCAACCAGAATTTCTCGCGGTACAAGATTACCCGGCCCACCGGCGTGTTTGCCGCGCCCCAGGCCGTGACAGCGCCCGCGCCCGCCCGCTAACGGCCCATAAACCGCAACTCCCATGAAATTTGATAAAGACTTGCTGCGCACCGTGCTCTTTGCCGTGGGCGTAGTGGCCATGGTTATTGGCATTTACCAGACGTTGCTGTTCAACGACCTGATGCGCAACTACTGGATTTTCATGGTGGCGATGGCCTGCTGGATGCCCTTGCTATACTGGCGGCAGCAGGAGCGGCTGGAAGCAAAAATCGCCGAGCAAAAAGCCAAGCTGGCCCAGCAGGCACGCGCCAAAACCCCGGCCAAATCGACTAAAAAACGCCGCTAGGCTAGTATTCGGCTATAATGCTACTGGAGCGACTAGGGCGTTGCAATCGGTTGGGACAGCTTGAGTGAGGACTTTAAAAACCGTAAAACTTTGATTGCCGGCCAAATTCTGGTTATTTTGCGCCTCTTTTGACCAACACAGACTTCGATTCTTTTGACAAGTAAATGGCTTTAATTAACACGATTCGGGAAAAATCTGGCTGGGCGGTAGGTACCGTGGCCGTCGGGATGCTGCTCTTCATTGTGGGCGGCGACCTGGTGGGCGGCAAAAACCGGCTCTTCAACCGCAACGACCAAACCGTGGGTGAGGTAGCGGGCGAGAAAGTAGAGCTGGCCGATTACAACAACGCTTTGGAGCAAGCCAAGCAGGCTTTCGTGGCCCAGCAGCAGCGCCAGCCCGACGAGCAAGCCCTCGGCTACCTGCGCGACCAGGCCTGGAACCAGACCATTTACCGCATGGCTTTCAAGCCGGAGTGGGACAAGCTGGGCCTGACCGTGAGCGACGACGAGCTGGTGGACATGGTGCAGGGCGACAACATCAGCCCCGGCATCAAGCAGGCCTTTACCGACCAGAAAACGGGTCAGTTCGACAAAGCCCGCCTGGTGGAGTACCTGAAAAACCTCGACAAGCTGCCCCCCGAAAACCAGGCCGCCTGGCACAATTTCGAAGCCAACCTGCCCGCTGAGCGCCTCGCCAACAAGTACAACGCCCTGCTGAAAAACTCGGTGTACGTGACCACGGCCGAAGCCAAGCGCTTCGATGCCGCCCAGAACACCAAGGAAACGCTGAAGTACCTGTTCGTGCCCTACGGCAGCATCTCCGACTCGGCTGTGAAAGTGACCGACGAGCAGCTGCAGGCTTACCTCGACAAGAACAAAGGCAAATACAAAGTAGAAGACGGCCGCTCGGTGGAGTACATCACCGTGCCGGTGGTGGCTTCGAAAGAGGACAGCGCCGCTGTGAAAACTTCGATGGCCGAGCTGACCACGCAGTTTGCCTCGGCCCCGGTCGACTCGCTGTTTGTGATGCAGAACTCGGAGCAGCCTTATAACAAGGCCTTCCGTAGCCCTGCCGATTTGCCCGAGGAGCTCCGCAAGCAGCTGCCATTGACTGCTGGCAAAATCTACGGTCCGTACGCCGAAAACGGCACGTACTCGCTGTTTAAAGTGACCGGTACCGGTGTGGGCAAAGAGCCCGCCGCCCGGGCCAGCCACATCCTCATCAAGGCCGAAGGCACTACGCCCGAAGCCAAAGCCGCCGCGAAAGCAAAGGCTCAGGACATCCTGAACAAAATCAAGGGCGGCGCTGATTTCGCGGCCATGGCCCGCCAGTTCGGCACCGACGGCACCAAGGAGCAGGGCGGCGACCTCGGCTGGTTCGGCAAAGGCCGGATGGTACCGGAGTTTGAGAAAGCCATTTTCGGCGCTACGGCCCCCGGCCTGCTGCCCAACGTGGTAGAAACCTCGTTCGGCTACCACATCATCAAAATCACTGCCGCGCCCACCAAGCAGACCTATCAGGTGGCTGAGGTGAAGAAGACCATCGCCCCGAGCGATGCCACTCGTGAAGCTGCTTACGCCAAGGCCCAGGAGCTGAAAGGCCAGGCCACGGACCTCGCCAGCTTCCGCGCCCTGACTACCAAAGACAAAACCCTGCAAAAGCAGGAAGCCAAAAACCTGGACCGTGGTGCCCGCAGCGTGAACAACCTGCAGAACGCCCGCGAGCTGGTGCGTTGGGCCTTCGGCTTCAACCCGAACGGCACCGAAACCAAGGTGGGCGACGTTTCGGAAGTGTACGAAATGGGTGACCAGTACGTCATTGCCGCCCTCACCGACGAGCGCGCCAAAGGCACCGCTACCGTAGCCAACCTGAAGCCCGAGCTGTCGGCCATGGTGCGCAACGAGGAGAAAGCCAAGCAAATCATCGCCAAGCTGCCCAAAGCCGGCACTCTGGAAGAGATGGCCGCCAAATACGGTCCCACCGCCCAGGTAGGTACCGCCGAGAACGTGATTCTGGGCCAGGGCAGCATTGCCAACATCGGTTTCGAGCCGCTGGCCGTGGGCAAAGCCTACGCGCTGAAACCCGGCCAGAAATCGGCTCCGATTCAGGGCGAGCAGGGTGTGCTGGTGATTGAGCCGGTGAGCGTGACGCCCGGCGCGGCTACCGGCGACGTGAAAGCCGTGCAGAAGCAGCTGGCCCAGCAGCGTGCTCAGGCGCAGGATGGCAAGATTTACGAGGCCGTGAAGGCCCATGCCAACGTGAAAGACAACCGCACGAAGTTTTTCTAGGACGTCAATCCGCGAGTTTGAAAAGGGCCGTACCTTCGGGGGCGGCCCTTTTTCGTTTTCTAAGCGTGGGCTTTGCGGGGCCGGGCCAGTGCGTTAGCGTTGAACGAAGCGCCTGCGGTCCGGCGTTTTGAGGCCGTTAGCTGGTGGCGTTTTGCGGTCGGCTAGTGCTTCCTGAATCGACTTTTGAATCTATGCGTTCGTCTTCCTTCCTCGTTGCTGCTGCTTTACTCCTGAGCCTGCCCGCGCATGCGCAGCCCTCTAAGGGTTGGGCACCCGTGAGCAATACCGCGCTGGCCCAGGACTACGCCCGCCGGGGCGAGCATGAGAAAGTGGTTTTTTTGTTTGAAAAGCTGCCGCTGGAAGAGCAAACCAGCCTGGCGACCTTCCCGGTCTATATCGCGTCGCTGCAGGCGCTGAAGCGCTACAAGGATGCCGAAAAGCTGACTAAAAAAGCCATTAAGCTGCGTCCCGAAGATGCCACGCTGGGCGTGACGTTGGGCGGCGCATATCTGGCGGCTGGAGATAAACCGGCAGCCGAAAAGCAGTGGCAAAAGGTATTGGCCCAGCTCACGCCCACGCAGGTGCAGCCGGTAGCGGCCGAATTCAGCCGCCGCGAGCTGCCCGAATGGGCCGAGCGCACCTACCTGCGCGGCCGCGCCCTGGCCAAAAACGACACCGAGTACGCTCCGCAGCTCATCCAGCTTTACACTCAAAGCCAGGACCAGCCCAAGGTACTGGCCGAAACCCTGCGCCTGATAGCCCAGGACGACAAGCAGCTGCCTTACGTGCGCAACATGCTGCAAAATGCCCTTCACGAAGAAAAAGACTTCGACGCGCTGGAAAAGCAGTTGATTACCGCCATTCAGGAGCACCCCGACCAGGCGGCCTACAGTGAGCTGTTGCTGTGGCTGCAGGTGCAGCGGCACGATTTCGGTGGCGCGCTGATGCAGGCCCGCGCCCTGGACCGCCGCAGCCGCAGCGAAGGTGTGCGGGTGATGGAGCTGGCATCCATTGCGCAGCAGAATAAGGACTACGAAACGGCCATCGAAGGCTTCTCCTATGTGGCCAAGGAGTACCGTAACGGCCCGTATTATAACGGGGCCCGCCAGCGCCTGCTGCAAGCCCGCGAGGCCCAGGTGCGCGAAACCTACCCCGTGGATGTGGCGAAGGTGCGGGCATTGGTGACGGAATATGACCAACTGCTGGCCGAGCTGGGCCGCACGCCCGATACCGCGCCCGTTATCCGCAACCTGGCCAACCTCTACGCTTTCCAGCTGAATGACCGGGCCAGGGCCATGACCTTGCTCCAGGAAGTCATCGACATGCCCCGCGCCAGCGATGAGGTGGTGGACGAGGCCAAGGTCACGCAGGGCGATTTATATATCCTGAAAGGGGAGCCCTGGGAGGCCACGCTGCTGTATTCGCAAGTGGAGAAGTCGCACAAAGACTCGCCGCTGGGCTACGAAGCCAAGCTGCGCAACGCCCGCTTGAGCTATTATGCGGGTGATTTCAAGTTAGCCCAAAGCCACCTTGACATCCTGAAAGAAGCCACCACCCGCGAAATCGCCAACGACGCCATGCAGCTCTCGCTGCTGATTCAGGACAACACCGTGGAGGACACGCTGGGCCTGGGGCTGAAAGCCTACGCCGCCGTGGAGCAACTGGTGTTTCAGAACAAGATTCCGGAGGCCATTAAAGGCCTGGATGCGCTGCTGGAACGCTTCCCTGGCCATTCGCTGGCCGATGACACCTACTACCTGAAAGCGCAGCTCCAGCGCCGCACCGGCGACTTCCCCGGGGCCATTGCCACGCTGGAGCGCATCACGTCCAACCCGAAAACGGACGTGCTGAGCGACGATGCGCTGTTCCTGTTGGCCCGCATTCAGGAGGAAGACGTGAAGGACAAGGGGAAAGCCCAAGAGCTCTACAACCAGGTGATTACCAAGTTCCCCGGCAGCATCTACGTGGCCGAGGCCCGCAAGCGCTTCCGCAAGCTGCGGGGCGATGGGGTGCAGTAGGTCCGCCTACCGGAAAAACACGAACATCAGCGCCAGCACGAGGATAAATACCCCGTACATCAGCACATCGGTCCCGATGTACTGGCGGTATTGGCGGTAGAAATCTCGGAGCTTCTTCATGGTGCGCGGGGCTGGCAAAACGGAGGGCGAAGGTACGGCCATCGGCGCGGGGGAGGGGTTTGGTCGTACTTTTGGACCCATTTTGACGAAGTATCCAATGTCCGTATCCGCTGGTAAGCGCTGGAATTATATCCCCGAACCCGACCCTGCCCAGGTCCATAGCCTCACCCAGGCTCTCTTCATTGCCCCCGAGATAGCCGCCCTGCTGGTGCAGCGCGGCATTGCCACGCCCGAAGCCGCCGCCGCGTTCTTCCACCCCGACCTGCGCCAGCTGCCCAACCCGCTGCTGATGCGCGACATGGACCGCGCCGTGGCCCGCCTGGCCCACGCCCTGCAAGCCGGCGAAAAAGTGCTGGTGCTGGGCGACTACGACGTGGACGGCATCACCTCGGTGGCCACGGTGATAAGCTACCTAACGCCGCTGTTCGGGGCCGAGCGCCTGCGCGACTATATCCCGGACCGCTACACCGAGGGCTACGGCATCTCGCACAAGGCCATTGATACGGCCGCCGATAATGGCTTCGCGCTCATCATCGCGCTCGACTGCGGCATTAAAGCTGTGGAGCAGGTGGCTTACGCCAGCAGCCGGGGCGTCGATTTCATCATCTGCGACCACCATTTGCCCGGTGACGAGCTGCCGGCCGCCGTGGCCGTGCTCGACCCCAAGCGGGCCGATTGCGAGTATCCATACAAAGAGCTTTCGGGCTGCGGCGTGGGCTTCAAGCTGATGCAGGCGCTGGGCGAACATCTTGGCCTGCCCCAGGCTCCGCTTCACGACTTGCTGGATTTGGTGACGGTGAGCATTGCCGCCGACATCGTGCCCATCACCGGCGAAAACCGCATTCTGGCCTCCTACGGCCTTCGGCGCTTCAATGAGGATGCCCACTTGCTGCGCCCCGGCCTGGCCGCGCTGCGCGAGTTGGCCACCCTACGCGAAGGCCCGTTGGGCATCAGCAGCTTGATATTCGGCTTTGCACCGCGCATCAACGCGGCCGGGCGCATGGGCGACGCCCGCCGCGCTGTGGCCATGCTCCTGGCCCCCGACCAGCAGGAAGCCCGCTACACCGCCGAAGTGGTGGACCAGATGAACCAGCAGCGGCGCGGCTCGGACCAGCACACCACCCAGGAGGCGCTGGACATGATTGCCGGCGACCCCATTCTGCAAAACGCCCACGCCACCGTGCTCTACAAGGCCGACTGGCACCAGGGCGTGCTCGGCATCGTGGCCTCGCGCTGCCTCGACCAGTACTACCGCCCTACCGTCATCCTCACGCAGCGCGACGGCAAGGCCACCGGCTCGGCCCGCTCCGTGGCCGGGTTCGATGTGCACACGGCTCTTGAAGCCTGTTCCTCATTGCTTGACCAGTTTGGGGGCCACCGCGCCGCCGCCGGCCTCACGCTGAAGGTGGAAAACGTGCCCGCTTTTCAGCGCCGCTTCGAAGAAGTGGTGGCCGATACGCTCACCACCGAGCACCTGGTGCGGCCCGTGGAAATAGCCGCCGTGCTGCCCCTGAGCCGCATCACCGAAGAGTTTTTCGGCGAATTGCGCCGCATGGAGCCGTTTGGTCCCGGCAACCCCAACCCGGTATTCGCCTCGCAACGGCTGATTGCCGTGCCACATAGCGCCCGCGTGGTGGGGCAGGGACACCTCAAGCTGCGCCTGGCCTCGGCCGATGCCCAAGGGCCAGCCGTGGATGCCATTGGCTTCGGCCTGGCCGATTACCTGCCCGAGATTGAGCAGGGCCGGCCCTTCAGCGCCTGCTACACCGTGGAGCTGAACGAGTACCGGGGCCAGCGCAGCGTGCAGCTGCGTCTGCTGGACGTGCGCTGGGAGTAAGCCGCTAAACTTCTTCCGCTATTCGCCGGCCGGGCGAGGGCGGAAGAAGTAGCTCTTTTGCTGCCTGCCTTTGTAAATTAACGAAACCGGCGAGAAGATATAGCGCAGATAATCGCCGCGCACGAGCAGCCAGCTGCCCACCGGTGCGCTGAACGGCTCAGTGTATTCGAACAGTTCGAGGCGGGTCAGTTGGCGCCCTTCGTAGCGCTCTGTGAGCACCTTGCGGCCTTTGGCATCGCGATACACTATTTTTTCCAGCTCGATACCGTAGCGGTGCTTGATAGTCTGCTGCTTGACCACACCCGAACTGGTTTGAACGCCCACGGCATCGACTACGCCTTTTGGCACCCCGGTGTAGCTCCGTACTTTGCGGTGCAGCCCACCAAAAGAGCCCTGCGTGGCTTTAAAAGAAGAGATGCGGGCTTCAAGCTGAGCCCGCGTGCGCGCCACGCGGTGCAGGAGCGAGTCATTGGCCGCTGCAAAGGAATTCAGGGTGAGCACGGCTGGCTGAGCAACCGGCGTAGAAGCTGACGGAGCAGTTGAGAGGTTCTGTGCGTGGGCTTGCGAGCAGGTGCTCAGTGCCAAGGCCATTAGGCCCAGGAAATTGCTTTTTGCGTTTGTTAACATGGAGCAAATGGTAGAAAATGCGGCCGCAAGATAGGGTGCGCTACCGCTGGTGCATCACTCGCCACACCCACCACATCAAGGGCAATTGCAGGGGCAGCCGGCCCCAGGCCACCCAGCCGGGAATATGCAGCTGCTCATGAATCAGGGCCATGTACACGTTGGCCGGAAACACGGCTACCAGCAGCGCCAGTAGGCCCCAGCCGGCCAGCCGTCGCGTGCGCTTCGGCAGCAGCCCCAGGCCGCCCAGCATTTCAAAAATGCCGCTCACGTACACCAGTGCCAGCGGGGCCGGTAGCTGGGGCGGCATAATGGCCATATAGGTTGCCGGATGCACAAAATGCCAGATGCCGGCCAGCACAAATAGCAAAGCCAGCACGTAGCGGCTGAGGAGGCGAATAGTCATATCTGGGTAAAAGTCGGGCAAAAACTCCGGGTCGCTCCAAGAGGTTGTTTGGGGCGAAAGGCCAGAATCTTTTGTTGGCTAACGGCTGTTAGGCACACTGGGCGCATACCGTTCACCTTGCCCGTCGTGCCCCAGGGCCGTACTTTTGTGCCATTAAATCAATTATTCCCACCCCGCCCATGCAAACCGCCACCTCATCCAATATTTACCAGCTCAGCGAAGAGCAGCTGGCCGTGCGCGACGCTGCCCGCGACTTCGCCCAAAGCGAGCTGTGGGCCGGCGTAATCGAGCGCGACGAGCACCAGAAATTTCCCGCCGAGCAAATCAAGAAGATGGCCGAGCTCGGCTTTATGGGCATGATGGTGAGCCCCGAGTACGGCGGCTCCGGCCTCGACACCGTGAGCTACGTGCTGGCGATGGAGGAAATCAGCAAAGTCGATGCTTCGTGCTCGGTTATCATGAGCGTGAACAACTCGCTGGTGTGCTGGGGCCTGGAGAAGTACGGCACCGAAGAGCAGAAGCAGAAATACCTGCCCCGCCTGTGTTCCGGCGAAATCATCGGTGCCTTCGCCCTGAGCGAGCCCGAAGCCGGCTCCGACGCCACCAGCCAGCGCACCACCGCCGAGGACATGGGCGACCATTACCTCCTCAACGGCACCAAAAACTGGATTACCAACGGCACCACCGCCTCGGTTTACCTCGTCATCGCCCAAACCCACCCCGAGCTGAAGTCGCGTGGCATCAACGTGCTCATCGTGGACAAGGACATGCCCGGCTTCATCCAGGGCCCGAAAGAGAACAAGCTCGGCATTCGCGGCTCCGATACCTGCTCGCTGATGTTCACCGACGTGAAGGTGCCCAAGGAAAACCGCATCGGCGACGACGGCTTCGGCTTCAAGTTCGCCATGCAGGTGCTGGCCGGCGGCCGCATCGGCATCGCGTCGCAGGCCCTGGGCATTGCCTCGGGCTCGCTGGAGCTCAGCCTGAAATACGCTAAGGAGCGCAAGGCTTTCGGCGTGCCGATTGCCCAGCACCAGGCCATCCAGTTCAAGCTGGCCGACATGGCGACCAATGTGGACGCCGCCCGCCTGCTCTGCCTGCAAGCCGCCGCCGACAAAGACAACGGCGCCGACTACGGCAAGTCGGGTGCCATGGCGAAGCTGTTCGCTTCCAAAGTTGCCATGGACTCGGCAGTAGAAGCGGTGCAGATTCATGGTGGCTACGGCTTTGTGAAAGAATATCACGTCGAGCGCTTCATGCGCGACGCCAAGATTACCCAGATTTACGAGGGCACTTCGGAAATTCAGAAAATTGTGATTTCGCGGGATATCCTCAAGTAAACGGGGAATTGCCTAAAATTCAGATTCATTGCACAAAACCCAGCCACTATTTGGCTGGGTTTTTAGTTTTTGTGAATTTCAAGCTGTTATATTGCATTGCGGTAGCCACCCAGTTACCTCGTCCGCACCCCTCAACGGCCTTCCGGGCCACCTGAATTATGGAAGATTACAATAAAGTCATCGAGTCGTTGGGCGTTCGATACATCAAGGCCAAAAACCTGGTGCTGCATCAGCCCTTTACTGTGCGCAACTCCTACGATGTCGGCAATAATCTGATTCTTCTCCACAAAGGCCACCTCACGTTTGGCGAAGAGGCTATGGTGGTGGAAGAAGGCGAAATGCTCTTCATCCCCGGCGGCCGGCCCACCCGCGTGAGCTACGGCGAAGACACGAAAAACCGCGTCATCACCAACGATGACCTCATTTCGAACAAGGACAAGTTCTTCCATTCCAACGACAACCTCGACCTCATCGGCGACGCCGAAGAGAGCCACAGCTTCGTAAGCTTCGAAGCCAAGGTGTTCGATTCGGTGAACTTCTTCGCCTCGCTCGATGTGCCGGCCTTCCTCATTTCGGGCCAGCCCAAGCTCGCCAATCTGGTGATTAAGGTGGTGGAAGAGAGCATGCAGGACCTGCCCGGCCGCGAGCGTCTCATCAACATCTACACCGAGAATATCGTGGTGGAAGTGGTGCGCTACGTGCTGCGCAACAACATGTTTGTGGAGCAGCTGGCCACCAACAGCACCTACTTCAAAGACCCCCGCCTGATTGACCTGTTCAACTACATCAAGGAGAACCTGGGCGGCGACCTGTCGAACAAAGTCCTCTCGGGCGTAGCCAACGTGAGCGAGGACTACGTGGGCCAGTATTTCAAGATGCTGACCAACATCAACCCGCAGGACTACATCGAATACCAGCGCATGGAGCGCGCCGTGTTCCTGCTGCGCACCACCAAGAAAAGCATCCGCGACATCGGCAAGGAAGTGGGCTACAAAGACACCGCCTATTTCTGCCGCCGCTTCAAGATGATGTTCGGCATCCCGGCCGGTAAGATGCGCCGCCGCGAGTCGGCCATGAACATCTAAATAGTTTGTTCGCCCTAAAGGCGATAGCAAAGAAAAAGCCCCGCTTCGAGGAGAAGCGGGGCTTTTTCTTTAGCAGATTACGAGGTTATTCGATGCTACGGAAACCGTCGTCTTTCGAGTGGGAGCGGTGCTCGGAAGCTTGTGCGCCGTGGTCGGTGAATGCCGAGGCGCTGGGGCTGCTTTCACTGCGGCCGCTGCCCGAATGGATGCCGGTATTGCTGGATGACTTGGAGGCGCTGGCATCGCTGCTGTAGCTGCCGCTACTGCCGAAACGGCTACCGCTGTTGGCGTAGGGCGCGCCGCTATCGGTGCGGCCGGTGGTGCCGGCGGCCGGACGGCGGCTGGTGCTCGCGTCGGGGGCTTGGTAGCCATAGCTGCGGCGGCCGTAGCTGCCGGCATCGCGCTGGCGGCCATAGTTATACGCGCTGCTGTCGCTGCTGCCCGACTTGCCCTTGCGGGTGGCTAGCCAGGCAATGCCGCCGGCCAGGATGGCGCCGCCTACCACTTTCTGGGTCGTGCTGAGGCCGTTGACGCGGTCGAGGGCGCGGTTGCCAAGGTCTTTGAGCGACTGGGGCAGCTGGTTCACGCTGTCGAGCACGCCCGAGTCTTCAATCCATTTTTTGCCGCTGTTCAGGGCCGTGTCGAGCAGGGTGCCTTCCTGGGAGTTGGTTTGCTGGCCTTCGCCCTGGCGGTTGTCGCCAGCGTTGGCCGTGGTTTGATTCTGAGCGTCGGAAGCAGGGGAGGAGCTTTGGGCGCTGGGCGTGGGGGCCGATTTGCGCGAAGCGGCGGAAGCGCCGCTGGAAGTGCTGGGATTGGTGCCCGGCGTGGTGGGGTTCTGGCCGGTGCGGCCGGTATTAGCTGGGTTCGGGGTCCCGAACTGGTCTTGCTGGTTATCCATGAGTATGAGCGGGAATTGGAAGTGGAAATAAAAGAAGAGAGTCCTGCGCCGGAGCGCCAAAGGCGTTGGGTTTATTCGTAATCAACTGCCGGTTAGTTGCAATTCGCCAGTTTTATTTTGGCTAATGCTAGTCTTATCAAGTCGTTTCGGGGCTGGGCTGGGAGTGACGCGGCAGGGGGCGCAGCACATGGTTGGGGTCGGCCAGCACCACGCGGCGGGCTTCCTCACGGGCTTCCACTTCATACTTGTTGTGGTAGTAACCCACGCGGGCCGACTCCAGGAGGTATTTCCAGAGGAAGGGGAACAGGCCGTGCTCCTGGTACTGGCGCAGGTGCACGGCCTCGTGGGCTACCCACTCGGCATCGGCCAAGAATTCCTCGCGGGAGGCCCCGCTCAGGTGCACCGTTTGGCCCACCACCATGGCCACGCGCTGGGCCTTGAGCACGCGGCGAGCGATGAGGGCGAGGGGCGAGTTAGTCCAGGTCCGGAGCTTTTTCATAAGGGGAAGATATAGGAATATTTTGGTCGCGCAGATACGAAGCAAAGACGAGCTTGGTTGCAAGCTGTTCAGTTAATATTTATTGATAAAATTATCTTTTGAAAAGTGTTTTTGCTTTTTTTTGAGAAAAAGTGCCGGACTTACCAAAAGTTTAACCTAGCTTTACCCTGCGACCTATTCTACGAACAATAGAAATTATCGGGTACGACTTCTTTTCACCACCTCTTCACTCGGCTACACTCAGCCTTGCCTATCGCCTAAGAAAGCTACTACTCCGGCTCTTCCGCCCTCACTTTGGAACCCGGTTTTTTGCCCCCAACCCTAACGACGGACAATGAAACACAGCCTCCTGTATTGCCTCGCCGCTACCTCGCTGGCCCTCTCCTTCTTCTTTGAACGCGCCCCCGAAGCTTCGGCTACGGCCCGTGCCATCTCGGCACCGGTCGTGGCCGAAGCTTCGCTGCTTCCGGCCCTGACGATAGGAGAGACTACCCCCGAAAGCGACCCCAGCAACCCACCGGCCACCAAGCCCACTGCCGCCGAGCTGGCCGCCTCCCGCGACTCGCTCACTTACCACTACTACGCCCAGACCCTGGGCCTGCACTTGGCCTTCGATGAGAACAAGGACCTGCTGCGTACGGTAACGGACTGGATTGGAACGCCTTACAGCTTCGGTAGCAACTCGCGCCGTGGTACCGACTGCTCGGGTTTCGTGACGCGCGTGTTCCGCGAGGTGTACGGCATCAACCTGGTTCATTCTTCGCGGGCCATGTTCAGCAACACCCAGCGCGTGGCCAAGGCCGAGATGCAGACCGGTGACCTGGTGTTTTTCCGCCGGGGCAAAGGGCCGATTTACCACGTTGGTATCTATTTGAAAGACGGCAAGTTTGCCCACTCGGCCTGCAACGGCGGCGTGATGGTGAGCTCGCTGAACCAGCCCTACTACCACCGCAATTTCTACGCCGCCGGCCGCGTACGCGCCGCTGCTGCGGCCGATGAGGCAATCACCGAAGCTGCCACCGAATCAGCAATTGCCTCGGTTCAATAGCCTTCGGATTTAGACCAGAAGTTCAAGCAAAACGCCCGGCCTTGCAGCCGGGCGTTTTTTTTGTGCCCTTCGCCGGGGTATTGGCTCCATTGGCTGATAATTCAGCGATTACTCAGTAAGAAATGGGATACTTGTATTAAACTCGCCAGGCGTTGGCTAGTCTATGCTAAACCGTTGGCCCATAAGAGAAAGAACGCCGGGCCAGGACTCGTTTCATTGTTGTTGCTGATTCCATCATTACGCCCTGCTTATGAACCGTCGACATTTCCTCCAACGAAACGCGGCCGTCCTAAATGCCCCGGCGGCGGCCGTAGCTGAGCGGCCCGCGTCACCGGTAGCCCCCGCCGCCGCGCAGGCCCAGCAGGACCCACCCGAAACCGTGAGCCGCTATGCCAACAAGGCGCTGCCTACCGGCCTGGCCCGCACCACCAGCACCCTCACGCCCTACGCTGGTACCTGGGGCTACGCGCAGGCCGCCCACCTGCTGCGCCGCTGCCTGTTCGGCCCCACACGCACGGAGATTATGACGGCGGCGGGCTCCAACCTCACAGCGGTGCTCAACGGCCTGCTGACGGTCCCGGCCACCGCGCCCGACCCGCCCGTGAATGTGTCGGCCACTGATACCAGCGTGCCCATCGGGCAGACCTGGACGGCGCAGGTATTCGACCAGAATTTTGAGGGCGTGCGGCGGGCTTCGCTGCGCGACTGGTGGTTGGGCCAGTTGCTGGGCCAGAGCACCACGCTGGTGGAGAAGATGACGCTGTTCTGGCACAACCACTTTGTGGTGGAGCTGGGCGACATCAATGATGCCCGCATGGGTTACGAATACTGCCGCCTGCTGCGCCAGCACGCGCTGGGCAATTTCAAGCAGCTGGCCAAGGACGTGACCGTGACGCCCGCCATGCTGCGCTATCTAAATGGCAACCAGAGTATAACCGGTGCGCCCAACGAGAACTACGGCCGGGAGTTGCTGGAGCTGTTCACGGTGGGCAAGGGGCCGCTGATTGGCGTCGGCAACTACACCAACTACACCGAGGCCGACGTGCAGGCCGCCGCCAAAGTCCTCACCGGCTGGCGCGACCTGGCCACCGTGCCCGTGAGCAGCTACTTCACGGCCAGCCGCCACGATACTACGACCAAAGTGTTTTCGTCGGCCTTCGGCAATGCCAGCATTGCCAACGGCGGCGCTACCGAATACCAAGCCCTTATCAACCTGATTTTTCAGCAGGTCGAGACGGCGCGCTTTATCGTGCGCAAGCTGTACCGCTGGTTTGTGTACTACCTGATTGACACGCAGGTGGAGACAGATATTATCCGGCCGCTGGCTACTATTCTCATCAACAATGGTTTCGACATCGTGCCGGTGCTGCGGGCGCTGTTTAGCTCCGAGCATTTTTTCGATGTGCTGAACGTGGGCTGCCTCATCAAAAGCCCGCTCGATTTCACGGTGGGCCTGTGCCGGCAGATGGAAATGGTGTTTCCGCCCGCCACCAACGCGGCCGTGCAGTACACCATGTGGGACTACCTCAACAGCCTCACTTTCGTGCAGCAGCAGACGCTGGGCGACCCGCCCAACGTGGCCGGCTGGGCTGCCTACTATCAGACGCCGCAGTACCACGAACTCTGGATAAATGCCGTGACACTGCCGCGCCGCAACCAGGTCACGGACCTGTTCATTGGCTCGGGCTACACGCGCAGCGGGGTCAAAATTGTGATTGACGTGCTCGCGCTCACGCAGTCATTCCCGGCCGCTACGGCGGCCGATTGCAACCTGCTGATTGCTGAGTATGTGAAGCTGATGGTGCCCATTGCCCTCACCACCAATCAAATTGCCTTTCTGAAAACCGCGCTGCTGCCGGGCCTGCCCGATTTTGAGTGGACCATAGAGTGGCAGCAGTACCTGGCCGCGCCCACCAACACGGCCAAGAAAGCCGCCGTGACCACCAAGCTGCAAGCCATGCTACGCGCCCTGATGGGCCTGGCCGAATACCACTTGTCCTAACGCCAACAGCCACACCATGAAACGTCGCGAATTTCTACAGACTACGGCTGCGGCCTCAGTTGGCACTGCTTTTTTGAGCGGGCTGCCGATTGGAGCTTATGGCTATTCGGCTCAGCTGGCGGCCCTCACCAATGCCACCACGGTTACGGATAAGGTGCTCGTCATCATTCAGCTGCAGGGCGGCAATGATGGGCTGAACATGATTATCCCCTTGGACCAGTACCCGGCCCTGCTGGCGGCGCGCAGCAATATTGCGCTGCCCCAGGCGCAGGTGCTGCCGCTCACCACGGCTACCGGCATTCACCCGGCCATGGCCTCGCTCCAGAACCTGTACCAGAATGGCAAGCTGGGCGTGGTGCAGAGCGTGGGCTACCCCAACCCCAATTTCTCGCACTTCCGGGCCACCGATATCTGGACTTCGGGTTCCGACTCGAACGTGACCTGGACCACCGGCTGGGCCGGCCGCTACCTCGACGGCGAGTTTCCGGGCTTCCCCACCGGCTACCCCAGCACCACGAATCCCGACCCGCTGGCCATCAGCATCGGCTCGGTGGTGAGCAACTGCGTGCAGGGCCCCACGGTGAACATGGGCATGGCCATTGCCAGCACGTCGTCTTTCTATCAGTTGCTTAGCGGCGGCGTGGATGCCGCGCCGAATACGCCGGCCGGGCACGAGCTGACGTTTATCCGGCAGGTGGTGAGCCAGACGCAGGTGTACACCACGGCCATTCAGGCGGCGGCCGGGCGGGCCCAGAACCTCTCGCCACTATACCCCACGGCGGGCCAGAATTCGCTGGCCGACCAGCTCAAAATAGTGGCTCAGCTGGTGGCTGGTGGCCTGAGCACGCGCATCTACGTGTGCCAGCTCGGCGGCTTCGATACGCACACGCTGCAGGTGCCCAGCACGGGCAGCACCACGGTGGGCACCCACGCCACGCTGTTGGGTAAGATTGCGGAGGCCGTGAATGCCTTTCAGGATGATTTACGGCGGCTAGCAATCCAGGACCGAGTGGTAGGCATGACGTTCTCGGAATTCGGGCGGCGCATCCGGTCCAATTCGGGCTTCGGCACCGACCACGGCGCGGCTGCCCCGCTGCTGGTGTTTGGCTCCAAGGTGAACCCCATCGTGCATGGCGCCAACCCCACGCTGCCCACCAGCGCCGGCGTCAACGACAACATTCCCATGCAGTTCGATTTCCGCAGCATCTACACCAGCATCCTCAAAGACTGGTTCCAGGTGACGCCGGCCACGCTTACGCAGCTCTTCGGGCAATCCTTCACCTACGTGCCGGTGCTGCGGCCCGGGGCCGCTACAGCTACGGCTGCCGCGGCCGAGGTAGCCGAGTTCACGGTGTACCCCAACCCGGTGGCGCGCGATAGCCGCACCACCGTGGCCTACGAAAGCGCCGGTGGCCACGTCCAAATCGTGGTGCTCGATGCGCTGGGCCGCGAGGTGCGCCGCGCCGTGGACCAGGTGTTGCCCCGTGGCACCCAACTGCTGCCTGTGGACCTGAACGGACTGGCCCCGGGGGCCTATTACTGCCAGGTACGGGAGGACCGGCGCACGGGCTCACGCATCGTGGTGGTGGAGTAAAGTCGGGAATTGTGGGGTAATATCTATTGATAAATCCTGCTTATAATGAGATGGTTGGTATTCGTTGTTGTGGATTTTTTCGTTTGATAAATAGAAAAAAGACAGCCCGGCCCCGCACTTTTCCGTACAGCGAATCCGGGGCGGTAATTGCCCTTTTTCACCTCTCCCTTCTCAATACCAGCTTTATGGAAGCGCAAATCGAAAAACAACTCGAAGACATCCTGCCCGAAGACCTTGCCCGTACTTTCGAGAGTGCCTACCACGTATTTCAAGGCAAGACCGAGCACGTAGACGACCTGCTGAAAAACGGCGGCGTACTACTGCGCAAAGCCGCTCAGCGCTTCACGCCCACGCAAATGGTGCTCGGCATCGCGGCGATTGCGGCTGTGACGGTACTGCTCATCAACCGCGCCAGCCACGACTAGCTATTTATCGGCCCGCCGCTGCAAAACGGTACAGGACCAATGCGATACAGAAAAGGCGACCTTCTACTGGAGGTCGCCTTTTCTGTGTTTTTACAGTGCTGATTTCCGGAGAAAAAGCTGCTTATCGAATGTCAACTAAGACCGGGACAGTGAGGCGCACGGCTACCGGCTGGCCGTTGTGGCGGCCGGGCTCGAAACGGGGCAGGCGCAGGGCTGCCGCCAGCACCGCCTCATCCAGGGCGCTGTTGATGGGCTTGAGCATGACCGGGCGCGTGATGCGGCCATCGGGCTCCACCACGAAGCTGACCTGACCCTCGCCGCTACTAGCCCGCTCGGGGTACTCAATCAGTTCCTGCAGGGCGGCTTGCAGGCCGTCGGGGCCGCTGCGGCCGGGCAGCACGGGCATCTGCTCAACCTGGCTGTAAACCTGATTTTCGGGCACCGGCGCGGCCTGGCCGGTAGGCGGCGCGGGCGGGCTAAACCAGATGTTAACCACCTGGTACATGGCCACGGGCTGGTCGTCGTAGCCCAGGGCGGGCTGCCAGCGCGGGAAACCGCGCACGAGGCGCAGGGCTTCGTCGTCGCAGCTGGGGCAGAGGGAGTTGATGACTTCGCTGGCCCCCACGCGGCCATCAGGCTTCAGCACAAAGCGCACCACAACGCGGCCTTTAAGGTCGCGCTGCTTTACTTCGGGGGGCGTGGCTTTATTCTTTTGCAGGTACTGCTCCAGGGCCGCGTCGCCGCCGGGAAACTGAGCTGGCCGCGCCACTTCCGCGCTGGCAAACACATGGCGCGGCGACAGAAACATGACCGGCACGGTGAGCAGCACCGCCACCGGCTGGCCCTGGTAGCGGCCCGGCAACAGGCGCGGCATCCGTTTCACCGCGGCCAGCGCGGCGGCATCGCAGGCGGGGCTAAGGGACTGCACTACGGCCGCCTGCCGGGCCACCCCACTCACCCCCACGACGACGCGCACGAACACCCGGCCTTCGGTGCGGCCCTCGCGAACTTCAATCGGGAGCTGCAGGTGCTTCTGAACGGCCTTCACCAGCGCCAGATTGCCACCCCCGCCGGGCAGGGTCGGCATTTGGTCTACGTAGTTGAATATCTGGGTGGTATCGGTAGCATACTGGCCGTAGTATTGGGCGGCGGCGGGGTGGGTGGTCAGCAACGCCAGCGCCAACAGCAACCAGAGCCGCTGGGAATGCTGGCTGCTAAGGATGTTGAAGTAAGGAGTGCAGGAATTCATACCGCAAATTTATTGGCGGGAGCGAACTGCAGGAATCAATGAAAACGAGCAGCCCGCCCGAACTCAACCGGCACGGTGAAGCTTACCGACGCAGGCCGGCCCAGCATTTTGCCGCCGTTGAAGCGCGGAAGTTTATGGATGGCGGCTACCGCAGCAGCGTCGTAGTCAGGATTCACGCCCTTCACAACCTTGACATCGCGCACCACCCCGCTGGGGCCTACAACAAAGGCAACAAACACCTTCTCCATTTTGCGGCTGGCCAACGCGGCAGCGGGCTGAACTAACGCCCGTTGAATGGCCTGTAAGATGGCCTCGGAACCGCCGCCCGCGGGCAACTCCGGCATCTGCTGCACTAGGGTGTAAATCCGGTTAAGGGTGTCAGTTGGGGCAGCGAGGCTACCAGCCGGCGCAACCATGCGGAAGGTAACGGGCACGGTAAAGCGCACTGGTACCGGCCGGCCCACTTGCCGGCCGGGGTTGAACTGCGGCAGCTGCTGTACGGCCGCCAATACCGCTTCGTCGCAGCCGGCCCCGATGCCCTTCACGACTTTGGCATCGCGCACCATCCCGTTTTCGCCCACTGTAAAGCTCACGAATACCCGCCCTTCCACATGCTGCTGAATGGCCTGGACCGGGTACACCACCCGACTCTGGATGGCATTGATAATGGAGGCATTACCGCCTCCACCGGGCAGCTGCGGCATTTGCTCGACGTAGGTATATATTTTGCCGCCAATCCGTGCGGTATCAGACGCCGGAACCGGGGGCGGAGTGGTTTGCGCCAAGGCCGATTGCGCAGCGCAGATAATAAGAAACGGCAGCACGGTGCGCAGTGTGCGCAAGGCGGGGTTAAACAAGGTAGATTTCAAAGGAAGTTGTTGGGTGAAAAGAGACAAAACGGGTGCGAAACGGCACCATTGATAAATTTTAAATACTCGCAAATTACTTCGCTTTCAGCGTCCAGCTTGTAGCCACCCGCGCATTTGGCTCCGCCGCGCTGCGCAGGAACACCAGCTCATCAAGCTGGCCCACGCGCCAGGTTTCCAGTAGGTTGCTGTAGAAGGGCGAGCCGGGGTTGCCGCTCTGGCCGCCGGGGTACACGCCGTAGGCGCGCACCTGCGGGCCCAGCGCCACCACCATGCGCCAGCTGGGGCCGTTGCGCTCGGTGGTGGCGTTCACGATGCCCGCGCCGCCGCCGCAATCCACGTCTAGCTGCCCGAAGCCGGGGAGCTTGAGCAGGTGCAGGATGTCGGTGCTTTTCTGACTGGCCCAGCGCCATTTGGGGCCTTGTGCGCCGTATTTGCGGGTGAGGCTGTCCACGGCCCAGCGCAGGCTTTGGCGGGCCAGCAGGGGCAGGGTTTCGCGGGCGCGGGTGCGGCGGTCGTCAATCCAGCGACTGCTGTCTTCCTTCAGAATCAGGTTGTTGGTGCGGTCACGGGCGGGGTAGCGGTAGGCCGGGCCTTTAGGGTCGAGGGGAAAATCGTCGTCCCAGAGACGCTTCACCAGGTTGTCGTACCACAGCTCAAACAGGCTGGGGCCGACGGCATCGGCCGTGTACTGGTAGTTCCAGGCGCGCAGCGCGGCCAGGGCCTGGCCCTCGGGTGTAGTGGCTGCCTGCGTGCCGGCCAGCGCCAGCATTCGCGGCAGCATCAGCTGCGCATTCAGGCCCAGCACGTCGTTCTGCAGCAGGCGCAGGCTGTCGGCCGTCACTATGGGCATCTGGCCGAGGCGCTGGTTGATGCGCCGGCCGCGCTCCGACGAGCCGTAGTCCCAGTTCATATAATATGGATAGTCCTGCGGCCGCACCGACGACTGGTTGGCCGACGACACGAAGCCCCGGGCCGGGTTCTTGGCGTGCGGGTTCTGGGCGGCCGGAATCCAGCCCTGCCAGTCCTGAGCCGGGTCGCGGCCATCGAGCAGGTATTTGCCCTGCTCGTGCCATTTTAGCGGCAGGCGGCCGTTGGGCCAGATGGCAATGTCCTGGCCGGCATCGGCAAACACGAAATTCTGGGCCGGCGCGCCGTAGCTGGCCAGTGCGGTCGTGTAGTCGGCGTAGGTGCGGGCGCGGTTGAGTTGGTAGAAGGTTTTGAACTCGTTGGCCGCGTCGTGGGCTGTCCAGCGGGCCGCGTAGCCGATAGGCGTCTGGGGCAGGAAGGGCTTCTCGACGCGGTCGTACACCACCGGGCCGTGGTGGGTGTATAATACGGTATCAAGTCGGTCAGCCTGCCCGCGTACTTTGATGTGCTCCACCACGCGGCGCACCGGCTTCCAGCGGCCGGCGTGCCAGTATTCCAGCTTGCGGGCGTCCCGAAACTGCACCTGGTACCAGTCGAGCACATCGGCGTAGGTGTTGGTCACGCCCCAGGCCACCTGCTCGTTAAAGCCGATGATGGCCAGTGGCGCGCCCGGAATCGACACGCCGTAGACGTTCACGCCCGGTGCGGTCATTTGCACCTGGTACCAGATGCTGGGCAGGTTGAGCTGTAGGTGCGGGTCATTGGCCAGCATTGGAAAGCCCGTAGCCGAGCGCGCCCCACCCACCGCAAAGTTGTTGGAACCCAAGTCGCGTGAGGGCTCCTGCGTGGGCGCATACGGCGCTTCAGCCGCCACAAAAGCCGGTGGCACGGGCGGCGTGGCCAGCGGCTTAAAATCTAACGCAGTGCCCACCGGAATCACCGGGTCTTCGCGGGTAGGGTAGTCCGGAAACAGGTCGCGCATCACCGCCGGGCCGTATTTGCGCAGGGCGTTGCTCATGCGCAGGTCGTCGGAGCGGCCGGTGAGGTCGAAGGCCATGTATTTGAGGATGAGGGCGCTTTTTAGCGGCTTCCAGGGCTCGGGCGCGTAGTCGAGCAGCTTGTACTCGAATGGGTAGGTAGCGGGCGTAAGGCTGCTGATGTAGGCGTTGATGCCATCGGAATAGGACTGGGCCACCACGCGGGTCACGGGGTCGGCCAGCACGGCGGCCACTGACTTTTGCGCTCCGAAGCCTAAGCCCATGCGCCGGAAAAACCGGTCGGTTTCGAGCCGCTCCGGCCCCACGATTTCGGCCAGCCGCCCGGCCGCTACGTGGGCCACGAAATCCATCTGCCAGAGCCGGTCGCGGGCCGTGAGGTAGCCTTGAGCCAGGTACAAGTCGTGGTCGTTTTGGGCGAAGATGTGCGGTACGCGGCGGTCGTCGTAGCGCACCGTCACAGGTTGTTGCAGGCCCGCGATGGCTAGCTTTTGTTGGGCCGGGAAGTCTTCGGGCCGCTCGCCGTTCAGCCAGAAGCCCCGGTACGGGCTCAGCAGCTTGCCGAAGGGCGGCAGGTTGCCCTGCTTGGTATTAAGCACCCAAACGAGGGTAAGGCACGCGGCCAGGGCCAGTATGGCTTTTATCATGGTAGATAATGAATTGGAATTCCGAGCGCAAGCTACTGCGCGAAGCTGCAGAGCGGCGGCATGTCGGTAGGAAGCAGGGAAGACAAAATAGCAAAAGCCCTGGTGGGGCGACACTCACATTATGAGTGTCGCCCCACCAGGGCTTTAAAATTATTAGAAACGGTGCTACTACCAATATGCCTCCGCGCTGCGGGCAGTGTTGGCGTATCAGCGCAATGCTAAACTCATCGAAGCGCAACTTCGCGCACCAGCCCACCGATACCCCAGACCAGCAATTGCTGGCGCACGGCTTCGGCCTCGGGACGTTCGCCAAACTGGCCCACGAGCACGCGGCTGCGCTGGCGCCCATCGAGCAAATCCTGGGAGATGGTTACGCTAAGCTCCGGCATCAGCGACTTGATGCGGGCCTGCACCGTCTGGGCATTGGCAGCATCAATGAAAGAGCCGGCCTGAATGAGGAAACCGGCCGGGCAATTCACCGATTCGGTGGTGCTGATGACTTCGGCTTTGGTGGCGTGCGCCGCGGCGATGAGCGTGGCCGTAGCGTTGACTCTGGCTGCTGAGTCAGCGGGGCTGATGGGGGCATCCGGGGTTACCGTGTAGGTCGTGAACGCGGCTTCGGGGTTGGGGTCGGCGGCGAAGAGGGCGGCCAGGTTGTTGGGGGTAGAAGCGGGGCCGAGGGGTGTTTCGGGGGCTACTACTTCGGCTACCACGGTAGCGGCACCGCAGTCAACCACGCCCAGGGGCTTGGCGGCGGCTTCGGATAAGTCGAGGATGCGCTGGTGGCGGAACGGGCCACGGTCGGAAACCCGCACCACGACCGACTTGCCGTTTTTCACATTGGTAACCCGCAGGCGGGTGCCGAAGGGCAGGGTTTTGTGGGCGCAGGTGTATTTGAAGCGGTTGTAACGCTCGCCGCTGGTGGTGCGTCGGCCTTGGAAGTAACTGCCATACCAGGAGGCCCGGCCGCGCAACACCGTAGTGGCGGTGCTAGTGGCAGGAACTGCTTTGGTGGTACCGGGGGCGGTGCGCGCCGAAGCGCCCAGCAAAGTCAGTAGAAAAAAGAAGCAACTGGAAAGGACGAGTACTTTAAGGCGACGAGATAAAATCATGCGATTTGCAGATGGTGAGCAGGACAAACATAGACCCATCCATTTGAGCAATGCTAAAAATCCGCTGACCTCTACTAACCGAATTAGGTTAAAAATTGTCCTTTATCCAGAAAACTTGCATTTAATTAATCTTCATGTTGGCCTGAAAAGTAGCCGTGAGGTTGCCTCAAAGTATATTTTGCCGAATTGGGCCTTTGCCATTGCACAGGTACCAAAATTAGATTATGCGACGGGTATAAAATTTGGGCATCGGCCCTACGACTACCTTTGAAACCGGGTTGCATAAGTCCGGTTTTTATCGTAAGAGCAGTAGCCCGCCGCCGGGCCCTAACCCTACCTTTGTCCCATGGATTTTGGCCGCTTACCCGACCTTCGCTACGTTGATTTCAGCCTGCCGCCCGACCATCCCGAGACGGCCCGGGTGCTGGCCCGCGCCCGGCTCACGCAGCCTGCGCCGGCCCGCATTTACGTCGGCTGTCCCATCTGGACGAATAAGGAATGGCTGGGCACGTATTTCCCCGCCGGCATCAAGGAGCCCGACTACCTGCGCTACTACGCGCAGCAGTTCAACAGCATTGAGCTGAATACCACCCACTACCGCATTCCAGATGCCACCACAGTGCGGCGCTGGCGCGAGGCCGTGGGGCCGGATTCGGGCTTTAAGTTCTGCCCCAAGCTGCCGCGCAGCATCAGCCACGAGCGGGAATTATTTCAGGCCGATGACCTGGTGGTGACCACGGCGCGAGCCTTCGAAGGGCTGGGCGACAACCTGGGCTGGGCCTTTTTGCAGTTGCCGCCGCACTTCGGCCCCGAGCATTTGCCGCGACTGGAACGCTTCCTGGTCGACTTCCCCGAGACCGTGCCGCTGGCCGTAGAGTTGCGCCACCCGCGCTGGTTTGCCGACCGCGTTTTGGCCGATGCCGTATTCGCAACCCTCGAAGCCCTCAACAAAACGCTGGTGATAACCGATGTGGCCGGCCGGCGCGACGTGCTGCCCCTGCGCCTGACCACGCCCACCGCCTTCATCCGTTTCAACGGCCACGGCCTGCACTCCACCGACTACCACCGGGCTGATGCCTGGGCTGAGCGCATTGCCGCCTGGGTGGCGCAGGGCGTGCACGAGGTCTACTTCTTCATCCACCAAAAAGACGTGCGTCACGCGCCGGTATTCGCTCAGTATTTATTGGAGAAAATCCGGAGGCTAACGGGAATTGTGGTGCCGCCGCCGCACATCATTCCGCAGCCGGTGCAGGGGAACCTGTTTGGGTTTTAGGAGGTGCTTGCTATCAGCCATCTGTCATCCTGAGCGCAGCGAAGGACCTTATTACGTTCAAACAGCTTTCGTCCAAATGTGATAAGGTCCTTCGCTGCGCTCAGGATGACAGAGGTGTTAAGTCACAAACTAACCGGCTGTTGCAAGAGCGGCCCAAGCACCTGCCACACGTTTTCGGCCAGGATTCTCTGGCCGGCTGCGTTGGGGTGCACGCCGTCGGCCAAGTTCAACTCACGGCGGCCCAGCACACCTTGTAAGAGGAAGGGCACGAAGGGCAGTGAGTTTTTATCGGCCAGGGTGCGGAACAGGGCTTTGAACTCGGTGGCGTAGTGGGCCAGGCGGTGGCCGCCGAGCGGGCCAAGGTCGAAGGGAAACTCCAGGCCAGCTAGTACCATTTGGGCCTGCGGATACTGCCGCCGCACGGCATCGATGATGAACTGGAGGTTCTGGGTGGTTTCGCGGACGGGGATGCCCCGGATGCCGTCGTTGGCCCCGAGGGCCAGCACGAATACGTCAATCGGGTGGCGGGCCAGCACGGCGGACAGGCGCTGGCGGCCGCCGGCGCTGGTTTCGCCGCTCACGCCGTAGTTGTAGGCTTTATAAGGAAGCGGGTGCTCGTCGAGCCGCTGCTGGAGGATGCTGGGGAAGCTGTTGGCGGCCGGCAGGCCGTGGCCTGCGGTGAGGCTGTCGCCAAAGAAAATAATATTTTTCATATAGTGCTGTTTAAACAGCACAGTAGACTTTTTCGTGCCCGACTGGTGGGGTCGGCAAGAACCAGAAAGAACGTCATGCTGAGCGGAGTCGAAGCATGACGTTCTTAAATTAAGCTGAGGCAGGGCTTTACTCCACCACTTCCAGCACGGTGCGGAACGAGACGTACTTGCCGGCGAAGTGCTTTTCCATATCGGCGCGGAGGGAGGGGGCGCAGATGGCCTGGTATTCTTCGAGCTGCTCCAAGCTGAGGCAGTAGTATTGGGCGGCGTAGGTGATGCCACCTTCTTCCTCGTTGAGCAGGCGACAGAGCTGGCTCTTGATGAAAAAGCCGGTTTCCATCACCTCGGGCATGTGGGTGGAGCGCATGTAGTCCAGCCAAGCCTCGGCGGCGGTGGGCTCGATGCTGCTGGTGACGTTGTAGAGAATCATAGGAATGGAGTGACTGAGTGAGGAGGTGACTGAGTGAAGAAACGGTGAATAAAGCACTCAGCCGCTCCCTCACGCAGTTGCTCTTTTCAGACGCGCATGGTGTCGAACTGAAAATCAGTGATACGGGCCTGAATGTCTTTGGGTGAAAGATTGGACGTGGCGGCGGCCTGGGCCAGGGCGGGCAGCTCGGCATCGCCGGCCAGGCGCAGGCTCAGGATTTGGCTGAGGCTGAGCTGCTTTTCGAGGGCATTGAAGCGCTGGCCGCTTACCTCAAAATAGCGTTGGCGCACCTCAAGCCGGCAGATGCGGTCCTGCAATTGCAGGGCGTAGTGCTGGCGCAGCATCAGGAGCACGCCCAGGCCGATGATGGCCAGGGCGGCCACTGTGAACCAGAGCCGGGCCGTCTGGTCGTCGTCGCCGGCCACTTTGGTGTAGCGCAGAATGGCGTAGCCGGCCATGAGCCCGGCCAGCGGCAGCAGCACGAAATGGTGCCAGGGATAATATTGGGCGGTGTTTTTGGTGGGGGTGGGCATGCGAAATGAGGTGATGGGGACTAAAGCAGGGGAGATGGGTTGGAAAGCGGGCAATAAAAAACTCCGGCCGAAGCCGGAGTTTTTTTCATAGAAAGACGGCGGGCCGACTTCTTTATTTCATTTCCTTGGCGCGTTTCTTTTCGGCTTTGGCCATGTCGCGGGCGGCGCGCTCCTGCTTCTTGGCTTCGGAGGCGGCGTGGCGCTGCTCTTTCAGCTGGGACTTTTGCGCTTTTTCCTGGTTGCGCTGCTCGCGGAGCTGCTTTTTGAGGTCGGACTGCTGGCTGGCGTTTTGCTGAAGCTGGTTTTTGCTGTCGCGCACGGCCTGGTCGCTGTTGTTGCTTTGCTGTTTTTGCGCCTCGTAGGTGGCTTTGGTATCGGCGGCGCGCTGCTGCTGCTGCTCAATGGTGAGCGGAGCCGGCTGTTGGGCTTCGGGGGTGATGGGGGTTTGGGCGTGGGCCGAGAGGGAGGAGGCCACGATAATGGCCAAAAGGCCGAGGAGCTTTTTCATGGGGGCGGGTTGTGAAACCCGGTTAGGTATGGCCTGTGTACGCCGCGCCTACCGCAAGGTTTTCAGAACCAGGGGGAAATAGCACGTCATGCTGAGCGCAGTCGCAGCATCTCTACCGCAATGCTAAACCTGTCGATTAGGATTAGTTAAACGGTAGAGATGCTGCGACTGCGCTCAGCATGACGGCCTGGGGGCTATTCCTCCACGTAGTCCAGGTCTTTGCCGTAGCTCTCGGGCAGGGTGCTCACGGCCCAGAAGGCTATTAGCAGCGACACGCCGCCCAGCACGGCCGCGCCCGGCACGAAGCCCAACTGCCCGCTCAGGTACTTGAAGGCGGGCACCAGGCCCACCACCGCGCCGCGTGCGAAGTTGGGCGCGGTGGTGGCTACCGTGGCCCGTAGGTTGGTGCCGAACTGCTCGGCGGCCACCGTCACAAACAAGGCCCAGAAGCCCACCGAAATGCCCAGCACGAAGCACACGGCGTAGAACGTGGCCGGTGAGGCGCCTTTTATTCCAAACAAATACACGGCCACCAGCGTGGCGCAAAACACCAGAAACACCTGCAGCGCCTTGTTGCGCGAGTGCCAGAGCTGGCTCAGCGCCCCGCTCATGAAATCGCCAAACACCAGCCCGAAATAGCACCAGAACACCGCCAGCCCGGCCGTGACCTCGCCCGTGAGGCCCAGGGCCCGCCCAAACTCCGGTGCCAGCGTGACCAGGATGCCCACCACGAACCACAGCGGCACCCCAATCAGCAGCACGCGCAGGTACTTGCCCAGGCGGGTGGGGTGGGTGAAGAGGCTCAGGAAATTGCCGCGCGATACTTCGGCCTGGGCCTGCACCTGCTGGAACATGCCCGACTCGAACACGCTCACGCGGAGCAGGAGCAGGGCCAGGCCCAGGCCGCCGCCCACGAAATAGGCGTTGCGCCAGCCCAGTTTTTCGCCCACCCAGTAGCCCAGCATAGCCCCGCTCACGCCTACGGTGGCCACTATCATGGTGCCGTAGCCGCGCTTTTCCTTGGGCAGGCTTTCGCTGACGAGGGTGATGCCCGCGCCCAGCTCGCCGGCCAGTCCGATGCCGGCGATGAGCCGCAGCCAGGCGTATTGGTCGATGGTTTGGACGAAGCCGTTGGCAATGTTGGCCAGCGAATAGAGCAGAATAGAGCCAAACAGCACCGAGAGCCGGCCCTTTTTATCGCCCAAAATCCCCCACAGAATGCCGCCGAGCAGCATGCCGCCCATCTGCATATTTATCAGAAACAAGCCGCGGTCCGTCACGGCCGCTTTGTCAATAATGCCGAGGTCATTGAGGCTTTTGACGCGCACGATGCTGAACAGAATCAGGTCGTAGATGTCGACGAAATAGCCCAGCGCGGCTACGATGACGGCAGCGCTGAGAACGGTGGTTTTAGTAGGGTGGGAAACTTGCATGGCGAAATGTAGCACCAACTTGTGGTGCCACAAGCGGCTCGCCAGCTCCCTAAGGCATTAGTGAGCGTGCGCCGCTTCCGACACGGCCGGCGCGGCCAGCTCGCAGTGGCTGTGGCAGCCGCCGGGCAGGGGGCCGTCCTCGACCTGCACGGTGCTGTGGCGGATGTTGAATTCGGTTTCGAGGCCCTTGGTGAGGGTGGCCAGCCAAGCGGCATCGGCCTGGCCGGGGCGCACGAGGTGGGCCATGAGGGCGGCATCGTGGCCGGCGCTGCTGAGGCTCCAGATGTGGAGGTCGTGCACGGACTCGACCTCGGGCTGGGCCAGCAGGTAAGCACGCACGGCTTCGGGGTCGATGCCGTCGGGCACGGCTTGCAGGCCCAGGCGGAGGCTGTCGCGCAGCAGGCCCCACGAGCTATAGGCGATGAGACCGAGGATGATGAAGCTGATGGCGGGGTCGAGCCAGGCCCAGCCGGTGAGCAGCACGAGGCCGCCGCCGGCCACCACGCCCACGCTCACCAGGGCGTCGGTCATCATATGCAGGTAAGCGCCGCGCACGTTCACATCGGACTGGCCGCTGCGGAAGAGCAGGGCGGTGATGCCGTTGATGAGGATGCCGACGCCGGCCAGCAACATCACCCAGCGGCCGTTGACGGGGGCGGGGTGGCGCAAGTGGTCGATGGTTTCCCAGAGAATGAAGCCCAGCGCGGCGTAGAGCAGGGCCGTGTTCAATAGCGCGGCCTGGATGGTGGCCCCCCGGTAGCCAAAGGTGTAGCGCCGGGTGGCGGGCCGGCCCGCCAGCCAGGCCGCGCCCCAGGCCAGGGCCAGGCTGAGCACGTCGCTCAGGTTGTGGCCGGCATCGGAGAGCAGAGCGCTGGAATTGGCCCAGAAGCCGCCAATGGTTTCGGCAACCACGAAGGCCAAGTTGAGGCCAATGCCGATAGCGAAGGCAGCGCTGAAGCCGCCGCCGGGAGGCGGGGCGGCGTGCTGGTGGCCGGCGTGCGAGTGGCCGGGGGCGGAATGGTCGTGGTCGTGAGGCATGGGGCGAAGCGTTGGCGCTGCGCGAAGAACGTAAACGGTTGGGCTTTGGGTGCGATGAAGTAGCGCGGACTTTGTAGTCCGCGCCCCGGAACGACACCCGAATGACGCGGGGACGCGGACTACAAAGTCCGCGCTACTGTGCTACGGCCGCGTCAGCACTTCGTCAATCAGGCCGTATTCTTTGGCTTCGTCGGCCCGCAGCCAGTAGTCGCGGTCGGAGTCGGCGTGGATTTGCTGGTAGGTTTTGCCGGTGCGCTCGGCGTAGATGCCGTAGAGCTCCTCGCGGATTTTAATGACCTCGCGGGCGGTGATTTCGATGTCGGCCGACGGGCCCTGCACGCCGCCCGAGGGTTGGTGAATCATGACGCGGGCGTGGGGCAGGGCCGAGCGTTTGCCAATAGCGCCGCCGCAGAGCAGAAACGCGCCCATGCTGGCGGCCAAGCCGGTGCAG
>NZ_JBCEVZ010000004.1:0-157752 GCF_038448715.1 Hymenobacter segetis | reverse complement strand
CCTGAAGCCCTGGTATTGAGCTGCCGGGCTTATGCATCCACCAGCAGACGGCCGTTGGTGAGGGAATACTCATGGCCGGGCACGACGGCGAGCTGCACCGCGAGCAGAAATCAGCAAATAGCGCCTGATTTGTTTTGCTAAATGGCGGTATTTTTTTGACTTGGCCCCGCTTAAAGTGCAAACGTTTGTACCTCATCAAAACCGACCAAATAACGTATGTATGCCAACTACTTTCGGGCTATACAGGAGCTAGACGGAATATATTCCAGCATAACCATCCTCATTAAGGGCGAAAAATTTACCCCAAGCCTGGTACAATAAAACACAATTCAGCCGTACTTTTGAGTCACAATTCCCAACCAACATTTTTAAACAATACGCTTTATGAAAAAATCTACGCTCAAGTTCAGCTTCCTGCTGGCTTTCATGTTCTCGGCCACCGCGTCGATGGCACAACTGGCATCATACGGTACCATCGGTGTTATCGGCACGGCTACTAGCCCAACTGGTGCTGGCACCGGCTGGGACAACTCTATTGCCATGACCCGGACGGTGGCTGGCGGCCACGACTGGACGATTACCATGCAGTTTTCGGCATTCGAGATGAAGTTCCGCGCCGACAATGCCTGGGCGAACAGCTGGGGTTCAACAGCCTTCCCGACCAGTGCCCCCGGCGCTGTTACGTACAATGGTGCCAACATCCCGGTATCCCCGGCTGGCCGCTACACTGTGCGCTTCAACGACCAGAGCGGTGCTTATTCATTCAGCCCTGCGCTGGCTACCAAATCGGCCAGCGCGGCTATCCTGCAACTGGCTGTTTCGCCGAACCCAGCTTCGGAGTCGGCCAGCGTATCGTACGAGCTGCCCGCTACGGCTACGGCCGCCATCACGGTGCAGAACCTGATGGGCCAGTCGGTGCGTCAGTTCACGGCCGTGCGCCAGAACGCTGGCCTGCAAAGCCAGAACCTGTCGCTGCAAGGCCTCGCCTCGGGTATCTACCTGGTGAAGCTGGAGACGGGTGCCCTGACCCAGACCACCCGCCTGGTGGTAGAATAGTGTTTGCCGCCCGGGCCTGAAAAGGTCCGGCGCTTTGGCCGCCCCCGCCCCTACCGGAAACGGATGGAGCGGGGGCGGTTTTAGTTACGGGCAGCCAGTACTTCGCGCACCGAGGTCCAGCTTATTTCAGGGTAGCGGGCGTTGTCGAGGGGGGTGAGCTTGGGCAGGCCCGTGAACATGTTGTGCAGGTACTGCATGCCCTGCCAGGGCGGAAACACCTCGTCGGGGGCGGGCATGATGGTTTTGGTCACGCTTATCATCGTGCCCAGCACCCAGAGGCCGCCCACGCGCAGCAGCTTGAAGGGCGTGCCGGTGACGGCGGTGGCGGCAGCTTGCAGGCCGCGGATGCTGGCTACCTCGCCGGCCACGCGCAGGTAGCGGGGGGTAGTGGGGTCGAGGGCAGCAGCGGCCGTGAACTCGGCGGTGTTGGCGGTGGTGGTGAAGTCGAGCGGCTGGTCGGCATCGCCGTAGTACAGCACCCGTTTCATCCCGAACAGGACTACCGGGGCCTGCCCGGTGAGCAGGTCGGTGAACATGCCGTTGAGGATGGACGTGGCCTGGATGGGGGCCTGGTCGAGCCGCTGGTTGAATTCGCGGCGCAGGTCGAGGTTGCGGTTGGAGCCGGCGGGGAGTTTGGTGTAGTCGATGCAGTAATCGGACGGAATGAAGCGGGGCACACCGGCGGCCACGGCCGCATCGAGCAGGCGCTTTTGGGTGTCCACAATCACCTCGCGCAGGCCCGAGAGGGCCGACACCACGCAGGCCGCGCCCGCGCAGGCTTTGGTGAGGGCCGTGACGCTGTTGAAATCGACGGTGGCTATTTCGGCCCCGAGGTCCTGCAATTCCGTCACTTCGGGCTTGCTGTTGCCGGGGCGCACCAGCGCCCGCACGGTCGCGCCGCGTTTCAGAAGCTCCCGGGCGATGCGGAAGCCGAGGTCGCCGGTGGCGCCGGCCAGCACGATGGGTGCCGAAGGGAGCGGCGGGGTGGATGGAGGAGTTGCCAAAACGAAGCCGGGGATTTGCTGGGTGGAACCTCCCAGCGGGAGGCGGGGCGTTGCCAGCACGCCGGGGGCAAGCTACGTCCAAACTGAGGTTTTCCGTCGTGTGGTGGGGGTTTCGGAGCTGCTGATGCCCGCCCGGGGGTATCCGCTCCGGCGGGGTTTCACCGCAAACGTTTTCGTAGATAAATCCGCTAACCTCCTAGCTTTTAGGCTCGGCAGGACAATACCTTTAGCCACTTGTTCGCCTTCGGTGGTCGGTTTCTGCCCGGCCGGGATGCGCTGGCCAGGCGCGGACGGCGCTGATTCGCCGGCTGCCGGCGGATGCGGGCTGCTCCGGTTTCAGCCCCTATTTTTTCTGGTTCCTATTCGCCGCCGCTGCTTTTCGGCTGGCCGGCTGGCTACGTCCTTTTCGGGAGGGCCGGCCCCTGCCCTACCCTCCGTCATTCCCAACCAAACTCCCACCCTGATGAAGAAACTGCTATCAATCCTGCTGCTGAGCTGGCTGACGCTGGGCACCGGCCACGGCCAGGCCATTTCGCCCTACCTCGCCGGCCAGAACGCCTGGCTGCCCACGGCCCTGGGCACCGCCGTCTACAACGGGCAGCTTGACTACCTGTGGCCGGTGGTGAAGAAGTCGAAGGTGCGGATGGTGCGCGTCGGCGGCAATGGGGTGAACTCCAACCTGGTGACCAACGCCCAGTACATCGCCCTCATCGACTCCATCCGGCGCATCGGGGCCGAGCCGATGGTGCAGGTGTCGGAGGGACGCGGGCGCTTCACGGCGGCCCAGGCGGCGCAGGTGGTGCAGTACGTGAACGTGACGATGGGCCGCAACATCCGGTACTGGATTATCGGCAACGAGCCTGATTTGAACAATACCGCGCAGCCCAACCCCGTGCCCGTGGCCGGCGTGGCGGCCTACATCAAGGCGTTTGCCTCGGCCATGAAAGCGGTGGACCCGACCATCCTCACCGTGGGGCCGGAAAACGCCTCCTACGGCGGCAGCTACATGCCCTCGCTGGTGGGCGGGGCCAACGACATCACCGGCACCGATGCCAACGGGCGCTACTACATCGATGTCATCTCTTTCCACAGCTACGCCTTCAACGGCACGCAGACCCGCGCGGCCGTCCTCACGGCCGCCCAGACGTTGACCAACAACGTGACCAATCTGCTGGGCCTGATGGCCAATGCCAACGCCCTGCACAACCGCACCGGGGCCAGTGCCCTGCGCTGGGCCCTCACCGAATTCAACATCGACTACGCCAACCCCACGGCCAACACCGTGGAGGGCGTGGGCGTGCATTCCTTTCTCAATGGCCAGTACTGGGCCGAGGTGTTTGGGGTGGGGATGAAGTATGAGGGGGTGTCGATGCAGCCGTGGTCCATTCACGAGGGCAGCGGGGCGCGCGGGACGGGCGATTTGGGCTACCTGGACGGCCCGACGGCCGCCACCGTGAAACCCCGCTCGGCCTACTGGCACGAAATGCTGGTGTCGGAAAACCTGCACGGCACCAACCTCAACGCCACCGACAACCAGACCACGGTGAAGGTGCTCAGCAGCACCGATAACGGGACCACCGCCGTGATGGTGCTGAACGAAAGCGACGTGACGGACTACGACTTTACGATGCAGCTGGACGGGAACACGGTGCCCGGCGCGGCGGCTTTGAAAATCAACGTCCCGGCCGGCATTAATGCGGCTTACAATGATAAAATCTACGCCCAGTCCACGTTGGTGCTGCTGTTTAATGCGCAGGGGGCGCTGACACGGAAGATTGTGTACTCGCTGCAACACGCGCAGCAGACGCTGCCGCCGACTTACCTCAGCCCCGGCCACAACGTCACGCTGGCGTCCTTTTCAGCGGACAAGACTTTTACCTGCGTGGCACCCGAGGCGGTGAATTTCACGGCCTCGGTGCTGGGCGAAGCCACTTCCCTGACCTGGGATTTCGGCGCGGGGGCCACGCCGGCCACCGGCACCGGCCGGGGGCCGATTGCGGTAACCTACGCCACGGCCGGCAACAAAACCATTTCGCTGACGCTGGTGAATGCGGACACCACCATTGTGAATACCAAGGTAAATTACCTGCCCGTGAGCAGCTGCATTCGCACGCCCTACCCCACCACTACGCCCGTGATTCCCGGCGTGGTAAAGGCCATTGAGTACGACAACGGCGGCGAGAACGTGGCCTACCACGACACGGAGGTGGCCAACCGCGGCACCGTGGCCGACCCCAACGCCCCCCGCCCCACCGAGGGCGTGGACACCAGCAACAGCGGCGAAGGCATCGGCGAAGTGGGCTACACGGCCGCCGGCGAGTGGCTGAAATACACGGTGAACGTGCTACGCACCGGCCTCTACCAGTTCCGGGTGCGGGTATCGACGGGGGCGACCTCCACGGGCTCGCTGCGGCTGTTGGTGAACGATGTGGACCGCACCGGCACGGTGGCCGTGCCCGCCACGGGCAGTTTCGGGACGTACCAGGACGTAGTTATCAACAACGTTTACCTGGAAGCCTCGGCCACTACCACGCTCCGGTTCGACATCGTGAGCGGGGGGTTCAACTTCTCGAAGCTGACCTTTGCAGAACAGCCCCTCACCGGCATTGTGGTGAACCGCGCCTACAACGGCAGCTCGACCGCCGATGGCTCCACCGATGCCGTGGAGCTGCTCGTGACGCAGGACCACCTGGATATTCGCGGACTGGTGGTGAAGGACTTCGAAACCAACCTGACCAGCGATACCGGCGGCAAGCTGCAGTTTAAGGACAATGCGCTGTGGAAGGACCTGCGCGTGGGCACCACCATCGTGCTCCGGCGGCTGGCTTCGGGCATCACCGGCTACGCCACGGATACCGACGCGTCGGATTTCACGGTGGATATGCTGATGGAGAACACCACTTATCTAGCCGACCTATCGGGCACCGGACAGAACTTCAACCTGACCAACACCGACATGGTGCTGCTGAAGACGGGCGCGGCCAGCGGCATCGATAACCCGGTCCACGCGCTGGTTTCCAACAACGGCAGCACCAACGCCCTCTACACCGGCCTCACCGGGCCGAAGCTGGTGTTCAATACTGCCCTCGGCACCGGCGCGTTCCTCTACCCCACCAACCCGGCCCAAAGCACTGCTGACTACAACGGCACCGCCGTGGCCAGCAGCACCAGCACCGCCCGCAACTGGGGCTTCGGCTTCGGCTCGGGCAACATCGCCTACATTCAATTACTGAGAAATCAAGCCTTTGCCCCGCCCACCATCGTGGTGAACCGCGTGTACAACTCCACCAACGACGCCAATGGCAACCAGGACGCCGTGGAGCTGCTCGTGATTCAGGACCACCTCGACCTGCGCAACCTCGTGGTGAAGGATTTCGAGAGCAGCAACACCACCGACAACGGCGGCAAATACCGTTTCAACAACACCACCTTCTGGAGCGACGTGCGCAGCGGCACCACCATCGTGCTGCGCCGCCTGTTCGGGCCCACCGGCTACGTGCAGGACACCGATGCCTCGGATTTCACCCTGGATTTGGTGATGGATAACGCCACTTATTTGACCAATCTGGCCCCGACCTTGTCCTACAACATCACGCAGTACGACATGGTGATGGTGAAAACCGGCACCGCCGCCGGGGTGGCGGGCTCCATCCACGCCTACGCCACCAAGGGCGGCGGCAACGCGGGCGTGCCCTCCGCCTTATACCTGTCGGTGGCGAGCGCCAAGCTGACTTCGCCCGATGGCACCGATGCCGGCGGCGGTACCTTCCACTACCCCCTCAACCCCACCCAAGATGCCACCGACTACAACGGGGCCAAGGGCGCGCTCAGCAAAAGCACCGCCTTCAACTGGGGCTACGGCTTCGGCCAGCCCAACATCGACTACATCCAGAGCCTGCGCAACGCCGTGACCGGCCCCGACCTGGTGGTGCCCGACGGCCTGCGCCTCACCGCCGGCGGCACCTACAACAGCATCACGGTGCAGGCCGGCGGCGCGCTCACGTTGGTGGGCGCTACCAGCGTGGCATCGGAGGTGGTGGTGCAAACGGGCGGCGTGCTCAGCACCAACTGCAAGGCGCTCACCGGTGCGGCCACCTTCGAATTGCAGGCCGGGGCCGAGCTGCAAATCTGCGAGCCGGCCGGCCTGGCGGCCACTGCCGCCACCGGGGCGGTGCAGGTCAGCGGCCTCCGCACCTTCGATGCGGATGCTTCTTACACCTACAACGGCACCGCCGCCCAGACCACCGGCGCGGGCCTGCCCGCCCAGGTGCGCAACCTGACGGTCAACAATGCCCTCGGCCTCACCCTGAGCCAGCCGGTGAGCATCGCCCAAGTGGCCCGCCTGCAAGCCGGCAACCTGAGCACCAACGGCCAATCGTTCACGCTGCTGTCCTCGGCTGCGGGCACGGCCCTGATTGACAATACCGGCGGCGTGGTCATGGGCAGCGGCACCATGCAGCGGGCCATCACCGGCGGCGTGACCGGCCCAGCCTACCGCCATTTCAGCTCGCCGGTGGCCGGGGCCACGTTTGCCAGCCTGAGCACGCCGGGCTTCGTCCCGACGTTCAATCCGGCCTACAACACCAGCGCCACGCCCGGCGCGGTAGCGCCCTTTCCCACGGTGTTTGGGTATGATGAGGGCCGGATTGCCACGGTTACTTCGAATTACAGCGCCTTCGACAAGGGCTGGTTTTCGCCCGCCGATGCTACCGACGTGATGCAGCCTACGCGCGGCTACACCGTGAACGCGCCCGCTACGGCCGCGCCCGTGGCCTTCACTGGTACCTTCAACAACGCCGCCCAACCCTCCGGCACCTTGAGCCGGGGCACCGATGCCGACGCCGGCTGGCACCTGCTGGGCAACCCCTACCCCAGCCCCCTCGACTGGAGCACCGTGACCGCCGCCCAGCGCCCCGGCCTCGACGCCGCCGCCTACGTGTACCAGAGCACCGGGCACTACGCCGGCACCTACCGCAGCTACGCCAACGGCATTGGGACCACGCCCCTCGTAGTTGCCGGCTCGGGCTACTTCGTGCGGGTGAGCACCCCCGGCACGCCCGCCGCCGTGAACCTGACCAACGCCAACCGCGTCACCACCTTCGCCCCCCAGCCTGTGTTCGGGCGCGGCCTGGCCGATACGCGGCCCCTGCTGCACCTGCAGCTCACCGGCCCCACCCTGACCGACGATGCCTTTCTCTACCTGCAAGCCGGGGCCACGGCCGGGGTCGATGCCGAATTTGATGCCGTGAAGCTGCCCAACCCCACCGGCCTCGACCTGGCCACCCTGGCCGCCGCCCGCCCGCTGGCCATCAACGGCCTGCCCCTGCCCGGGACCACGGAAGTGGTGGTGCCGCTGCACCTGCGCGTGCCGCAAGCCGGCACTTTCGCCTTCGAGGTGGCTGATTTGAATAACTTCGGCCCCGCCACGGTGTACCTGCGCGATGCCCTGATGGGCACGCAACAGCTGCTGGCGGCGGGCACCACGTACGCCTTCACGCTGGCCACGGCCACGGCGGGCACCGGCCGTTTTAGCCTGGTGCTGCGCCCGGCCACCGTCACGGCCACCCGGGCAGAGCTGGATGCCGCCTCGGTCAGCATCTACCCCAACCCGGCCCACGGCCGCTTCACGGTGCTGCTGCCGCCGCTGGCGGGCCAGCGTGAGGTTCGCGCCACCTTGTTCAATGCCCTGGGCCAGGCGGTACTCACGCGCATCATTGAGTTGAATGCGGCCGGGGCCACGGCCGATTTCGCTACCCCGGAACTGGCTGCGGGCGTGTATACCCTGCGCCTGCAAGCCGCCGGCCAGGTCCTCACCAGGCGCGTGGTGCTGGAGTAAATCCCCAAACCAAGGAATGTAGGGGCGGGGCCTACCGCCGCCCGCCGTTGAACGGAATCATTGCAACGATGCGAACGGGCGGGCGGGGGCAGGCCCCGCCCCTACAACGCTCAGCACGTACATCCCCCCGAAACCGTCGGTTTCCCGTGGTGAAATCAGTTTCCGCCATTGCCGAAAGTTAAATCACCGTCCGGTTTATGGTTTTCACCATGGGGTTGACGCTTTCCGCCATCCCGGAAAACGTTTTTACCATCGGTTAATCGATTTTCGCTCCCGGTTTAGCGTTGGGGCGTGGCCGGGCAAACGCGGGGTGGTCCCGGACTTCCATTCCGGGCTTCAGCCGGCGGTGGACTGCCGCGCGAACAGCGTCGACTCCAGCACCACGCTTTGGCTGGGGAGCACGGCTTTCTTCTTTTCCACGGCGCGGAGGAGGATTTTGGCGGCTTCGCGGCCGATGTCGTAGGCTGGCTGGGTGATGGTGGACAGCGGCGGGTCGAGCAGGGCGGCGGCTTCGAGGTTGGAGAAGCCGATAACCTTGATGTCCTCGGGGATGCGGCGACCCAGCTCGTTGCAGACGTGGTAGGTGCTGATGGCCAGCCGCTCGACGGACGCAAACACGCCGTCGATATCGGGCCGGCGCTGCAGCAGCTCGCGGATAAGGCCGACGTTCTGCTGGTTATCCATCACGCCGTGCAGAATGAGGTCGGGGTCGGCGGGGCGGCCGTGGGCCGTGAGGGCATCGAGGTAGCCCTGCAGGCGGAACTGGCCGATGGAGAGGTTATTCGAGATGAGCAGGTGGGCGATGTGCTTGCAACCCGCTTGGATGAGGTGTTCAGTGGCCTGGTAGCCGCTTTCGTAGTCGTTGGTGGTGACTTTGGCGGTGGCCACTTCGGCGCACACGCGGTCGAAAAACACGATGGGAATGTTGGCTTCGCGCAGGCTTTTGATGTGGGCAAAGTCCTCGGTGCCGCTGGCTACGGACATCAGCAGGCCATCGACCCGGCCGCCTTTGAGGTGCTGCACAATGGAGACTTCGCGGGCGTAATCATCGTGGGTGAGGTAGATGAGGACGTGGTAGCCGGCTTGGCGGGCGGCCTCCTCTATTCCATTGATGGCCAAGGCAAAGAAGTGGTTGGCCACCTTGGGAATCACCACGCCGATGGTCTTGCTGATGTTGCGGCGCAGGCTGCTGGCGTAGGCGTTGGGCTCGTAGTGGCGGGCGGCGGCGAGGGCGCGCACGCGCTGCTTGGTGGCTTCGGATACTTCGTGGCTGTCGCGCAACGCCCGCGACACCGTGGCGATGGACATGTTCAGCTCTTCGGCCAGCGACTTCAGGTTCACGGGCGTCATGGGGGGAGGGTGGCTTTGGGACAGAAAAAAGGGGAGACAGCCTTTTTCGGGGCTGATGAATGTCTGGCAAGTTACAAAGCCCAACCGCTAAGCACCCAAAATGGCCCGATTTGCTGCAAACGTTTACGTAAATAAAGGCCTGCTATTGCATTAGATAGCAGATTACAATCCGGTAATTCGCAGAGCAAAGCTCCGGTTTTAAGCTCCGCGTTTGAGCTTCGGACTTGCACCAGTCCCCGATGAGCCCGCCCTTGTGCGGTGCGCCGGCCGGCTTCGTCTCCCTCTGTCACCAAACTCCCACCCCCAATATGATGGTCACTTTACGACTTGATTTCCGGCGCTGCCTGCGGCCCCTGGTGCTGCTCCCAGCCCTGAGCCTGGGCCTCGGCCTGCACCTGGCCACGGCCGCCGACCTCCCCCCTGCCCCGCGCGCCGTGCGGGCCGACATCACGATTACGGGCCGTGTATTGGACGAAAAAGGCGCGGGCCTGCCCGGCGTCAACGTCATCGTGAAAGGCACCAGCAACGGCACCCAGACCGATGCTGACGGCAAATACACCATCAAAGCCCCCGATGACGCCACGCTGATTTTCACCTTCGTGGGCTATCTGCTCAAGGAGGAAGCGGTGAATGGCCGCAGCAGCATCAGCGCCGCGCTGGCCCCCGATGCCAAAAGCCTCGACGAGGTGGTGGTGGTGGGCTACGGCGTACAGGAAAAGAAGCTACTGGCTACGTCCATTTCCTCGATTTCGGCCAAGCAGGTCGAGCTGATTCCGGTGGCCTCGCCCTCCGAGGCGCTGGTGGGCCTGGTGGCCGGCGCGCAGATTACCGAGCCCTCCGGCGAGCCGGGTGCGGGCGCCGTTATCCGTATTCGCGGGCTGGGCTCGATTTCGGCCGGCAACTCGCCGCTCTACGTGGTGGACGGCTACCCGCTCAACAGCCCCGACAGCTACTACCAGATTCCGCCGGCTGATATTCAGAGCATTCAGATTCTGAAAGATGCGGCGGCCTGCGCCATCTACGGCTCGCGCGGCGGCAACGGCATCGTGATTGTAACCACCAAGCGCGGCGTGGCCGACGGCAAAACCCGCTTCAACTTCACGGCCAACGCCGGGGTGGTGGAAGTGGCCAAGAAAGTGGATTTGATGAACCGCGACCAGTACCTGGAGTACCTGCGCGAGTCGTACACCAACGGCGCCAAGACCCTGCCGGCCACGCTGGCACCCGGCGCGGCCGAACTGCCCAACACCGACTGGCAGAACGAGATTTTCGGCACCGGCTCGCAGCAGCAGTACCAGCTGTCGGCCTCGGGCGGCACAGCGGCATCGCATTTCTACATCTCGGGCGGCTATTTCAACCAGAAAGGTGTCATCAAGAACACCGGCTACGACCGGTTTTCCCTGCGCGCCAACTACGACGCGCAGCTAAGCCCTAAGCTGAAAATCGGCCTGAGTCTGGCCCCCAACTTCTCGCGCACCGACGTGAAGCCGATTTCGGGCAGCTACAACGGCGGCAACATTTCGGGCGGCGGCCCGGGCGGCGAAACGGCCATCGTGACGGCGGCCCTGATTCTGCCGCCCATCATTCCGGTGCATTTGGCCAATGGCGACTACGGCGCCATCCGCAACTCGGGCTCGGGCGTGACCACCCCTGGCGACCTGTTGAACCCAGTGGCCACCATCGACCTGTACCAGGACCGCACCACCGCGGTACGGGCGCTGGGCTCCACGTTCCTGGATTTTGAGGTCGTCAAGGGGCTGACCCTGCGCACCAACTTCGGGGCCGAAATGCTCAATAACCGCCGCTCCATTTACGTGCCGGCCACGCTGGGCACGGTGAGCAACGCGGGGGCCAACCTCTCGACGCCCATCCTGAACAACATCGACGCGCGGCAGCAAAACGGCACCAACCTCAACTGGGTGTGGGAAAACACGGCCACCTACAACCGCCACTTCGGCCCCGACCACAACCTGACCGTGCTGGCCGGCTACTCGGCCCAGCGCAACACCAACGAGAGCAGCACCGTGCTGGGCCAGACCGGCACCTACACCAACACGGCCATTGAGTATTCTACCGCCGCCGGCCAGCTCTTCGGCCAGGCCGGGTACAACGCCAACGCGCTGACGTCGCTGTTCGGCCGCGTCGATTACGCCTTCAAGGAGCGCTACATCCTGACGGCCGCGCTGCGCACCGACGGTTCCTCGCGCTTTGGCCCTGATAACCGCTACGCTACGTTCCCTTCGGCGGCCCTGGCCTGGCGCGCTGGCGAAGAGGCCTTCATTAAGGCCATTCCCGCGATTTCGGAACTGAAGCTGCGCGGCTCGTTCGGCGTGACGGGCAACAACAACATCGGCGACTACAACTACCAGAGCTACCAGACGGCCGCCAACTACGTGTTTGGCACCGGCAACGGCGTGCGCAACTACGGCTTCGCCCCCAACGGCCTGGCCCTGCGCAACCTGGGCTGGGAAACCAATACCCAGGTGGATGCCGGCTTCGACCTCGGCTTGTTCAAGGACCGCATTTACCTGACGGTGGCCGCCTACCAGCGCAACACCACCGATTTGCTCCTGAACACCAACATTCCGTCGGTGCTCGGCTACTCGTCGCGGGCGCTGGCCAACGTGGGCGAGGTACGCAACCGCGGCCTGGAATTCCAGCTCAATACGGTGAACCTGGAGAAGGGTGATTTCACCTGGAATAGCTCCGCCAACCTGTCCTTCAACCGCAACCAGGTGCTGGCGCTGTCCGGGGCCAACGAGCAGATTACCTTCGATGCCGTGTTTGGCTACACCAGCTCCATCCGGGTGGTGCCGGGCCAGCCGCTGGGCGTGTTCTACGGCTACCAGCAGGAGGGCATTTACCTGAACCAGGCCGACGTGGACAGCAGCCCCAAGTGGACGGGCAGCAACCTGGCTGTTAAGCCCGGCGACTTCAAGTTCAAGGACGTGAACGGCGACGGGCAGATTAACTCGCTCGACATTGGCGTCATCGGCAACCCATTCCCGGACTTTACCTACGGCCTGCAAAACACCTTCGGCTACAAAGCCCTCTCGCTGGCCGTCACGCTGCAAGGCTCGCAGGGCAACGACGTGCTCTACGCCGGCGACCGGTACACCTTCAACGCCCCCGGCGCCACCAACGGCCGCGTGGAGCTGACCAACCGCTGGCGCAGCCCCGACAACCCCGGCGACGGCAAAACGCCTTATGCCACCACGGCTTCCTCACTGCGCACGGTTTTCAACTCCTACTTCATTCAGGACGGCTCGTTCCTGCGCATTCGCAACGTGACCCTGCGCTACAACATCCCCACGGACTGGGCCAAGAAGGGCGGCCTGCAAAGCGCCGGCATCTACACTTCGGTGCAGAACCTTTACACCTTCACCAAGTACGTGGGCTACAACCCGGAGGCCAACATCAACGGCAACACCACCAACCCCACCTACGGCGTGGACCAAGGCTCGTACCCGATGAACCGCACCATCACGCTGGGCCTGCAGCTCGGTTTCTAAGGCCGGAGCCTGACGGACTGCCCCAATCACTACTGACTAATTCCCACCATGACTATAAATAAACTCTTTTCGGGAGCCGCCGTGGCCACGCTGCTGGGCCTGGGCACGCTGAGCACCACTTCGTGCCAGAAGGAATTCATCGACCTGAATGACCCCACGCGCATCCCCACCACCGAGAGCTACACCGATTCGCTGAGCATCCTCAACGGGGTGACGGCCGCCTACTCGTCCATGCAGGACCTGTACGGCCGCTCGGGCGGCAGCCGCGGCATGTTCATCTTCGGCGAAATCCCGTCCGATAACAGCTATACCGTGACTTCGGGCGAGCGCCTGAACGAGTTCAACGACTTCTCACTGTTCAGCGACAACCCGAATATCCAGAACCACTGGCTGTTCACGTACCGCGCCATTGCCCGCTGCAACATCATCCTGAGCCGGGCCGGCGGCGTGAAGCTCACCGATGCCACCCGCAACCGCTACTACGCCGAGGTGCGCTTCCTGCGGGCCCTCACCTACTTCAATGCCGTGCGCATCTGGGGTGCGGTGCCGCTCGTGACCCAGGAGATTCAGGCCATTCCCGATGCCTACCAGTACGGCCGAGCGCCCATCACCGAGGTATACGCCCAGATTGAAAAAGACCTGGACTTTGCCGAGAAGAATCTGCCCGTGACGTACACCGGCACCACCAACCTAGGCCGCGCCACCAAAGGCGCCGCCACCGCCCTGTTCGGCAAGGTGCTACTCACCCAGAACAAGTACCAGGCAGCCGCCGACAAGCTGCTGCCCCTGGTCACGGGCACGACCTACGCGCTGCAGGCCACCTACGCCAACATCTTCGCCACCAGCAACGAGATGAACAGCGAAATCATCTTCGCGGCGCGCTACACCAAGGGTACCCTGGGCCTAGGCAGCGCCTTCACCACCTGGTTTATGCCGGCCTACACCACGGCCCAGTCCACATCGCTGTTGGGCGCGGCCTACACCGGCCAGCAGTTCAACACCGTGGACCCCGACCTGATTGCGGCCTTCACGGCCAGCGGCCCCACCGATGTGCGCGCGGCCACGTCTTACGTGCTGCCCGCCGGCGCAGCCACCTCGCTGGGTTACTACACCAAGAAGTACATCGACACGCCCACCAGCGCCACCGATGCCGAAAACGACTGGATTGTGCTGCGCCACGCCGACGTGCTGCTCATGTATGCCGAAGCCGTGAACGAGGCTACCGGCCCCAGTGCCGCCGCCCTCACGGCCATTAACCAGGTTATCCGTCGCTCGCGCGGCCTGCCCGTGGGCACTGCCAATGCCACCGTGGACCTGCCCAGCACCACCACCGCCGACGTGCTGCGCACACGCCTGGAGCTGGAGCGCCGCCTGGAGCTGAATTTTGAAGGCCACCGCTGGTTCGACCTCGTGCGCACCGGCCGCGCCATCCCGGTGATGAATGCCTTCTTCGCCCGCAACAACTCCACGGTGCGCATCACGGCCAACAACTTGCTCTTCCCTATCCCGGTGCAGGAAATCAACACCAACCCCATTCTGACCCAGAATGACGGCTACAAATAGAGAATTGGTGAAATGGTGAGGTGATGAGTACGCGACAGCCCCGTTGGCCTCTGCAAGGGCCGGGGGTTGTCGCCTCTTCGCTTCACTCTTTTTTTGCCACTTCCCGTCTACTTTTTCCTTTGATAATGACCCACCCCACACCGTTGAAAATGCTGCTGGTCCTCGTGCTGGGCATTGCTGGCTTCTTCACTGGCTCGTCGGCCCAGGCCCAAACCAGCCTCATTCAGAATGCCCCGGCCCGCCGCGTGCTCAGCCTCAACGGCAGCTGGAACTACATCATCGACCCCTACGAAAACGGCTTCTACGATTACCGCCGCGAGGCTTTCGATAAATCGGCCAGCGGCAAAGGCGGCTACTACGACAACCAGAAACCCAGCACCGCCCAGGAGCCTGAGCTGATTGAGTACGATTTCGACCACTCGGTCGCCCTGCAGATTCCTGGCGACTGGAACTCGCAGGACCCTAAGCTGCTGTATTACGAAGGCACGATTTGGCTCAAAAAGAGCTTCAAAATCACGCCCACGGCCGGCAAACGCTATTTTCTCTACTTCGGGGCGATTAACTACGAGTCGCACATTTACCTGAACGGCAAGAAGTTGGGCATGCACCAAGGCGGCTTCACGCCCATTCAATACGAGGTGACCGGCAAGCTGAACTCTAGCGGCGAAAACTTCGTGGTGGTGAAGGCCGACAACACCCGCCACCTCGACGCCGTGCCCACCATCAACACCGACTGGTGGAACTACGGCGGCATCACCCGCGACGTGTTCATCGCCGAAGCGCCGGAGACGTTCATCGTCGACTACAAAGTGCAGCTGGCCAAGGATAATATGAGCCAGTTGGCCGGCTACGTGCAGCTTGATGGCGCGGGCAAAAGCGGCCAAGCAGTGACGCTGAACATTGCCGAAGCCGGCATCAAACAAACGCTGAAAACCGACGGTGAAGGCCGCGCCACCTTCAGCCTGCCGGCCAAAAAGCTGAAGCTCTGGTCGCCGCTGAGCCCCAAGCTGTATGCGGTTTCATTGACCAACGGCACCGAAACGGTGCAGGACAAAATCGGCTTCCGCACCATCCAGACGCGGGGCCAGGACATTCTGCTGAACGGCAAATCCACGTTCCTGCGCGGCATTTCCATTCACGATGAAAACCCGCTCATCCCCGGCCGCGCCCGCGGCGAGGGCGACCTGCGAATGCTGCTCACCTGGGCCAAGGAGCTGGGCTGCAACTACGTGCGCCTGGCCCACTACCCGCACAACGAAACCATGCTCAAGCTGGCCGACGAAATGGGCCTGCTGGTGTGGGCCGAAGTACCCGTGTACTGGACCATTGCCTGGCAAAACCCCGCCACCTACCAGAACGCCGAGACCCAACTCTCCGACCTGATTTCGATGGGTAAAAACCGGGCCAGCATCGTGGTGTGGTCCGTCGGCAATGAAACCCCGCTCGGCGCCCCGCGCCTCACCTTCATGACCAACCTCGTGAAAAAAGCCCGCGCTCTAGACGATACGCGCCTCATCGCCGCCGCATTGGAGCTGCACCGCACACCCGACAATGTGATTCACGTGGACGACCCGTTGGGTGAGTCGCTCGACCTAACCAGCTTCAACGAGTACGCCGGCTGGTACTGGGGCGGCAAGCCCGGCGAAATCACGAAGTACACCTTCGACATCAAATACAACAAGCCGGTGATGATTAGCGAGTTTGGCGGCGACGCCCTGGCCGGCTACCACGGCGACGCCGACACCCGCTGGAGTGAGGAATACCAGGAGGCGCTGTATGTGAACCAGCTGAAGATGCTGAGCACCATCAAAGGCCTGCGCGGCATGACGCCCTGGATTCTGGCCGACTTCCGCGCCACGCGGCGGCAGCACCCGGTGTATCAGAACGGCTTCAACCGCAAGGGGCTGATTTCGAGCACAGGCGTGAAGAAGAAGGCATTTTTCACGCTGCAGGAATATTACCGGCAGCAGGCGGCGAAATACGATACTGGAAAATAATGACTGCAAAATCATCCCAATGGCTGGCCGCTGCGCTCGTCCTGTGCACCCTCACGGCCCACGCTCAGTCCCGCGACAGCGCCGAATACACCCTGCGCGTCGCCGCCAAAAAGACCATCAACAATTCCACCGTCGATGGCAAAGCCGGCTTCTCGGAGTATAAGAATTACCCCACCCGCACCATTGCCACGCTGCAAGGCTTTGCGCCGGCCACCACCAAGCTAGACAAATACGGCGGGCGGCTCGATAAGAAAACCAAAGCCACCGGCTTCTTCCACGTCGAGAAGATAAACGGTCGCTGGTGGGCCGTGGACCCGGACGGCTATTACTTCTTGCACAACGCCCCAAATGATGTGCAGCCCGGTGGGTCCGAACGCACTCAGAAAGCACTAAAGGACAAGTACGGCGACCGCGCCGGCTGGATGACGGCCACCCGCAAGTTCTTCTTTGCGAATGGGTTCAATGGCGCGGGCGCGTGGTCGGCCACCAAGGAGATTCAAGCGGAAAACCTGAAAGCCGACCAGCCGCTGGCCTACACCATCAACCTGGATTGGATGAGCGGCTACGGCAGCAAGCGGGGCGGCACCTACGTGCAGCCCGGCCACAAAGGCTACCCCAACGACGTGATTTTCACCTTCGACCCGGGCTTCCCGGAGTATGTGGAGGAGCAGGCCAAAAAGCTGGCCGCGAATAAGAAGGACAAGAACCTCTTCGGCTATTTCTCCGATAACGAGATGCCGCTCCTGCGCAAAAACCTCGACGGCTACCTGAAGCTGTCCCCCACCGAACCCGGCTACGTGGCCGCCAAAAAGTGGGCCGACGAGCGCAACATCACCCTCGAAACCATCACCGACCAGAACCGGGCCGATTTCCTGGCCTACGCGGCCGACCGCTACTTCAGCATCGTGGCCAAGGCCATGAAGAAGTACGACCCCAACCATATGTACCTGGGCTGCCGATTCCACGGCGCCCAGCGCTACTACCCGGAGCTGATAAAGGTGGCCGGCAAGTATCTCGATGCCGTGAGCATCAACTACTATAACAACTGGACGCCCGAAAAAACCTGGGTGCGCGACTGGGAAATCTTCGCCGGTAAGCCGTTCATCGTGACCGAGTGGTACGTGAAGGGCGAGGACGCCCCCGGCCTGGCCAATACCGCCGGTGCCGGCTGGGTGGTAAAAACGCAGGCCGACCGTGGCCTCTTCTACCAGAATTTCACGCTGGGCCTGCTCGAATCGAAGAATTGCGTGGGCTGGCACTGGTTCAAATACCAGGACAACGACCCCACGCTGGTGGGCGCCGAGCCCTCGAACACCAACGCCAACAAGGGTATCGTGGACAACAACCTCGAACCCTACCAGCCCCTGCTGGACAAGATGAAAGAATTGAACCAACAGATGTATCACCTGGCCGATTTCTTCGACCAGCGCCAGCCGCAATAACCCATGAAACCCACCCGCTTGCTCCTGCTAAACATCCTGCTACTGGCTCTACTGCCAGCAGTTGGAGCGCGGGCACAAGCGTTGAAACCACGCCTCCGCCAAGTAGTAAGCCCGCCGGCTCGTAAGGAGAAATTCCAGCTCTACCTGCTGATTGGACAGTCGAACATGGCCGGGCGGGGCATGGTGGAAGCCGAGGACACGGTGCCCAACCGCCACGTGCTGCGCCTGAATCCAGGCGGGCAGTGGGAAGTGGCCAAAGACCCGATTCACTTCGACAAAAGCATTGCCGGCGTGGGGCCGGGGCTGACCTTCGGCCGGTTCATGGCCGCGGCAGACACCAGTGTCACCATTGGGCTGATTCCGTGCGCGGTGGGCGGCTCGGGCATTGATGCCTGGACGCCCGGTGCCTACTACGATGGCAACAAATCGCACCCCTACGATGATGCCCTGGCCCGCGCCAAAACCGCCCTGCAGGCGGGCACGCTTGTCGGCATCATCTGGCACCAAGGCGAATCGGACAGCAGCCCTGAAAAAAGCTCCCTGTATCAGCAGAAGCTGAAGATTCTCATCAAGCAGTTGCGAGCCGATTTGCAAGCGCCCAACCTGCCCTTCGTGGCCGGGCAGCTACCAGCTTTTCAGCTTACCAAAACCAGTCCCGACGGCCGGCCCCAAATCAACGATGCGGCCGTGCGCATCAACGAAGCCGTGGCCGGGCTGCAAAAGCAGGTACCGCATTACGCTTTTGTCACCGCCGAGGGCACGGCCGATATCGGCGACCACACCCATTTCAACGCCGTTTCGGCGCGGCTGATGGGGCAATGCTACGCGGCCGCCATGCAACTGCTGCAACGCCCGGCCCGGCGCAAGTAACCAGCTTAATATCCTCCTGCAAATCTATTCTTTCTCCATTTCCTGATTCCCCGGGCTCGCCCGGAATCTCTGTGCTTATCTGGTGGCCGCTGGCCGTACCGGAGTCCGAAAAACAGCCCTCCCGGCCGGAACTGCGCCTCACGAGAATGGTGGGAACGTATGACTGAGGCCCCGGCCGGGGCGGCTGTGGCCGGTGGCCGCCAGAATGCACAACCCCTTTTCCCAGCTGCTGAAGCGGCTTTTTATCGCAACTAAATGACTCTTTCGTTTCCCAAGCCCTTGTTGCCGCTGCTGTTGCTGGGCCTATTGCCCAGCCTGCCCGCGTTGGCACAAAAGAAAAAACCGGTGCCTGCGGTAACCACCACCAGCCCGGCTGATATCGAGCAGCGCATCTCGGCCCTGCTCGCTCAGATGACGCTGGAGGAAAAAGTGGGCCAGCTCAATCAGTATTCGGGCCGCGAGGTGACCGGCCCGGCCAGCGACCGCAAGAACACGCTGCTCAGCAGCATCCGGGCCGGGCAAGTGGGCTCGATGCTGAACGTGAAGGGCGTGAAGGACACGCGCGAAATCCAGGCCGTGGCGCTGGAATCGCGCCTGCACATCCCGCTGCTGTTCAGCCTCGACGTCATTCACGGCTACCAGACCACTTTCCCCATTCCGCTGGCCGAGGCCGCTTCCTGGGATTTGGACGCCATCCGGCTTGGCGCGCACGTGGCAGCGAAAGAGGCCGCTGCGTCCGGTATTCACTGGACCTTCGCGCCGATGGTGGACATCGGCCGTGACCCGCGCTGGGGCCGCGTGATGGAAGGCGCCGGTGAGGACACCTACCTCGGCTCGCAGATTGCGAAAGCCCGCGTGCTGGGCTTCCAGGGTGAGAAGCTGGGTGGCACCGATGCTATCATGGCCTGCGCCAAGCACTTCGCGGCTTACGGAGCCGCCACAGCAGGACGCGACTACAACGCCGTGGACATCAGCGAGCAGCAGCTGTGGGAAACCTACCTGCCGCCCTTCCGCGCCGCCGCTGAGGCCGGCGTGGCCACGTTCATGAACTCGTTCAACACCCTGAACGGCATCCCGGCCACCGGCAACGCCTACTTGCAGCGCGACATCCTGAAAGGCCAGTGGAAATATCCCGGCTTCGTGGTGAGCGACTGGGGCTCCATCGGCGAGCTGGCCAACTGGGGATACGCGGCCGACAAAACCGATGCCGCCCAAAAGGCCATCACCGCCGGCTCCGACATGGACATGGAGAGCGACGCCTACCACCAGAAACTGGTCCAACTGGTGCAAGCCGGCAAGGTGGATGTCAGTCTCGTGGACGATGCCGTGCGCCGTATTCTGCGCAAGAAATTCGAGCTTGGCCTATTCGATGACCCGTACAAATTCTCGGACGAGAAGCGTGAAAAGCAAGTCCTGAGCGACCCGCAAAACCGCGCCGCCGCCCGCCAGATGGCCCAGAAATCCCTGGTGCTGCTGAAGAACGAAAAAGCCACGCTCCCCCTCACCAAAGCCCTACGCCGCGTAGCCGTCATCGGCCCGCTGGCCAAGTCCCGGCGCAACCTCAACGGCAGCTGGGCCGTGGATACCGACACCACCCGCATCACCTCACTCTACGACGGCCTGCGCCAGCGCGCCGGCAAAACCACCGAGCTGCTCTACGCCAAAGGCTGCAACGTGAGCGGCGACAGCCGCGCCGGCTTCGAGCAAGCCGTGGCCGCCGCCAAAAACGCTGATGTCATCATCCTCACCGTGGGCGAGGCCTGGGACATGAGCGGCGAGGCCAAGTCGCGCACCGATATCCACTTGCCCGGCGTGCAGGAGGATTTGTTCAAAGCCCTCAAAGCCACCGGCAAACCCGTAGCGGTGGTGGTTTTCGGCGGCCGGCCGCTAATTTTCGATGCCATATCGGAGCAGGCCGATGCCATTCTCTATGCCTGGTGGCCCGGCTCGGAAGGCGGGACCGCCCTGGCCGATGTGCTCTACGGCGACTATAACCCCGCCGGCAAGCTGCCCATCACCTTCCCGCGCAGCGTGGGTCAGATTCCCATCGCCTACAACCAGCAGTACAACACCGGCCGCCCCATCACCAAGCCCGGCGATATCCGCTACAAGTCGGCCTATATCGACTCGCCCAACACGCCGCGCTACGCCTTCGGCTACGGCCTGAGCTACACCACGTTCAAGTATTCAGACCTGAAAATCAGCCAGGCTCAGCTGAAAGCCAGTGAGTCGGCCCAGGTCAGCTTCACGCTCACCAACACCGGTAAAATAGCCGGCGAGGAAGTGGCCCAACTCTACCTCCGCGACCCCTTGGCCTCCGTGGCCCGGCCGCTCAAGGAGCTCAAGGACTTCCGCAAAGTCAGCCTCAAGCCCGGCGAGAGCAAGACCGTGACGTTCACCATCGACAAAGACAAGTTGGCCTTCTACAACTCGAAACTAGAGTGGGCCGCCGAACCCGGCAAGTTCAACCTAATGGTCGGCAGCGCTTCGGATGATATCCGGCTGGAAGGCGTGCTGGAATTGCAGTAACACGATTATTGAGCGTCATGCTGAGCCGCCCCAATTAACCTCTACCAAAAACAAACTTATGCCTTCCCTATCCCAATTTTCCCTCGCTGATAAGGTCGTTATCATCACCGGCGCTACTGGCGTGCTGGGCGCATCTATGTCGCTGGCCGTGGCTGAGGCCGGGGCCAAAGTGGCCATCCTGGGCCGCAACGCCGAGCGGGCCGAAGCGCGGGCGGCCGCCATCCGCGCCATCGGCGGCGAGGCGCTGGTGGTGCTGGCCGATGTGCTTGACGTGGCCCAGATGAATGCGGCCTGCGATAAAATCATGAGCACCTGGGGCCGCATCGACGGGCTGGTGAACGCGGCCGGCGGCAACATGCCGGGGGCCACCGTCGGCCCGAGCCAGAATCTGTTCGATGTGGGCATCGAAGACACGCGCCGGGCGGTTGATTTGAACCTGTTCGGCACCGTGATTCCGACCACCGTTTTCGGGCGCGTGATGGCCGACCAGGGCACGGGCTCCATCGTCAATATTTCCTCGCTCACGGCCCAGCGGCCCCTCACCCGAGTGATGGGCTACACGCTGGCCAAAACCGCCATCGAAGGCTATACCCGCTGGATGGCTACCGAGCTGGGCCTACGCTACGGGGGCGGCATTCGCATGAATGCCATCGCGCCGGGCGTATTCCTCACCGAGCAAAACCACGACCTGCTCATCGCCGCCGACGGCTCGCACACCGAGCGGGCCACCAAGTTTATCAGCCACACGCCCTTTCAGCGCTTCGGCGAGCCGGAGGAGTTGACGGGCACGCTGATTTATTTGCTGAGCAACGCCTCACGGTTTGTGAACGGCGAGACGGTAGTGGTGGACGGCGGTTTCAACGCCTACAGCGGTGTGTGATTTTGTTATTCATTGATGAACAATAACAGCCCGTCATGCAGAGCGTAGCGAAGCATCTTTACCGCAGTAGTAACTAATTGCGTTGCGCGGTAAAGATGCTTCGCTGCGCTCTGCATGACGTTCTTACTAAACAATACCCCATCCCAAAATGCCCATTATCCAAAGCTGGCGCTGGTACGGCCCGAACGACCCCGTGAGCCTCGCCGACATCCGCCAAGCTGGCGCTACCGACGTGGTGACGGCCCTGCACCACATCCCGAATGGCGAGGTCTGGACTGTGGCGGAAATCCAGAAGCGCCAGGAAATCGTGAAGGCCGCCGGCCTGACGTGGAGCGTGGTGGAAAGCGTGCCCGTGCATGAAAACATCAAAACCCGCACCGGCAATTTTCAGCCATACATCACCAATTACCAGGAGTCGCTGCGCAACCTGGCGGCCTGCGGCATCTTCACAGTGACGTATAATTTCATGCCCGTGCTGGACTGGACGCGCACCGACCTGGCCTACGAAGTAGCGGACGGCTCCAAAGCCCTGCGCTTCGAGAAAGCCGCTTTCGTGGCCTTCGACACCCAGCTACTGAAGCGCCGGAATGCGGCCCAGGACTATACGCCCGAAGAATTAGCAAAGGCCGAAGCCCGCTTCGCCGCCATGAGCGCCGAGGAGAAACAGCTGCTCCAGCGCAACATCATCGCCGGCCTGCCTGGCAGCGAGGAGAGCTTCACGCTGGAAAAATTCCAGAAGGCGCTGGACGCTTACGATGGCATCGACGCGGCCAAACTGCGTGAACATCTAATTCTGTTTCTGCGGGAAATTGTGCCGGTGGCCGAGCGGGTGGGCATTAATCTCGCCATTCACCCCGACGACCCGCCCTACCCCATCCTGGGCTTGCCCCGCGTGGTGAGCACGGCTGAGGACGTGGCCGCACTGGCGGCCGCCGTGCCTTCGCCGGCCAACGGCCTGTGCTTCTGCACCGGCTCCTTCGGCGTGCGGGCCGATAACGACCTACCGGCCATGGTGCGCCAGTTTGCCGGGCGCATCCACTTCATCCACCTGCGCAGCACCCAGCGCGACGCGGAGGGAAATTTCTACGAAGCCAACCACCTCGAAGGCGACGTGGACATGTACGCCGTAATGCGCGAGCTAATAGAGGCCATGCACCGGCGCAACGTGCGCCTGCCCATGCGCCCCGACCACGGCCACCAGATGCTCGACGACCTGCACAAGAAAACCAACCCCGGCTACTCGGCCATCGGCCGCCTGCGCGGCCTGGCCGAATTGCGCGGGCTGGAAATGGGCATCGCGCGCAGCCTGGCGTAGGTTATCAGCCGGAAATCAAGGCTTACTTAGCGACACTCACGCGCCAGATTTTGTCGGCCGCGTCATCAGCCACCAGCAGCGAGCCGTCGGGCAGCGTGGCCACGCCCACGGGGCGGCCGTAAGCGTCCTTCGTGTCGCCGCCGGCCAGAAAACCGGTGAGGAAGTCCTCCGGTTTGCCGGGCTTGCCATTGGCAAAGGGCACGAAAACTACTTTGTAGCCCGAGAACCGCGTGCGGTTCCAGGAGCCGTGCTCGCCGATGAAAGCGCCGTTGCGGTACCTGGTGGGGAAGGCGTCTTTGTCATAAAATGTGAGGCCCAGCGCGGCTACGTGCGCCCCCAGCGCCACGTCGGGCACCAAGGCTTTTTTGACGAGGTCGGGCCGCTCGTTTTTGCGGCGGGGCTCTTCGTTTTGGCCGAAATACGAGTAGGGCCAGCCGTAAAAGCCACCTTCTGTCACGCTAGTGAAGTAGTCGGGCACCAGCTCATCGCCCAGCTCGTCGCGCTCGTTCACCACGGTCCAGAGCTTGCCGGTGCCGGGCTGCCATTGCAGACCGATGGGGTTGCGTAGGCCGCTGGCGAATATTTTCTCGCCCGTGCCGTCGGGGTTAATTTGAAGGATATTGGCGCGGCGCACTTCTTCCTCGGCCCCGTGCTCCTGCACGTTGCTGCTCGAGCCCACGGTCACGTAGATTTTGGAGCCGTCGGGCGCGGCCAGCAGGTTGCGGGTCCAGTGGTTGTTGTAGCCACCTTTGGGCAGGTCGAGAATGCGCTGGCCCGAGCCCGTGATTTTGGTAGCACCCGGCTGGTAGGGGAAGCGCAATACGCCATCGGTGTTGGCCACGTAAAAGTTGTTGCCGATAATCAGCATCCCAAACGGCTGGCTGAGGCCCGCCAGGAAAGTGGTGCGCAGGTCGGGGGTGCCGTCGTGGTTAGTGTCGCGCAGCAGCGTGATGCGGTTGGCGCTGTGGTCGCGTAGCGAGCGGGACTTGTCCAGCTTTAGCTCGGCTATTACTTTGCGGCTCATGCTCAGCGGGATGGTGCTGGCTTCGGCCACCAGCACGTCGCCGTTAGGGGCCACGTACAACCAGCGCGGGCTGTCCAGCTTCCCGGCGTACTCCGCCACCGTGAAGCCGGCGGGCGCTGTGGGCATTTTGCCGGCCGGCCAGGGCTGGATATTCACCCGGTTGGACACTGATTTGGTGGCATAGGGCGCGGGCAGATGCACTGAGTCGGCGGCGGGCGTGGCCACGGTCTGGGCCGGCGTGTTGGCGGCGGCCTCCCGCTTTTCCTGTTGGCTGGGTCCACCGCAGGCGGCCAGCAGGCCCAGACCGGCCAGCAGTAGCGGAATGTTTTTCGACATCATCATGGAGAGCGTAGCGCACGCAACTGATTGGAGACGCGCGGGGGCAGCTGTCTTTACTTCCGAGTGCCGAATTGGTTGCGGCGCAGCTTTACTCAGCTAATAATCCCTGTTCCTTCAGCCAGTCAAAAATCAGCTGGTCGACGGCCGATACCTGGGCCCGGTGCCGGTAGGTCAGCCACACTACTTCCGCGATTTCGGCGGCTGGTTGCAGCGTGCCGGTATAGCGGGCGTAGTAGCAGGCCATGCGCACCAGCACGCCCGCCGGGTGCCCGTGGGCGGGAGCCTCAAACGTGCCGGCGTGCATCAGACTGGCCGGGTCGAGGGCCACGGTCAGCTCCTCTTCGATTTCGCGCAGCAGGGTTTGGGCATCGGTTTCGCCGGGCTCGCGCTTGCCGCCGGGGAAATAGTACCGGTCTTTGCCGTGGCTGCGGGTGCTCAGCACCTGGCCATCACGCAGGTGCAGCCAGGCTATTTTGTCGATGATTGGCATAAGGAATGGCATTGGCCCATAACTATTAAACTGGTGGCAATACCACTGTCGAAAGGTAGCACAGCCCCGGCAAGGGCCGGCTACATTATACTTGCCTCATGAAATCCCTCCTGCTACCCACCCGCTCCTACCGCCTCAACGGCCGCCTCTGGCTCGAAACCGACGACGGCCGCTTTCTCGGCATCGGCCGGCTGGAATTGCTGGAGCAGATTGCCGCGCTGGGCTCCATCTCGAAGGCCGCGCAGGCCATGGGCATGTCCTACAAGCGCGCCTGGGACCTAGTAAGCTCCATGAATGCGCAGGCCGCCACGCCGCTGGTGAGCACCCAAACCGGCGGCACCAAAGGCGGCGGTGCTGTGGTGACGGAGGCCGGCCAGGCCGCCATTGTGGCCTTTAAAGCCCTGCAAGCTCGTTTCCAGGAATTCATGGCGCTCGAAACAAACCGGATACACGAGTAAGGATATAAAACCGGTCGTTATATCTTTACGGATACAACGGCCGTTTTCATGTCCATGCTCCTACCCAACCGCGCCCGCCCAGCGCTGCTTGCGGCCGTCGCCCTCCCGGCGATGGCCGCCCATAGCCAAACCGTAGCCCCCGCCGATACGACCCGCAAAAAAGTTGATTTGGAGGAAGTGGTGATATCCGCTTCCAAAGTCGAGGAAAGCTTCTTGCAATCGCCAGTGACGGTGGAAAAGCTGAATGCCCGGGCGCTGCGGCTCACGCCCACGCCGTCGTTTTTCGATGCTATTGAGCATCTTAAGGGGGTGCAGGTGATTACACCCAGCCTGGCTTTTAAGGTGATAAATGCCCGGGGCTTTACTAACACCACCAACGTGCGTTTCGCGCAGCTCGTGGATGGCGTGGACAATCAGGCCCCGCACATCAGCGGGCCGATTGGGAATGTGTTGGGACCGACTGATTTGGATATCATATCAGTGGAAATCGTGCCGGGCACGGCCGCCGCGCCCTACGGGCTGAACGCCATCAACGGGCTGGCCAATTTTCGGACGAAAAACCCTTTTGATTCCCAAGGGCTGAGCGTGCAGCAGAAAACGGGAATTAACCACGTTAATGATGCCAATACCGGGGCTAAAATCTTCTCCGAAACTAGCTTGCGCTACGCGAAGGTGCTGAGCACGAAGCTGGCATTCAAGGTGAACGGCAGCTACCTACGTGGCTACGACTGGGTGGCCAACGACCAGACCGACATTAACCCCAACGGCAACGCCAACACCGGCCTGTTCGGGGCTGAAAACCCAGCCCGCGACCCCGTGAACGGCTATGGCAACGAGTCATCGGACCGCAGTACGCTGAACCTGGGCGGCAAAAACTACCAGGTGGCCCGCACCGGCTACGCCGAAAAAGACGTGGTGGACTACCACCTGCGCACCCTCAAAGGCGATGCCGCGCTGCACTACCGCTTCCGGCCCGGCACCGAGCTGGCCTACACCTACCGCGTGGCCAGTTTCGATAACGTGTACCAACGCTCGAACCGCTTCCAGCTTCAGGATTACCGGCTCCAACAGCACGCCCTGAGCCTGACCACGCCCGTGGTGCAGGCCCGCGCCTACTTCACCCAGGAAAACACCGGCCAGAGCTATAACCTGCGCTCCGCCGCCGAGAACATCGACCGCAGTTACAAGCCCGATGCCACCTGGAACCGTGACTACACCACCGCCTGGAACGCCGCCACCCAGGCCGGCCAACCCATTGCCCAGGCCCACGCCACCGCCCGCGCCGCCGCCGATTTCGGCCGCCCCCAGCCCGGCACTCCCGCCTTCCAAAACAGCCTTAGCACCGTGCAGGGCATCAATAACTGGGACGTGGGCGCGGCCCTGCGCGTGCGCGCCGACCTGCTCCACGCCGAGGGCCAGGTGAACCTGGCTGAGGCCCTGCGCCGAGGCGGCCACCGCCTGCCCGCCGCCCTGGATGTGCTGGCCGGGGCCGACCACCGCACCTATATCGTGGTGCCCGACGGCAACTATTTCATCAACCCCGAGAAGGGCAAAGACCCGCTCGGCGACAACCTGACCTACTCCAAAACCGGCGGTTTCGTGCAGGCCGGGGCGCGGCTGCTCAAGGAGAAAATCCGCCTCACGGCCACCCTGCGGGCTGATAAGAACGATTATTTCGACCTGAAATTCAACCCGCGTTTCACGGCCGTATATTCGCCCGGCCAGCAGGCCAATTTCCGGGTGAGCTACCAGAGTGGGTACCGGTTTCCGAGCTTGTTTGAGGGGTTTTCGAATGTGAACAGTGGGCAGGTGAAACGCATCGGGGGGCTGCGGGTGATGTCGGACGGCGTGTTTGAGAACAGCTATTTGCGCACCAGCATTGATGCTTTTGGGGCCGCCAATACGGCTTACATCAACGCCAATACGCCCGCCAATGCCACGGCCACCCAGAAGCTGGCCATTCAAAACCAGGCCATCGCGCAGAACAAGGGCCTGCTGGTGAAAAACCCCTACACCTACCTCAAACCCGAGCACATCAACTCCCTCGAAGTGGGCTATAAGGCCGCGCTGCTGCCCAAAGGCCGCCTGTTGGTCGATGTGGATTTTTACTACAACACCTATCGCGACTTCATTGCCCAGGTGGAAGCCTACGTGCCCAAAACGCTGAATCCGGACTCCACGGCCATTTACCTCAACGCAAAATCCACCCAGAACCGTTACCGCCTCTGGACCAATGCCCAGAGCAAAGTCTATAACTACGGCGGCTCAGTGGGCCTGCGCTACGAGCTGCCCGGCGGCTACCTGGCAGGGGCCAACACCACCTATACCCGCCTCGACCGCACCGAAAGCGGCGATGGCCTCGAAGACGGTTTCAACACCCCGCGCTGGGCCTACAACCTGAGCCTGGGCAATGAAAACGCCTACCGCAACTTCGGTTTCGGCCTCAACTACCGCTGGCAGCAGGGCTATTATTCCCAAACTTTCCTGGTGAATGGCAACGTGGCCGCCTACCACACCCTCGATGCCCAACTGAGCTACACCGTGCCCGCGCCCAACCTGCGTTTCAAGCTGGGGGCCAGCAATGCGCTCAATAATTACTACGTGTCCTACCTCGGCGGGCCGAGCGTGGGCGGGCTGTATTACTTGGCCATCACCTATTCGATGTAGCCACCCTACCACCTGAAAAATGAACTCGCTAGCGGGGGTCCCCGCCAGCAATTACCGTTCTGTGAAAGCCTGGCGAATCGCCAACGGCCACAAAAAAAGGCCCGCTCTCATCGAGCGGGCCTTTTTCATTCATCAGCTAGCGCTGAGCCTTGATTACTTCTTGCGCTTGGCCGGGGCCTTTTTGGCAGGAGCTTTCTTGGCGGGAGCCTTCTTCACCGGAGCAGCTTTCACTGGCTCGGGCACGATGGTCGGGGCCGGGCCGTACTTCACTTCCGAGGCGTTGGGGTCGCCGGTGAGGTAGAGGTCGAACTCGACGCGACGGTTCAGGGCCTGGCCGGCGGCCGTGGCGTTGTCAGCAATCGGCTTGGTTTCGCCGTAGCCATGCGACACGATACGGTCGGCGGGCACAGCCTGGCTCAGCATGTAGGTGCGGGCCGAAGCAGCACGGGCATCCGAGAGGTTCAGGTTGTAGTTGTCAGCGCCTTTGCTGTCGGTGTGGCCCGAGATGCCCAGCGTGTAGTCGGGATACTCTTCCATGATTTTGGCGAGGTCCTTCAGCGTGGGGTACGAGCTGGGGAGCAGCACGGCCTTGTTGAATTCGAAGTTGATGTACTTCGTGGCCTCCTGCAGGCGCTTCTTGGTTTCAGCTTTCACCTCGGGGCAGCCTTTGTTGCTGGCCGGGCCGGGGCGGTTGGGGCAGCGGTCCTGGTAATCGGGAACACCGTCGCCGTCGGTATCAATGGGGCAGCCGTTAGCGTCCACTTTCACACCCGATGGGGTGTTGGGGCACTTGTCAGCGGCATCGGTTACACCGTCGCCGTCAGCATCGGGGCAGCCTTGCAGGGCGGCGATGCCGGCCACGTCGGGGCACTTGTCATCGGCATCGGTGATGCCGTCGCCGTCACGGTCGGGGCAGCCTTGCAGGGCGGCCACGCCTTTCACGTCGGGGCACTTATCCTGATAATCTGGAACGCCGTCGCCGTCTTTATCAAGCGGGCAGCCGTTGGGGTCAACTGCTACGCCGGCTGGGGTGCCGGGGCACTTATCCTTCTTGTCCGACACGCCGTCGCCGTCAGCATCCTTCATTTTGCCCAAAGCCACCGTGATGCCGGCCTGGTGCAGCAGGAACCGGTCATACAGCTTGTCGGTGGGGCTGCTCATGTTGTCTACCCGGTCCGTGAAGGGGTAGTGCTGGCTGGTGGTCAGGTCCAGGAACACGGCATCGCTGAGCCGCACCCGAATACCGGCCAGGCCAAATACCTCGGGCCGCCGAATCTGCGTCACGCCGAAATTAGCACCGCGCACCTGCCCCGAGCTATTAGCCAGGAACATGCCGCCGCCACCCATCAGGTAGGGCTGAATGCGGGCGTCTTCTTTCAGAATCTTGCCGTTGTTGAGCTTGAGCTTAATCCCCAAATCCACCATGCCGGTGCGCGACTCAAAGTTAGTCGCCTGGAACAGCTCGCTGCTAAACTTGTACGTCTCGTAGTAGCCCAGCAGGGCCACATCGAACGATGGCGACAGGTAGCGGGTGATGGTTCCGCCGCCGCCCACCGACAGGTCATTGCCGGAACGGTTCCAGAAGTCGGAGCCTTGGTTGCCGCTGTATTGCATCAGGCCGATATTGGCACTGAGCGCCGTTTTGCGGTCGGCGGTTTGGGCCTGAGCACGCGGAGCGGCCATGCCAAGCACGACTGCTCCCAGGGCAAGGCCACGTAGGAGATTAGGTTTTGAGACCATAAATTTTAGGTGTGTGGAATAGATGCGATATCCGCTGCGAGCCATTCAGCCCATCTTGCATTGGATGTGCAGCTATACCCCTTCCAGCTAAAAAAGTTGTTCTCTTCGCTCTTTAGCATCGAATCACCAAAACAGAATAATGATATGAGTCAAGTAATTACAAATGCAAATGTTTGGCTTTATTCTGCTATCGACGGCCTTATCCACTTAGCAAACCAGCCTCTTTAAGCTGCCTGCCAACGGGCAATCACATAAAAAAAGCCGCCTGTTTTCACAGGCGGCTTTCCCAATTATTATCCCGAAAATTCAGGTCCTAGAACCGTCCGAAATTCAGTCCCAGAATCAGCACGATGCCGATGACCATCAGTATCAGATAGGTTTCCACGGCACCGGTCTGCACGTAGCGCAGCAGCTGGCCACCGCCATTCACCGCGCGGCCAAAAACGCCCACCACGGGATTGATAACGCCGTTTTCCACGAACTTATACAGGCCCGTCGACAGCGCCATGATGGGCCGCGTGAACACGTTATTGTACAGCTCATCGATGTAGTATTTGTGATACACCAGGCTTTCGGGAGCCGAGCGGTGGGCCTCGTCTTCGGCCGGGCGCGTGGCGCGGGCCACGTACATCACATAGGCCAGAATGATGCCCAGCAAGCCAGCGGCAACCGAGGCAATCATGAGCATCAATTCGGTGTGCTCATCGGGCTTGGCCGAGAAAACCTCGGGCAGAATACGCTGCGAATACGTAAAAATCGGGGCCAGATATTCGGCCAGGTAATGGTGCCCACCGGTAAACATCGGCGCGCCCATGAAGCCGCCCACGGCCGCCAGAATAGCCAGCACGATGAGCGGGAACGTCATCGAAGCGGGCGACTCGTGCAGGTGGTGCTTCTGCTCCTCCGTACCCCGGAACTCGCCAAAGAAAGCCAGGAAGAGCAGGCGGAACATGTAGAACGCCGTCAGGAAAGCGGTGAGCAGGCCCATGGCCCACAGCACTTTGTTGTGTTCAAAGGCGTGCGCGAGGATTTCATCTTTCGAGAAGAAGCCCGAAAACGGCGGAATGCCCGAAATGGCCAGACAGCCGATGAGGAACGTGAGGAAGGTGATGGGCAGCGCCTTGCGCAGACCGCCCATGCGGCGTAGGTCCTGCTCGTTGCTCATGGCGTGAATCACGGAGCCGGCCCCGAGGAACATCAGCGCCTTGAAGAAGGCGTGGGTGAGAACGTGGAACAGAGCGGTGGAGTAGCCCATCACGCCCAGCGCCAGAAACATATAGCCCAACTGCGAAACGGTGGAGTAAGCCAGCACCTTCTTGATATCGTTCTGTGCCAGGCCGATGGTGGCCGCAAACAGCGCCGTAGCCGCGCCCACAATGGCGACAACCTGCAGCGTATCGGGCGAGAGCGTGAACAGCACGTTGGCCCGCAGCACCATGTAGATACCCGCCGTTACCATGGTAGCAGCGTGAATGAGGGCCGAAACCGGCGTAGGGCCGGCCATGGCGTCGGGCAGCCAGGTGTAGAGCGGCAGCTGGGCCGACTTGCCCATTGCGCCCACAAACAGCAGCAACGTGATGGCCGTGCAGATGCCCACGCCATACGTGCCGAACTGGCCGAGGCTGGCCTTCTGGAACACCTCGGCGTACTGCACCGAGTTGAAGGTGAGGTAAATCAGGAAAATACCGAGCAGGAAACCCAGGTCACCGATGCGGTTGATGATGAAGGCTTTCTTGGCGGCGTTGTTGTAGGCCGTATTCTTGTTCCAGAAGCCGATGAGCAGGTAGGAGCACAAGCCCACGCCTTCCCAGCCGATGAAGAGAATGACGAAGTTGGCCCCCATCACCAGCAGCAGCATGCTGAAAATGAACAGGTTCAGAAAGCTAAAAAACTTGCCCACGTTCTCGTCGTGGTGCATGTAGCCGATGCTGTAGACGTGAATCAGGAAGCCCACGCCCGTCACCAGCAGCAGCATTATAAGGCTCAGCTGGTCAATCTGGTACTGGAAGGGAATCTGGAGCGAACCCACCGAAATCCAGTCGAACAGCTGCACGGTGTACTGATACTGGAAATTCAGGAACAGCATCACCGAAATCAGGAACGAGCCCAGCACGGTGGCGCTGCCGATGAGACCGGCCACGGTACCGGAAAGCTTCTTGTTCAGCAGTCCATTCAGCAAAAAGCCCAGAAAGGGCAGCAGCGGAATCAGGACGTAGATGAACGTAGAATAAGGGGCGTTGGCGCCGGGGAGAACGGTTTCTTGCATGTACGTAGGGGCGGGGCTTGTCCCTGCCCGGCTAGCGGAACGATGAAATCAGGAGAATAACGGCGCGAACGGCCGGGCGGGGGCAAGCCCCGCCCCTACCACTTCAGACGACTCAACAAATTGACGTCGGTGGTCTGGAAGTTGCGGTAAATCATGACGATGATGCCCAGGCCCACCGAGACTTCGGCGGCGGCCACGGCCATGATGAAGAACACGAAAATCTGGCCGTGGGGGTCGGAGCGGTAGGCCGAAAAGGCCGTCAGCAGGATGTTCACGGCGTTGAGCATCAGCTCGACGCACATGAAGATGATGATGGCGTTGCGCCGCACCAGCACGCCCGTGACGCCGATGGCAAACAGGGCCGAGGCGAAGAAAACGTAGTACTGAAGCGGTACGGTCCGAATGACTTCGGGGATGGTCTGGGAAACGGTTGGGTCCATACAGGAAGGGCCGGCGAATGGGCAACGTGCAGCCGGCCGGCCGGCAAAGGTACCCGAAAAACCACCAGTCCAAAAATCACAATTCAACCCGTGGCGCTTCGGGGCGGGGCAAAGGAGCCGTCCCTGCTCCTATGCTATCCAAAACCAGGGGCGCGGACCGTTTTCGCATCCAGTAAAGTGGTTGCATCGTGGGCTATGCACAATAAACAACTATTCAAATCAATATAAATAATTATGGTTAGAGAAAAACCGTCTCATAAATAATTTATAACAAAAGTTCAATTGGCAAATCAAGAGAAATATCGCCTAATATTAAACTTTTCCATGATGAAGCTAACTCCATTAAAGATAATCGGGCATTACTTTTCCCGAGCGCCAAAGCTGCTTTTTCTAATGGATTAATTATGCAAACTTTGTATTATGTAGAACTATAGCCACATTTCCTTAACTCCTGCTTACCCTTTTTTACCGAATTATTCACATTCCCTTCTTTTCATGAAACCATTCTTACTTGGATTATTATCCATATTCTGGAGTACGTTGGCAATGGGTCAGACCTTGTATACGTTCAACGGAGGCGGAACCACCGGCGATTGGGACGCCGCCTACAGCTGGACGACTGACCCCACGGGCTCAACCAGCATCAATGCCCGGGTTCCGGCGGCCAACGACAATGTGGTAATTACCAACAGCTTCGTGCTGTCAGTAAAAAACCTGGTGGCAGCCACGGGCCTGAACGTGACGGTGCAGAAGGGCGGCGTGCTCGACCTGACTACGGCCACCAACAACCTGCCGGCGCTGGCCAGCCTATCCGGCCAGGGCACGCTGCGCATCGCGGGGCCATATTTCCCGACGGTGACGACCAACAACTTCGATGATGCCAACACGGGCACCGTCGAATTCTATAACTGGGCCGCTGGTCCTACGGCCTTGCCAATCCCGGTTTCGGGCCTGTACAACAACCTGCGGCTGCTGAACACCACGGCCACCGCCTACAGCACCTACCTCGATGCCAACCTGACGGTGAACGGCAACCTAACGCTGCTGCGCTCTAACGCAACGGCTTTCCCTTCGGGCAATGACAACGCTACTGCTGCCGCCGCTGCTGCGGCCGCGGGCATTTCGCTTAGAATAGGAAACGCGGCGGCCAACCGCGCCCTTAGCGTGTATGGCGACATCACGATTGGCGGGGGCACGTTTTTGGGCGTGGGCAGCGCCAACAACGGCACGCATACGCTGACGGCCTACGGCAGCTTCATCAACAACGGCACGGTGAACCTACACAACGGCACCGCCGACGACAATCAGGTGGCCACGCTCGTTTTTTCGGGTGCCACCGGTGCCACGTTCGCCTGCAACGGCGATACGGACCTCGATATTCTGAAAGTAGACAAGGGCATCGACAGCCAGGTACTGCTGAATGTGACCTCGGCGCAGGGCTTGCACGGCAACGCCCAAGGCAACCTGCGCCTCGGCCACGTAGGCGCTAACGTGGACCTGCTGGTACTGGTGAACGGCATAACCAAGCTCGGCAACAACGTTTATCTGGCCAAAATCAGCAACGTTACGACCACGGGCACCGGGTTTTCGCTCGGGTCTTCGTCCACCAGCCCCACGCTTTGGATAGCCGGGGCCACGGTTATTAACAATTACGCCAACGCCTTCATCGTATACGGCACGTATCGGATTAGCGGGGGTTCGCTGACCAGCGTTAACTATGATGCCATGGTGGTGCGCGAGGATGGGCAACTGCTCATCGAGGGCGGCACCACTACGGTGGATAAGTTTCGGCCGTCGAGCACCTCGTCGTCGCACCGAGGCTCGTTCATCATCTCTGGCGGAACGTTCGAAGCGGTCGGCACCTATGTTGGGTCTGTTTACGTGGCCCAGGCCCGCTTCTCGATTCCTTACCTCACGCAGGGCTTCCGAATGACGGGTGGCACCATCCGGGTGAGCAACCCCGCCAACTCGACCGGCGCTTTCCACATCGGAGTCGACCCGAATAACGCCAGTGTTAGCGGCGGCCTCATTGAAATCATTCTGCCTAATACGAACACCAACGCCCCCATTCTGTCGACGGCCCCGCTCTGGAACCTGACCATCCGGAAGCCAACGGCGGGCGGTACCAGTAAGGCATTGCTCGCGAACATTACGTCGGAATACACGACCGGGGCCACCAACAATGCCCAGCCCATCACGGTGCTGAACAACTTCACGCTCGACGCCACGAACCCCACTACGTTCGATGCCGCTAACTTGGACGTCAACATCCAGGGCACGCTGGCCATCGGCACGGGCTGCACCTACCTGCCCGGCACCAATACCACGACTTTCAGCGGCCCGCAAAACCAACTGCTGACCAACAATGGCACCATTGGGGCCACGGCTGGCATTGGCACGTTCAATAACTGGACGGTTAACAAATCGGCCGGTACGCTCACGCTGGGCGGCACGGTCACGACCTACCGGGTGCCGGCCACGGCCACCCTCTCGCTGCTGAAGGGCGTGCTCAACGACGGCACCAAAACCATCAACGTGCTGGGCAATATGGTGAACTCGGCAGCGCACACCAGCGCCGGCGGCTCGGGTAGCATTGTGCTCAACGGCACGACCAACCAAATTGTGAGCGGCGATGGCAACGGGGTATTTGGCAACCTCAAAATCAACAACTCGGCCGCCACGGGTACCGTGGCCGTCACGTTTACGGCCAACATGAGCGTGGCCAGCACGCTCACGATGCTGAGCACCAACATTCTCGCCATTGGCTCGAACCGCCTGGCCCTGACCAACGTGGAAAGCTCGGGGCAAACGGGCGCACTGGCCCTGGGGCCGGGCAACGCCTTCTCTACTTCGTGCTTTATTCAGACGGCCGGCAACCAGAGCGATTTGGGCCTGCAGAAAACCTACGGCAAAGGCGATTCCTTCACCTTTCCGGTGGGCACGGGCCTGGGCACTACGGCCCGCTACGCCCCGGCAGTGATTGAGCTGCGCCTGGCCTCTTCGGCCCCTCTCGACAAGTTTGGGCGGGTGAGCGTGAGCCCGGTGAGCTCGCGTAATCCGTTCGTAACGGGCACCACTAATTCGCTGGCTTACTACTGGAAAGTGCGCAGTGCCGGCTTTGGGCCCATCCCCGCGGGTTCGATATACGAGCAGTTTACGATGACCAATACCGATGCGCCCGGCACCCGGGCCAACTACGTACCGGCCCGTTACCTGCCCATTGCCTGGACGAAGTACACCACCAACGACATGAGCATTGGCTCGTCGCTCTCTTACATCAACTTCAGCGCCATCGACCAGGTCGACGGCGAGTTTACCGCCGGCGAACCAGCTGCGTTCGGCACCGTCACGGCATTCTACAGCCGTGGCAGCGGCAACTGGGAAACCCCCGCTACCTGGAGCACCAGCAGCTTCAGCGGCGCAGCGGCCACCACGGTGCCCGGGGCCGGCAACCCGGTTTTCATCGGCTCGGCGGCCGATGGGGCCAACCACACGGTGACCGTGACAGCCAACAATGCCAAAGCCGGCTCGCTGGTGATTGACAATGGCTCAACGCTGGATGCCCAGGCCTTTACGGGGCTCAATTTCGGCGCTTTGCCGGATTCGAAGCCGGGCGGGTCGGGTTTGCTGCGCATGGCCTCGACCACTACCCGCACGGGTGCAAATAAAAAGAATGACCCTTATGTGTACACGACGACGACCACCTTCCCGGGCGGTGATTTCGGGTCTTTCCTGCAAGCGGGCGGCGGTACTGTAGAATACTACACAACGACTACCGCTTATGCCGCAGACCCTTATAACCAAGCGGTAACGCTGCCCACTACTTCGTCGACGGGCCTGGCCCTGACCTCGTACAACAACCTCTCCCTGAATGCCCTTCCCAACACGAGCGTTACGCTTCCCGACGCGGACCTGCGCATTTATTCGCAGCTAAAGGCTGGTACGGCCGCCGCGTACACCGGCGATGCGTACCTGAGCGGCACGGCTAACGGCGACCTGCGCATCGGGACGCTGCTGGGTGTGCAGACGGGCGCGCTGCACTTCAGCAATGGTAATGCGCGCAATCTGTTGATTGAAGGCGATATCCAGGTTAGCAGCGGGGCTACTTTCGACACCAACGGCAGTGGCGCTGCGGTTGCCAACACTTTGTTGGTGAGCGGCTCGACTACCAACAACGGTACGCTGAACTTCAACACCGGCGGCAAAACGGCCGCCCTCACCTTCACCGGCGGCCAACCGGCGAGCATCACCGGTCCTACGGCCAACACCACCAACCTATATTCGCTCACGGTGAACAAGGGCATCGGCCGCACGGCCACGCTGAACCTGGACGTGGCGGGCACCCTCACAACGCCAACCAGCAACTGGCTGACCCTGACCAACGGCACGCTGCGCTACGCCAAGAATTCGGGCACGCAGCCCCTGACCATTCACAACGCGGCCAGCCCCTACCTCATCACCGACAACGCGGGTCTGACCGTAGATGCGCCCAATGCTGCGGTGACCGTAGCCACGAACACCAGCGCGGCCGCCGACCTGAAAATGGCGGGCCAAGTGCAGGTGCTGCAAGGCAGCCTGAGCGTGGGCAGCACCGCCGGCACCGGCAACGACCTGGAATACGCCAGCGCGGGCACCCCCACCCTGAAGGTGAGCGGCACCGCCACGCTGTACGTGAACGGCCAGATTCGCCGCACGGTAACCAACCTCGACGGGGCCTTGCGCTTCGAGCAGACCGGCGGCACCATCGACATCGACGGCAAGGGTGCTACGGCAGCCCAGAGCAACGAGCGCGGCCTGTTTGAAGTGCAGGGCAAGGGCAGCATCTTCCGCATGAGCGGCGGCACCATGAACCTGCACCGCTCCAACGGCCGGCCCACCATCGCGGCCGACCTGTACCTGGCCCCCGACTCGACGGTAGTAACCGGCGGTACGGTGGTGCTGGGCAACACCGCCGCTGGCGCGGGCAACGTGACCGTCAGCGTGAGCTCGACGGTGCCGCTCTACGACCTGCGCGTGGAAACCGGTGCCAACAACACGAACACCAACACCGGCCTGCTGACGGGCGTACTCCCGCTGACGCTGAAAGGCTCGCTGACCATTGGCAACGACAACTCGTTTTTCAATGCCAACAGCTTGGGGCTGAACATTTATCAGAGCCTCATCAATAATAACACTTCGGCCAGTACGGCCCTGAACGCGGGCGGCTTCCAGCCGATTTCGACCACGCAGACCACGACCTTCCTGGGCGGCATTGCCACGCAGCTGCTCACGGGCACGGCCAGCAACCTGACCGTATTCGGCGGCCTGGTGCTGAACACGCCCCAGACCAACGGCAAGCTGCAGCTCGGCGGCAACGTGCTGACGGCCGGCACCCTGACCCTGACCAAGGGCACCCTCGACGACAACGGCAAAACCCTCACCGCGCTGGGCGACGTGCTGAACTCGGCCACGCACACCAGCACGGGCGCGGGCAGCATCGTCCTGGCCGGCACCGCCAACCAAAACATTGGCGGCAACGGCGCAGGCCGCTTCGGCAACCTGACGCTGAACAACGCCGCTGGGGCCACCGCCACGGCCAACCAGGAAATCACCCAGGTGCTGGCGCTGAACAACGGCGTGTTCACCATTGGCTCGAACCTGCTGTGGCTGAGCAACCCCGCCGCCGGGGCCGTGACGGGCTTTAGCGCCGCGCGCTTCATCCGGACCAACGGCATTGTGGCCGACCTGGGCCTGCGCAAGAGCTACCCCGCCAGTGCGCTGAACTTCACCTTCCCTGTGGGGGCAGCTGCCAAGTACACGCCCGTGCAAATGAACCTGACCGCCAACGCGGTGGCCGGCACCATCACGGTGCAGCCCATCGCCCTGGCCCATCCTTCGACCACCAACCCGCTGGCCCGGGAGCTGAACTACTACTGGAAAGTGAGCAGCACGGGCCTGAGCGCCTCGCCCACGGTCACCCAGCAGTTCACCTACATCGACAACGGCGCGGGCAACGACGTGAATGGCACGGAAACCAGCTACAAGCTGGGCCGTTTCCTGAACGGGGCCTGGAACCCCATCAACGGCATCAGCGGCAGCGTGGTGGATGCCACAGCGAACACCCTCACCAACACCGGCGTCAACTACATCAGTGGCGACTACACGGGTGGCGAGATTTCGGAGTTCGGCGCGGTGCCCACCTACTACAGCCGCAACGCTACGGCCGGCCTGGCCGCCGGCGCGGCCTGGGACCTGGCTTCGTCCTGGACGTTTAATGCGGACGGTACCGACTCCGGCCCGCTGCCCACCAGCTTCCCCACCCTGGCCAACCCGGTGGTGATTAACAGTGGCCACCTCATCAACTCAAACGGCCCGGGCCGTGGCGCGGCCACGCTGCAGCTGCTGGGCACGCTGGACCTGGCGGCCAACGCGGCCAACAACTTCAACACCGTGACCGGCACGGGTACGCTGCGCATTGGCTCGGCCCTGTTTCCGGCCGGTAACTACAGCAACTTCGTCGCGCCCAACACCGGCACCGTGGACTTCACGGGAGCCGTGCAGCTGCCGGCCCGCGATACGTACAATAACCTGACCCTGTCGGGCGGCAATGCCAAGCAGTTCACCAACCTCGACCTGACAATCAACGGCACCCTAAACGTGGCCGCTGGCACGACGGTGGACAACCCCACCAGCCAGAACATTGCCCTGGCCTCGGCCACGAGCGGGGCCACGGTGGCCGGCACGCTCAACCTGAACGATGGCCAGCTCACGACCGGGGCTGCGCTCACGACGACCAGCACTGGCACGGTGAATCTGGGAGCCGGCGCGGTAACCCTGGGCACCGCCCTGACCAACAACGGCTCGCTGGTGCTGGGCAACGGTAACTTCAAAACGGGTACCTCGCTCACCAACGGCGGCACGTTCGATGCAACGAAAGGCGCGGGCGCTATCACCGTGGGCACCAGCTTCAGCAACAGCGGCACCTACCTGGCCGGCACCGGCAACCTGGACGTTAACACGACCTTCACCAACACGGCAGCCGGCAACTTCTCGGCCGCCACCGGCGAGGTGAATGCCACCGGTTCCTTCACCAATGCGGGCTACTACGCTGCCACCGCCACCAACCTGCTGCACGCCAATGCGGATTTCAGCATCCCTGCGGGCGGTTATTTCTCGGCTGGCACTTCCACGCTGGTGCTGCGCGGCAACTTCACCAACGCCGGCACCTTCGACCAAGGCACCAGCCTGGCGCAGTTCCTCACGGACGTTAACCACTACATCACCGGCAACACCACTTTCTGGGACTTGCAGAAGTTCGGGGGCAATACCCTTGTGATGGGCTCGAATACCAACGTGACGGTAGCCGACCTGCTGACCCTGCAGAATGGCCTCTTCTACACGGGGCCGGCGGGCTCGAGTAACACGCTCAGCCTGACCAATACGGCCACCCAGCCCATTATCGGCAACACGCTGAGCTCCTACGTGTCGGGTCGCCTGGCCATGACGCTGCCCAACGACGCCGCCAGCATCCGGGTGTTCCCGGTGGGCGCTGGCGGCCGCTACCGCCCCGTCACGATTAAGCCCCTGGGCGTTTCGTCGAGCCCGGTGGTGCTGGTCGAAATCATCAACGGTGCCCCGGCCGGTTCAGTCGATGGCACGCTGTCGAACCTCTCGGCCAACCGCTACTATCGTATTCAGCTGCTGTCGGGCACCATCACCCAGCCCACGGTACAGCTGAGCTTCAACACCGATGTGGTGGATGAAACCGTGAACGTGCCCGGCAACCTGCGCGTAGCCCGCTCGGCTGGCGCCAGCGGCCCCTGGAGCACGGCCGGCGGCGCGGGCGTGTACTCGCCCGATGCCCCCCGGGGCTACACCGTTTCTGCGGCCAATCAGACCGTTATCAACAACAACTCGTTCTTCGCCCTGGCCTCGACCAACAGCGTGGATAACCCCCTGACCGGCTCCGCGCCGCTGCCCGTCGAGCTGGTGCAATTCACGGCTACGCTCAAAGGCGCGGCCGTGCACCTGGACTGGGCCACGGCTTCGGAAAAGAACAGCGCTTATTTCGCAGTGGAGCGCTCGGCCGACGGCCAGCGGTTCAATGAGATTGGTCGTGTAGTGGCGCAGGGTAGCACTACCCTGCACCACGACTACGCCCTGGTAGACGCGGCTCCGCTGACCGGCCTGAGCTACTACCGCCTGCGGCAGGTAGACAATGACGGCACCCTGGCCTACTCGCCGGTGGCTACGGTGCGCTATGCGCCGGAAAATGCCGCACCGGTGCTGCAGGCCTACCCCAACCCTGCCACCCACGCGGGCTTCCAGCTGGCCATCACCGGCCTCACGGGCAGCACGGGTAGCACGGTGCAGGTGTTCGACAACGTGGGCCGCCTAGTGCTCACGCAGGCCGTAGCGCCCAACACGATGCAGACCGCCATTCAGCCGGCTCGTCCGCTGGCGACGGGCATGTACTTCGTAACCTGGACGACGGAGGGCGCCAAGCTGACCACCAAAGTGGTGGTAGAATAGCGCAACGTAACCTTTCTGAATCCTACCTCCAAAACCCCGGCTGCACTAGCAGCCGGGGTTTTTTATTTTGGGCCTGCTGCTGGAGCGGGGCCGCCCTGCCGACAACGCTTCAGTACCGGAATACCCAGCAATATCAAGGCTTGCACATTAGCATTTCACGCAGTGTTTCGGGGTGTTCAAGCGCAGTATTTCGCAGTGCTGTTCTGGAACGACACGGCGAAACACTGCGCTTGAACACCCCGAAACACTGATGAAATAAGAAAACCTATTTTGGTGCGGAGCCCTACCCCATCGGGGCTTTTTTGCCCACTTATTCCCAACTGTTTATCAGTGATTTGGCTGATAAACATCTACGTCATCTGAAGAAAACTCACTCCGCACCATCAGTCAGTTCACACAAAAAAGAGCCCCACCGGAAAAATCCGGTGGGGCTCTTTTTTTAAGCAAGCGGCCGGTTTGGGGCGGCCGCCCGGCAGCGGCTTAGCGCTTCTCGATGCGCCGCACGGCCGTCAGGCCTTCCTGCTGCACTTCGAGGAAATACACACCGCTGGCCAGGGCGGCCGGCAGCGCCAGACGCTTGTCGGCGCCGAGGGGGGCCGGGGCCAGCACCAGGCGGCCCGTCAGGTCGCGGAGGGCCACGGTGGCCGGAGCGGCCGAGGGCAGCGCCACGGTCAGGTTGTCGGTGGCGGGGTTGGGGAACACGCTCAGGCCGGGCAGGGCCTGGCTGGCCAACGTGGCCGACACCAGGTTGAACGACGTGGCGCTGGTGGCCGTGCCGCCCGGCGTGGTCACCATAATCAGGCCATTAACGCTGCCCGTGCCGGTAGGCAGCGCTGCGGTAATGGTGGTAGCATTCACCACCGTGAAGTTGGGCACGTTGAACGAGCCAATACGCACGGCCGTAGCACCCGTAAAGTTGGTGCCCGTGATGGTTACCAACGTACCGGGGCCGCCCGTGGTGGGCGTGAAGCTCGTGATGGTAGGCGCGGGCACGGTCACGGTGAACGTAGCCGCGGCCGAAATACTGTTGGCAGGGTTAGTCACCGTTACGTTGAAGGTGCCAACCGTAGCAACGGAGCTGGCGGGCACCGTAGCCGTCAGCTGAGTAGCCGATACAAACGTCGTGGTCAGCACGATGCCGTTGAAACTCACTACCGAGCCCGACACAAAATTGGTACCCGTTACGGTCAGGGTGAAGGCAGCGCTACCGGCCACCGTCGTATTCGGCAATAACGCCGTGATGGTGGCAGCCGGAGTCACAATGAAGTTAAACGGAGCCGATGCCCCTCCGCCCTGGGCCGGGTTGGTGACAATAACCGGATAGGTTCCTACTACCGCGCCAGTAGGCAGGCTAATGGACAACTGCGTGGCCGAAATGTAGGTGGCTGGCAGTGACGTTCCGCTGAAGGTCACGGTCGAAGTCGGCAGGAAACCCGTGCCGATGATGGTAAGGGTGAAAGGACCGGAGCCCTGCGCCACCGAAGCCGGCGAAAGGCTGGTGATGGCCGGCGTGGGGTTGGGCACAGTCACCGTGAAGGTGCCCGTGCTGGTGGCCGTGCCGCCTGGCGTGGTCACGGCAATCGGGCCGCTGGTCGCGCCCGTAGGCACGGCAAAGGTGATTGTCGTCGCGTTCACCACCGTGAAGCCCGTTACCGCTACCCCGTTCAGGGTGAGGGCCGTGGTGCCGGTCAGGTTGGAACCCGTGACGGTAATCGTGGTACCTACCGGCCCACTGGTGGGGCTGAAGCTGGCAATAACCGGGGCCGGTGCCACCGGCGCAAAGGCAATGCCGCGAAAAGCGGTGTTGGTAGCGGCCGTGGCCACCGGAGCCGGAATGCTGGTCAGCGTAGGGGCCACGTTGTAGCCGGTAGTGTCGGAGAGCAGGTACAGGCCGGTGGCGCTGGTGGCTATCAACGACACCGTGGTGCCGCTGGTGTTGCCATCGAGGCCGCGCACCGTGGCCGTGGCCGACCCGGCAATGATGCCGTTCAGCGTCCAAGTGCCCGCCACCAAGCTCCATTTCTGAATACCACCGCCGGTAACGCTTCGGTCATCAGCCACATACACTACGTCCACACCCGGCACGGTCGTGCTCAGGTCGGCAAAATAGAAGCCGTAGGGGCTGGAGCCGGCCGTGGTGGCCGGGAAGCCCGGCAGCACCGCCACGGTTTGCCCCGCCGCCGTGGGCAGGCCCGTGCCCACCGTGCTCAGGCCGATGTAGGGGCTCGAAGCCGCCGAGATATACAGGTTGCCCCCGGCCACGCTCACGCCGCGCAGGTTGGTGGGTGCCGTGTTCAGCTGCGTAGGGTTGAAGCCGCCGAAGGTGACGTATTGCACGCCCGAGTTGCCGCCCACCACATACAGGTTCGTGCCATCTGCCGAGGCCACGGCCCGCACGTTGGAGGCGCTGAAAGCATTGCCCAGGCTGGTGCTCGTGTCCACGGTGCCATCGGGGCTCACCACCCCCACCACGCGGGCCACGTCGGCGGCCGTGGAAGCCGCCACGCCGGTGGTGCCGGGAGCAGTGCCGTAGCCGGCCAGCAGCAGGCTGCGGCCATTGCCGGTCCGGGACAGCACCAGCTCCGACGTGGCGTTGCCGCTGGCGGTGAGAATGCGGTTGTTGCCGGTTACGGCCGTGGGCAGGGCCACCGACTGCACCAGTACGCCGGCCGGCGTGTATTCATCCAGGTACACTGCCGTGGCCGCCGTGGTCAGGGCGGCCGTTCCATCGCCTACGCGCGTCACCACAATGTTGCCCGGCGTGAAAGGTGCTGCGGATGCCAATGCCGGCCCCAAGCACAGCCACCCGACGAAGCAGGCCAACAATTGCTTAAAGTAGGAATAATTCATGGTAAAAGGTGAAAATGGGGGAAATTATGAAAGGGTTATTAATCAGTAATATTGTTCTATTCAAAGGTACTGCCCCCCATCCAATAGTTTGGCAGGTATCAGGATTAGCAATGAATGAAATGTGAATTTTAACAGAGTGATTCGCCTCCTGCCTAATGCGTATGCCGGCTGGTCCCGCACGTTGCCCGCCGTCGCCGACCGGCATATCCGCTGCGCAGGCTCGGCCGCTGATTTTGTTGCGCAAATCGAAAAACCTTAAAGTAATTTCACCGGGTCATCGTCTGTTTATTCAGAATGACAACCATGGCACTTTCGCTCCCCTCTCCCCTCCTGCCGATGACGGCTTCGCAGCAAGACCGCCAGATTGCCGAAGCCGTGCGCCAGCAGCGCCCCCGGCTCCTGCAGTTCATCCGGCGGCGCATCCCCGACGAAGCCGAGGCCGAAGACCTCCTACAGGACGTCTTCGCTGAGCTCGTGGAAAGCTACCGGCTGCTCAAGCCCGTGGAACAGGCGGCGGCCTGGCTCTTCCGGGTGGCCCGCAACCGCATCACCGACCTCTACCGCCGTAAGCGGCCGGTGAGCCTGGAAGCGGCCTTTGGCGCGGCCGAAGCCAGTGACGACGGTGAAGGCTTGCTGCTGGCCGACCTGCTGCCCGCCCCCGACGACTCGCCCGAAAACCGCCTGCTGCGCGAAACCCTCATGGAAGCCCTCAGCGAAGCCCTGGCCGAGTTGCCGGCCGCCCAGCGCGAAGTATTTGTGTGGCACGAGCTGGAAGACAAAACCTTCCGCGAAATGGAAGAGGAAACCGGCGTACCGCTCAAAACCCTCATTTCGCGCAAGCACTACGCCGTGCTGCACCTGCGCAAGCGCCTGCAAAAGCTCTACACTGAATTATTCACCGACTAACGGTGAAATGGTGATGTGGTGAACTAGTGAATTTGACGTTTTGCCAATATCTGTTGGCCGCTCAAATTCTCATTCGCCTGCTCACCACCTCACCAGTTCACTATCTCACCAATCATGGACCGTAAATTCTGGCTGCTCCGCGGCCTCCGTTTCTTTTTCTTCGCGGCGCTTTTCATTGCCGTTGCCGGGTTTGCCACGCAGGCCCTCTGGAACTGGCTGATGCCATCCTTGTTCCGTCTGCCCACCATCACGCTGGGCCAAACCTACGGCCTGCTCCTGCTGAGCCGCATCCTGTTTGGCGGCTTCCGGGGTGGGCGGCCGGGCGGCTGGGCCCGCAAGCGCCGCGAGTGGAAGCTGCGCATGGCTGGCCGCATGGAGCACCTCAGCCCCGAAGCCCGCGAAAAATTTCGCCAGCAGATGCAAAGCCGCTGTGCCGCTTGGGGCCGCCGCCCCGAAACGACCGCCGAAGCCACGGCGCAGCAACCGGCCTAGCAGCCGGGCCTGCCGAAATTATTTTAGCAGCGCGGCCCCTTTCAGAGGGGCCGCGCTTTTTTATTCCAATTTTATTTAGACATTTGCCTAATCATTGAAACACCTAGTATGAATGCTCTCTTCAAAGCCCTGAACGACCCCACGCGGCGCGCCATCCTGGAGCGGCTGCGGGGCGGGCCGGCCACCGCCGGGGCCATTGCCGAGCAGTTCCAGTTCTCGGCCCCCACCATCAGCCACCACCTCGACCTGCTGCGCCAGGCCGACCTCGTCACCAGTCAGAAGCAGGGTCAGTTTGTGGTCTACACCCTCAACATGACGGTATTTGACGAGCTGCTGGGCTGGCTTTATCAGTTCAAATCCTAATTTTTCCACTTCCTTTTTTGCGGTACTCATGAAAAAGAATCTGCTCCTGTGGCAATTGCTCACGCTCGTGGCCGTGCTGGCTCCGTCGCTGTACCTGCTTTATGTGTGGCCGCAGCTGCCCGCCCAGGTGCCCACGCACTTCGACGGCAGCGGGCAGGCTAACGGCTACACCAGCCGCGACCACATGTGGCTCCTCACGCTGGGTTTGCCGCTGGGCATAGCCCTGTTTTTCAGCGTCCTGCCCTACCTGGACCCCAAGCGCCGCCTCGACAGCAACAGCGTAAACTTCCAGAAGCTGCGCCTGGCCGTGGTGGCCATGCTGGGCGGGCTGGCCGGCTACGGGCTGTACATGGCGTTGCACCCTGGTACTTCGGGCGGGGGCCTGCTGGTGCTAGTGGGCCTGTTTCTGGCCTTTATGGGCAACTACCTCACCACCGTGCAGCCCAACTACTTCGTGGGCATCCGCACGCCCTGGACGCTGGAGAGCCCCACCGTGTGGGCACGCACGCACCGCGTGGGCGGCATGCTTTTTTGCCTGACGGGAATGCTGATTGCGGGCCTGGCGCTGGTGGTGCCCGCGCAGCAGATGCACCTGGTGCTGGTGGGGCTGCTGGTGCTCACGGCGGTGTTTTGCTACGGCTATTCCTACTTCGTTTTCCGGCAGGAAGAGCAGGGGCGCAACGTGGCCTAAGCCCGCCGTGGCAATGCCCAGGGTATCTGCTTCTTCCTCAAAAGCCTCTGCACGCAAGTGCGGAGGCTTTTTTTATTGATTCCTGATGGGTACATCGAAACTTAATTGCGCTTATCCAATAATAAAAGTGAATTTATTATTACAAACACTTGCAACATGCGGTGATTTTATTGTACGTTTGTATCCTCCAATAAAAAATGTCATTAGTGCAATACGCTATGAAATCCGGCCTCGCCTCCACCGTTGTTGCCATTGGCCTTTTGCTGGCCGCCATGCCCAGCCAGGCGCAATATGCGTACACCCAACCCGGGGGCAAGCCGGAAGAAACCACCAGCACCGACCCTGAGGAAAGCGCTAACCCCGCCACAACCAAAGTCATCCACGGCGTGGTGCAGGGCCGGAAAGGGGTATTGCCCGGGGCCACAGTGTGGCTACACGGCACCCGCACCATTGTGGTCACCAACTCGGAAGGCGAATTTGAGCTGCGCGTGCCCACCAACGTGAAAGAAGTGGAGCTGACCTGCGGCTTCGGCGGCCTACGCGAAGAAGTGGTGCGGCTGGCTGCCGTGCAGGCGCTGGGCTCGGTATACCTGCTGCGTGACACCGCGCCGGACACCAACTAAGTCTTTTCCAGCTGATTTACGGCACTTACTGTTTACCATACCTTTTGTTCTGCATTCCGCTTTTTGAAGAAGCCCTGGCCTTTGAAGCCAGGGCTTCTTCGGTTTTCAGCGGCCCGCGAATCCACTGATTTGGCAAATCCAGTCATTCGCTGGGAGTTTGGCGTGGTTGAACGAGGCCAGCTTCTACCCCATTAATGCAATACGACATTTGTATCATTCAAAATCATCCGAAATTACTTACTCCAATGCGCCTCCTCTCTGTACTCGCCGCCACCGTTGCTACTTGTGTTATCAGCCTCGCCTCACTTACGGCGCAGGCCCATCAGCCGCTTGCCAGCACGGCTTATGCCATGACGGCGGCTACTAATGACGGCGATACAAAGCCGGAGAAAATGACACTCATCGGCAAAATCACCAACCCGGCCGGCCCGCTGCCCGGCGCGGTGGTCATCCTCACGGCCACCAAGCAGATGGCCGTGACCAATGCCGACGGCGAGTTCGAGTTTGAAGTACCGGCCAACGCCGGGGCGCTGCAAGCTACGGTAACCTACGCCGGCTACGCCGATGAAACGATGACCCTCAATGCCGCCGCCAACGAATCGACGGTGAGCCTGACCAACGCCCACGTTATCGTGGTATCGCGCAAGCAGCAGCTCAAGCGCTACCTCAAAACGGCTCACAAGCAGGTAAAGCACGACCTGCGCCTGGCGCGCCAATAAGCACCAAGAGGCAATCCAAACGCACAAAAAAATCCCCGGCCAGCGCGGCCGGGGATTTTTTTGTACCCTTCGGTTTCAGGGCCTACAGGTCTTTGGTGTTGTCGTCGAGCTGACGGTCCATTATCAGGTGGTAGGGGTCGACGGCGACGGAGGCGGGCTTTTTGCTCACCACGAAGCGCAGCTGGTTGTCGCCGGTGCGCAGGCGGCGCTTCTGGAGCAGCAGCGGGGCTGCGGGCTTTTTATCGGGGCCGGGCTCGGGGAAAATGGCCACGGGCAGGGCATCGCGGGTTTGGTCGGCGGGCTTCTGGGTGCCCAGGCTGTCGGCGTAGAACTTGGCCGACTTCACGGTGAAATCGACCTGGTAGCGGCCGTCGGGCAGCTTTTTACTGGTGGCGGCGGTCACGCGGTTGTCGAAGATGGTGATGCGCTCAAGCTGGTCGGTTAGGTAGGACTGGAGCGAATCGGGGGCGGCGCGGCGCAGGTAGCCGATGAACTCGGTGGAGTTGGTGTAGGGCGGCTGCTGGTAGGCCACGGCGGCCACGTACTGCTTCAGGGCGGCGTTTAGGGTGGCCTCGCCCAGGTAGTCCTGCAGGCCGTACATCACCACCGAGCCCTTGGCGTAGTGGATGTACTGCTGGTTTTCGACCAGCGCCAAGGGCACTTCCTTCTTCCGCTCGAAGGCGCGGCCGGAGAGGTAGCGGTTCATGTCGAACTTGAGGAAGCGCTGCATGGTGGCCGGGCCGTTGTGCGCCCGCAGCACCATCAGGGCCGAATATTCGGCCATGGCCTCGGCCATCAGCGTGCTGCCCTGCACGTTGCCGCCGATGACCTGATGGGCCCACCACTGGTGGCCCACCTCGTGGGCCGTCACGTAGTACGGGTAGTTCAGGTCTTCGGGGTCTTTGTCGTTCACCTTGGCAATGAAGCCGATGGCTTCGGAGAAAGGCACCGTGTTGGCAAAGCTCTGGGCGAATGACTGGTAGCGCGGAAACTCCAGGATGCGCAGCTGGCGGTGCTGGTAGGGCGAGAAGTTTTTGGAGCAATACGCCAAGGCATCCTTCGCGCCTTCGGCCATGCGCTGGAGGTTGTACTCGTGGCCCGGCTGGTAGTAGATGGTGATGGGAATGGTGCGGTGCCCGGCCGTATCAACCCACTGGCTCTTATACTCTTTGTAGCGCGCCGAGAGGAAGGTGTAGAAGTTGAGCATGGGCCGGTCCATCACGTAGGTGAAGTAGCGGCGGCCGTCTTTCACCCACTCTTTTTGCAGGTAGCCGGGGGCAATGGCGGTCTGGTCGGCCTCGGTGCTGACGGTGGTGCGGAAGCGAATCCAGTCGGCATCGGCGCTGATGTAGGTGTTTTGGCGGGCCTTCAGGTCGTTCACGGGGGCCATGCGGGGCTTGGGTTTCAGGCCGTAGTTTTTGCGGTCCTGGTCGCCGCTCAGCTCGGCATCTTCGCGGTAGCCTAGGCCCGGCAGGTAGTTGCTGCTGATGAAGGTGCCGTTGTACACGATGTCGGTATTGGAACCCGAGTTGGGGAAGCCGCGCTCCTGGTAGCGAATGTCCATGTTCAGGGCCAGCGAATCGCCGGGGGCCAGCGGCTGGGCCAGGCGGTAGAGGCGCACGCCGTAAGTGGTGTCGTTCAGGGCCAGGGTGGCCTGGCCGGATTTGCCCAGGCTCAGGGCCAGCACGCGGGGATTCTGCTCCACGGGAATGCTTACGATAACGGTATCGAGGGCGCGGGCGTGCTTGTTTACCAACGTGAACTGGCCCCGAAACCGCACGGCGCGGGTGCCGGGGAAAATCTCCGTGTTCATATCCACGGCCGTGATGCGGGGCTGGGCCACGTCCTTGAGGCGGCGGTACTGCTTTTCGTAGGCCACCTGGCGCTTTTCGCCTTCTTTGGGCGTCAGGTATTTGTTCAACACGTTGGTGTTGTAGAAGATGTAGTAGCCTGCGCCCAGGCTCATAAGCAGGCCTAGGGCCAGGGCGGCGCTGCTGCCGGGGCTCCAGCGGCGGCGGGCTTCGCGCAGGCGGCCGGTGGCGTCGGTGCCGCGTGTCCAGAGCAGGCTGGCCAGCAGCACCAGCAGCACGGCCACGCCGGCCCACAGCAGCTTGGTCCACCAGAAGGCCGGCAGGAAGTGCCCGTAGCCGTTCATATCCGAGTACGGCCCCGGCGAGCCGCCGCCGCCAAAGCCCAGCAGCCGGTGGCCCAGACCAATCTGGCTGCGGAAAAGGTTGGCTACGTAGTAAACCACCATCACCGCGAAGCCCAGGTACTTGTTGTTCACCACCACCTGCGTCACCATGCTCAGCACGCACAGCAGCAGCAGGAACGGCAGCTGGTACAGGAACAGCGCCTGCAGGTAGAGGCCGATTTCGTAGTGGAAATAGCCCCGGAACGTCTGAATAACCAGACCGCACACCATGATGACGGCCAGCAGCACCACCTGCACCAGGCCCAGGGCGGTGAGCTTGCTCAGCAGCGGCACCCAGCTGGGCACGGGCACGGCATCGGTAATCTGGGCCACGCCGGCCTCGCGCTCGCGCCACACCAGCTCGCCGCTGTAGAAGATGATGATGGCCAGAAAGAACAGAAAGAAGGAGCCGGTGATGGCCTCCAGCATCTCGTAGGTGACGGGGTAGGTGGCGGTATCGAAGGTGCGGCCCACCTGCGCCGACGTGGCCAGCAGCAGGATGACGCCCGCCCCGGCAATGGCCAGAAAGTAGCGGCTGCGCACAATGCCCCGGAATTCCAGCTTGGTCAGGCTCCACCACTGGCGCCGGCTCATAGCACCGGAAAAGACCTGGGCCACGCGCGGTAGCAGCAGGCCGCCGGGCTGGGCGGCGGGGGCTACGTCGGCATCGGCAGCAGCCACGCGGCGGCTCTTTTTCTCGGGCTTCTCTGAGGCGAAGACCGAGAACCGGAACCGGGCGTAGCACAGCGCCAGCAGCCCCAGCCCAACGGCCAGCCACACGGCCCGGTTCAGCAGCACGTAGCTGGAGAGGGGCAGCAGCAGGGTGTTCTTTTCAGCCGAGGTCCAGTAGCGGGTTGTGAATTCGATGGCCGAGATGCCGAAGGCATCCAGCGCGGCTACCAAGTGCTCATTCTTGAGGTCCTGCAGGTAGGCTGTGGCCACCAGGTACACCACCAGCAGCAGCACCGAGCCAATGTAGGTGCTTAGGATATTGCGCGAGAGCGTGGCCCCGGTGAAGAAAATAGCCCCCGAAAACAGCAGGTTGGGCAGCACCATCACGAGGTAGGGCCACAGGTAGGTACCCATCGGAGCCACGGCCAGAAACCGGTCGGCCTGCACCCAGGGCATGAGGCCCGCCACCGCCGCGCCCAGCGCGACGCCGCTGAATACCAGCGCCGCAATCAGGTAAGAGCCCAGGAAACGCCCGCCCAGATAACCGAACTTGCTGATGGGCGTGGTGTAGAACAGCGAATGCGTGCGGTACTCGAAGTCGCGGTAAACGGGGTTGCCCATCAGCGAGGAGGCGATGATAATGCCGAACACGCTCAGAATCGTGGTGATGATGTTGAGCGAGAATGGGGCGTTAATTTTCACCGCTTGCCCATCGCCTCCCAAGGAAACGTGCACGCCCGTGCCGAAGCCGCCGCCGGCCGCCGTCACCAGCAGAAACGCCATGAGGAACAGCAGGAAGAAGTAAATCCAGGTGGCGGGGCGTTTGAGCCGGTATTTAAGCTCGAAAAGAAGTATTGCTAGGAACATAGTCGTCTGTCATCCTGAGCGCAGCGAAGGACCTTATCACGTCCGCGCTGCGCGGGTTAGGTAATGCCCGGGAAGGGCGTAAGTCTGACGAAAGCAGCCGTGATAAGATGCTTCCTTCGTCAGCATGACAACGGCCTGTCAGGCCATTACCGCCCCGGCCTTGCTCCTTACTTCGTAGTTCTGGATTTCCGAGAAATACACGTCCTCCAAATCCGGATTCACCGCTTCAAAGCCGCTATCCGGCGCGCCATCGGCCAGGACGTGCACCACGGTCTTGCCCGCGAACAGGCGGGAGCTGATGACCTGCTGGCTGGCTTGCAGCGCGGGCAGTTCGGCCTTTTCGATGAGCTTGCGCCAGATGCGGCCTTTCAGGTTGCTCATCACCGATACCGGGTCGCCGGTGAGGAGGACTTCGCCCTTGTTGATGATGGCCATGTGGCGGCACAGGTCGGCCACGTCGCTCACGATGTGGGTGCTGAGGATGACCACCAGGTTTTCGCCAATCTCCGAGAGCAGGTTGTGGAAGCGGTTGCGCTCGGCGGGGTCGAGGCCGGCGGTGGGCTCGTCCACGATGATGAGGCGGGGGTTGCCGAGCAGGGCCTGGGCGATGCCGAAACGCTGCTTCATGCCGCCGGAGTAGCCGCCCACGTGCTTCTTGCGCACGTCGTAGAGGTTGGTTTGGTGCAGCAGGGCGGCCACCATTTCCTTGCGCTCGCGGCCGTTGGCAATGCCTTTGAGGGTGGCGAAATGGTCGAGCAGCTCCTCGGCGCTCACGCTGGGGTACACGCCAAACTCCTGGGGCAAATAGCCCAGTACGCGGCGCACGGCCTCTTTGTCGCGCAGCACGTCGATGTCATCGAGCATGATGCTGCCGGTGTCGGCATCCTGCAGCGTGGCGATGGTGCGCATCAGGCTGGACTTGCCCGCGCCGTTGGGGCCGAGGAGGCCGAACATGCCGTTGGGGATGTTGAGGCTGACGTTTTTGAGGGCCTGCGTGCCGTTGGGGTAGGTTTTGGAGAGATTGGTAATGGTGAGGGCCATACTTTTTTTTGCAGAAAGTGAAAGAGGTGAGCCGGAAGGTACTGTGCGCCACTGAATCGCCGGAGCGGCGGGCGGCATTACAGCGGGTATGGCCGAGAGATGCGCGGCGGGGGGCCGGGGTTGCCTGGATAAGCGGTACCAGACCGATGAAATGGAAAAAGAACGTCATGCTGAGCGTAGCCGAAGCATCTCTACCGTGCCACTAATCCTTTCGATTGGATTGCTATTGCGGTAGAGATGCTTCGGCTACGCTCAGCATGACGTTCTTTTTTTCCGGACTTCCGGCCTGATTCCCCCTCCTACTGCCCGCCTTGCTTACTCCCGCCGCCCTTCACGTCGTCGTTCGAGATGGACTTGCGCTGCTTGGTTTGCTGGGCCTGGCCGAAGCGGTAGTTGAAGCTGAGGCGGAACGAGCGTTGGTAGGCGTAGTTGCGGTTGGTTTCGGTGAAGGTGGGCGTGTCGGTGGTGTTGCGGTAGAGCCAGTAGTCGTTGAAGGGCGCGGCGAGGTTGAGCACCACATCGGCCTTGTCCTTGAGGAAGGTTTTCTTGGCCCCCATCTGGTAGTAGAGGTTGCCGGAGCCGCGGCCCTGCAAGTCGGGCGAGGGCAGCGAGGCGAACACGAAGCCTTGCAGAGTGAAGTTTTTCGGGAGCTTGTAGGAAGAGTTCAGGTTGAGGCCGGCCGTGAAGCCGCGCCGCTCGATACCCAGCGAAGGGCTGCGGCGCACGATGTACTGAATATCGGGCCCGCCGCTGATGTCCCAGCCCTTGGCCGGCTTGGCCGAGCCGTAGAAGTTCAGCTGGTAATAGGCATTGGCAGCCACGTTGGCGTAGGTCTGCTGGGTTACGCCATTGGCATCGGGCCCGAGGCGGATAGACTCGATGGCGTTGCCCGTGCGGCGCATAGAGGCCGCGATGTTGAGCGAGCCGGCCTTGCCGTTGGTGTTGAAGCTCAGCTCGTAGGAATCGGTCAGCTCGGGGTTGAGGTTGGGGTTGCCGTACACCAGGTTCTTCGGGTCGGAGCGGTCCCTGAAGGGGTTGAGGTAGTCGATGTAGGGCCGGGTGATGCGGCGCGAGTAGGCGGCGCGCACGCTGTTGTTGTCGCTGAAGGAATACTGCGCGTTTCCATTGGGCAGCAGCGTGAGGTAGCTGCGCACGAAGCTGGTGTCGTTGGTGCGGAAATCGGCCGCGAGGCCGGTGCGCTCCAGGCGGCTGCCCAGGCTCAGGGTCAGCTTCTTGGTCAGCTTGTTGGTGTAGGTGGCGTAGGCCGACTGCACGTTCTGGTCGTAGCTGAAATCGGTGGAGCGGCCGGGCAGGCGCACAAAGTCTTCGGTTACGCCCCGGGTCAGGCCATCGACGTTGGCCACCGAGCCGGTGCTGCGCCAGATGGATTTGAGGCCCGTTTCCAGCGTTTGCTTCTCGCCGAAGGGCTGGGTGAGGTCGGTTTGCAGGGTCACTTCCGAGCCCGGCGTGCGGCCCCGGCTGCGCTCGCGGTAGCTGGCACTGCCCACCTCCAGGTTGGTGGTGGAGTTCTGGTATTGGTCGAAATCGTAGCCGAAGGTGCCGTCGTTGCGGGCGTACTGGCCCAGCACGCTCCACTCCTTGCGGGGCAGGGCGTAGGTTTTGGTGTAGGTGCCGGTCAGCTCGCCGTTGAGGCCGCTGAACACGCTGTTGGTGGCGCGGGTGAACAGCTGGTTGGTCTGCGGCTGGGCGGGCGACACGTAGTCGTTGAGCATGTTGTTATAGTCATGGCCGGCGTAGTGGTTCACCGAGGCGGCCAGCGACAGGCTCTGGTGCTCACTCAAATCATAGTCCAGGCCCATTGAGCCGTACAGCCACTGCCCGCTGTAGTTGCCCACGCCCTCCTGGGTCAGGGTCGATTTGTCCAACTTGCCGAAGCGCACCCGCTCCGACTTATTGGGGCCGTACCAGCCGCCCGTGCCGCCCGAGGAAGTGAAGCCCAGCTTCTTGGTTTTGAAGTTGAGTGAGCCATTCACACCCGAGTTGCGGCTGCCGAGGGAGGTGCCCACGCGGCCGTTCAGGCCCTGCTCCACGCCTTTCTTCAGCACGATGTTGATGATGCCGGCGGTGCCTTCGCCGTCGTATTTGGCGGGAGGCGTGGTGATGATTTCCACCGACTTAATCTGCTCGGCAGGGATGCCCTTGAGGGCTTCGGCCAGGTTGCTGGCCAGCGTGGGCGAGGGCTTGTTGTTCACCAGCACTTTAAAGTTGCTGGAGCCGCGCATTTTCACGTTGCCGTCGCCGTCCACGGCCAGCAGGGGGGCTTTGCGCAGCACGTCGGCGGCGGTGCCGCCGGCATTGGTGGCGTCCTGGTCGGCGTTGTACACCATGCGGTCGGGGCGGATTTCCACCACCGGCTTCTGGCCGATAATCACGGCCTCATCCAGCGCGGTGCCGGCCGTGGGCAGGCGAAAGGTGCCCGCGTCGGTGGCCCCGGCCGTGACGGTCACGGCCCGCGTCTGGGTGCCGAAGCCCACGTAGCTCACCCGCAGCCGGAACGGGCCGGGCGTGAGCTTGCTGAGCGAGAACCGGCCGGCATCATCGGCGGCCACGCCGGTGATGGGCTTGTCGCCGGTGGCCGGCAGCAGCACCACGGTGGCATAGGGCACGGGCTCCTTCTTCAGCGAGTCGAGGACGGTGCCGGTGAGGGAGCCGGTGCCGGCGGGCAGCGCCGGGGCGGGGGCCGGAGCCTGGGCGGCGGCGGGCCGGACGGCCCCGGTCAGGAGCAGGCACAGCAGGCCCGCCGCAAAGCAATGCGTAGATAGTTTCATCGGTGCAGGGGGGAAAGGGAAGAAGTACGCCCTAACAGATGGCCCGGCCGGGGCCGGGGTTGCCTGCGGGCGGTATTAAATTGGTGTGAAGTCCGGGGGAGTATCGGGCCCGGGACCCAAACGTTACAGAGGCCCATATTATTTGTTGGGGAAGCGCCCCGCCCGGCGCAAGGCCGGAGGGCGGGCAGGAATTGGGCTCAAAGGTCCGGCCGGGGGCGGGGGGGCCGCGCTTCATATCCTAAGTTGGGACGTGCCAATACGGGATTTGGGACGGGTGGTGGCCAGCTACTGGATGAGCGTGACAGCTGCTGCCGCGGATAAGCCATTCTTGATATGTTTACAATTTTACAACCCGATGCAAGACGCATAAGCCAGTGAGGCCACGGCGTGTATGATTATGGCCTATAAGAGGTTTAGTCAGCCGCCGGGTCGTAACTTTACCGGTGCCAAGCCCGCGCGTTGCCGGCAGATAATTCAATTGACTACGTGAAGCACTTCTTTCGCACCACTGGAGGTATGGCCGCGGCCGGGCTTTTCATGCTTATTCTTTTGCTGCTGGCTCCGGGCCGGGCCGGGGCGCAGGCGCTGCGCGGCACCATCGCGGCGGGCAGCAGCTACTCGCTCAGCATTCACGCCGATGGCAGCCTCTGGGCCACCGGCCGCAACACCAATGGCCAGCTTGGCACGGGCACCACCACCAGCAGCACCGTCTGGGTGCAGGTGGGTAGCGATACGGACTGGGTGCAGGTGGCAGTGGGCACCAACCACAGCCTGGGCCTGAAGGCCAACGGCAACGCCTACGCCTGGGGCGTGAACACCTACGGCCAGCTCGGCGACGGCACCACCACCCAGCGCCTGGTGCCCACGCCCATAAGCGGGGGCGGCAGCTACACCCAGCTGGTGGCGGGCACCTACCACAGCCTAGGCCTGAAAGCCGACGGCACCGCCACCGCCTGGGGCTACAACGGCGACGGCGCGCTGGGCGACGGCACCACCACCACCCGCCTGGTGCCCACTCCAGTGAGCGGGGGCGATGCCTACACCCAATTAGCCGCCGGTACCTACCATAGTCTGGGCCTGAAAGCCGACGGCACCGCCACCGCCTGGGGCTACAACGGCGACGGCGCGCTGGGCGACGGCACCACTACTAACCATTTGGTGCCCAATCCGGTAAGCGGGGGCGGCCTGTACACTCAGTTGGCGGCGGGCACCTCTCATACCCTGGCCCTGCGGGCAGATGGCACCGCCTATGCCTGGGGTCGCAACGCCACCGGCGAGCTCGGCGACGGCACCACCACTAACCGCCTGTTGCCCACGCCCGTGAGCGGGGCCGACCTGTACACGCAAGTGGCAGCGGGCGCTAACTACAGCCTCGGGTTACGGGCCGACGGCACCGCCACCGCCTGGGGCCACAACGCCGGCGGGGCGCTCGGCGACGGCACCACTACTCAGCGCCGGGTGCCCACCCCGGTAATCGGGGGTGGCCTGTACACGCAGCTGGCGGCCGGCCAGTACCACAGCCTGGGCCTGAAGGCCGATGGCACCGCCTATGCCTGGGGCTACAACGGCAGCGGCGAGCTTGGGTGTGGCAACACCACGCAACGCAACACGCCCACCGCCACGGGCACGGCCCTGCCCACGCGCAGCACGGCCGCGGGCGGTGCCTTCGGCCTGGCCGTGCGGGCCGATGGCACGCTGTGGGCCTGGGGCGACAACACCTATGGGCAGCTGGGCATCGGCACGGCGGGCCCCGACACCAACCGTAACAGCCCCATGCAGGTGGGCACCGATAAGGACTGGGTGCAGGTGGCCGCCGGCCAGTACCACAGCCTGGGCCTGAAAGCCGACGGCACGGCCTACGCCTGGGGCGACAACCGCAACGGCCAGCTCGGCGACGGCAGCACCACCAATCGCAGCGTGCCCATACTGGTGGGCACGGCCACCGACCGCTACACCCAGCTGGCCGCCGGTGCCCTACACAGCCTGGGCCGGCGAGCCGATGGCACGGCCTACGCCTGGGGCCAGAACAGCTTCGGTCAGCTCGGCGACGGCAGCACCACCAATCGCAGCGTGCCTACCCCGGTGGGGGCCGCCACCGACCGCTTCACCCACCTGGCCGCCGGCTCCTTCCACAGCCTGGGCCTGATGGCCGACGGTACGGCTACCGCCTGGGGCTACAATGGTTCCGGCCAGCTCGGCGACGACACCACCGCCGACCGCACTATGCCCACGCTGGTGAGCGGAAGCGGCACATATACCCAACTGGTGGCGGGCCAGTACCACAGCCTGGGCCTGAAAGCCGACGGCACGGCCTACGCCTGGGGCGACAACGGCAGCGGCCAGCTCGGCGACGGCAGCACCACCGACCACGGCATGCCCATGCTGGTGGGCACGGCCACCGACCACTACACCCAGCTGGCCGCCGGCGCGGCCCACAGCATAGGCCTGCGGGCCGATGGCACGGCCTACGCCTGGGGCCGCAACGCCGAAGGCCAGCTTGGCGATGGCAGCACCACCAACCGCAACACCCCCACCCAGGAAGCCACCCTGGGCACCGGCTGGACCACCCTGGCCCCGGGCCCAGCAGCCTCCTTCTCGCTGATTCGCACCCCCTCGGGCTACAACTTCGCCAGCACCGGCCAGAACCCCAGCGGCCAGCTCGGCGACGGCACCACCACCAGCGCCAGCCGCTTTGACAGGCTGAACCCGCTACGCTCCCTACAGCCTCTGCCCGTGGAACTGGTCAGCTTCAGCGCCCGCCGCACCGGCCCCACTGCCGTGGCCTTGGCCTGGGCCACCGCCTCGGAGAAGAACAACGCCGGCTTTGTGGTGGAGAAATCGGCCGACGGCCGGGCCTTTGTCCGCCGGGGCTTCGTGGCCGGGGCGGGCAGCAGCACGGCCCCCCACGCCTACACCTTCGCCGATGCCGATGCCCCCACCGCCGCCTACTACCGCCTGGCCCAGACCGACGCCAACGGCACGGTGACGCACTCGCCCGTGCAGTTCGTGCCCGCCGCCGATGCGCCGGCCACGCTGGTGCTGGTGCCCAACCCCGCCCACGGCGGCCCGGTTCAGGTGCTGGGCGCGCCGGCCGGGTCCCTGCTGCTGGTGTATAACAGCCTGGGCCAGCTGGTACGCCCCGCCGCCCCGGCCCTCGACGTGGCCGGCCTGCCCGCCGGGGTGTACGTGGTGCGTGCCGGCACCCGCGCCGCCCGCCTGGTGGTGGAGTAGGGCAATTCCGAAGCCAGCACAATGTAGGGGCGGGGCTGGCCCCCGCCCGGACGCTTGCCCTATCTCAACGATTCCGTTCAACGGCGGGCGGGGGCCAGCCCTACCGGGTACGACCCCGCTCCTACATCGCTCTGAATTAGAAACCGCTTTACGCTTTGGATGCAGGGCCTCTCTTGCTGTAGCTTTGAGATACACGGGTGGCGCGGCCGCCGCCCCCGCCAGCTTGCTTCTACCCTTCTCATGCAGCACCTCCACCGCACCCCACTCGACCAGCTTTTCGTCATCGACATCGAAACCGTGCCCTGCGTGGATTGCCACGACAGCCTCGACGAGATGCTGCGGCAGCTGTGGGAGCACAAGAGCGAGAGCCTGCGCCGCCAGCAGGGCTACACCGGCCGCCCCCAGGCCGCCGAGCCCTTCCCCGAGCACCTCACGGCCGCCAGCCTGTTTGAGCAGGCTGGGATTTATGCAGAGTTTGGAAAGGTGGTGTGCGTGTCGGTGGGGTATTTCGTATTTGATAAAGAGGAAGAAATCGTGCGCTTCCGCGTGAAAAGCTACGCCGACCACGACGAGAAGCATCTGCTGCGCGACTTCGCCGGGCTGCTGGCCAACAAACCGAAGTTCCTGCTCTGCGCCCACAACGGCAAGGAATTCGACTTCCCCTACCTCGGCCGCCGCCTGCTTGTGAATGGCCTGCCCCTCCCCCCGCAGCTGGACATGGCCGGCAAAAAGCCCTGGGAAATCCCCCACCACGATACCATGGAGCTGTGGAAGTTCGGCGACCGCAAGTCCTACACTTCCCTCAACCTATTGGCCGCCCTGTTTGGCATTCCTACCCCAAAAGACGATATCACCGGGGCCGACGTGGCGCGGGTGTATTGGGAGGAAAACGACCTGCCCCGCATCGCGCACTATTGCCAGAAGGACATCATCACCACGGCCCGCATCCTGCAAAAATTCCGGGGCGAAGAGCCTGTGCGCGACGAGCATATCGTGTATGCCGATGCTACGCCCGTGCCCATGCGCCGCGTGGTGTAATCTGGCGGCTACTTAGCTTTACGAGGGTTTCTAGCGGTCAAATCTTTTGGCGGCCGGGGGCTCCCATTCCTTTCCTTTTTTTCCCGGTTCGCTGCTTATGCGCTTTCTCTACTCTTTATTGGTAATTATCGGGCTGCTGGGTGGCCGGGCAACATCGGCGCAGGCCCAAACGCTCGATGCCGGCTTCGCAGCGGGCCTGACTTCCTTCGGCGGCTCCATCGAGGCCGCCGTGAAGCAGCCCGATGGTAAGGTCATTCTCAGCGGCGACTTTCATTTGCTGAACGGGCAGGCCACGGCCCGGGTGGTGCGCCTCAATGCCGACGGCACGCCCGACTTGGCCTTCCGCGCCCAAGTGGGCAGCGGCCCCGATGGGGCCATTTCGGCCATCGCCCTGCAAGCCGACGGCAAGATTCTGCTGGGGGCCGAGCAGGGCCTGAGCTATTTCAACGGCCAGCCGGCCCAAAGCCTGGTGCGTCTCAACCCCGATGGCAGCCGCGATGCCACTTTCGGCGCGGGCGGCACGCTGTGGGAAGCCGGCTTTATCGGGTCCATCGCCGTGCAGGCCGATGGGAAGATTCTGGTGGGCGGGGCTTCCTCCAGCACCTTCAACGGCCAGCCCATCAAAGGGCTTGTTCGGCTGCTGCCCAGCGGCCTGCCCGATGCCAGCTTCAACATCGGGACGGGCGTGGCGTTGGGCAGCGGCGGCGGCTTTATTAAGAAGCTGCTGGTGCAGCCCGACGGGGCAATTCTCGCGGGCGGGCAGTTCAGCACCTTCAACGGGCAGGCCCGGCCGCTGCTGGTCCGGCTCCTGCCTTCGGGTAGTGTCGATGGGTCGTTTGCTTCGCTGGCCCCCGCCACCACCTCCAACGGCTATCTGGGCGATTTAGCGCGCCAGCCCGACGGCAAGCTGGTGCTGGGCGGCTCCAACCTCACGGGCAATAGCTCCACGGCCACCGACCTGATACGCTTACTGCCCAGCGGCGCGCCCGACCCGGCCTTCACCAGCAACGTGGACGGCAACGGCTACGTGGCCAGCGTGGGGGTGCGGGCCGATGGCAGCCTGCTGGTCGGGGGCATCTTCACCGCGTTTGGGGGCAGCCCCCGCGGCGGCCTGGTCCGGCTGAGCAGCACCGGTGCCGTGGACCCCGCCTTTGCCACGGGCGGCGGGACCTATGGCTACATCCCGGCCCTGGTGGAGCTAAATAACGGCCAGTATCTGGCCGGAGGGGGCTTTTCGGAGTTCGATGGACAACCGGCCACCGGGCTGGTGCGCCTCAGCAGCACCGGCCTGCTCGATGCCAGCTACGCGGCCCAGCTCTACTTTGTGGTAAACGCGCAGCTTACGCCCCTCAACAGCGGGCAGCTGCTGGTCAATGGGCCGTTCACCACGGCCGGGGGGCAGGCAGTGGGGTATCCGACCGGCACCGCGCCCCGCTTTATTCTGCTCAACGCCAACAGCACGTATAATTCGCAGCCGGTGCTGCCGGCTCCGCTGGCGCTGGCCAACAACCGTACGTACTACAACGACGTGGTGCCGCAGCCCGACGGCACCTACTTCGCCACCTACCAGAACACCGACACTACCACCCTGGTGCGCCGCATCCTGGCCAACGGCACCTTCGACCCGGCCTACGCGGCGGTCGAGCTGCAGTTTGGCACCGCCTACCCCTACCCGTTCTGCTGCGCCGGGGTCAGCTTCACGCCCACGCCGGGCGGGCAGGTGCTGGTGCGCGGCGGCTTCGGGCGGGTGAATGGCCAGCCGCGCCGCTACCTGGCCCGCCTCAACGCCGATGGCACCCTCAACACCACCTTCGCCCCACCCACCAACGCCGTGTGGCAGGTGCCAAATGTGGGTACGGGCACTCCCAATGGCATCCGCAACGTGTACGGCTTGGCCAATAACCAGACCCTAGTGCACTGGAACGATGCCGTCCGCAGCTACCTGACCCGCCTCAACGCCGACGGCAGCATTGATAACACGTTTTCCATTGGTACGGGCGGGGGGACCAACGCCCTGTTTACGGTGCTGCCCCTGGCCAGCGGCAAGCTGCTGGTAATGGGCAGCTTCACCACCTTCAATGGGCAGGCCGCCCCCTACGGCGTGGTGCGCCTGCTGGCCAGCGGCGCGCCCGATGCCACCTTTGTGGCCGCCAGCCCCGCCACCAATGCCGTGGAGCAGCCCGATGGCAAGCTGGTGGCCATTGCCCCCGGGGCCACGGTGCAAAGCCAGCGCCTGCTGCGCCTCACCCCCACCGGCAGCCTCGATGCCGGCTTTCAGCCGCTGCTGGTGGCCAACGAGTCGTACCGCCAAGCGGCGGCGCGCGTGTACCTGCAACCCGGCACCAACGCCCTGCTGCTCGCCGGCGACTTTACCAGCGTGGGCGGGCAGCCGCGCTTCGGCTTGGCCCGCGTGGTGAACACGGCCCTGGCCGTGCGCGGCGCGGCCGCCCTTGCGCCGGTAGATGCCTTCCCCAATCCGACCCACGACCAGCTGCAGCTGCGGCTGCCCACTCCGGCTACCGGCCCCCTCACCCTGCTCGATTTGCAGGGCCGCGTGGTGCGGCGCTGGCCGGCCGCACAGGCGGCGGGCGGCGTTTCGGTGGCCGGGCTGGCCCCGGGCGTGTACGTGCTGGGCATTCCGCTAGCGGCGGGCCAGCGCTGGCAGCGTCTGGTGGTGGAATAGGTTGCTGCCGCCCCACCCGTTTGCGCCTTAGTTTTGGGCCGGCCAAACTGCCTCCGGGGCCGTTTCGGCCGGCTTTCTTTTTGCTTTCAACCTCATTCTATGCGCCTTCCTGCTCTTGTGGCCGCGCTGGCTTCGGCCGCCGCCTTTGTTTCTCCCGCCCACGCCCAAACGGCCAACCCCAAATCCGCCGCCGGCAATGCCTTTGTGCGCGACAGCCTAGCCAGCTACGTGCAGCGCGGCCTCAAACTCTGGAACATCCCCGGCCTGGCCGTGACGGTGGTGAAGGACGGGCAGGTAGTGGTGTCACAGGGCTTTGGGGTGAAGGCCGTGGGCAAGCCCGAGCCGGTGGACGGCAACACGCTTTTCCTCATCGCCTCCAATTCCAAGCTCTTCACCGGCACCGCCATTTCACAATTGGTGGAGGAGAACAAGCTGAAGCTAGACGACCCGGTGCGGAAGTACCTGCCCGATTTCCGCCTCTACGATTCCACCAGCACGCGGCTGGTCACCATCCGCGACGTGCTGGGCCACCACATGGGCACCAAAACCTTCCAGGGCGATTTCACTTTCTGGGATTCCAACCTGAGCCGGGCCGAAATCCTGCAAAAAGTGCGCTATCTGAAGCCCACGGGCCTGTTTCGGCAGCAGTACGGCTACAGCAACTACGGCTTCCTCACGGCGGGCGAAATCATCCCCGTCGCCACGGGCGGCACCACTTGGCAGGACTTCGTACAGCAGCGCCTGCTCACCCCGCTGGGCATGAATAACACGTATCCCCTCTCGGCCGGAGCCGGCCAGCGGGCCAACGTGGCGCTGCCCTATACCACGGCCTTCGGGCCACTCACGCGGGTGCCGTTTGATGAGGTGGATAATTTCGGCCCGGCCGCCAGCCTGGTTTCCAACGTGAATGACCTCGGCCACTGGCTGCGCTTCCAGCTCGATAGCGGCAAGTACAACGGCCAGCGCGTGCTGCCCTGGGCCACGCTGCGCCGCACCCGCGAGGGCAATACGCTGGTGAGCGCCAGCAAGTCGCCCATCTTCCCCAGCCATTTCCGCACCTACGGTCTGGGCGTGTTCTCAGCCGACTACAACGCCCGCCAGATATTCTGGCACACGGGCGGGGCCAATGGATTCGTGACCAACGTATGCTTCGTGCCCGAGGAAAACCTGGGCCTCGCCGTGCTCACCAATCAGGACAACCAAAGCTTCTTCGAGGCCCTGCGCTACCAGCTGCTCGACGCCTACCTGGGCGTGCCCTACGTGGACCGCAGCCGCCAGCTCTACGCCATCGCCAGCAAAGGCAACGCCGAAACCGCCAAGACCGTGGCCGAGCTGGCTGCCCGTGTGGCGAAGAAAAACAAGCCCGCCCGCAACCTGCAAGTCTACGCCGGCACCTACCAGCACCCCGTCTATGGCACCATCACGGTGGAGCCCAAGGGCAAGCAGCTGCTCGTGCGCTTCTCGCACCACCCCGCCCTCACCACCACGCTGGATTATATGGACGGCGACACCTTCCGCAGCACCTTTTCCAACGCGGCCTACGGGATTTTCGCGGCCCCTTTCACCGTGGAAAACGGGCAGGTGAAGACGTTGGAAATCCGCGTGAACGACGGGCTGGAGCAGGACCCGTACGTGTTCACGAAGCAGTAGATGAGGGTTAGACTTAAAACAGAAAAGGCTCCTGCTAATTGCAGGAGCCTTTTCTGTTTATCGACAGTTAAAATCCGCTAGTTATTCAGCGTCGCCAAATCAATCACGAAGCGGTACTTCACGTCGCCTTTCAGCATACGCTCATACGACTCGTTGATGTCTTTGATATCAATGACTTCGATATCGGACATGATGTTGTGCTCGGCGCAGAAGTCCAGCATTTCCTGCGTCTCGGCAATGCCGCCGATGAGCGAGCCCGCGATGCGGCGGCGGGCGCTGATGAGGTTGAAGGCGTGGATGTGCGGGGCCTCGGTGGGCACACCCAGCAGAATCATGGTGCCATCGCGGCGCAGCAGGTTCACGTAGGTGGCCAGGTCGAGCTGGGCCGATACGGTGTTGATGATGAAGTCGAAGTAGTTGCGCACCGATTTCAGCTGCGCCTCGTCTTTGGTCACCACAAATTTGTGGGCCCCCAGCTCTTTGGCATCGGCTTCTTTGTTAGGCGAGGTGCTGAGTACGGTTACTTCGGCACCCATTGCAACGGCGAGCTTCACGGCCATGTGGCCCAGGCCGCCGAGGCCCATCACGCCCACGCGGTGGCCGGGGCCCACTTTCCACTGCCGCAGGGGCGAGTAGGTGGTGATGCCGGCGCACAGCAGCGGGGCCACGCGGGCCAAATCCAGCTTCTCCGATACCTTGAGGGTGTACTTTTCATCCACCACAATCTGGCTGGAGTAGCCGCCGTAGGTGGGCGCGCCGCTGCCAATTTCACGGCTGTTGTAGGTGCCCACCATGCCGGTGGTCTCGCAGTACTGCTCCAGGCCCTCCTGGCAGCTGGGGCAGGTGCGGCAGGAGTCTACCATGCAGCCTACGCCGGCCAGGTCGCCCACTTTGAAGTTTTTCACGTGGTCGCCCACCTGGGTGATGCGGCCCACGATTTCGTGGCCGGGCACCATCGGGAAGATGGAGCCGCCCCACTCGTCGCGCACCTGGTGCAGGTCGGAATGGCACACGCCACAGAATTGAATATCAATGAGTACGTCGTGCGGGCCGACTTCACGGCGCTCGAAGTTGAAGGGCTCTAGAGGAATATTAACGGCCGGGGCGGCGTAGGCTTTCGTTGGAAGCATGTTGGGGGAGGGTTTGGATATAAACAAGCAGGGTGCGGGGCTTGCCCCAGTCCGTCGTTGCACGGCCTGTATCTGAGTCGTTCAACGACGGGCGGGGCAAGCCCCGCACCCTACAAAAGACTTAACTAGCCATTACGGGTAAGGTTTGCGGCAATGGCGTTCCGGCCAACGTTTTGCCCACCAGCTCCTTCATTCGACGCAACGACTCACGGGCAAACTTGCGCTGGAGTATCCGCCCAAACAGCTTGAAACCCACCCAATAGAACGGGTTGCGAATCTGGCCGGGCTGCGACACGGCATGGATGCGAAATTGCACCGCCCCGGTAGCCAGGTTTTTGTGAATGGTGAAGTCGATTTGCCCTTTTTCGAAGTGGCCTTCCAGGGTGCGGTAGCCGTAGCCCCACACCCGCTCCGGGCCGCCGGGCGTGGCGCGGGCGGCCTCGTCGGTCACCTCACTCACGCGCACGCCGAAGTAGAAATTAAAGACCAGAAAGTGCGCCCGCAGCACCATGATGCGCTTTTCGAGCGGGATGTTGGGGTCGAAGTAACCGGTGATAAGGTCGGGCGGCGGGAAGGCGTAGCGGCGCAGCACGTCCTGGGCGGCGGCGAAGGAGCCGGCGGACTCGGGCGGGCCGGGAGCTTCGGCGGGCAGGTCAGTTTCGTAGTCGTCGAGACGCCAGCCGGTGGCGCTAGTGTACTCGTTCTGGCGTGAGAAGTCGTAGTTGACCTGGGCGTGGGCGTAGGAATCGAGGCGGGCGCGGTACTGCTCCCAGGCGGGCGGTTTTGCCGAGGCAGGAACGGCGGCAATCTGGTTACTCATGGCGGGTGTGCTGAACGTGGCCGGCCTCGTCGTGCCGGAAGGTTTCGACCACTACATCGGCCAGCGCATGGCCGCCGCTGGCCGCCGCCACGCGCCGGCAGAACTCGGTCCAGGTAGCTTCCTGCATCAGCTTGCCGCCGCCGAGAGTGTCGTAGGCGAAGGCCACCAGCCCATCGCGTGAGCGGGCCGAAGAGCGGATTTCAAACCGCAGCACATCGGGCGACTCATCCAGATAATGCGTTTCGAAACGAATGCAGCCGGCCTCGGGGTGGCCTTCCAGGGTGATGAACTCAAAGGACGTGGCGCTGACCTCGGTGACGCGCACGCAGCCGTCCCAGGGACCCAAAATGGTGATGCTGAACTCGTCGCCGACTTTCAGGCGGCCATCTTCGCCGTCCTTTTTCGTGAAATTGGCCAGCGCATCGGGCGAGAAGCGGGGCACGTCGGCCTGCACCTCGGCCATGAGCTGGGCCGGCGATTTTCGGGCGCGCGCCAAATCAATAAAATAGCGGCGCTCCAGCAGCGGGCCGGAGCCGGTGGAAGCGGGTTGTTCGGAGTGCTTAGCGTTGGAATCAGACATGGCCGACGAAGAAACGTATGGCCCTCATACGCCCCACACCGCCGCAGGATGCTACGGTTGAGCTATTCTAACCCTTTCACCCTAATTTTTACCTGCCTCACATGGCCTACTACCGCCCGCCCAGCCCCCCACCCGACCCCGCCCTCGTCAAAAGCCTGACCGAGCAGCAGCACGAAATGCGCCAGCGCGTGCGCAATGAACCTTTGGCGGGCGAGCCACGCCTCATTGCCGGCTGCGACTCGTCGTTTCCCACGCCCGACACCATCCTATCGGTCTTTGTAGTGCTGAAATTCCCTTCGCTGGAGTTGGTGGAAAAGGTGTACAACTACGGCCCCGTGGATATGCCCTACGTGCCCGGCTTCCTCTCCTTCCGCGAAGCCCCCAACGTGATTCACGCCTTCGCCAAGCTCGAAAACAAGCCCGATATCATCATGGTCGACGGCCACGGCATTGCGCACCCGCGCCGCATGGGAATTGCCGCGCACCTGGGCGTGCTGCTCGACATGCCCACCTTCGGCGTAGCCAAGCAGAAGCTGACGGGCATTTTCACGGAGCCCGGCCCAGAGCGGGGCAGCATTGAGCCGCTACTCGATGCCAAATCCGGCGAGCTCATCGGCGAAGTTATTCGCAGCAAAGACAAAATACTGCCGCTGTTCGTGAGCCCCGGCCACCGTTGCGACCAAGCCACGGCCACGCGCCTCACGCTGGCCTGCCTGCGCGGCTACAAGCTGCCGGAACCCACGCGCTTGGCCGACCACTGGGCCGAGCAGTTCAAGAAGGAAGTGCGATAGGCATTTTCGGACAGAGTTTAAAGAGAGGGCAAAGGGAGTTTCACCGCGGTGAAGGCTTGTTGGAGCGTCGGCAATGTGGCAGCCGCTTCTGCCGGCAGCTTCAGCAGTTGCGCCACCGCTGCAAATACTGCCGTTCGGCCGCCCGTTGAGGCCAGCACTCCCGCATCCAAAGGCAACTGCTGCGACTTGGAGAGCTTCTGACCCGCCGCATCGGTCAGCAGCGGGTGATGAAAAAACTGAATGCGTGATGCATTAAATGCCGCCGTTTCCGATAGCTGCCCAGCCAGCCAGAGTTGCGCGGCGGTGCTGGCTTGCAGGTCCAGCCCGCGCACAATCAGGTTGGTACCGAGCCGCAAATCATCCACTACCGACGCGACCTGATACGCGGCCACGCCGTCTTTTTTGCGAATCACGAAGTCGGGCATCAGCGCGCCGAGCGGTACGCTGGTTTCGCCCTGCCAGGCATCGGGGAAAAGAATTCTGGTGGTTGGCGGGACGTGCGCCCGCCAGGCCGCGCCCGGCGTTTCGAGCGCAACTGCAGCCTCGGTCCCATTGGTGCGGGTGCGCTGGCTGGCCTGTACCAGGCCCGGCACCAGCGTCAGCCGGCGCAGCACTCGGTTGTATTCGGGCAGATGCAGAAGTTGCGACTGGTGCCGCAGGAAGTCGTCGGGGCCACTGGGGCCTTGGTCGAAATCAATGCCCAGCCAGTCGATGACGCGGAAAATATTATCCAGGTAGGCCGGGCGCAGGCGGGCCCGGTCCAGGTCGTCGATTCTTAAATGCAGCGTGCCGCCGGCTCGCCGCGTGAGCAGCCAGGTGAGCACGAAGTTCACGGCGTTGCCGAGGTGCAAATAGCCGCTGGGCGTGGGCGCGAGGCGCGATACCACGGACGGATTGTCAGGCAATAGGTTAGACATCAGGCCAGCAACAACTCCATCTGCACGTCGGCCCGGGCATAGGGCGACGGGTTGGGCTCGGCCAAATCCTGAAAGCCCAGCTTGCGGTACAGCGCCAGCGCCGGGGCCAACTTCGAGTTGCTTTCCAGATACACGCGGGCCCCGCCCAGGTCGCGCACCCGCTGCACGGCCGCCTGGCCCAGCAAATAGCCAATCTGCTGTCCCTGCGCCGCGGGCGAGACGGCCATTTTGGCCAGCTCGTAGCTGCGGCCGTCGTCCATCTTAATCAGGGCGCAGGTGCCCACTACCTGCCCGCCCACTTCGGCCAGCAAAATGCAGCCGCCCGGTGCCAGAATGTACTCTTCGGGATGGTCGAGGGCCTTCAAATCGGCGGGTTCGAGGGTGAAGTAGTGCGAAATCCACTCCTCATTAAGCTGCCGGAAAACGGGCTGGTCGCCCGGCTGGAAATCGCGCAACGTCACCGGTGAAGCTGCTTGCGGTGCCCACGCGGCTTGCTGCAGCACCACGCGGTAGCCATCAGGGTCTTCGAAGGTGCGGCCGTGCACATCCCAATACGGGTTATATGATGGGACCGACACGAAGCCAGTGGCCTCCATGCGCTGCACGGCGGCTTGCCACTCGTCAGCATCGGGCAGGTAGAAGACGAGCAGATTGTCGGAAGTGGGAGCGCGGCCGACGACATGGCCGGGCTGGTGCGTGAACTCCAGATGATACGGGGCCTGCGGGTGGCCCAGCATGAGGCCGTCGAAGCCATTGTGGGCAGTGAAGGATGCCAGTTGCTGCAGGCCCAGGCCGTCGCAGTAGAAGTGTCGCAGGGCGGGCAGGTTGTCGGTGGGCCGGGCCACGCGCAGGATGGGAGTCGTCATAGGTATAGCGCGAAATCGTAGCGCGAGCTTTGTAGTGCGCTTCCCCTCGCCGTTAGAACCGTGTGACCTTCTTTCAGAGACGCGCACCACAAAGTTCGCGCTACGGCCTTAAACCTGAGTCAGCCCGGTTAGTCAAGCTGAATATTCAACTGTTGAAGTTCTTTGTGTCGATGAAAAACGCGTTACTCCTGACGGGCCTGCTGATTCTCCCGCTGCTCCTGACAGTCAATCAGGCCAAGGCCCAGACATCCAGCCTGTACTTCCCGCCCGTCACGGGCAGCACCTGGGCCACGACCACGCCCGCCAGCCTGGGCTGGTGCCAGCCACAGTTAGATTCGCTCATTGCCTTTGCCGGGCGCAAAAGCAGCAAGTCATTATTAATCCTGAAAGACGGCCGGATGGTGGTGGAGCATTACTACGGCACCTACACCGCCGATTCGGCCTGGTACTGGGCCTCGGCGGGCAAGTCGCTCACGGCCACGCTCGTGGGCCTGGCCCGGCAGGACGGCCTCCTGAGCCTGACCGACAGCACCTCCAAATACCTCGGCCGCTGGACCAGCGCCACCCGCCCGCAGCAGCGCCAGATTCAGCTGCTGCACCAAATCACCATGACCACCGGGCTCGACGACAGCCCGCCCGCGCCCTGCGACAACGAAAGCACCACGCCCAGCTGCCTGCTCTACCTCACTACGCCGGCCACGCGCTGGGCCTATCACACCGGTGCCTACCGCACCCTGCAAAACGTGCTAGTGCAAGCCAGCGGCGTTGCCAGCATGACCACCTACACCAGCCAGCGCCTGGGCACCCGCATCGGCATGACGGGCCTGTGGGCCAATGACGTATTCTACAGCAAAGCCCGTAGCATGGCGCGTTTCGGCCTGTTTATCCTCGCCCGGGGCTCCTGGAACGGCACTCAGATTATGACCGACACGGCTTATTTCCGCCGCATGACTACCCCCAGCCAAACCCTGAACCGCAGCTACGGCTACCTCTGGTGGCTCAATGGCCAGCCCAGCTACAAGCTGCCCGGCTCCCAAATCACGCTGCCCGGCCCGCTCATCCCCTCCGCCCCCGCCGACCTCATCGCCGCCCTCGGCAAAAACGACCAGAAGATTTACGTGGTGCCCAGCCTGGGCCTCGTGGTGGTGCGGCAGGGCAATACGGCCGGAGCCAGCCGCCTGGCCGCGTCCTCCTTTGATACCGAGCTGTGGACGAAAATCATGGCCGCCGTATCCTGCCGACCCACGGCCGCCGCCGCCGCAGCCGAAGCCGCCGGTTTCCTGGCCTTCCCCAACCCCGCCACCGAAACCCTCACCCTGCGCCAGCCCGCCCGTACCACCGCCACCGTGCGCCTGCTCGATGCCCTGGGCCGCGAAGTGCTGCGCCAGCCCACGGCCGCCGCCGAGACTTCGGTTTCGGTCGCGGCGCTGGCTCCCGGGCTCTACACGGCGCAGTGGCTCGATGCCAGCGGGCGCGTGCTGATGAGCCGCAAAGTGGCCCGACAGTAGAAGTTGCACAAAAACGGTGGTGCCTTCCTAGTCCGTGCGTAAGTTTGCGGTCAATTTGCGGGTGGGTTCCCCCACCCTGCAACGCGCCCAACCCGCCTGCTGATGCTGACTGCTGTACTGCTTTTTCTCCCTTTAGCCGCCGCCCTGCTGCTGCTAGTCGTTAAGGGAGCCGCCGCCCGCGCCCTCGCCTTCGGGGCCTCGCTCCTCGAATTCGCCATCGCCGCCTACGTCGCGTTCGACTTCACCCACCACGGCTCGGCCGCCTTCAACCTCGATTACCGCTGGATTCCGTCGGCCGGCATCAACTTCCATATCGGGCTCGATGGCCTGAGTTTGTTGATGGTGTTGCTCACCACCTTCCTAGTGCCGCTCATTCTACTGAGCGCCTTCAAGCGCGACTACGACAACCCGTCCACGTTCTACGCCCTCGTGCTGTTCATGCAAACGGGCCTGCTCGGCGTATTCGTCTCGCTCGATGCCTTCCTGTTCTACTTTTTCTGGGAAGTCGCCCTTATTCCGATTTACCTGCTGGCGGGTGCCTGGGGCGGCGAGCGCCGCATTGCCGTCACCCTCAAGTTTTTCCTTTACACCGTAGTCGGCTCGCTGCTGATGCTGGCCGGCTTCGTATATCTGTATTTGCAGACCGGCCCTGCCGCCGGCTCGCTGGCCCAGCACTCCTCGGAGCTCACCGCCTTCTATAACCTGAAGCTCAGCGCCTCGGAGCAATCCTGGCTGTTCTGGCTGATTTTTGCGGCCTTCGCCGTGAAGATGCCCATTTTCCCCTTCCACACCTGGCAGCCCGATACTTACACCGAAGCCCCCGCCCCCGCCACCATGCTGCTCTCGGGCATCATGTTGAAAATGGGCATCTACGGCACCATGCGCTGGCTGCTGCCGGTGGTACCGCTGGGAGTGAGCCAGTGGCAGAAGCCGGTTATCATTCTCTCCGTCATCGGCATTATCTACGGGGCCATCATCGCCATTCGGCAGCGTGATGTGAAGCGTCTCATCGCCTACTCCTCCCTCTCCCACGTTGGGCTGATGGCGGCCGGCGTATTCTCGCTCACCCAAATTGGCCTGCAGGGCGCGGTGGTTCAGATGCTGGCCCACGGCGTGAACGTGGTCGGGATGTTCTTCATCGCCGATGCCATTGAGCGCCGCACTGGCACCCGCTTCATCCCCGACCTCGGTGGCCTGACGCGCCGCACGCCCATCCTCTCGGTGTGCTTCCTGATAATGCTGCTGAGCACGGTGGCGCTGCCCCTCACGGGCGGCTTCGTAGGCGAATTCCTGCTGCTGGCCGGCGTGTACCAATACAATGCCTGGGTAGGTGCCGTAGCCGGTCTGACCATCATTTTCTCGGCGGTGTACCTGCTGCGCATGTTCCAGCGCGTGATGCTCGGCCCCGATTCGTCGTTCTCCGAAACCATCACCGACCTCACCGGCGGCGAGTTGCTGATTCTGGTACCGCTCATCGCACTGGTGTTCTGGATTGGCTTGTTTCCGAATACCTTCCTGCACATCTCGGAGCCGGCCGTTACCAACATTCTGGCGCTGGTTGGCCGATAACCTCTTTGTCATTCCGAACGCAGTGAGGAATCTGGGTTCGGCACTGCCAACGGTTTGCTCCAGATTCCTCACTGCGTTCGGAATGACACCCTAGTACTTATGACCTCCATCATTCTCCTCTCCGTCTTCGGCATCCTCAACCTGTTCCTGGGCTTTTTGCGCTCGAATAAGGTGCTGCTGCCCGGCGCCATGCTGCTGCTGCTGGCCGTGTTCGGGGCCAACTTCGCCGACTGGAACGTGGCGCACGCGCCCTACTTCAACCACATGCTGGTGGTGGATAACTACACGGTAGCCTTCACCGGCATCGTGCTGCTCACCACCATTCTGCTGCTGCCCTTCTCGCGCAGCTATGTGGTATCGGGCGAGCCGAACCTGGCCGAATACTACGCGCTGCTTCTCTTCTCGCTGGTCGGGGCCATCATGATGATTGGCTACGACCATTTGCTGATGCTGTTTGTGGGCATTGAAATCCTGAGCATCAGCATGTACGTGCTGGCCGGCAGCAGCAAGCGCGATTCGCGCTCGAACGAGGCGGCGCTGAAATACTTCCTGATGGGCGCATTTGCCACCGGCATTCTGCTCTTCGGCATCGCGCTGCTTTATGGCGCTACCGGCACGTTTGCCCTCTCGCAGTTAGGCGCGGCCGTGGCCAACCCGGCCAATGCCAGCCTGCAACCGATGCTCTACATCGGCATTCTGATGATGATTATCGGCATCGGCTTCAAAGTATCGGCCGCGCCGTTCCACTTCTGGACGCCCGACGTGTACGAGGGCACCCCTACCTTCTTCACCGCCTTCATGAGCACGGTGGTGAAGACGGCCGGTTTCGCCGCTTTCCTCAAGCTGCTGGCGGTGGCACTGCCGGCCGCGCAGGGCTTCTGGATGCCGACCATTCAAGCCATGTGCGCCCTCACGCTGTTGCTCGGCAACGTGGGCGCGGCCGCCCAAACCAACACCAAGCGCATGCTGGCCTACTCCAGCGTGAGCCACGCCGGCTACCTGCTAATCGGCCTCGTGGCCAGCAAAGGCATTCTAACGGGTGATGCCGCCAGCGGCATTTTCTTCTACTCGCTGGCCTATTCCATTGCCACCGTAGCAGCCTTCGGGGTGCTGAAACTGGTGGCCGAACACCGCCAGGAAGACCGGTATTCCGGCCTCAACGGCCTGGGCAAAACCAACCCGCTGCTGGCTTTCGTGATGACGGTGGCCATGTTGTCGCTGGCGGGCATTCCGCTCACAGGCGGCTTCTTTGGCAAGTTTTTCCTGCTGGCGGCGGCCGTGGGCCAGGGCTATATTGGCCTCGTGGTGTTCGCGGTTATCATGAGCATGGTGGGCCTGTACTACTACCTGCGGCCGATTATCGCCATGTATATGCAGCCCGCGCCCGAGGGTGCCACGCCAGTACCGGTCGACGGTATCCAGACAGTGACGCTGGTGGTGCTGGCGCTGCTCACGATTCTGCTAGGCATTGCGCCGGGCTTTATGAGCGGAATTTTGTAATCGAAATACTTTGTGCGAATACAGAAAAAGCAGTCCAACGGGCTGCTTTTTCTGTTTATTTGACTTTCCGCCCGCTGGCTCTCGCTATGAATCGTGTCCTGCTACATCTGTGGTTGTTATGCTCCCTCATTGTCGTCGGTAGCTGTGCGGCTCGGCCACCGCACGAAGCTGGTCCTTTCCGCCCCGGCGAGCTGGTGGAACTGACCAAACTCGACCCGACCATTCGGCTGGATATCCGCTACGCCACCAGCCACAATTTCATGGGCCGGGTGCTGTATCCGCAGGCTCGGGCATTTTTGCAGCGCCCCGCCGCCGAGGCTTTAGCGCGAGTGAACGCCGAGTTGAAACCACTAGGCTACTGCCTGCTGGTGTTCGATGGCTACCGGCCCTGGCGCATCACCAAACAGATGTGGGACCACACGCCTACTGACAAAAAGGAATTTGTGGCCGACCCACGCAAGGGCTCACGCCACAATCGGGGCTGTGCCGTTGATCTGAGCTTGTGGGATATCGCGGCCAATCAAGAAGTCGCTATGCCCGGCGAGTACGATGAAATGAGCCCACGCTTCTACACCGCTTATGCCGGTGGAACGACGGAGCAGAAAGCCCGCCGGGACCTGCTTCGCAGTACCATGGAACGCAATGGCTTCACGGTACTGCCCGCCGAGTGGTGGCATTTTGACTATCAGGATTGGAAATCTTATCCGATTCAGGACATTCCGTTCAGTCAACTTTAATAGGTTAATAATAAGGTCAACCGTGTAAGCTTCCAACCGATAGCACGGTGCAGGCCCACGCCAGCAGCCGACCTCTCCAAAACTTTCGCGCGGGTTTCGCCTTTTTCTGGCGTAACTCGTTTCCCTGACCTGAACCCTGCTTCTTAACCCCTCTTTTCTGATGAGCGCAACTCCCGCATCCAAGCCTTCTTTTGGCATGATTGGCCTCGGTACCATGGGCCGCAACCTGCTACTAAACCTGGCCGACCACGGCTTTCCCGTGGCCGGCTACGACAAGGCCGCCGACAAAATTGACCTACTGGCCAAAGAAGGCGCGGGTAAGCCCGTGCAAGGCTTCACGGACCTCGCCACCTTTCTCAACGGCCTGCAAACGCCGCGCGCGGTGATGATGCTGGTGCCCGCCGGCCCCATCGTGGACAGCGTGATTGCCGAATTGCAGCCCCTGCTTTCGCCCGGCGACATCATCATCGATGGCGGCAACTCCCACTTCACCGACACCGAGCGGCGCGCCAAGGCGGTGGAAGCGGCCGGCTTCCACTTCTTCGGCATGGGCGTGAGCGGCGGCGAGGAAGGCGCCCGCTTCGGCCCCAGCATGATGCCCGGCGGCGACAAAGCGGCCTACGCGGTGATGCAGCCAATGTTTGAGGCCATCGCGGCGCAGGTAGATGGGCAGCCGTGCGTGACCTACATCGGTCCCGGTGCGGCCGGTCACTTCGTGAAAATGGTGCACAACGGCATCGAATACGGCCTGATGCAGCTCATCGCGGAAACCTATGCGGTGCTGAAAACGGGTCTGGGGATGGATAACGCGGCCATCGGACAAGTGTTTGCTAAATGGAATGAGGGCCGGTTCCAGTCCTTCCTGCTGGATATTACGAAGGACATTTTCGGTTTCATCGCCCCGAATACCGACCATTTGCTGCTCGACGACATCAAGGACGAGGCCCGCTCGAAGGGCACCGGCAAATGGACTTCGCAGGTAGCTATGGATTTGGAAACGCCGCTGCCCACCGTGGACACGGCCGTGGCAATGCGCGATTTATCGAAGTACAAGGCCCTGCGCGAGCAGCTGGCGGGGCTGTATGGCCCGGCCGCCGGCCCGCTGCCGGGCGACCACGCGGCTCTGCTGGCGCAGCTGGAGCAGGCGTTCTATTTCAGCATGGTCATCACCTACGCCCAGGGAATGCAGCTGCTCTCGAAGGCCTCGAAGGATTTTTCCTACGAGCTGAATTTGGCCGAAATCGCCAAAATCTGGCGCGGCGGCTGCATCATTCGCTCGGGCTTTCTGAACGAGATTTACAACGCTTATAAACAGATGCCCGACCTGGCCCACCTGCTGCTGGATGCGCAGGTACAGCAGCTGGTGAACGAGGCCGTGCCCGGCAGCCGCGCCGTAGTAGCGGCCGCAGCCACCGCCGGCCTGGCCCTGCCCGGCTACATGGCTTCGCTGAGCTACTTCGACACCTTCCGCACGGCGCGGATGCCTTCCAACCTCATTCAGGCCCAGCGCGACTACTTCGGGGCGCATACTTATGAGCTGATTGGCAAGGAAGGCGTATTTCACACGCAATGGACGCCGGAGCACGAGGAGGCTTCCAATAAGAAAGATGCGCAGGTGGAAGAGCACGGCCCGGTGAAAGAGCCGGTGACGCCGAACAGCTAGGAGCTTTTCCGTCTGTCATCCTGAGCGGAGCGAAGGACCTTATCACGCTCGCATAAATTGCGCTAACCTGATAAGGTCCTTCGCTCCGCTCAAGATGACAGGCTTTCTCCTACCATCCCCTCCCTCCCACTCGCCTAACATTCGCCCCCTGGCAATGAATAATAACAACATCAAGCCCACTGTCTTCGTCATCTTCGGCGGCACGGGCGATTTGAACGCCCGCAAGCTCTCGCCGGCGCTGTATAACCTGTTTCTCGACGGCTGGCTGCCGGAGCAGTTTGCCATCATCGGCACGGGCCGCACCAAGCTCACCGACGAAGAATTCCGCACCAACCTGCTGGCCGACCTCAACCAGTTTTCGCGCAGTGGCAAGGCCAAGAAAGAGGCCTGGGATAAGTTTGCGCCGCACATTTTCTACCAGGTTTCCGACGTGAAAACGCCGGCCGCCTACGAGGAATTCGGCCAGCGCATCGCCGCTTTTGAGAAGGAATGGGACGCGCCGGCCAACGTGATTTACTACCTGGCCGTGGCACCCGAGTTCTTCCCTATCATTGCTACGGGCATTGCCCAAAGCCATTCTGATGATGACCCCACGCGGGTTCGCATCGTGATTGAGAAGCCGTTTGGGCACGATTTGGAGTCGGCCCGGGCGCTGAACAAGCTGCTGGCCCAGCACTTTCAGGAGTGTCAGATTTACCGCATCGACCACTACCTGGGCAAGGAAACGGTGCAGAACATCATGGCTTTCCGCTTCGCCAACGCCATTATGGAGCCGCTCTGGAACCGCAACAGCATCGAGCACGTCCAGATTTCGGTGACCGAGCAGCTGGGCGTGGGCGAGCGCACGGGCTATTACGACGGCTCCGGCGCGCTGCGCGACATGATTCAGAACCACTTGCTGCAGTTGCTATGCCTGGTGGCGATGGAGCCGCCCGTAAACTTCACGGCCGACGAAGTGCGCAACCGCAAGGTGGACGTGCTGCGCGCCATGCGCCGCTTCACGCCCGAGGAAGTGCGCGAATCGGCCGTGCGCGGGCAGTATGGCGCGGGCTGGATTGAGGGCAAGGAGGTGCCCGGCTACCGCGAGGAAAAGGACGCCAACCCCACTTCCAACACCGAAACCTTCGCGGCCGTGAAGTTTTTCGTGGACAACTGGCGCTGGCAGGGCGTGCCGTTCTACGTGCGCACCGGTAAGCGGCTGCACCGCTCGGCGTCCATCATCAGCATCCAGTTCAAGGACGTGCCGCACATGATTTTCCCGCCTGAAACGGGCGAGAGTTGGCAGCAGAACCGCCTTGTTATCAGCATTCAGCCCGAGATGAGCATCCGTCTGCAGGTGCAGGCCAAACGCCCCGGCCTCGACATGATGCTGAACACCGTGGACATGGTGTTCGACTACCAAGGTACGTATTCGGCCGAAGCGCCCGAAGCCTACGAAACGCTGCTGCTCGACACCATGCTCGGCGACCAGACCCTGTTCATGCGCGGCGACCAGGTGGAAGAAGCGTGGGACCTGGTAATGCCCATCCTGAATTCCTGGCAGGGCCGCCCCAGCCTGAATTTCCCCAACTACTCGGCCGATTCCTGGGGCCCGGAAGTGGCCGAGGCGCTCATCGCCCGCGACGGCTTTCACTGGTTCACGCTGCCCCTCAACGGCAAAAAGAAATAGCCATGCCCCAGCACGTTTTCGCCTCCGTGGAGGAGGTTTTGCACAGTCTGGCCGACTTCTTTGTAGAGCAGGCCAGCCAGGCCGTAGCGGCGCGGGGCCGGTTTTCGGTAGCGTTATCGGGCGGCAGCTCACCCAAGAAATTGTACGAGCTGCTGGCCTCGCCCACCTACCGCGAGCGGGTGCCGTGGGCCGAGACATTTTTCTTCTTCGGCGATGAGCGCAACGTGCCGCCCACTGATGCGCAGAGCAACTACCTCATGGCCAAAAACGCCCTGCTGGCCCCGCTGAACATTGCCGACGACCATGTTTTTGCCGTGAATACCCTGCTGCCGCCCGCCGAGGCGGCGCAGGCGTACACGCAAACCATCAAGGCCTTTTTCGGGAATGAAACCGCGCAGTTTGATTTGATTCTGCTGGGCTTGGGCGACAACTCCCACACGGCTTCGCTGTTTCCACACACAGATGTGCTTCACGCCACCACGGCCGATGTGCAGGCCGTTTTCGTAGCCGAAGTTGATGCCTACCGCATCACGCTCACGGCTCCGCTCATCAATCAGGCCCGCACCGTGGCCTTTCTGGTTTTCGGGGCTGATAAGGCGGCAGCCGTGCGACGGGTGCTGCTGGGCGAACGGAACGTGGAGGAATATCCCGCGCAGCTCATCGCGCCAGCATCGGGCGAAGCAGACTGGTTTATGGATGAGGCAGCGGCGACGGATTTAGAGCGGTAGCCAATTATTGTCGAGTCTATAACGGAAAGGCCGTAGCGCGAATTTTGCGGTTCATGTTACGGCCTTTCCGTTGTAAAACAACTTCAGTCTCCCACCATAGCTGGCGCGTCGCGGCGGGCCGTAAACGTTGCCCCCACGCTGGCCACCACAATGAAGCCCACGGCCAGCCATTGCCCAAAAAGCAGCCGCTCGCCTAGCAGCAGCCAGCCTGATATGGCCGCCGCCACCGGCTCCAAGCTCATCAGAATACTGAACGTACGCGTGGGTAAAGTACGTAACGCCTGCATTTCCAGCGAAAACGGCAGCACGCTGGAAAACAGTGCCAGCAACCCGCCCAGCAGCAACAGGTGTGGTGTGAGGCTCAACAAACTGCCACTTGCCACGCCAAAAGGCAGCACCGGCAACGCCGCAAACAACATCCCGATGGCCACCGCCTGCTGGCCCGGCAGCACCGCCGCTGTGCGCTGGCCCAGCACGATGTACACGGCCCAGCACCCGCCCGCCGCCAGCGCAAAGGCCAGCCCCAGCAAGTCAACCCCTTGCCCGTGCCACGGCGCAATCAATGCGATGCCCGCGGCAGCCAGCAGCGCCCACACCGCATCGCCCCAGCGGCGCGAGCCCGCCAGCGCTAGGCCCAGCGGCCCCACAAATTCCAGCGTAACAGCCAGCCCAAGCGGAATCCGGGCCAGCGCGCAGTAAAACAGGAAATTCATCAGCCCCAACGCCAGGCCATAAGGCACCACCGCCCGCCACTGCGCCGACCGTAACTGCCCCAGCTTCGGGCGTACCACTAGCAACAGCACCAGCGCCGACAGCCCGATGCGCAAACTGGTAGTCCCGGCCGCGCCCAGCAGTGGAAACAGGCCTTTGGCAATGGCCGCCCCGCCCTGCACGCTCACAATGGAAAGCAGCACGGCAGGCACCGCCGGGAACGTAAATCGGCCAGAATCAGGCATTACGGGAGGGTCGAAAATGCAGCGGCCGGCACCGCTGCCTGGCCTGGGCGCAACACCTGCACTTCACCGCTCTGTACGATGATAGCAGCCCGCGCCAAGCCCAGGAATAAACCATGCTCAACAATACCAGGGATAGTTTTCAACTGGCGGGCCAGTTCGGCCGGGTTCTCAATTTTCTCGAAATGGCAGTCCAGCAGCAGATTGCCCTGGTCGGACTGGGCCAGCTCACCGGGGTTTAGCTTATTTACCCGCACCACCGGCGCGCCGCCCAAAGCCTCCACGGCGTCCATCACCCAAGGCAGGGCGAAGGGCACCACTTCCAGCGGCAGCGGAAATCGGCCGAGCTGGGCCACGGCCTTCGAGGAATCGGCCACGATGAGCAGATAATCGGAAGCGGTGGCAATGACTTTTTCGCGCAGCAAAGCCCCTCCCCCGCCTTTAATGAGCTGAAGCTGCGAGTCGAGCTCGTCGGCACCATCCACGGTCAGGTCGAAGCGCACGCCGCGCCGGGGTTCCAGCATCGGGATGCCCACGCGGCGTGCCAATTCGTCGCTGGCCCGCGAGGTAGCCGTGGCCTGAATGCGCAACCCTTCCTCGCGCACCCGCTGGCCGAGCAGTTCAATAAATGGCGCTGCCGTGCTGCCGGTGCCCAGCCCCACCACCATGCCATCCTGCACCCAGCGGGCGGCGGTGGCGGCAACGAGTTGTTTTTCCTGAGCGAGCTGCTGCTGAATTTCGGGGCTTGACATAGACTTCGGAGCATTTGATTAAAACCAGAAACGCCCCCGCAGCCTGGCTGCGAGGGCGCTTCGCCAACAATTCGATGCCCGAAATTAAGGGTTTGTCGACCACATGCCGGCCTCTTTAATAAAAATGCGACGGTTCAGCTTCAGTTGCGCCACCATGAACTCGGCCAAATCCTCGGGCTGCATCACCTTCTCGGGGTTGCCGTCGGTGAGCTTGTTTTCGAGGGCCAGCGGCGTGGCTACGGTGCTGGGCGTGAGGGCCGACACGCGGATATTGTGCTTGCGCACCTCCTGCATCAGCGCCTCCGTAAGGCCCAGCACGGCAAATTTCGAGGCGCTGTAGGCGCTGCTGCCAGCGGCGGCACGCTGCCCCGAAGTCGACGAAATATTGATGATATCGCCGGTCTGACGCGCAATCATCACCGGCAGCACGGCGCGGGTCACGTAGTAGGTACCCAGTACGTTCACCTGAATGATGTGCTCCCACTGCTCGGGCTCCATCTCCAGGAACTTGGCAAAGGAGCCTATGCCGGCATTGTTGATGAGGATGTCAATCGGACCGAGCTCTTCGTGGATTTTGGCCACGGCAAGGTTCACGGCGGTGCGGTCGGCTACATCAGCCACGGCGGTGACGACGGTGCCGCCAGCAGCAATAATTTCGGCAGCTACTTCCAGCAGGTCGCTTTCGGTGCGTGCCAGCAGGCCCACTTGCACGCCTTCGGCGGCCAACGCCAAGGCCACCGAACGGCCAATGCCTTTGCCCGCGCCGGTCACGAGGGCGACTTTTCCTTGAAGGGATTCCATATGAGTTGAAACGTTGATTGGAGAGGTGATACAACCCGGAAATGGGATAGAATGTTGGGCTGAGTGGTGTAAAGACGCAAAATATTGCGTCTCATCATTGAACGGCCGGAACCGCGCTAAACTGCGCAGATTAAACAACATCAGCAACGACGAGACGCAAAATATTGCGTCTCTACCCCGTTCAATGTCGCCACCCTACATCCCATGCAGGTGCTTGGTGAAGTCGCCGTACATCACCCAATCTTCCCAGCGCTTGCGGTGCGGGGCAACTTTGCCGCGCAGGTATTTCTCAATCATCAGGCCCGCCGCCGGAGCCGCGCTGGTGCCCCCGAAACCACTGTTTTCGATGAACACGGCAATGGCAATTTTGGGGTCCTGTACCGGGGCGAAGGCGGCGAAGGTGGCGTGGTCGAAACCGTGGGGGTTCTGCACGGTACCGGTTTTGCCGGCCATCGTGATGCCGTATTGCGAGAGCGAGGCCAGGTTGCCGGTGCCGCCGTTACCGTCCACCACCATCTCCATGCCGGGGATGATGTATTTGAACAGTGTCGTATCCACGGCCGTGTAGTGCTTCTGCTGGAACTCCGGCAGCGGGCCGCCATTGCCGATGCCGCGCACGAAATGCGGCGTGTAGTAGTAACCCCGGTTGGCAATGGTGGCCAGAACATTAGCCATTTGCAGGCCCGTGATGCCGATTTCGCCCTGCCCGATGCTGAGCGAATACACGTTGCGGAAGCTCCAGCGGTGCTGGCGGTTTTCCTTTTTATTGAAAAACTTGTGGTCGTAGAATTCCGGTGACGGAATCAGGCCGCGCTTTTCCTGGCTCATGTCCACGCCCAGCTTTTCGCCCAGGCCGAAGGACTTCACCATTTTCTGCCACTGCGCCAGTCCTATATGGGCATCGTCGTATTTATTCGGGGCCTGCCCGCGCTGCACCACGGCACGCAGCACCTGGTAGAAATAGGGATTGCAACTGTTTTTGATGGCAATGCTCACATTGCCCGGATATTCATGTCGGTGGGTGCATTTCACCAGCTTCTGATTACACTCGAAGCCCGTGCTGGGCTGCACAACGCCCAATTGCAAGGCCACCAGTTCATTCACCAGTTTAAAAACCGAGCCCGGCGGGTACGTCGCCATCAGCGGCCGGTCGAATAACGGCCGGTCGGGGTTGTTCAGCAGGGCCATATAGCGGTTGCCCGAGCCCTTGCCCGTGAGCAACTTAGGGTCGTAGCGCGGGGCTGAAACAAAGGCCAGAATCTCGCCCGTCTTCGGGTCGATGGCCACTATGGAACCGCGCCGGCCCGCCAACAGCTGCTCGCCATAGGCCTGCAACTCGGCATCAATGCTCAGGTGCAAATCCTGCCCGGCCACCGACAGCGTATCGAACTCCCCACCCCGGAACTTGCCTTTTTCGATGCCGCGCACGTTCACCATCTTGTACTGCACCCCGCGCCGGCCCATCAGCGTTTGCTCGTAGTAAGACTCCAGACCCGAAATCCCCACGTTTTCGCCGGGCTGGTACTTGGCGTACTTGGGTTTCTCAAGAAAAGCGGGCGTAATGGCCCCCACGTAGCCCAGGGCGTGGGCCAGGTTGGGTGTGCGGTAGGCCCGCGCCATGCGCGTCTGGGTGCGGAACCCCGGAAAGTCGCCCAGCTTGTCGAGAATGATTGCCAAGTCGGCCGTCGTCAGGTTTTGCAGGATGGGCGAGGGCTTGACGCGCGAATACTTTTTAGCCGCTATTAGGCTGGCCCGCAGGTCCTCCAGCGGGATTTGCAGCAATTCAGCGAAGCGGAGTGTATCAAGGTTCTTCACCTCTCGGGGCACCACCATCAGGTCGTACACCGGCGTGTTCTGCACCAGCGGCACGTTTTTACGGTCGTATATCAGCCCGCGGTACGGCGTCTGCACCAGGCGCTGCAAGGTGTTTTTGTCGGCGGCCAGCTTGTACGTTCCGTCCAGCACCTGCATGAAAAACAGGCGGGTGAGGAAGATGAGCGCCACCACCAGAAAGATGCCCTGCACGACGTATTTGCGGCCTTCGAGGTATTGCATAGTTCACGTTTGTCATCCTGAGCAGAGCGAAGGACCTTACCACGCTTGCACCCGTTATAGTTCGGTAAACAGTTCAGCGGTGATAAGGTCCTTCGCTCCGCTCAGGATGACAGAAATAACAAAATTAACTCCTCCCCCGGCGCACCGGGAAGAACAATAGCTGCACAATCAACAACGAAAGGCCGGTAAAGAGTGCGCTCACCAGCATTTTCCCCAGCGTGGTGCCGAAATGCCGGAAGCTGCCCAGTTCCAGCAGGAAAAACGCGGCGTGGTGCAGCAGCACCAGCAGCGTCAGGTATACGCCAAACCACTGCCAGCCCATCTGGTGCACGTTCACCGAGTCGGCGCTGTCGTAGCCGTCACGCGGGGTGAGCAGGCGTAGCACCCACGGCCGTAGAAAGCCCAGCAGCACCGCCGCCGCCGCGTGCAGCCCGCCCGTATCATAAAAAATATCCATGGTCAGCCCCATGCCGAAGGCCAGCAGCAGCTGCACCACAATGGGCGTGGCCAACGGCAAAAACAGCAGGAAGCCCAGATAGAAAAAGCACCAGCCCAAATCAAACAGCACCAGCCGGCTGATGAGCATAATGTGCACGCCCGCATACAGCAGAAAGCGCAGCGTCTGCACAAAAATGAACCGTAGGCCGTTCATGGACGCGCCCCTCCTTTCGGCAGGATGCCCGTGTGGGTTTCCACGGTATCGCGCTCGGGCTTGTTGCGGTTGGTCACAATGTACACGTAAGTCAGATTGGCAAAATTGACTCCCAGCTTCACCCGGATGGTCCAGAAATTCTTATCCGGCTCCTTCACGAAGGACTCGATGGTGCCAATGAAAATACCCTCGGGAAATACCGAGTTGTAGCTCGATGTCATCACAGTATCGCCCTTCACCAGCTTGGTTTCGCGCAGTACATTGTCCAGCAGCGCGTGGGTAGGGTCGTCGCCCTGCCACTTGATGGTGCCAAACGTGCCGTCGCGCTTGATTTTGGAGGCGATGCGTGTTTGCGAATGCAGCAGGCTGGTAACGGTAGCGTAATGCTCGCTCACCACTTTCACGCGGCCTACCACGCCGCCCGCCGCTATTACGCCCTTGCCGGGTACCACACCATCGGCGCTGCCTACGTTTAGCGTGAGATAGTTGTCCACATTATGCAGCATGTTGTTGATAACGCGGGCCGGAATAAGTGGATAACTCGGGTCGCGGGCTGGAATGCGCTGCTGCCCGAGCAATAAAGTATCAGGCCTGGTAGCCGGCCGCTGGTAGCGCACGCGCTTCAATGAGTCGGTGCGGGCCGGGGGCAACGCCACCGAATCAGCTTCACGGCGCACCGAATCGGCCGGGTACAGCTGCTGGCGGAGCGCGGCATTTTCGGCGGCCAGCTGCTGGTTCATCTCGGCCAGATGGAAGTAATCCAGAATCTGGGTGCGGCGGGCCAGCACCGTGCCCGCGTAGGTATTGGCCGAATTAAAAAACGCCGCCCGTTGGTATGAATTACTGGTAATAAATAAATACAGACTTATGATTTCCAATAAGCCAAATACCAGCGCCCCGCGGAAGCGAAATAGGAAAAGAAATAAATTCCGCACGGGGTTAACCGAATTAATTAATTGGCAATTGAACGACTAGCAAAAGAACGTCATGCTGAGCGTAGTCGAAGTATCTCTACTGCGAAGAGTAATCCAATCGAAAGGGATTAGTTACGCGGTAGAGATGCTTCGACTACACTCAGCATGACGTTCGATTATTATCCTGTAATTACGTCAGCAGCACACCTTTAAAAGCCTGGATATCCTTGATAGCCTTGCCGGTACCGCGCACCACGGCGCGCAGCGGGTCTTCGGCAATGTGAATCGGCAGCTTGGTTTTGGCAGCCAAACGCTTGTCCAAACCGCGCAATAGCGCGCCGCCGCCGGTGAGGTGAATACCGTTTTCGTAAATATCGGCCGACAATTCGGGCGGCGAAATTTCGAGGGCTTTCAATACGGCTTCTTCAATTTTCGCCACCGATTTATCGAGGGCAATGGCAATTTCCGAGAACGTTACTTTAATAACTTTCGGAATGCCCGTCATCAGGTCGCGGCCGCGCACTTCGTGGTCGGGTGGCGGCACGTCGAGCTCGGTGAGGGCCGCGCCAACCTCAATCTTGATACGCTCAGCCGAGCGCTCGCCGATGAGCAGGTTGTGCTGACGGCGCATGTAGTCGAGGATGTCTTGGTTGAAGACATCACCGGCAGTTTTAATCGACTGGTCGCACACGATGCCCGACAGCGCGATAACCGCGATTTCCGTCGTCCCGCCTCCGATGTCGATAATCATCGAGCCCACGGGCTGCTCTACATCGATGCCGATGCCAATGGCGGCGGCCATGGGCTCCTGAATCATCCAGACTTCCTTGGCCCCGGCGTGCTCGGCGGAGTCCCGCACAGCGCGTTTCTCCACTTCGGTGATGCCTGACGGGATGCAGATAACCATGCGGTGCGACGGCTGAAACAGCCGGTTCCGCGTGTCAATCATCTTAATCATGCCCTTAATCATTTCCTCGGCGGCGTGGAAATCGGCAATTACGCCATCCTTCAGCGGGCGGATGGTGCGGATGTTATCGTGCGTTTTTTCGTGCATCTGCTGGGCTTGGCGGCCCACGGCGATGACTTTATTGGTGGTGCGGTCTTTAGCGATGATGCTCGGCTCATCCACCACGATTTTGTCGTTATGGATAATGAGCGTATTGGCCGTACCCAGGTCGATGGCGATGTCGCTGGTCAGGAAATTAAAGAAACCCATTGAGTTAGCTGCAATAAGGCGGAGTCCGGTTATAGGGTCGGACAGAATAATGCGCAAAGGTACGGAAGGTTTGCGCGGGCATGGTGAACGGAGTTATGGCATTTATGGAAATGAGTCTCCCGTCATTACGGGGAGAGCGCAGCGCGCAACGCAGCAATCCGTCCTCACATTGCGCTAACCTTGAATTGTGATAAATTTTCCTCTGAGCACAAAAGCCCCGACTCTTATGCAGAGGCGGGGCTTTGTCACATTATTGGGTTGGTCAACTCGTCACACAGTAGGGTGCGGGGCTTGCCCCCGCCCGTCGTTGAACGGCGTCGTTGAAACGGCACAAACGACGGGCGGGGGCAAGCCCCGCACCCTACATCTTTTCGCAACCCAAGCCTAGTGCTTGAAGTGCCGCACGCCCGTGAGCACCATGGCCATGCCCAGTTCGTCGCAGGCTTTGATGCTGTCGGCATCCTTGATGGAGCCGCCGGGCTGCACCACGGCGCGGATGCCGGCCGCGCCGGCAATTTCCACGCAGTCGGGGAAGGGGAAGAAAGCGTCGGAGGCCATAACAGCACCGTGCAGGTCGAAACCGAAGGTGCGGGCCTTCTCAATAGCCTGACGCAGAGCGTCAACGCGGCTAGTCTGGCCGACGCCGGAAGCCAGCAACTGGCCGGCGCGGGCCAGCACGATGGTGTTGCTCTTGGTATGCTTGCAGATTTTGCCGGCGAAAACCAGGGCCTCCGTTTCCTCAGCCGTGGGAGCCGACTGGGTGACGGTGCGGAAATCTTCGGCGGTTTCCGTCTGACGGTCAGCGTCCTGCTCAATGATGCCGTTGAGCAGGGTTTTGATTTGCTTCTTAGGAAACTCAACGGGCTTTTGCAGCAGCAAAATCCGGTTTTTCTTGCTCTGGAGCACGGGCAGCGCGTCGGCGGCGAAGCTGGGCGCAATCAGGACTTCGAAGAACAACTGGTTGAGCTCGACGGCGGTGGCCGCGTCTACTTCCTTGTTCACGATGATGACGCCACCGAAAGCGGAGGTCGGGTCGCAGCTCAGGGCGTTCACGTAGGCCTCGCGCAGGGTGGCGGCCTGGGCCACGCCGCAGGCATTGGTGTGCTTGAGGATGGCGCAGGCCGGCTCACCGTCGGTGAATTCAGCCATGAGGGCTACAGCGGCATCCACGTCAACGAGGTTGTTGTAGCTCAGCTGTTTGCCGTGGAGCTGGTCGAAGAGCGCCGTCAGGTCGCCGTAGAAGGTGCCGGCCTGGTGGGGGTTTTCGCCGTATCGCAGGGGCGTGGCGGGCTGGGCACTGAGGCGCAGGGCGGTGCCGGCTACGGCGGTGCCCTGGCTCATGTATTGGAAAATCTCGGTGTCGTAGTGCGAGGTGGTGGCGAAGGCGGCGGCAGCGTAGTGGCGGCGGTCTTCGAGGTCGGTAGTGCCGTTTTTGGCGGTGAGCAGCTCGGTCACGGCCGCGTACTGGTCGCGGCTGCTGATTACGAGCACGTCGCGGAAGTTTTTGGCGGCGGCGCGCAGCAGCGAGATGCCGCCGATGTCAATTTTCTCGATAACGTCCTGCTCCTCGGCTCCGCTGGCTACGGTTTCTTCGAAGGGGTACAGGTCAACCACCACCAAATCGATGGGCGGGATGCCGTGCTGCTCAGCCTGGGCGAGGTCGCTGGCTTCGTGGCGGCGGTGCAGAATGCCGCCAAACACCTTGGGGTGCAACGTCTTTACGCGGCCGCCGAATACTTCGGGGAAGCCGGTGAGGTCTTCCACGGCGGTTACTTCGGCCCCTTCATCTTCGAGGAATTTCTGTGTGCCACCAGTGGAGTACAGCGTGACGCCATGCTGGCGCAAAACCTGCACCAGCGGAGCCAGACGGTCTTTGTGATACACGGAAAGCAACGCGGCGCGAATGGGACGGGACGACATAAAACGGGCGAAAAAGCTAGGCACAATTGCCGCCACGAAGGTACGCCCGGGCTTAGCCAGCATCCCGCAGGCTGTGTTACTGAATTGTTACCACCTCATCCGGCGCGCCCAAATCATCCCCGGCCGAACACTGCACCGCTTTGAGAAGTATAGCAAGCTCCGTTGCTTTTCCCGTCCTCGCATATGTCCAACCCCGCTGCCACTTTGCCCGCTACCGAACCCGACCTTGCCGAAACGACTACCCCGGTGCTGACGCCTGCCGAAGCCGAAAAGGCCGCCGCGGAGCTGGCCCCACGCCTGTTTGCCCAGGCCGCCGCTACCGATGTAGAAGGTGGTTTTCCTACTCAGGAATTTGGCTGGCTGCACGCGGCCGGGCTACTCACGGCGGTGCTGCCGGCGGCCCTCGGCGGCGCCGGGCTGCACACGCCGGCGGCCACGCTGCCGCTGTTGCGGGTTTTGCAGCACATCGGGCGGGGCAATCTGGCGGTGGGCCGCGTGTATGAGGGCCATGCGAATGCACTGCTGCTGATTCAGCAGTTGGCCACGGCAGCGCAGGTGGTCCGCTACGCCGCCGACGCCCGCGCCGGGCACTTGTTCGGTGTCTGGAACACTGAAAACCCAGTCGATGGTGTGCACCTGGAGGCCTTGCCCAACGGGCGCTACCGCCTGCGTGGGGCCAAGACATTTGCCTCCGGCGCGGGCCATCTGGCGCGGCCACTCATCACGGGGGCACTGCCTGATGGGCAGGGCTGGCAGCTGTTTGTGCTGCCGGCCGATGCGCAGCCGCCCACGCTGGACCGCTCGTTCTGGCAGCCGCTGGGCATGCGGGCCACCGCCAGCTTCCGGGCCGATTTGACCGGGTTGGAAATCGGGCCGGAGGACCTTATCGGACCACCCAATGCTTATTATCAGCAGCCAGCATTCAGCGGCGGGGCCATCCGGTTTACGGCCGTGCAGCTGGGCGGGGCTGAAGCTGTTTTTGACGAAACCGTTGGCTTTCTGCGCGGCCTGGGCCGCACCGACGACCCTTACCAGCGCCAGCGCCTCGGCGAAATGGCCATTCTATTGGAAAGCGGCCGCCAGTGGCTGCGCGGGGCCGCCGAAAACGCCGCCCGGCCCAATGCAGCTACGGCGGACGGAGCCGAAACTACCGTGGCCTACGCCAACATGATGCGTACTGCCATCGAAACCATAAGCCTGGAGATGCTGCGCCTAGCCGAGCGCTGCGTAGGAGCGCGCGGCCTGCTACGCCCCCAGCCGTTCGAGCGTCTGCACCGCGACCTCACCCACTACCTCCGCCAGCCCGCCCCCGACGGGGCGCTGGCCGATGTGGGCCGTTTTGTGCTCGAAGGCAAGTCGTTTTAGTTGTCCGTTTTTCGTTGTCAGATTTTTTCAGCGTGCTTTCTTTCTCCGAATACCCAGTCCGCGCCGCCAGCCTTGTGGCCGGCCTGGGCTCTACCGTGGTTGTTGCCCCACACCCCGACGATGAGGCGCTGGGTTGCGGCGGCCTGCTGGCCCTGCTGCGTCAGGCCGGGCAGCCCGTGGCGGCCGTGCTGGTGAGCGACGGCACCATGTCGCACCCCAACTCTGTACTGTTTTCGGCCCCGGCGCGGCAAGCGGTGAGGACAGCTGAATTCCGCCATGCCCTCACCATTCTGGGCGCTGATGCAAGAGAGCCGCTCCTTCTGAACCTGCCCGATGGCCGGGTACCCGCCAGTCCAACCGAGCCCGGCTTTACCGAATCCGTAGCGCAGCTGCGCGAGTTTCTGGAGCACCACCAAACCGAAACCGTGCTGGTGCCCTGGCGGCGCGACCCGCACCCCGACCACCGCGCCACAGCCCAACTGGTACAAGCCACGCTAGCTGCCATGCCGCACCTACCACGCCGCCTTGAGTATGTGGTGTGGGCCTGGGAGCGCGCCGCGCCGGAGGACCTGCCCACGGCGGCCGATGCCGTGCAGGGCTTCCGGCTGGACATCGCAGCGGGCCTGAGCCAGAAACAACGAGCCATTACGGCGCACCGCTCACAGGTGGCACCCGGCGTGTTTACGGATGATAGCGAAGGGTTTTTATTGTCGCCGGAGATGCTGGCGCACTTTGCCGGGCCCTACGAAGTTTATTTTGAAGCGCTTGAATCATGAACGAAAACCAGCCCAATACCCTGCCGCCGGAGTATTTTGACCACGTGTACCAAGCCAACCGCGACCCGTGGAATTTTGAAACCAGCCCCTACGAGCGGGAGAAATATGCCGACACGCTGGCCGCCTTACCCCGAACGCAGTACGCCGAAGTCTTTGAAATCGGCTGCTCGTTGGGCGTGCTCACGGCGCAACTGGCCCCGCACTGCGGCCACCTGCTGGCCGTGGATGTGAGCGAGGCCGCGCTGGCCCAGGCGCGGGCACGGTGCGCTGGCCTGCCACAAGTGGAAATCCGGCAGCTGCGGGTGCCCGAGGAATTCCCCAATCAGTCGTTCGATTTAATCGTGCTTTCGGAAGTCGGCTACTATTGGTCGCCGGCCGACCTGGCCCGCGCGGCCGACTTGCTCATCGCCGGCCTGAACCCTGGCAGCCAGTTGCTACTGGTACACTGGACGCCGCCGGTGCACGACTACCCCCTGACCGGCGACGATGTGCACCAGTTCTTCTTGGCCAAAACCACTGAAAATGGCGCGCTGCGCCACCTCGCCGGCCACCGGCACGAAACCTACCGGCTCGACTTGCTGGAAAAGCGCTAGCTCACCGGCCGCCACTCCGCCGCCACGCCACTCCGGATGAGTCGGGGCAATACCAGCAACGCCTGCGAAAGCGGCATTAACGTCATGGTAAGATTGGGACTGTGGACCAGCGCCCACTCCCACAGCACGCCAAATGTGGCCGACTGCTGCATTCGGGCCAGCACCGTGGCTACGGGCAGCCCCAGCCGGGTCATAGTTGCGTCTGGCTCGGCCCCCGGGTGGGTGGCCCAGCAGGCACAAAGCTGGCGGCGCAACTGCCACCGCCGCATTAGCTGCACGGGGTTTTCGACATGCGGCTCGCGCTGCTGCTGGCTCATGCGCAGCCATTCGCTCAGCTGCCAGGACAAGCCTACTTCTACTCTACCTTGGCGGCGGGCCGAGGTGAGGACACGCACCCGGGGGCTGTGGCGCAGGGCCAAATCATGCCGGCGCAGCTCCTGGCACAGGGCTTCATCTTCCAAAAATCGAACTTCGGGCAGGCCGCCCACCCGGCGGTAGGCGCGGGCCGTGAGCGCCAGGCTGGCCCCGAAATGCTGGTAATGGCGGGGCCAACGGTCCATGGGCGCGGGGTCAATCAGGTCTTCGAGGCGGGTGCAGAGCAAGTGATAAGCCGCGTCTTGGGCCTGGATGCGTTGGAGCGCCACCGGCGCTTCTTCATGACTGGTCAAAATGCGGCCGCCTACGGCATCGGCCCCGGCGACTATTTCAGCCTGAATAGTAGCCAGCCAATCAGGCGCTACCTGGGTATCGGCATCGGTGCTGGCGATGATACCAAGGGGCTGGCCCACCTGCTCCAGCCGGGCGCAGGCCTCGTCCATCAGCAGGCGGCGGGCGCGGCCTACGTGGGCCGTATCGCCGGTCAGGCACAGCTCGGCTACATGCACCACCAGTTCAGGGAACCGCTGGGCCTGGCGGCGCACCACGGCGGCCGTGGCATCCTGGCAATTATTGGCCAACACAATTACCTCAAAACTATCCGGCGGCAAGGCCTGGCCGCATTCTGTGACTTGAGCGGCGAGGGCAGCCAGCGCGGTGGGCAAGGTGACAGCTTCGTCTTTGGCCGGAATGATGACGCTGATGCGCAGGCCAGCACGGGGCGGCGGCAATTGCTGGCGTAGGCGCGCCGCGCAATGGTCACGCGGCGGGGCCGGCAGCCTCAGTAACGAAGAAATGGGGGCGGTAGCGGTGGCCTCGTGGGCGGCCAGGAAGCGCGCGGGGGTAGCGTGGTCCATTGGGCAGGGTGTACGCCGGGCACTAGCGAAAGGATAAGGCCCAGCTTATTTCCCGAGCCGCCAATGCCCTTATTGATGGGCTTTTGCGCGGTCATTTATCAAATAATCACTGCACTATCACTCGTAGCTGTTTCGGTTATAAATCCCGGTTGAATTTCACAAAAAAAGCCTCTCCTGATTTCAGGAGAGACTTTTTTGTGAAATTCAACCGGGATTAGAATGCCTCGCCGATGGCAAACAGGATGCCGGGCTTGCTACCAGTGCCGCCGGCATAATCAAGACGCAGATTCACCCGGTCGCGGCGGATGAAGTTGAAGCGGATGCCCGCGCCGCCGGCGTATTTCGTATCGCTGAGATTGAACTTGTCGATGTACTGGTTCACGTTGCCCACGCCGCCAAATACGGCCCCGTCGAAGCGCTTCAACCAGCTGACGCTGGTATTGGGGAACAGCTTATGGCGGATTTCGGCCTGGAACATAATCATCTGGCGGTCGCGGAAGCGCTGCTCGTAGATGCCGCGCAGCAGGTTGGCGTTGTTATACAGCGTGCCGCCCAGGTTGGCACCCAGGCCGGCCAGCTCGCGGAAGGGCACATCGCCGGTGTGGAACTGCCCGAGGAATTGCGCGGCCAGAATCGTATTGTTCGAGCCAAGGGGCTGGAAGTGGCGGGCATCGAGCTGGTAGCGCACGAAGCGGTAGTCCGACCCCAGGCCCGTGCCGTTGAACGTAGCGCCGAAATCGAGCAAATCGCCGTGGAAGGCGGCCAGCGGCACATCCCGAGTGTCGTAGGTAATGACCGGGCCGAGACCCGAAATCTGCGTATTCTGCCGCTCGCGGGCCGTCATGCGCCCCTCGTTGTAGAATATGCTGGGGGTTTTATCATCGGTAGCGGTGGCTGGGCCGTGCACATCCGTGATTTTGGTGAAGCGGTACTGCGCGCCAAAAAACAGCTTGGGCGCAATCTGCTTCTGAATCCGCTGGTTGATAATGAATAGTTTATAATCAGTTTCCGACTCGTTGACACTGGAAGTACCGGCCCCTTTGCCGTAGTAATACAGCAGGATATCATAGGCGCTGATTTCGCCATTCAGATAGAATTTCTCGCCCGGCGTGTACACCGAATGCACCAGCTGAATGAGCGACTGACCCTCGGTAGTGGTCCAGTACTGCACCCGGGCATTGGATGGCCGGGTGAGGGTATCGGCCGAAAACCGACCGCTGAGCAGTGCGCCCAGGCCGTAGCCAAGTCCGGTTTCGGCCTGATAGAATAACACCGGAATGGGCAGCAGGCTAAGTGTACCGTTTTTACCCAACTGCCCGAAGGACTTCGTGCTGCGAACCTGCTGTCCGGCCATTGGCACCAGACCAACGCTGCGAGGCGCGGCCGGGGGAGTGGTATAAACCGAATCGAGGGGGGCTGCCGGCTGCGCGGCGGCAGTAAAGCTCAGCCCGGCGAGGGCCAGGGCTGCGAGAGAAAAACGCATGGGAGCGAGGATGAAAAGCAAATGAATTGCCCTATCAACGGATTATGTAGCTCCACGGTTGGCGGTGGCGGCGGCCGGGCCGGCCAAAGGCCTTATCTACCCCGCTAGTGGCGGCTTCTGCCCGCCTACTGGTCCCGTATCAGCAGGCGCTCCACCACCTGCCCCAGGCCCAGGTGCCGGGTCACCAGCTCAGCAGCATCGGCGGGGCGCACTTTGCCGTAGGCTGTGCCTTCGGGATAGATAATGAGGGCCGCGCCGGGGCCTTTTTTGCACTGCTTGCAGAGGTCGAGGCAATTGCAGGTTTGCACCCGCACATGCTCCCGCTCATCACCAGTCAGCAGCTTTTTCAGGCCTTGGATTTTCAACTCTTTTTTCAGGGCCTTGGCTACGTCCTCCCCCACCCCGGATTTCTGGTTGGTGCACACAAAAAGGCGGCGAACGGTACTCATAAGCGAAAGAAAATGGCCAACTGCACCACGCCAACTAATTACGCGGGGCCGTGCCAGTGGCGGTTTTGAAGCTTATACGCGGCCAGCTCGCGGTTCGACCACAGGGTTTGGTACACTTGCTGGTCGTGCAGCAGCTGGGGGTCTTTTTCCATGAAGGCCAGCAACTGCTGGAGCAGTTCGGCCGTCTCTTCTTTCAGGAAATAGTACATCCAGTTGTCGAGCCGGCGCACGTTCACCAAACCTGCATTCTTTAAGTACGATAATTGCCTACTGGTTTTGGTCTGGGTGAAATCCAGCACTTGCTCCAGGTCGGCCACCACCATTTCGTGGTTGCGCCACAGCAAATGCAGGATGCGCACCCGGCTTTCGTCGCCCAGAGATTTAAAAAGTTGCTGACCAAAAGCAACCGTGAAATGTTTCAAGCGCATCTGCTGTCTGAGAAGCGGGAAGTTCGCCCGTCGTTCTTTCTGCCTAAAGTTACCATCGGCCCCGAACCTAGTGCCGTATATTTGTTCTTCCGCTATCTGAATATGCCTGATTTCTTGCGCCTTCGTCGCTTTTCTTTCTTTTTGGCCGCGGCCCTTTTGGTGCTGTTGCTGGCCACGCCGGGCGCGCACGCCCAGGGCAAGCGCAAGGTGATTCAGTTCACCGGCATCGTGGCCACCGGCGACAGCCTGCTGGGCGTGCCCGGCGCTACCATCTACGTGCCCAAAGCCGGCCGCGGCACGGCCTCAAACATCTACGGCTACTTCTCGATGGCCGTGCTGGCCGGCGACAGCATCGTGATTCGCTCGCTGGGCTACGCCAACCAGACCATCGTCATTCCGAAGGATTTCCAGCGTCAGAGCTACTCTGTCATCGTGCAGCTTAAGGAAGATGCCACCGTGCTGCCCGAGGTGCGCGTGTTTCCCTACACCACCGAGCGCGACTTCAAAAAGGCCTTCCTGGCCCTGCGCCTGCCCACCGAGCGCGGCAGCGCCGCCGCCGACAACCTGAACCAGGAGCTGATGAACCGGATTTTCCGCACTCAGCCCATGGGCGCGGTAGCCAACTTCCGCCAGACCATGAGCAACCAGCAGCTCGACTACGACCGCCACATGGGCATGGCCCCCAACCAGTATTCCAACAACCCGCTGCTCAACCCCTTCAGCTGGCTCCAGCTGATTCAGCAGGTGAAAAAAGGCGAGTTCAAGAAGAAGGATACCAACGACGATTATTAATCGACACGGCCGCAGGTTTCAGTAAGTATTGTTAAAAAAGGACGGCCCCCGAACAGTTTGTTCGGGGGCCGTCCTTTTTTATTGAGAATCAGGACTGATTTCTCAGGCACCGGCCGGGCCGGCAATGACCACCTGCATGGCTTCCGGTGCGAAATAGGCCCGGGCCAGGGCTTGCAGCGTTTGAGCATCGGCAGTTTCAATCTGCTGCACGAATTGGGTGTAGTAATCGGCGGGCAGGTTAAGGAACACGAGGCTTTTGTACTTATCGCACTGCTCGAACACGGTGGATAGCTCGTTGGCAAACTTGCCCAAGATGTAGTTTTTCACCGTTTCCAGCTCGTCCTCCGGAATCAGCTCGTCCTGCAGGCGGCGCAGCTCCAGCACAATCTCGCTCACGGCAAAGTCGGCGCTTTCGCCCTTCACATCGGTGCCGATGACGAGGGACGTACCAAACTCACGCGGGGCCACGCTGGCGTAGATGCCGTAGGTCAGGCCTTTGTCTTCGCGGATGTTGCGCATCAGGCGCGAGCCGAAGTAGCCGCCGAACACGTTCACCAGCAGCTTGAGGCGGTGGGTGTCGGGGTGCGTGGGCGCAGGCCAGTGCCGCCCCATGCGGATGGATGCCTGCAGGCTGCCGGCCACCGCCACCCGGTCGGGCAGCGTGGAGATGATGGGCTCGTCAACCACCGGCGCGGCGGCTGGGGGTACTTCGCTGGCGCGGGCCGTGCCGAAGGCGGCAGCCACCAGCTCCTGCTCGGCCGCCACGTCGCCGCAGAGGAAGATTTCGGCATTGCCAAACGAGTACATCGCCTGATGGAAAGCCTGGGCTTCGGCCGCCGTCAGGGCCTGGTAGCCGTCGGCATCGAAGGGCCGGCCGTAGGCCGTGTGGGCCCCAAATAGTAGCTCATTGAACCGCTCGGAAGCGAGGAAGCTGGTTTTTTTGCGCTCCACGCGTACGTTCTGAATGGTGCGGGTTTTGAGCTGCTCCAGCTCGGCTGCCGGGAAGGCGGGGTTGCTGAGCACGTCAATCACCAGCGGCAGCAGCGTGGGCAGGTGCCGCGTGAGGCAGTAGAGCGTGAGCGTGGAGCGGTCGAAACCCGAATCGCACTCCAGCGACGCGCCGTAGAAAGCCACTTCGTCGGCAATCTGGCGGGCGGTGCGGGTGGTGGTGCCCTCCAGCAGCATGCGAGCGGTGAGGGACGCCAAGCCGGGGCGGTTTTCGGCCAGCTTGCCGGCTCGGAACACGGCTTGCAGGCGCACCACGGGCTGGGCATCGTTGGCCAGCACGTGCAGGCGGGCCCCGCTGGGCAGGGTGCGCACAGCGGCATCGGGCAGCGTGACGCGGGCCAGCGGCTGAACGGGAGGGGCTATGGTACGGTCGAGCACCGAAGCAGAAAGCGAAGAAGTAGGCATATGCAATAATAACAAACTCCTCTTCCCGGCCGGGAAGAGGAGCTGTGGGGTAACCAGAAAAGGCTGGGTTAGTTTGAAGGCGTGCTGCCGCTGGTGCCACCGGCACCGTTCTCGTCAAAGGCTTCGGACAGCTTGTTCAGGTTGAAGTGCAGCGACACCCGGATGGTCTGGGCCAGGGGGTTGGCCTGGCTGTTCTGGCCCGTGGGCACCAGGTAAGTGCCATCGATGCCGAATACCTGGTAGCGCACGCCCAGGCCCAGGCTCACGTACTGACGGCCGCCCTTGTCGGGGTTTTCGTAGAAATAGCCACCGCGAGCGTACAGCAGGTCGTTGTAGTTGTACTCCAGGCCGGTGGAGAGGTTGATTTCGCGCAGCTCTTCTTTGGCCCCGCCGGGCGCGTCGCTGAACGAGTTGAAGATGCCGCTCACAATGTTCTGGTTATTGCGGCGGGTATTTTCATCCGTGATTCGCTTGTCGTTAGCCGGCACCCCGTCGATGTAGTACGGCGAAGGCACGAGCAGCTTGCTGGCATCGAACGTGAGCGTAATTTTATTGTACTGGTCAATCTCGCGGGTGATGGCCGTCCCCAGTCGCATCATGGTGGGCAGGAAGCTGGGATTGAGCGGGTCCCGGTAGGTCATCTTGTTGCCGATATTGGTTATCGAAGCCCCAAATGCCAGGTTGTAGATGCCGGTGCCAATAGTGGCATCCTTGGAGTAGTAAGCGCCCAGGTCGACGGCGGCGGCATTGCCCGACTGGGCATCGTTGTTGGCATAGGCCCCCACCAGGTTCGAGCGGATGTAGCGCGCCGAAGCACCCACACCAAAATTATCGGTGAGCTGCAGGCCATACGAAACGGCCAGGGCATACTCTTTGGGGTTGAAGCTACCCAGGCTGTGGTTGCCGGAATCCGTGTAATCAATGCTCCCCAAATCGAAGTACATCAGCGAAGCGCCAAAGGCCGAGCGTTTGCCCACCTTGGCATAGCCCGAGAGGTACGACAGACTCATGTCGTCGGTGATGTTGCGCAGCCAGGGCGAGTACGACATCGAAGCCGCGTACTTATACTGCACAAAGCCCAGCTTGCCCGGGTTGAAATACGCCGCGTTGGCATCGGGCGAGGTGGCTACGCCGGCTTCGCCCAGCGCCGATGACCGCGAATCGGGGCTGAGGGTCAGGATGGGCACGGCCGTGGTGATTGTGTGGGGGGTAGTCTGGCCCTGAGCAGTAGCTGCTACGGCCACCAAACCGGCGGCAAGCGCCACGCGCGAACGAAAGAAAAGAGGCTGCATAGAGTGGGAAATGGGGACCAGGCGTGGCCCGGGCACAAATAAAAGCGGATTAATTGAGGATGACGAGTTTTTCGTATTTCGAAGCCACCGCGTTGTTGCGCTGCGAGCGCACGGTGAGGCGGTAAACGTATACCCCACGGGCCAGCTGGTCGTCGTAATCGTCGCGGCCATTCCAGCTGATGCTCTGCTGATGCGCTACGGTGCTGGGCACAATGGCATTGAGGGTGCGCACCAGATGGCCGGCCACGGTAAAAATCTGCACTTGTACGTCCAGGTTGTCGGGCTCGCTGCCGGCCTGGTTGTGGTCGAAGAAGAACGTAGTGGAGTGGGCAAACGGATTGGGGTAGTTGAGCACGTGGTCGAGCGCCAGCTTCACATCCTGGGCCACCACGAACTCAATTTCCTTCTCGGCCGAGTTATTATAAGTGTCCCAGGCTTTGAGGGTGAGCGAATGCGGGCCGGTAGCGAGGTCCTTGAACAGGTTCTTCACGTTGCCCGAAGTAAAATCACCAACATTGGCCACGTAGCTGTCGTTCAATATCAGCTTCTTATTGGGGTCGTGGTCAAGAATGGCCGTGATGTCGTGGCCAATGCCCGTGCCCGTGGTGTTGATGCCGTTTTCGTCGGCCAAATCGGCCAGTAGCGTGGTGGTCTGGCCGGTGAGGCCGCCATACACGAAGGCTTTGCTGTCCATAAACAGGCTGATGCGCGGCGGCTGGTTGTCCTCGGGCGCATTGCGGGCCGCGCCGCCCACCAGCCGGGGCTGGTAGCCGTTGGCGTCGATGCTGTGCGTCCCATCGGAAGCGTAGAGGCTGATTTTGCCCGTTCCCACCTGGTAGTTGATGTCCTTGGGCACCACGAATACCAGGCTGAACTTGCCGTTCACCACGTCGGCCTGCCCGCCATAAATTACGCTTTCCTGAATGCTGACCGATGCCACGGTATCGTCGGGCTCATTGCCGAGGGTCTTCACGGTGGTGGGCTTGTCGTAAATCGTAACCTGAGCCCGGCCGGTGAAGGTCGAATTCAGGACACCATTATTCAGCAGATGGCCGTCCAGGCGGATGCGGGCGAGGGCATGCAGGGTATCCGCATTTACCCAATCCTTCCCGATGCGCTGGCGCACGCTGTCGAGCACCACCGTTTGCTTGGGGTAAGCCAGCGTCATGCTGGGGTCGGCCAGCAGCGTGTAGTTGCGGTTGTTGATGCCGCCGGCCTGGTAGTCGTTCTTGCTCATCATCACAATGGTGCCCATGCTGGGCATGCGGCCATTGATGGGCTGAAGCACCCGGTTGAAATAGCGCTGGTTGAGGCCGGCATTGAGGTAGGCTTCGACCACGCGGGTGGTGGTGAAGAGGCCCACGGCGCCGCCCGTGGCATTGTCCGTGAGCGACTGCTCGCCGGCCGAGGTGAAGTCGGGGTTGTCGTAGGTACTGAAATCGCAGGTGCCGGTGGTGAAGAACGTCAGGTTGTTGGGGTTGCGCAGGGCCAGCACCGAGGCGTTGGTCACAATCTGCTCATCGGCCAGGCCCTTGGGGCCGCCGTGGCCCAGGTAGTTCACAATCAGCGAGCCCTGCTCCACCGACTGGTCGATGGCACGGTTGGCATCGGGCGAGCGTTGGCCGGCGGCCACGGCCTGCTGAGCGTACAGGTCAAGGTACACTTTGTGCACGTTGTAGACCGGCGCGGTGGAGTTGATGATGTTGGCAATGCCATCGGAGCCAATGCTGCTGTTGATGAAGATGTTGCCATTGCCATCGTCCGACACCAGGGTAATGCGGTTGCGCCACTTGCCGTAGGCGGCGGTAGCATCGTAGCCAATCACCTTGTTTATTACCTGCTGGGCCTGGGTGGTATTGCGCAAATCATTTTTGGGCGTGCGCACCGGCAGGCGGCCTACGCCGATATCAAACAGCTCATTGCCAATATTCTGCTCAGCCCATTCGCCTTCGTTGTCATCCAGCAAAGCGTAGAAATCATCGGAAGAATAGCTGGACGGCCCGTAAAACCCAGCGGAAAAATAAGGCGACTGCGACTCCCGCGACTCGTAGGTGGGCACGTAGTTCTGGTTGAAGGCGTCGAAATCGGAATCGGTTTTGAAGGGAACCCGTTTTTTCCACCAGGCAGGCTCGGAGCCTTTGTCGTTCGTAGGGTCCGATTTGTAGTCGTACGAAGCATCGCCCAGCAACAGCAGCTGCATGGTTTTGCCGGCCGGGGCGCGGTCGTACAGCATTTTCATGAAATCACGAATGGCCGACACGTCCTGCCCGCCCGAGCCGAACTCGTTGTATATCTGGCTGGGTACCACCACCTGCACCTTCAAATCGTCGTGCGTAGTGCGGTGAGCGGCCAACTGCATGGCCTGCGCCATGAACGCGGGGTGCGTCAGAATAACGAGGTCAATCATGCGCGCGCCAGCGGTAGCATTGAGCGCGTGCAGGTCTTGATTGGCCACTTTTCCAAAGGCCCGCACCGGATGGTCCGAGAAGTCGCCGCCGGGTTGCAGGGCCACAAACTCGCGCACCGTATCGGCCGGAGCGATGAAGCTGCTGGTGGTGCCGTCGAACGTAACGGCCTGCGGGTGGCGCGGGTTGGTCACATCCCACACCACGGCCCCCGTAGGCAGGCCGGTGAACACATAGCGGTTCTGCGCGCCCGGCCCAACGTTGCTCAGGGTCCGAAACTCCAGCTGCGCACCGCTCAGCTTGAGCAGGCGCTCGGCATTGATTTCGAAGAAGTCGAGGTAGCCGCTGGCCCCGGGGTCACCGCTGTTATACGTCAGGCCCAGCTTCAGCTCAGTGCCCGGGGCACTTAGGGGCAATTGGTTGGTGGCTGAAGTCACAATGGCATCGGCCGAGAACGACTGGCCGGAACGGGCATTGATGGACTGCGTGGCCAGGGCTTGCCCATTCAGCGTGAGCTGGAAAGCGCTGGCCACCGAGGAGCTCGCCACCAGATTGGTGGTGACGCGCACGGGGCTGTTCGCCACCAAATCGCTGATGCCGCCCAGCACAAACTCCTGCGTGCCGCCCACCTGAAACCCTTCGCCCACCCAGTTGCGGCCCGAGTGCAGCAGGTTCACCAGGTCGTGCTCGTAAAAGTCACGGTAGGTGAAACTGGTGATGCTCGTGGGCTGGCCCGTAGCCGGCACGGCCGGCTTCGTCGATACGCGCTTGCCCGGCCGCGCATCCACTTTCACGAAGTAGTAAGCCGTGTCAGTATAAACGTTGTTCCGGTGCTGAAACATCCCGTTCTGCGCCGCCCAGGTATGCGCGCCGGGCGAGTAGAACAGGAAATACTCGTTGTCGTCGAGCACGCTGTCATTGTTTTTATCAACAAACAGAATTTCGTTCTCCACCAGGTCGTCGGGGCGGTACACGGCATTAGCCTGGGGCAGAATGCCCATGGCATTGCCGTACAGGTGCAGGTTTTTGGGGTTGATACCCGACGGCAGGCCCAGTCTGCTCAGCGTGGCTTTATCAAGCTTGTAAATGCCGCTCTTGGAGTTGCCGTTTTCGGCTACGCCCAGCTTGTACCAGTCGCCGCTTTGCAGCACCGAATGGCTGGCGTAGTTGCGGGTAGATGCCGTGCCCCGGGCGGCGACGCCGGCCCCGTTGGGGGTGTAGCGATAATCGAACGAAACCAGGCGCTCGGGCTGGCCGCTCTGAGGACCGCGCCGCACGGGCCGCAGGCGCAGGAACGTCACGGCCTGCTTCATCTCGATGCCGGTGATGAGTTGGGCTTCGGGGCCGGCCGGCAGCTTACTGACGTTGAACAGCTTGGCATCGGCAGCCGAGAATGGCTCGTACACCATGTTGAGGAACTCGCCCTGGCGCACGGCCCCATTCAGGCGCAGGCTGAACCAGCCTACCTGGTCATCCATCACCAGCTGGGCTTCGCTGAAGCCGGGTACTTTCTGCTTGCGCGGGCTCAGGCTGGGCACCTCAATGTAACCGCCCCACTTCACTACGCCGTGGGCCGTGGTACCATCCGATTGGGCCTGTGCCGCCGGGGCTGCCGCCCCCACGATGATTCCCACGAATGCAACAAAGAGGAAAGAAAGACGCATACACCTTACTAAATTGAGACCTGTTTCCTGCCTGCCCCGTCCGTCACGTAGTGGCTCCCGCAACAGCACCACCGGGCGGCAGGTTCACCCGGCAGTGGCTTCTTAACAACCAAATAATCTATTTATTGCGTCCCTGCATCCAACAATACTAACGAACGGCCGTTTTCGGCACCGAGAGCAGCACGTAGAGCAGCACCACCAGCGGCACGGCGGCGGCTTTGAGCACCAGCAATAATCCTGCCGCCAACAGCAGGAAGATGAACCGCCGCCGGTTATCGCCCCAACGGAAGGTCTTAAACTTGAGGGCAAACAAGGGCAGCTCGGCCACCAGCAGCCCCGAGAGCAGCATCGTGAGGCCCAGCAACAACCAGGGATTCAGAATAATCGGAGCTATACCAAACTGGTCGTAAGCCAGAATGAGCGGCAGCGAAGCCACCACCAGCGTGCAGGCTGGCGTGGGCAGGCCGATAAAGGAAGTCGTCTGCCGGGTGTCGTTGTTGAACTTGGCCAGCCGCAGGGCCGAGAAAATCGTGACGAGGAAGCCGAAATAGGGCAACCAGGACCAAAGCAATGTTGGTCCAGCATAACCCGCTCCTTCTACAGCTCTGGTTAATAATGCGCCTAAAATAGCGCCCGGCACCACCCCGAAGGAAACCATATCGGCCAATGAATCAAGGTCTTTTCCAATGGCGGAGGATACGCGCAGGGCCCGGGCCAGCAGGCCGTCGGCAAAGTCGGCGGCGGCGGCGGCGGCCACAAACCAAGCCCCGATTTCCAGCCGGCCGGCAAAAATATTGGTCAGCGCCAGGCAGCCGCACAGTAGGTTGAGGCAGGTTACGGCGTTGGGCAGGTGTCGTTTCAAAAGAAGAGGCGAAGTAGGGTGGTGAGGTAAATGGAACGCCAGGCACTGCCTGGCACGGGACGTTTTTAGTTAAGAAACGGGTTGCCGCGCCGCTCTTCGCCAATGGTGGTGGCGGGGCCGTGGCCGGGGTACACCATGGTATCATCGGGCAAGGTCATGAGCTCGGTTTCGATGCTGTGGAGCAGCGTGGCGTGGTCGCCGCCGGGCAAATCAGTGCGGCCGATGCTGCGCTGAAACAGTACGTCGCCACCAATGACGGTGGCCGTGGGCGCGTGGTAGAACACCACATGGCCGGGGGCATGTCCCGGCGTGAAACGTACTTCCAGCTCGGTTTCGCCGATGTGAACGGGCTGGCCGGCTACCAGTTCGCCGGTGGGTTCGGCTGGCTGGTACTGCGGAAAGCCGTAGCTGCCGGCGTAGGTGGGCACGGCGCGCAGCGTGGCTAGGTCGAGCCGGTGCAGCAGAAACGGCGTGCCGGGCCAGGTGTTCAGCACAAACTGATTGCCCAGCACGTGGTCGATGTGCGCGTGGGTGTTCAGCAGCAGTACCACTTGTAAATTATTGTCCTCCACGTATTCCCGCAGGGCCTGCTGCTCAGCGGGCGCGTAGCAGCCGGGGTCCACGATGGCGCACTGCCGGGTGGCCTCGTCGATGAGCAGGTAGGTATTCTCGGAAAAAGCGTTGAAGGTAAAACCAGCGACAGTCATAGCAAAACAGAGGGTCTGAGCAATGCGGAAAGGTACGACGCTGGGCGGAAAGCGGAATGGAGACGGTTGTCAGCCTGACTGGCTAACGCCTTCCTTCGGTTCTTAATTATTCATTAAGCCCAGCGTCCTTACCTTGCCAGCCATGATGACGGACTGTGATTTTCTGGTAGTGGGCCACGGCATTGCGGGCGCTACGCTGGCTTATGTATTGCGCGAGCGGGGCCACCGGGTGCTGGTGTATGACCCCGGCCAGGAGAGCTCGGCCTCCAACGTAGCGGCGGGCCTGATGAACCCCGTGGCCGGCAAGCGCTTCGCTCTCACCTGGCAGGCGGCCGAGTTGCTGCCCTTCGCGGCGGCTTTCTACCGCGAGCTGGAGCAGCGCTACCAGCAGTCGTTTTTTACCGAAACGCCCATTTTCAAAATCTTTGCTTCGGTAGAAGAGCAAAATGCCATGCTGGCCCGCAGCGCCGACAATCCGTGGGGTGATTTTGTGGCGGGTTTCGATACCACCGACCCCGGCCTGCCTGGCGTGAACGCGCCCTTTGGCGGGGCCTGGCTACGGCACGGCGGCCACGTAGCCGTGCGCGAGCTGCTGGCCGCCCTAGCCGCCGAGGGCACCCGCGACGGCTGGCTGCGCCGCGAAACGTTTGACTGGAATCAACTGGTTTTCGAGCCAGCTGGAGCCGAATACGCCGGGCAGGTACGGGCACGCCACGTTATCTGCTGCGAGGGGGCGGCCGCCGTGCGTAACCCCTACTTCAACTGGCTGCCGCTCACGCCCAACCAGGGCGAGGTGTTGGACGTGCAATGCCCGGGCCTGAGCCCGGACCAGGTGCTCAACCGAGGGGCTTACGTGGTGCCGGTGGGCGCAGGCCGGTTTCGGGTGGGCGCTACCTACCGCTGGCCGCCGTTTGCGGACGGCCCCACGGCGGTGGGCCGCGAGGAGTTGGCCGCGCGCCTCACCGTGGTAACCGACCTGCCGTTTGCCGTGACGGGGCAGCGGGCGGGGGTGCGGCCCGCCGTGCGCGACCGGCGGCCGCTGCTGGGCCCCCACCCCACCGTGCCGGCATTAAGCTTTTGCGGCGGCTACGGGTCAAAGGGCGTGATGCTGGCCCCGCGAATGGCAATGCTGCTGGCTGATTTCCTGATTAATCAGGCGGAACTCTGGCCCGATGCCAGCCTGCAGCGTTATCAGGCTTTACAGCCGGCTGGCGTACATTGAAACCCTATTGGGCGCGGCTCCGGGCGGGGCGGCGGCGCGCCATTTGCCCGGCTGGTAGGCGGCCGGATAACAATTCTCCGTTAACTGCTTTTATTGCAGCCCGGGCGGGCAGTTTGGTACTGCTCAGGTCGGCGGTGCGGGCCGTAAATTTTTTAGCGTTTCGGCGGATTAATTTTTGTTTTTGCTCGTTGGTTCCCATTATGACCATTCCACTATCCACTACTACGAAGCGTACGCTGGGGGGCCTGGCGCTGCTCCTGCCGATGCTCTGCCCGCCCACGGCCCGGGCCCAAACGGCGCAGGAGCCTTTTGGACGGGTGCGCGTGCAGTACAAGGATTTTCGCTGGCAGCAGCTTAGCACGCAGAATTTCAACGTGATGTACTACGATGGCGGCCAGGCCAGCGCCCGCCACGCCGCCGAGTATGCCGAGAAAGAGCTGCAGCGCATCACGGCGCTCATCGGCTACTACCCGTATTCGAAATCCACGCTGCTGTTTTATAATTCGGTAGGAGACTTGCGCCAGAGCAACATCGGCCTCACCGCCACGCAGCAGCAGATAAACGGCGGCGAAACCCCGCTGGCCCGCATGAGCAAGGTCCAGATTGCCTTCACTGGCGAGGAAACCGAGTTCAAGCGCCAGCTCAGCACCCAGATTACCGAGGTGCTGCTCAATGACATGATGTACGGCGGCTCACTGAAGGAAGTGCTGCAAAGCAGCTACCTGCTGCAGCTGCCCGACTGGTTTATCGGCGGGGCTTCGGCCTACGCCGCCGAGGGCTGGAGCGTGGACATGGACGGCTACATGCGCGACATGACCAAGCAGTACCCCACCGGCAACCGCACGGCCCCGTTTTTTCTGCGCAATTCCAAACTAGCCGGCCAGAGCATCTGGAACTACGTGGCCGAGCGCTACGGCTACACCACCATCCAGAACATCCTGAACCTCACGCGCATAACGCGCGACGTGGAAGTCGGCATCAGCTCGTCGCTGAACGTGCCGTTTAAGGTTTTCCTGAAAGACTGGCTGACGTACTACCGCGAGCTCAACGGCCAGCCCGTGGCCACGCTGGTGGAGCCCGACAAGAAATTCCGCCAGAGCGGCCGCAACCGCCACGCCGATGTTTTCTCGCAGCCCATTGTGAGCCCTAACGGACAGCAAGTGGCTTATGCCCAGAACGAAGGCGGCCGCTACCGCGTGATGGTGGTGGACCGCGACGGCCGCCACCGCCGCACCCTGAGCCGCGGCGGCTATCACACCCCCGACCAGCAGGTGGAAACCCGCCTGCCCGTGCTGGCCTGGCACGGCAATTCTCAGGTAGCAGTGGCCGAAATGAGCCGGGGCGAAATGGCCCTGCACCTGCGCGACGCCGATGGCCGCGGCCTGGTGCGCCGGGTACGCGAGGCTATTCGGTTCTCGCGGCCGGCCTCGCTGTTCGCCGCTTATGACCAGATACTGAGCATGAGCTATTCGCCCGATGGCAAGGCACTGGTATTTAGCGCAGTGCGCAACGGGCAGAACGATATTTACCTGTTGCGGGCCGGCAGCCGTAAGGTGGAGCAGCTCACCGACGACCTGTTCGATGACGTGCAGCCGGTGTTCCTGCCCGGCGGGCAGGGGCTGGTTTTCAGCTCCAACCGCTACCTCGATTCGCTGGGCCGCGCCCGACCCGCTACGTTCCAGAACGTGGTGAACAACTACGATTTATTCCAGTATCACCTCGATGGCCGCCCGGTGCCGGTGGAGACGCTGGTGAGTACGATTTCGAACGAAACCCGGCCCCGCGCTATCTCCGACGATGAAATTCTGTATCTCGGTGAAGAAAGCGGCGTGCGCGCCCTGTATCGGTACTCGTTGAAAACCAAGCAGCACGCGCTACTAACTAACTGGCTGCCGAACACGCAGGATTTTGATTATAGCCCACTGACTTCGGCGCTGGTATTCGTGGCCCCGGCGCAGTCGCGCGATATCCTGTACGTGTACCCCGAGTACCCGCTGCCGACCACGCTGCCCCTCACCAAAACCGCCCGCCAGCAAACGCTGGAAGAACGGTCGGCGGCTCCACGTCCTGCCACTCCCAAGCCCGCCGCGCCAGCAGCTACGCAAGCTGCCACTACCGTAACGCAGCCAGCTGACACGGCTGATACCCGACCGGCCAACCGCCGCAAAGCCAACGAAGCGGTGAATACCAGCGACTACCAGTTTGAGGAGGATGAGCCCGCGCAGGCCGCCTCGGCCAAGCGACGGCGCCTCACGCCTACTGCTGCCTCCACGGCGGCGGCGGCTACAGCCAAAGCGCAGTCCGAAGCCCCGGCCCTCACCGGGCCCTTCCGCTACGATACGCGCTTCATGGCCGATAACGTGTCGACTTCGCTTTACATGGACCCGCTGCTGGGGCTCGGCCTCCAGTTCAAGGCGGCGCTGACCGATGTACTGGAAAATCAGCGCATTGATGCTAGTCTGTTTGGACTGTTCGACCTGCGCACCAGCAACATCCGGGCTTCTTACACCAACCTGACCAAGCGCTACGACTGGAGCATTGCCTACCAGAAACAAGCTTATTTCTTCGACCTCGACGATGGCCGCTACCGCTACGGCCGCCACGAGATAGCGCCCACCATTGCCTACCCGCTCACCCACAACCTGAGCGTGCGCGGCGGGCCCCGCTTCGTGAGCATTTCGCGCACCCGCCTGGGCGATGTGTCGACGCAATCGGACCAGAGCTACAACTACCTGGGCTACAATGGCGAGCTGGTGTTCGATAACAGCATCAACACCGGTGTGAACATGGTGAGCGGCACCCGCCTGAAGGCCAGCGTGCTGAACCTGACCAACCTGAACAGCCAGAGTCTGAGCTTCGGCAAATTTGTTGTCGACCTGCGCCACTATCAAAAAATCAGCCGCTCCATTGTGTGGGCCAACCGAGCCAGCTACGGGCAGTTTTTTGGTCCGCGGCCGCAGGTTTTCCGCATCGGCGGCATGGACGACTGGCTGAACGGCGGTTACACCGGTTCCCGCTTCCTGACCGACTACCAGGCTCCCGACCAGGTATTCAACCAGGAATTCGTGACCAATCTGCGCGGCTTCGATTACAGCGCCCGCAGCGGGCCGCGCTACGTGCTGTTCAACAGCGAGCTACGTATTCCCATCGTGCAGTATTTCGCGCACCGCCCCATCTACTCAGGGTTTTTCCGCAACCTGCAGCTGGTTGGTTTCACTGATGCCGGTACGGCGTATTCGGGCACCAACCCATTCGGTACCGACAACTCGGCCAACACTAAAATCAAGCAGTTCAACCAGTATTTTGGGGCCACGGTCACCAATTTCAGCAACCCGTTGCTGGTGGGCTACGGCGTGGGTGCCCGCACTACCTTGCTGGGCTTTTATGGCAAAGTAGACGTGGCCTGGGGCCAGGAAGACTACGTAACCCACGGCCCGAAATTCTACTTCACGCTGGGCTACGACTTTTAGGGCTTCACAAGCAAGCGCAATCCTCACTGAAAGGTCTTGCTGAGCAGTGCTCAGCAAGACCTTCTTTTTTATACCCCTCAGCGTCCGGTCCGGTCGTATCTTTGCGGCCCGAAACCGAACCGCTGCCTGTGCCCTTGCTCCGCGAAATTTCCACCTTGTTGGCCAAAGACTTCCGCCTGGAATGGCGGCAGCGGGCGGCGCTGGGCGGGCTGCTGCTCTACGTGGGCAGCACGGTATTCGTGTGCTTTCTGAGCTTTAGCCTGCGCGGCGGCACGCCCCCACCCCCGGCTTGGAACGCGCTGCTGTGGGTCATTCTGCTCTTCGCCGCCATCAATGCGGTGGCCAAAGGCTTTATGCAGGAAAGCCCCGGCCAGCGGCTGTACTACTACACGCTGGTGCGGCCGCAGGCCGTTATTCTGGCTAAAATCCTTTACAATGCGCTGCTGCTCACGGCGGTGGCCTTGCTGGGCTTGTTTCTCTACACGGTGTTTCTCGGCAACCCAATTCAGGATGCGCCGCTGTTTGTGGCCAACCTGATACTTGGTGCGGTAGGCTTTGCCACCACGCTCACGCTGGTATCGGGCATCGCGGCCAAAGCGGGCGGCAACGGGGCCACGCTTATGGCCATCCTCGGCTTCCCGCTGATGGTGCCCATGCTGCTGCTGCTCATCAAGGTGAGCAAGAATGCGCTGGACGGGCTGGACCGTAGCGTGAGCCAGCAGTCGCTACTCACATTGCTGGCCCTGAACATGTTGGTCGGTGCCGTGTCTTATTTGTTGTTTCCTTTTTTGTGGAGGGGTTGAGTATGAAATGGACCTGGTGGAAAGTATTGACCGTGGTGTTCCTGCTGTATTCGGCGGCGGCGGGCTTTTTGCTGCCGGTGCCGCGGCTGGCCATTGTGAATGAGAGCATTCGCAACCTGTATTTCCACGTGCCCATGTGGTTTGCCATGATGGTGATTCTGGGCACGTCGGTGTTCCGCTCGATGCAGTATTTGCGCAATCCGTCGGCGCGGCTGGATATTCTCAGCCACGAGGCGGCCAAGTCGGGCATCGTGCTCGGACTGTTGGGCCTGGCCACAGGCAGCCTGTGGGCCAAGTACACCTGGGGTGCCTGGTGGACGCCCGACCCGCGCCTGAACGCCGCCGCCGTGGCCATGCTCATCTACGGGGCTTACCTGGTGTTGCGCGGCTCGTTCCGCGATGAACAGCAACGGGCCCGCGTGTCGGCCATCTACAACATTTTCGCGTTTGCGGCGGCCATTCCACTGCTGTTCATCCTGCCTCGTTTGGCGGGCAACTCGCTGCACCCCGGCCAGACCGGCAACCCCGGCTTCAACAAATACGACCTCGACAGCACTATGCGGATGGTGTTTTACCCCGCCGTCATCGGCTGGATTCTCTTTGCTTTCTGGATGACTCAGGTGAGCAGCCGGCTGGCCTTTTTGCAATTGAAAATCGATGAAAAATAACCTGTTAGCCCGCCTGTTCGGCGCATTTGGCCTGCTGCAAATCCTGCTTTTCACTGCCACTACGGCTATGGCCCAAGCTCCCGGAGCCGAGGCTCCCGAAATGGCCGACGCGCTGCGCGCCAACGGCAAAATCTACGTGGTGGTGGCCGCCGTGGTCATCATCGTAGCCGGCCTGCTGTTCTACCTCATCTCGCTCGACCGCAAAGTGAGCAAGCTGGAGAAAGAAATAAAGTAGCCCAAACTGTGCCCCCGCGGCACCCGAACGTTGTTACTGCTGTTAGCTATATCCTTATGAAAAAGTCGCACCTCTTCGTTCTGGCCATCATTGCGGTGGCCGCTGCCATCATCCTCAGCACCACCGCCGATGCCAGCGTTTATGTAGGCTTCGGCGAGGCCCGCGCCCGCGCCGCCGAGGGCAACACCACTAAAGTGCACGTAGTGGGCAAGCTGCCCCGCGATGCACAAAAGCACCCCCTGGGCCTGGAATACGACCCCATGACGGACCCCAACTACTTCGCCTTCACGCTGGTGGATACCACTCATCTGGCCCAGCGCGTGGTGTACAACAACCCCAAACCCCAGGATTTCGACGCTTCCGAGCAGGTGGTTATCACCGGCTGCATGAAGGGCGACGTGTTCATGGCCGACAACATTCTGTTGAAGTGCCCCAGCAAGTACGTGAAGAAGGATTTGAAAGGCGCTACGGCTTCAGTCAACTAAGTATTGGTAGCCTCTGACTAAAACACCAGGCGGTGCGGGCGACGAAAATTCGTTGCCCGCACCGCCTGGTGTTTTCATTGGTCTCTCCATCTCAAAAGTCCGGGCCGGCGACTTTTTCACCGACCACTTGTTATTAAGCCTCCCGGCTCCGGCGGCGCGGCCGTAAATTTGCCCGATATTCTTTGCTTATGAACTTATTAGTAGGACAAATCGGCCACCTCAGCGTCATTCTCGCGTTTGCGGCGGCGTTGGTGGCGGCGTATAGCTATTTCCAGGCCTCGCGGGGGCGGGCGCTGGGCGAGGAAGATGCCAGCTGGTTGCGGCTGGGGCGCGGGGCATTTTTTGTGCACGGCGCGGCCATTGTGTCGGTGATTGTTTGCTTGTTCAACATCATTCACGCGCACCGCTACGAGTATTATTACGCCTGGAGCCACAGCTCCAATCACCTGCCGGTGCAGTACATGATTTCCTGTTTCTGGGAAGGCCAGGAGGGCTCGTTTCTGCTCTGGATTTTCTGGCAGGTAGTGCTGGGCTTCTGCATCATGAAGTTTAATCGCAAGTGGGAAGCGCCCGTGATGGCCGTGTTCAGCGGCGTACAGCTGTTTTTGGTGAGCATGATTATCGGCGTAGTAATTGGCGGCGTGCGGATTGGCTCCTCCCCTTTCATCCTGCTGCGCGAGTTCCTGACCGACCTGCCGGTGTGGAAGATGAACCCCAACTTCGTGCCCAAGGACGGCACCGGCCTCAACGCCCTGCTCCAGAACTACTGGATGGTGATTCACCCACCCACCCTATTTCTGGGCTTTGCCCTGACCCTGGTTCCTTTCGCTTTCGCCATTGCCGCGCTCTGGAAAAAGGAGCTGACGGCCTGGGTGAAACCGGCTTTGCCCTGGACGCTCATCGGCGGCGGGGTGCTGGGCGTGGGTGTGGTAATGGGCGCTTATTGGGCCTATGAGACGCTGAATTTCGGCGGCTACTGGAACTGGGACCCGGTGGAAAACGCCGTGTACATTCCGTGGCTGGTGCTGGTGGCCTCGCTGCACGGCCTGGTGCTGTGGCAGAAGCGCCGCACCGGCCTGCGCACCGCGTTTGCGCTGGTTATTGCCACGTTTGTGCTGATTCTTTACGCCACGTTCCTGACGCGGAGCGGGGTGCTGGGCAATGCCTCGGTGCACTCGTTTACGGATTTGGGCTTGTCGGGGCAGCTGTTTATTTACCTGGCGGCCTTTACGGTGCTGGCGGTGGCGCTGCTGGTGTGGCGCTGGAAGGAGATTCCGATTTCGGCCAAAGAGCTGAATGCTTACAACCCCGAGCTGTGGGTGTTTGTGGGCGCGACGGTGCTGTGCCTGGGCGCGTTCCAGGTGCTGTTTACAACCAGCATTCCGGTGTATAACTCCTTTATGGGGCTGCTGGGCATCAAGACCAACGTGGCCCTGCCGGCCGACCAGATTGCGCACTACTCCAAGCTGCAATTGTGGATGGGCGTGGGCGTGGCGCTGCTTTCGGGCATTGCCCAGATTATGTGGTGGCAGCGCAATACCAAGGAAACGCTCATCAATTCCCTCACCGCGCCTACGCTGCTGGCTTTGCTGGGCACGGCGCTGGTGGTGCTGCTGGTGCGCTATAATGGCCTCACGATTTCGCCGGCTTATGTGGTGCTGACGCTGGCGGGGCTGTTTGGGGTACTGGCCAATTTCGGCACCATCTTCACGCTGCTGCGGCGGGGGGTGCGGCTCTCGGGCGGCGCGGTGGCCCATTTGGGCATTGCCTTGATGCTGCTGGGGGTGCTGGCGTCGTCGGGGTATTCGAGCATTATTTCGCGCAATGTGTCGGGGCTGCTGTATTCGCGGGAGTTTACCGAGGATTTGAACCGCGACAACGTGCTGCTGTGGCGCAACGAAACCGCGCCCATGCACGGCTACCAGCTCACTTACACGGGGCAGTATTTTGAGGTGCCGGGCGTGCCGGGCTACGTGGACAAGCAGTTCCTGTACCGCACCGATGACGACTACAAGGCCGTGGCCCGCGCGCCGATTACGGTGGATAGCAAGGTCTATTACAAGACCGGCGACACGGTAAATATCCTGCCGGAAAACACCTATTACCGCATCAATTACAAGGACCAGAAGTCGGGCGAGCAGTTTACGCTGTACCCGCGGGCGCAGGTGAACGAGGAGATGGGCGGCCTGCTGGCCTCGCCGGCCATCAAGAAATTCTGGGGGCATGACATTTATACCCACATCAGCTCGGTGCTGGACCCGCGCAAGGAGAAGCCCTGGAGCGAGGCCAAGCAGTCGGTGCTGAGCGTGGGCGATACCATTTTCCTCAACGACTACTTCGCCGTGTTCCGGGCGGTGGAAGCGGCGCACGAAACGGCCGGCCTCAACCTGCAAAAGGGCGATTTGGCCTTGCAGGCCGACATGATTGTGTACGGCGAGAAGCGGCAGTACCACGTTCACCCCGTGTTTGTGGTGCGCAACCGCATGGTGGGCAGCCTGCCCGACGAGGCCGAAGACCTGGGGGTGCGCATCACCTTCGATGCCGTGGACCCGGCCAAGGGCAAGTTCACCTTCGGGGTGAGCACCACGCAGAAGGACTACGTCATCCTCAAGGCCATGGAAAAGCCGTTTATCAACCTGCTCTGGAGCGGCACGCTGCTCATGGCCCTCGGCTTCGGCTTGAGCGTGCGGCAGCGCGGCGGCAAGGGCGTGCTGGCCGATACCTCGGCCGAAGCGGAGGCCCCGGCCGAGGCCAGTGGGCAGGCCGTGCGGCCCCAGCCGGTGGGCTAAAACTTCCCATTACAACAATCAAAAAGCCCTTACTGCTTGCAGTAAGGGCTTTTTGATTGTTGTGCATGACTATTATAGCACTGCTAACTCGTTTTTCAGAGATGGTAATTGAGTTACCAAACCTGATAAGGCCTTTTCCGACTCTGGAAAAGAAGTTACCAGCTTCGGAAACTTCTTTTCCAGAGTCGGAAATCGAGTTATTACCCTTAGATAATTCTTCTCCAGAGCTAGTAATAAAGTTTCCAACACCGATAACACCTTTCCAGCCTCCTGGAATCTTCCCTGATGAAGCACAAAAAAAGGGCCGCCCAATGGGCAGCCCTTTTGCCGAAGTCAAGCGAAGCCGAAGCTTACTTCACAATCGAAATCTGCTGCTGGGTGTACTCCTCGCCGTTGCGGACTTTGATGGAGTAGATGCCCGAAGCGAGCGAGGACAGGTTCACGCTGTTGCTGAAGTTATCCTTGGCCGAGCCCGTGTAGACGCGCTGGCCGAGCATGTTGGTTACTTCCACGGCCATGGCCTGCTTGGCGTTGGCACCGTGGATTTCGAGGTTGAACACGCCCGTGGTAGAGGGGTTCGGGAACACGCTCACGGCGCGTTTCAGGGCCTCCGAGGTAGCCAGCGGGCCGGCCGAGATGGTGAGGTCATCGATGGCCAGGAAGCCTTGGTTGGCCTGGCTGATGGCGTGGAAGCCCACGTAGAAGTTGCCAGCCGTGGCGGGCGTGATGTCGAGCACTGCCGGGGTGCTGGCGTTGCGGGCCAGCACGTAGGTAGCGCTGGTCATGTTGGGGTTGTTGTAAATCAGGTTGGTCTGGCCGGCGGGGGTAGCGGCAGCGCCATACTTCACTTCCAGGCCTTCGGTGTAGCCACCGGTAGCCACGCGGTAGTAGAACGACAAGCGGTAGGCCTGCGAGGTGGCCATGGTCAGGGCCGGCGTGAAGAACCAGTCGTTGGCGGCTACCGTGGGCGTGGGGCCCTGGTTGTTGTAGGAGTACACCATGGCGTTGGGGGCCGAGCGGGCCACGCTGGTGGTGGCGGGGTCGGTCACGGTGCTGGTGGCGCGCCAGGTGAAGCCGTCGTTGTTGCTATCCGTGACGGTGATGCCGCAGGGCAGCGTCTGGCCAGCCACGATGGCGTCGAAGTTCTGAGTGTAGGGGAAAGCCGCGATGGTGGGCGGCGTGCAGGCCGTGGTCACGCGAACCGGGCCGCCCAGGCCGCTTTGCGACGTAGCGCTGCAAATGGTCTGGATGTAGAAGTCGTAGGTGCTGCTCGGCGACAGGCCGGCCAGCGTGTAGGTGGTGCCGGTGAAGGTGGGCGAGGTGGTGCTACCTGCACCGCCGGGCGTGAAGCCGGGGGCACCGTACACAATCTGGTAGCCGGTGGCAGTAGCCGCGGCCGTGAACGAGAACGAAGCCGACGTGGGCGTGCTGCCCGTGAGCGTCAGGCCCGTGGGCGTGGGGCAGGAGTTGGGCACGGAGGTTTCGGCCCCGAACGGCAGTTTGTAGCCATCTAGCGCGGTGCTGACCAGCGTGGGGGCGGCCGGCGTGGTAGCCGAGCCTCGGTAGAAGGTATTGGGACGCGTCGGGGTCTCGTTCTGCACCCCAAACGGGTAGAACTGAAGCGTCGTGCTGGTCGAAGCCGTTTGGGCCATGCCAATGAGCACGTCGCCGGCAGGCACCGTTACGGGCGAGCTAAACGTGAAGGTGTGTTGCACATCGATGTCGGCCGCCGTGATAACATAATCGGGCGTACGGCCCAGCAGCACGCCGGTCGTTGCGTTTACTACAACGCCGTACACACTCTCGCCCACCGATGTTTTCGACGTGGCGCTGGCACCCGCCGAGCTCACCAGGGCACTAATGGCCGTGATGCTGCGGGGGTCGTTTAGGGTGATTTTAGCTGCGTAGTAGCTGTTGGCCCCGGCCGAGAATACGCCATTGCCGCTAGCGGCATTGGGCGTTTCGAACGAGATGCGCGTCGCGCTGGTAGCCATTGCCTGGGCCACCGAGTTGTTGCCGTTGTTGTCGTCGCTGGGGACGGTCACGGTCACGGTGTTCTGGCCCACGTTGGTCAGGCTGATGTTGGTAAACGTCACCACCCCGGTGCTGCTGACGGGCAACGAAGTCAGCGTCTGCGTTTGGGTGAAGGTATTGGCTCCGCTGATGGTCAGCGTCACGACCGTGGGGGTCGTCACGGCGGCGATACCGGCGTTGCGGACCACGGCCCGGATGCTGAACGGATTGCTCACGGGCACCGCGATAGAGCCGTAGCCCTGAATCTCGTTCACGGCAATGTCGTTGGTGGCCGGGGCAGCGGTTGTGGCTCCGAAGGGGAATTTGTAGTTGGAGGTGGTGGCGGCGGCCAACGCAGCCGCCGGCGTACCACCGGCCGTCGAGCCGGAGTAATAGGTATTCAGGCGGTTCGGGTCCTCAATCTGCACGCCGAAGGGGTAAAAGGGCAGTGCGCCGGTGGGCGCGGCCTGCGCCATGCCAATCAGCACATCGCCGGCCGGCACCGTGGCGGGAGCCGTGAGGGTAAAGGTGTGGAAGGTATTGACATCGGCGGCGGTGATGACGTAGTTGGCCGAGCGGGCCAGCAGCGTACCAGTCGTGGCATCAATGACCACCCCGTAGACGCTTTGGCCGACGGACTCGGACGACGTGGCCGAGGCGCTGGCGCCGCTAACCAGCGCCCTTACCGCCGTGATGCTGCGGGGGACGCTCAGCGTGATTTTCGAGGCATAGTACCCATCGGCTCCGGCGCTGAACACGTTGTTGCCACTGGCCGCGCCCGGCGTAGCCAGCGAGATGGTGGTGGCGCTGGTTTCCATGGGCTGCGAAATCGAGTTGTTGCCGCTGTAGCCGTCGTTGGGGAGTGCCGTCGTGAGGGTGACAGTGTTCTGGCCCACGTTGGGCAGGCTGATGCCCGAGAACGTGGCCACGCCCGACGCGCCCACGGCTAGGGCCGCTACGTTCACCGTCTGGGTGTAGGTGTTGGCCCCGCTGATGGTCAGCGTGACGGGGGTAGCGGCGGCCAGGGCGGTGTTGCCGGCGTTGCGCACCACCCCGCGCAGGGTGAAGGGGTTGCTGGCCGGTGTGATAACCGAGGCATAGCCCTGGATGGCCGATGCCGCGGCATCATTGGCCACCTGAATGGAGAAGCGGTAGGTGCGGCCCAGGTCGGGCACCACGGTGCCACGGAAATTGTGCCCGTTGCCGGTGTAGGGGCCAGCGCTGAACGCGGTGCCCGACCACGGCGTGGCCGAAGGCTTCACGCCCAGAATGGCCGAAGCAGCGTCGGTGCCTTTCAGGCCCACAATGCCAAATTTGGCGACGTCGGCGCTGGCGGCACCCGGCGTAGCCGTGCCGTACACGAAATCAATCTGGTTGCTGGTTTCATACAGCTTCACCTGGAAGGAGAAGTTGGCGTACTGCGTGCCGATTGCGGCCGACGAGGCCGAAGCCGGCCGGGCCTTATCCGACACGTTTTTCCACTGAATGGTGCACACGCGGTTGGGGGCCGTGCCGGTGGTTGATACCCGGTACTCGGTGCCGCCGGCCGAGCCAGCGGTCAGGTCCTGGTTGAAGGCCAGCAGCAGGTTCGTATCCGCGCCATCTACCGGACCATTGACGGTGCTCTGGCCGCCGTCGGTGTACTGCGCCCCGGTAGGTGCCGCGGTGCCGAGCTTGATGAACCCGTTCGTGTTCAGCACGAAATCGGTAAAGGCCGCGCCGTTGTAGCTAAAGCTGAAACCAATGGGCGTGGCGGCCGAGTTGGCATCGTCCGTATTAGCCGTGGCAATGGCCGTGCCGGTGGTGCCCAGGTCGGTGTAAGTACCGGGGCTGTTCACAACGTTGCCGGCCGAGTATGGCAGCTGGGCGTGGGCCGTGCCCACAGCGCCCAGCGCGAATAGCGCGGCCAGTGCAACGTGCCGCAGGCGCACAGTTGGCCCCGGGCGATTGTATTGGTGGTTCATTGAGAAGAGGGAGTAAAATGGGTGAATAAGAAGATTATAAAGTTGAGCAAACGCGCTGAACTGACCGTTGCGCAAGTCGCCTTACGGGCCGGACGGTAGCTTTGGGGGTACAAGTTGCTAAACTTTGGGCACAAATCCGTGAGCACGCCTCTTTTTGCCACTACCTCAACCCTTGCAGCGGTGGATGTTCGATGGTCAACCGTTTACCCCATTCTATCATTATTATATTTCATCATTAATTAATGACAAAAACCCCGCCTGCTTCTCTGCGCATCGGCCTGTTTGGCACCGGCCGCGTGGCCAGTCAGCTGGCCCCGGCGCTGGTAGCCGCCGGCCACCAGCTCGCCTTCGTGTGGAGCCGCACGGCCGCCGCGGCTACCGCTCTGGCCGCCACGCTCCCCGGCACCCCGGCGCTGGCCACCTTGGCTCCGCCCCTGCCCCCCGCCGATGTGTACCTGCTGGCCGTGCCCGATGCCGCCGTGGAGCCGCTGCTCGCCAGCATCCAATGGCCCGAGGGTGCCTTGGTTGCGCACCTGGCAGGCGCGTTGCCGCTATCCGTATTTGCCGCGCAGCCCGCCGTGCGTGGCGGCGTGCTCTACCCGCTCCAGACCTTCAGCCCGGGCCGGGCCATTGATTGGCCCGCCGTGCCGCTGTGCATTGAGGCCGCCACGTCGGATGCCGAAGCCACTTTGCTGGCCCTGGCCGAAAGCCTCAGCCGGCACGTGCTGCGGCTCGACTCGGCCCAACGGCTCAAGCTGCACGTAGCGGCCGTGTTTGCCAACAATTTCACCAACCACCTGTTGGGCATTGCCGATGCCTTGCTGGCCGAGGCCGCCCTGTCACCGGAATTGTTGGCCCCGCTGGTGCGCGAAACCTTGGACAAAGCCCTAGCCAACCCGCCCTTTACGGTGCAAACCGGGCCGGCCGTGCGGCACGACGCACCCACGCTGGCCGCCCACCACGCGGCGCTGGCGGCGCACCCGGCCTGGCAGGCGCTGTATGCGCAGCTCACGGCCAGCATCCAGGCGCAGCTTTGATGCCGGGGCCGGGAGGAGTACCTTTGCGGCGGCAAATGCCGCGTATTATTCGACTTATTTGATTCCTGTTTTGTCTGTTTCCGCCACCACCATCACCTTCCAGTTCAACGACGGCCAGCCGGCCCAAACCCACGTGGCGGCCTCCGGCGAATCGGTGCTCGACGTGGCGCTGAACAACGGCATTCAGCTCCAGCACAACTGCGGGGGCGTGTGCGGGTGCAGCACCTGCCACATCTACATCAACGCCGGCGGCGACGACCTGCCCGAAATTTCCGACAAGGAGGAAGACTTCATTGACCGCGCCGAAAACCCGCGCATCAATTCGCGCCTAGCCTGCCAGTGCGTAGTGGAGAAGGACATGCAGCTCGTCGTCACCATCCCGCCCCAGCACTTCCTCGGGCACTAGGGTTTGAATTATGAGTTTTGAATTATGAATTATGAATTGCTGCTCTGCGCAATTTATAGTTGGTAGTTACTTGTTGAAACTCGTTTTTCCGCCACCAATTCATAACTCAAAATTCATAATTCATAATTAAACAGATGGCCCATTTCGAGCCGCCCATGCACTGGGCCGACCACGAGGATATTGCCATGGCGCTCTACGAGAAGTTCGGCGACGACTTCACGGAGGCCAAAATCTACCGCATCCGCTTCACCGAGCTGATTGAGTGGGTGCTGAGCCTGGACAACTTCGACGGTACCCGCGAACAGTCTACCGAAGGCCATCTGGAGCAAATCCAGGCCAAGTGGGTGTACGAGTGGCGCGATAACCAATAGCCGAACTACGGTCGAGCCTAAGCCGACGGCCCGCCAACCCCGCGCTGGCTTCCCGCGTAAGCGGTTTTGAAATGGCGCTCTAATGCCGTTTCAGGCCTTTCCGCAGCCTTTACCCGGGCGGTTTTTTTCCCCTTTTTGTTTTTTTGCATGAAAACCGGCATCATCAAATTTTTCAACGAAGCCAAAGGCTATGGCTTCGTGACCGACGACCAAACGAAAGAAGACTTTTTCGTACACGTAACGGGCCTGAACGGGACCACAGTGCAACAAAATGACCGGGTAGAATTTGAAACCCAGGAAGGCCGCAAAGGCATCAATGCCGTGAACGTGCGCAAAATCTGAGCTTGAAAACTCCATGATGGCTGCCCCCGCGCCATCGCAAAAGCCTCTCCCGCCACGGAGAGGCTTTTTTGTGCCCATCGCGCGCGCCAGCCACGCAGGCAGCCCGCCACTTCTGCCGACCTTTGCACTTCGCCCCTGCCCCGCGCTGCTACCGATGAACCCGCTGCCCCCCAAGCCGCCTGCGCCTGCCCTGCCCCCGCCGCCCCCCGCAGAGCGGCTGCGCACGGCCCTGCCCACGCTGGTGCGCTGGCCCAACCTGCTCATTATGCTGCTGTGCCTGGCCCTGGTGCGGGCCGGCCTGCTGCTGCCCGAGCTGCCCCTGCGCGAGTCGCTGCTCAACCGGCGATTCGGGCTGCTGGTGTGGGCGGCGCTGCTGGTGGCGGCGGCCGGCTACATCATCAACGACTATTACGACGTAAAAATCGACGCCATCAACCGGCCCGACCGGCTGGTGATTGGCCGCGTGGTGAACCGGCGCATGGCCATGCTGGCCCACATGGTGCTCAGCGGCGTGGGCGTGCTGGTGGCGGGCTGGCTGCACCCGGTGCTGGGCCTCGTCACGCTGGGCACGGCCCTGCTGCTGTGGGGCTATTCGGCGCGCTTCAAGCGGGTGGCGCTGGTGGGCAACCTCAGCATTGCCACCCTCACGGCGGCGCTGGTGCTGCTGCCCGAACTGCAACTACAGTTGGAGCGCCACGATGGCCACAGCGTGGTGTGGCCCTACGCGCTGGCCGCCTTCCTGCTCACGATGGTGCGCGAAATCGTGAAGGATGTGGAAGACATGCGCGGCGATGCCCAGCACGGCTGCCGCACGCTGCCGCTGGTGTGGGGCGTGGCCCGCACCAAGTGGATAGCGGGCTTTTTCCTGGCGAGTCTGGCGCTGCTCACGCTGGGGGCCACGGGCCGGCTGCTGCTGGGCGGGCACTGGCCGCTGGGCCTGTGGCTGCTGGTGTTGGTGCTGCTGCCGATGGCTCAATTGACCCGCCTGCTCATCCGGGCCGACCGGCGGCGGCACTTTCGCCACCTGAGCACGTTCTGCAAGGGCATCATGCTGGCCGGCGTGCTGAGCATGGCCCTGGCCGGCTCGCTGTGATGTGCACCAGCGATAAAAAGAACGTCATGCAGAGCGCAGCGAAGCATCTTGCCCGCTTCGTTGTTTCGATTGAATTACTGCTGCGGTCAAGATGCTTCGACTGCGCGGACGCCAGATGAACATGACGCACCAGGCTGTTAAATGTTAATTGATAACTGTTAAATGAAATATCGCCACCTCTTCTTCGACCTCGACCACACGCTGTGGGACTTCGAAAAAAACGCCAACGAAACCCTGCACACGCTCTACGAGCGGCACGATTTCGCCCGCTACGGCACCTTCACGGTAGACCAGTTTATCAGCGTCTACAGCGACATCAACCATGCCCTCTGGCGTTTATACCAAAGCAATAAAATCACCCAAAGCCAGCTGCGCGAGGTGCGTTTCAGCCGCACGCTGACGCGGCTGGGGCTGACCGAAGACCAGATTCCGGCCACCATCTCGGCCGAATTCACCGATATTCTGCCCCAGAAATCGGCCGTATTTCCCTTCACCCACGAGGTGCTCGACTACCTCAAGCCCAAGTACCGCCTGCACCTCATCACCAACGGCTTCAACGACGTGCAGGGCATCAAGCTGAACTCGTCGAACCTGACGCATTACTTCGAGGAGGTCATCACCTCCGAGGAAAGTGGCTGTCTCAAGCCCGACCCGCGCATGTTCGCCCACGCGTTGGAGCGCACCGGGGCCACCGCCGCCGAAAGCCTGATGATTGGCGACAACCTCGAATGCGATGTGCTGGGGGCCTACAACGCCGGCATCGACCAAGTGTATTTCAACCCCGATAAGCGGCGGCACTTCAACCAAATCACGCACGAAATCAGCTGCCTGAGCGAGCTGAAGGACATTTTGTAAGAGTCTTGAATAATTTAATAGAACGTCATGCTGAGCGCAGTCGAAGCATCTCTACCGCACAACGCAATCCAATCGACAGGATTAGTGCTGCGGTAGAGATGCTTCGACTGCGCTCAGCATGACGTTCTTTTTTATCCGTTACTCCTCCCACCCCATGGTACACCTCATTGGCCTTTCCGGCCGCCGGGGCAGCGGCAAAGACACCGTGGCCCGCATCCTGCAACAGCTCCAGCCCCAGCGCATCTGGCAGATTCGCTCCTTCGGCGACTCCATCAAGTCCGTCTGCGCCGCCCTCACGGGCGAGGCCGTGGCCCCCTACTACACCCAGGCAGGCAAGGCCGAGCTGGTGCCCACCTTCCACCGTACGCGGGGCGAAATGCTCCAGCAAGTGGGCCAGGCCCTGCGCGAGTGGGAGCCCCTGGTCTGGGTCGATGCCTTCTTCGCCGCCCTGCCGCCCGAGGCCTTCGTGCTGGTGCCCGACGTGCGCTTCGCCAACGAGGCCGACCCCATCCGCGCCCGCGGCGGCCTCATGCTGCGCGTGGAAGGAGACCCGCTGCACCAGCGCGGCGACGGCACCCGCGACGACAACCACCCCAGCGAAACGGCCATGGACGACTACCCGCACTTCGATTTCACCCTCCACAACACCGGCTCTTTAGAAGACCTCACGCGGCAAGTGCGTGAGTTGCTGGGGCGGCTGTAGTATAGCTTTCCCGCAGTGAGCGCATTGTTGTTTTACGAGCCATACCAGAACAGCACTGCGACCACCGCGTTTACCACTGCGCCCACTGCGGGAAATTCGTCTCCCTACCTTTGCCCCAAGCCCACCTCAAAAACTCCTTCTAACTATGGCCACCGGCTTTTTCAACGTCCCCGTCCCCATCAACGAACCCGTCAAAGGCTACGCCCCCGGCTCGAAAGAGAAGCTGGAGCTTCAGCAAGAGCTCAAGCGCCTGCGCGGGCTGGAGCTGGATATCCCCATGCACATCGGCGGCGAGCAGGTTCGCACCGGCGACCTGCGCCGCATGAGCCCCCCGCACGACCACCAGCGCACCCTCGGCCACTTCCACTATGGCACCGCCGCCCACGTCACCCAGGCCATTGAGGCCGCCCTGGCCGCCCGCACCGCCTGGGCCGAGCTGCCCTGGGAGCACCGCGCCGCCATCTTCCTCAAAGCCGCCGACCTGCTGGCCGGTCCCTACCGCGCCCGCATCAACGCGGCCACCATGCTGGCCCAGAGCAAAAACGCCTTCCAGGCCGAAATCGACGCCGCCTGCGAACTGATTGACTTTTTCCGCTTCAACGTCCACTTCATGCGCCAGGTCTACGAGCAGCAGCCCGAGAGCCTGCCCGGCATGTGGAACCGACTGGAGCAGCGCCCCCTCGAAGGCTTCGTGTTCGCCCTCACGCCCTTCAACTTCACCTCCATCGCCGCCAACCTGCCCTCCTCGGCGGCCATGATGGGCAACGTAGTGGTGTGGAAACCCGCCGATACGCAGGTCTACTCCGCTCAGGTATTGATGGAACTGTTCGAGGAAGCCGGCGTACCCGCCGGTGTTATCAACCTGATTTACGCCGACGGCCCCGTAGTGGGCGACGTGGTGTTCAAGCACCCCGACTTCGCCGGCATCCACTTCACCGGCTCCACCAAAGTCTTCCAGACTATCTGGCAGGAAATCGGCCAGAACATCCACCGCTACAAATCCTACCCCCGCATCGTGGGCGAAACCGGCGGCAAAGACTTCATAGTGGCCCACAAAACGGCCCACGCCAAAGCCGTAGCGGTCGGCATCTCGCGCGGCGCGTTCGAGTACCAGGGCCAGAAATGCTCCGCCGCCTCCCGCGTCTACCTCCCCAGCAACCTCGCCGATGAAATCCTCGGCTACGTGAAAGAAGACCTCGCCTCCTTCAAAATGGGCGACGTGGAAGACTTCTCGAACTTCATCAACGCCGTCATCAGCGAGGTTTCCTTCGATAAGCTCGCCAAGTACATCGACGGTGCCAAAGCCGACCCGAACGCCGAAATCATCGCCGGCGGCGGCTACGACAAGTCGAAAGGCTACTTCATCGAGCCCACCGTCATCCTCGCCAAAGACCCGAAATACATCACCATGTGCGACGAGCTGTTCGGCCCCGTCGTCACCGTCTACGTCTACGACGCCGACAAATTCGAGGAAACCCTGGAGCTGGTCGACACCACCTCGCCCTACGCCCTCACCGGCGCCATCTTCTCGCAGGACCGTTACGCCATCGACCTCGCCTCGAAGAAGCTGACGCACGCCGCCGGCAACTTCTACATCAACGACAAGCCCACCGGCGCAGTAGTAGGCCAGCAGCCCTTCGGCGGCGCCCGCGCCTCCGGCACCAACGACAAAGCCGGCTCCATCCTGAACCTGCTGCGTTGGGTATCCCCCCGCGCCATCAAGGAAACCTTCGTGCCCGTCACCGATTACCGCTACCCCTTCCTCGGCTCCGCGCCCGCCGAGGATTTGAACCGCGACAAAGGCCTGTAAGCCGAAATAAAAAACGGCCCGCATCGAGTGATGCGGGCCGTTTTTGTTAATCTAATTCGCTTTTAGCTTCCGGGCCAGGGTAAATAGTCATTTGCACCACGCCAGTATCCTCATAAACATCCTGGACCCGAAGCGTGAGGCTCAACTCCGGAAAATAAATTTCATCCGTAAACTGAGCCAGCGGCGTGAACGACCACACCCCACTTTCTTCCCGCCGGTACCATTCTACCAGACAGGTTTTCTGCGAAACCAGCAAGTAGTGCCGCAACGATGGCAGCGCCTTATAACGGTCAAACTTCCAGCTGCGGTCGCGGGTTTCGGTCGATTTAGACAACACCTCAATCAGCAAAACCGGCGCTTCGATGGTGCGTTCCGCCGCCAAATCAGTCACTGAGCAGGTCACCGCAACATCGGGGTAGCTGTAGTACCGCCCTTTCTCCACCGCCAGTTGTACACCTTCAAAGAATATCCCGCATTTTTTACCTCGCAACCCAATCCGCAAGGCAAAAACGCAGTTACCAATCAGCCTGTTGTGTCGGATAGACCCACCGGACATCGCAAACACTTTGCCCTCGAAAAACTCGTGGCGCACGTCGCTCCGCGCTTCGAGGGCCATGTATTCTTCCACGGTGTATAATCGTTGCCGTTCCTGTTCCATAAGTTGCTGCCTGATACCCAAAGATACGCCAGGCACACCCGGCGCAATCAGCAGTCGCAGGGCTCATCATCGCCTACCGCTTCACCATCAAACTGCGACTGGATAGCCCGAATTTCCTCGCTATCCAGCGGCTTATGAATCAGGCCGGCCACCAGCTCGTACTCCTTGGATTTCTCCAGGTCCTTCAGCGCCAGCGACGACGTGAGGATGTAGATGTGGCAGGTGCCGCGCAACGCTTCCTGATAAGGTGCCAGGGCATCGAGAAACTGCCAGCCGTCCATTAGCGGCATGTTCAGGTCCAGAAACACGACCTGGGGCACGGCTTGCTTTTTCCCCACCAGTTTGTCCAGCGCCTCTCTGGCCGACTGAAACGTGCAGATGCAATTGGAAAACCCTTCGGTTCGCAACAGCTGCTCGGTGAGGTAGATGGCAAGGTCGTCGTCATCAATGAGGTAGGTTTTCATCCGCATGGGGCCTGAAATAGAGAGTGAATTCGGTTCCTTCATCGGGGCGGCTGGCCACGGTCACCTGCCCGCCCATGGCTTCTACGTGGGCCCGCACCAGGTACAGGCCAATGCCGCGCCCGGCCTTGCCCGCATGGAAGCGCCGGTAAAGCTGAAAAACGTTGTCGCCGGCCTGCTCCCGGTCAAACCCCAAGCCATTGTCGCGCACCGTGATGGTCAGCCCCTCCGCCGGCGTCACGGTAGCCGCGATGTCGATACGCAGCGGCCGGGCATCGGCCCGGTACTTGATGGCGTTGGAAATCAGGTTGTGAAAGATGCTATGGAAATAGGCCCGACTGCCGGCCACGCGCAACTCGGCCGGAATCTGTAGGTGAAGCTCGCCGCCCGCCGCTTGCAGCGCCTCCTGCAAGCCCAGCACGGCCTGCTGGCACACGGCGGCCAGCGGCACTGACTCGGCCCGGTAGCCGGCCTCCTCGTCGCGCACCGAGAGGATGTCGTTCACATCATTCAGCACCTCATCGAGCAGCCGCAGGCTGGTGCGCAGGTTTTGCAGCGACGTTTCGAACACTGCCGACGACTTATCCACGCGGGCCAGCAGGTCGCTAAACCCCAGGGCATTGGCCAGCGGAGCCCGCAGGTTGTGCGACACGATGTAGGTAAACTGCTGCAAGTCGGTATTCTGGCCAATTAGTTTCTCGGTCATCAGCCGTTGCTGCCGTTCGGCCTGCTTGCGCGGCGTGATGTCCTGCATGGCCCCAATCATGCGCACAGGCCGGCCCGCCGCATCGCGCAGCAGGTAGCCCCGGTCAAATACCTCAGCCCAGGCACCATCGGCCCGCCGGAACCGGTATTCCTCCTCCCAGAACAGGTTCGTGGTTTCAAAGGCCGCGTGCCGTAGGCCGGCTACCACGCGCGGGCTGTCATCCGGGTGCACAAAGTCGGCCCATTTGCTGAATGGCGTAGGGTTTTCGGTAAGATGATGCCCAAACAAATTCTCAAACCCTTCGCCCCAATACAGCGTGTCGTCCCCAACGTTCCAGTCGTAGATGGCATCGGTGGTGGCTTTCAAGGCGTAAGCAAACCGCTCGTTGCTGAGGCGCAGCGCCATTTCCACTTGCTTTTCCTTGGTGAGGTCGTGCACCACCCCCACCAGCTGGCAGCAGCGGCCGTGCTCGTCGGGCACTGGCGTCACGCTCACCTCGCCCACCACCCGGCCCGTGGGATAGTCCGATGTTTCCTGCCACACCACGCGCTCCATGCTGGCAATGGCCTCGCGGTATTTGCCAAGCACCAAGCTGAGCGAGGGCTCCGGAATGATGTCCTCCACGTAGCGCCCCAGCACCTGCTCTACCGGCAGGCCGGTGGTTTTCTCAAAGGCTTTATTGGCGAATACAAACCGGTAGCGCCCCTCGCCCTCCACATTCAGCACGAACGTGACGTCGGCAATGGTATTGAAAAGGACCGAAAGCTGATGCTCCCGCTCCGCCAGGGCCACGTTAGCCGCTGTGAAGTCTCTCAAAGAATCAGCGGAATCAGACATGGAGAGGAAAGATTAGTGCTCAGCTTGCCCCTAAAGAAAGCACATCCAATCCAAATAAAACTCCATTGCGGGCCGAATATTTCCGCCCGCTGTTATCCCGGCAGGCCACCATCACCGGCCCAATTCAGCCATCCCCCCAGCGGTTCACGTTTCAACATTGCGCCCCAACCCCGTGGGCGCTACCTTTGCCCTTCAGCGCCCGTGAGGCCTGTTTGCTATATAATTGACCTCTATGTACCTAGCCCTGCCGGCTGCCAATTATCAGCCCTCCGATTATCTTCCCATTGTCATCCAATTTGGTCTGGCCCTGGCATTTGTAGCCTTCGCCATGATTGTTTCGCACATGGTGGGGCCCAAGCGCCACAGCACCGTGAAGGACGCTTCCTTCGAGTGCGGCATCGAATCGGTGGGCAACGCCCGCACCCCGATTTCGGTGAAATACTTCCTTACGGCCATTGTTTTCGTGCTTTTCGACGTCGAGGTTATCTTCATGTATCCCTGGGCTGTGAATTTCCGCGAGCTCAATAAAGACGGCTACTACGGCTTCATCGAGATGATAATCTTCATGACGCTGCTGCTGGCCGGCTTCTTCTACATCATCAAAAAGGGCATTCTGCGCTGGAATGAAGTACCAGCCGGCCAAACTTTCGCCACTACGCCAGTGTTGGAAAACCGGCCCGCCCAAGTGGCCAAAGCCGCCTAATCTGCTTGTCTCTTATAACTATGGCTGATAACCGAGTTCCTGAAATAAAAACCGTCGAAGCTCCCGAGGGCGTCGAGGGCGCTGGCTTTTTCGCCACCTCACTGGAGAAAGTGGTGGGCATGGCCCGCGCCAACTCGCTCTGGCCGCTGCCCTTCGCCACCTCCTGCTGCGGCATCGAGTTCATGGCCACCATGGGGTCGCACTACGACATCTCCCGCTTTGGCTCCGAGCGCCCCAGCTTCTCGCCCCGTCAGGCCGATTTGCTGATGGTGATGGGTACTATCGCCAAGAAAATGGCCCCCATCGTGAAGCAGGTGTACGAGCAAATGGCTGAGCCCCGCTGGGTGCTGGCCATGGGTGCCTGCGCCTGCTCGGGCGGCATTTTCGACTCCTACTCCGTGCTGCAAGGCATCGACCGCATCATCCCGGTCGACGTGTACGTGCCCGGCTGCCCGCCCCGCCCCGAGCAGGTGCTCGACGGCCTGATGCGCGTGCAGGACCTCGCCCGCAGCGAATCCTTCCGCCGCCGCAACGCGCCTGAGTATCAGGAGCTGCTGGCGTCTTACAACATTAAATAGTCTGTATCAGGTAGTCGGCAGTCGGATAGAAAGGCCGCCTTTTTTCCGACTAGCTGGCTAACACCACCCCCGAATGAATCCTCAGGAATCTGCCGCCGCTCCCGAAGCGCCCGTTGCCGAAGACCCGATAAAGGCCCAGAATGCGCAGGTAATGGCGTTGCTCACCCGCTTGTTTGGCGAGGCTACGTTCACCGATGTGCACGAGCCATACGGCCTGCTGACGGCGACCACCACGCGGGAGAAAATCCACGAAATCATCGCCGGCCTGCAGCAGGACCAGGAATTGAAATTCCACTTCCTGACCACAATGTGCGGCATCAACTACCCCGAAAACGTGGGTAAGGAGCTGGGCATGATTTACCACCTGCACAGCATGACGAAGAATATCCGGCTGCGCCTGAAAATCTTCTTCCCCATTGCTGACCCAGTGGTGCCGACCCTGACCGACCTCTACAACACCGCCAATTGGATGGAGCGTGAGGCCTACGATTTCTTCGGCGTCATCTTCACCGGTCACCCCAATCTCATTCGCATCCTCAACGTGGAGGACATGGACTACCACCCGATGCGCCGCGAATACCCCGTCGAAGACGGTACCCGCGAAGACAAAACCGACCTGTTTTTCGGCCGCTAGGCCCCTGATACTCATATCATGGCAGTAAACGACGCCCTGGCAGGCACCCACAAGATTCAAGAAGAGGCCGCCGCCCAGCGCCCCGGCCAGCTGATGCCCATTCTCAACGACTTCAGCCAGGAGCTGACGACGCTGAACCTGGGCCCGACGCACCCCGCCACGCACGGCATTTTCCAGAACATCCTGCAGATGGATGGCGAGCGCATCGTGTCGGGTGTGCCCACCATCGGCTACATCCACCGGGCCTTTGAGAAACTGGCCGAGCGCAAGCCGTTCTACCAGATTACTACGCTCACCGACCGGATGAACTACTGTTCGTCGCCCATCAACAACCTGGGCTGGCACATGACGGTGGAGAAACTACTTGGCGTGACCGTACCGAAGCGTGCGCAATACATCCGGGTGATTATGATGGAGTTGGCGCGCATTGCCGACCATCTTATTTGTAACTCGATTCTGGGCGTGGACACGGGTGCTTTCACCGGCTTCCTCTACGTGTTCCAGGAGCGCGAGAAGATTTACGAAATCTACGAGGAGGTGTGCGGTGCCCGCCTTACCACCAACATGGGCCGCGTAGGCGGCATGGAGCGCGACCTCTCCCCCGCCGCCCTCGACAAGCTCCGCGCCTGGCTGAAAAGCTTCCCGGCAGTGATGAAGGAGTTCGAGAACATGTTCAACCGCAACCGCATTTTCATGGACCGCGTGGTGAACGTGGGCCCAATTTCGGCGGAAAAGGCATTGAGCTACGGCTTCACCGGCCCCAACCTGCGGGCCGCTGGCGTCGATTACGACGTGCGAGTCATGAACCCCTACTCTTCTTACGAAGATTTCGAGTTCGACATTCCGGTGGGCACCAACGGCGACACCTATGACCGTTTCATTGTGCGCAATGAGGAAATCTGGCAGAGCCTGCGCATCATCAACCAGGCCCTCGACAAGCTGCCCGACGGTCCCTACCACGCCGATGCCCCGCACTACTACCTGCCCACCAAGCCGGAAGTGTATAAGAACATGGAGGCGCTGATTTACCACTTCAAAATCGTGATGGGCGAGATTGATGCACCTGTGGGCGAGGTATATCATTCGGTGGAAGGTGGCAACGGCGAGCTGGGTTTCTACTTGGTTTCGGACGGCGGGCGCACGCCGTATCGCCTGCATTTCCGCCGGCCCTGCTTCATTTATTATCAGGCTTATCCCGAAATGGCCGTGGGCACGACGCTGTCGGACGCCATTGTCATTCTCTCGTCCATGAACGTCATCGCCGGCGAGCTGGACGCTTAGTTTTTGTTGAAATAGACTGCTATGGAGCCGACCACCGCGCCCACCAAACCGCAATTCTCTCCCGCCGCCCAGGCGGAAATAAAGCGCCTGCTCACGCACTATCCGGAAGACCGGAGCAAGTCGGCCCTGTTGCCGATTCTGCACATCGCGCAAGCCGAGTTCGGCGGATGGGTGAGCCCTGAAGTACAGGACCTGGTGGCTGAAACTTTGAAAATCAAGCCAATTGAGGTATACGAGGTGTCGTCATTTTACACCATGTTCAACCTCAAGCCGGTGGGTAAACACGTCTTGGAAATTTGCCGCACGGGTCCCTGCATGTTGCGCGGCTCCGACGAGTTGACGGCCAATCTGGAGCGCATCACCGGAGCCAAAGTGGGCGGCACCTCGCCCGACGGAAATTTTACCCTGAAAGAAGTGGAGTGCCTGGCGGCCTGCGGCTTCGCCCCCGTCGTACAGGTGCGCGAGAAATATTACGAGCAGTTGGATACGCCCGAGGCGGTGGATGCCATGCTCAACGAATTGCGCGGTCAGGTTCATCGGCCCATCCTCTCGTGGGAAGAAAGCAGCAGCCTGCCCAACTCCCTGAAAAACAACTAACGGCTGGCCATCAGCACAACGCGTAATCTTATGGGCCGCAAGCTATTAACTGAACATATCAACGTCGAAGGCATCAATACCTTCGAGGTGTACCGCAAGCACGGCGGCTATCGCTCCGTGGAGAAGGCGCTCAAAACCATGACGCCCGACGAAGTGACGGAAGAAGTGAAGAAGTCGGGCCTACGCGGGCGCGGCGGTGCAGGCTTCCCCGCTGGCATGAAATGGGGCTTCCTGGCCAAGCCGGAGGGCGTGCCGCGCTACCTCGTTTGCAACGCCGACGAATCGGAGCCTGGCACCTTCAAAGACCGTCAGCTGATGACGAAGCTGCCCCATCTGCTGATTGAGGGCATGATTACGGGCAGCTATGCCTTGGGCGCGCGCACCAGCTACATCTACATCCGCGGCGAGTTATTGTACGTGTTGCGTATTCTAGAAAAGGCCATTGCCGAAGCCTACGCGGCCGGTTTCCTGGGCGAGAATATCCTCGGCTCGGGCTACTCGCTCGATTTGCACGTTCATCCCGGTGGCGGTGCCTATATCTGCGGCGAAGAAACCGCGCTGCTGGAGTCGCTGGAAGGCAAACGTGGCAACCCGCGCAATAAGCCGCCATTTCCCGCTGTGCAGGGCCTCTACGCCCGCCCCACGGTGGTAAACAACGTGGAAACCATTGCGGCGGTGCCGGTTATCGTGAACGAAGGCGGCGACGAGTACGCCAAAATCGGCATCGGCAAAAGCACGGGCACCAAGCTCATTTCGGCCTGCGGTCACCTGAACAAGCCCGGCATCTACGAAATCGAGTTGGGCCTGCCCGTTGAGGAATTCATTTACTCCGATGAGTATTGCGGCGGTATCTGGAAAGGCCGCGACCTAAAGGCCGTAGTGGCCGGTGGCTCGTCTGTGCCAATTCTGCCCAAAGAGCTTATCCTGAAAACCGCCGCTGGCGAAAACCGCCTCATGACTTACGAGTCGCTGAGCGACGGCGGTTTCGTGACGGGTACTATGCTGGGCTCGGGCGGCTTTATTGCGATGGACGAAACGACGTGCATCGTGAAAAACACTTGGAATTTCTCACGCTTCTACCACCACGAGTCATGTGGGCAGTGCTCGCCCTGCCGCGAGGGCACGGGCTGGATGGAGAAAGTATTGCACCGCCTCGAACACGGCCACGGCTCGATGCACGACATCGACCTGCTGGTGAGCGTGGCCAAGCAGATTGAAGGCAACACCATTTGTCCGCTGGGCGAAGCGGCCGCTTGGCCGGTAGCGGCTGCGGTGCGCCACTTCCGCCACGAGTTCGAGTGGCACGTGACCAATCCCAAAGAGGCTACGGCTCCCGGCGCGGCATATCGCGGCGCGGCGGTGCTGGCGTAACGGCTGTCATGCTGACGAAGGAAGCATCTTATCACCGCTGCTTTCGTCAGAAATAACTAACTAAAAGCTGCGCAGGCGTGATAAGATGCTTCACTCCGCTCAGCATGACAATACTATACCAATGGCTAAAATAACGTTCGACGGCATTGAGGTGGAAGTTCCAGACGGAACCACCATCCTGAACGCGGCCCGCCAGATTGGCGGCGGCATCGTGCCGCCCGCCATGTGCTACTACACGCCGCTGAAGGGCTCGGGCGGCAAGTGCCGCGCCTGCCTGGTGAAGGTTTCGGCCGGCTCGGCCAAAGACCCGCGCCCCATGCCCAAGCTCGTGGCCTCGTGCATCACCACGGTGCAAGACGGCATGGTGGTGGAAAACACCATCAACCAGCAGGTGATGGACGTGCGCAAGGGCATCGTGGAGATGCTGCTCATCAACCACCCGCTTGACTGCCCGGTGTGCGACCAGGCCGGCGAGTGCAGCCTGCAGGATTTCGCCTTTGAGCACGGCGTGAGCACCACCCGCTACGAGGAAGAGCGCCGCACTTTCGAGAAAATCGATATCGGCCCGCTCATACAGTTGCACATGACGCGCTGCATCCTGTGCTACCGCTGCGTGTACACCGCCGACCAGCTCACGCCCGAGCGTGTGCACGGCGTGCTGGGCCGAGGCGATGCCTCGGAAATCGGCACCTACATCGAGAACATCATCGACAACGAGTTCAGCGGCAACGTCATCGACGTGTGCCCGGTGGGCGCGCTGACCGATAAAACTTTCCGCTTTAAACAGCGCGTGTGGTTTACGAAACCCGTGGATGCCCATCGCGACTGCACCACCGACAAGTGCGGCGGCCGTGTAACGTTGTGGTATAAAGGCAAGGATGTACTCCGCGTAACGGCCCGCAAGGATGCCTATGGCGAAGTGAAGGAGTGGATTTGCAACACCTGCCGCTTCGACAAAAAGGAAACTTCGGACTGGGTTCTCGAAGGCCCGGCGCACATCAGCCGCGCCTCGGTTATCGCCCAGAACCACTACGAATTGCCGGTGGTGAACCCGCAGGTGATTCAGGATTTGCCGGAAAGCACCACCCGCGAATTGGAGCGCAACCCGCCGCTGCGGTTGGGAGGTTTGAATAACTAAGTAGCAGAAATAAGCACGTCATGCCGAGCGTAGTCAAGGCATCTCGCGTGTGGTAGTAAACCAATCGATTGAATTAGTTATGAGAGCGAGATGCTTCGGCTGCGCTCAGCATGACAAACGTCCATAATCAATGACTCTCCCCGCTCTGGGCTGGCAAGGCCTCGTCGTTCTGGCAACCTTCGGCATTTCGCTGCTGATTGCCACGTATTGCACCTACGCCGAGCGCGTAATTGCCGCATTCCTGCAGGACCGGGTGGGCCCGGACCGCGCCGGTCCGTTCGGCCTGCTCCAGCCGCTGGCCGATGCCGTGAAGCTCTTCACCAAAGAAGAATTCTTCCCCGCCGGGGCCAACCGGGCGCTGTTCGTTTTCGGCCCTTGCCTGGCCATGGTCACGGCCCTGATGTCGTCGGCGGTGATTCCGTTCGGCAACTTCCTGCAGTTCGGTGATACCATTATTCACCTGCAAGGCATCGAAATCAACGTGGGCATGCTCTATGTGTTCGGCATCGTGTCGCTGGGCGTGTACGGCATCATGATTGGCGGTTGGGCATCGAACAACAAGTTCTCGCTGCTGGGTGCCATCCGCGCCGCTTCGCAAAACATTAGCTACGAGCTGGCTATGGGCCTCGCCCTGATTGCCGTGCTGATGATGTCGGGTACGCTCTCGCTGCGCGAAATCACTTTGCAGCAGTCGGTAGCAGGCGAGTGGCACTTCTGGAACATTGCCAAGCAGCCGCTGGGTTTTGTCATCTTCATCGTCTGTGCTTTCGCGGAGACGAACCGCACGCCTTTTGACTTGCCGGAGTGCGAAACCGAGCTCATCGGCGGCTACCACACCGAGTATAGCTCCATGAAAATGGGCCTATATCTGTTTGCTGAGTACATCAACGTATTCGTGGCTTCGGCCGTGATGAGCGTGCTGTATTTTGGCGGCTTCAACTTCCCATTCCAGTATGAGCTGCGCGATTGGTTCGTATCGAGCCGCGGCCTGGAGCTGGTGACGGCTCAGAACATCATCACCATCCTCGGGCTGGTGGGCTTGTTCGCCAAAATCTTCGGTTTCATTTTCTTCTTCATGTGGGTGCGCTGGACGCTCCCGCGCTTCCGCTACGACCAGCTGATGCGCCTGGGCTGGACCATCCTCATCCCCTTGGCTATTTTCAACATCCTGCTCACGGGCGGCCTGATTACGTTCGGCGTAATTAAATAACGACTCATGGAATCCTTAAGCAAACGCGCCAAAGTCCTCGAAAAGAAGCCCATGACCTTGGCCGAGCGGGCATACCTGCCGGCTATTTTCCAGGGCTTGTCGATTACGATGCAGCACTTTTTCCGGGCAGCGACCAAGAAGCAGGTCACCATTCGCTACCCCGAAGAGACGCGCCCATTCTCCCCCGTTTTCCGCGGCCTGCACGTGCTGAAGCGCGACGAAGCCGGCCGGGAGCGTTGCACCGCCTGCGGCCTCTGCGCCGTGGCCTGCCCTGCCGAAGCCATTACAATGGTGGCTGGCGAGCGCAAAAAAGGCGAGGAAGGCCTCTACCGCGAGGAGAAATACGCCGTCAGCTACGAAATCAACATGCTGCGCTGCATCTTCTGCGGCCTGTGCGAAGAAGCCTGCCCGAAAGCCGCCGTGTATCTGCAAGCCGATAAAATGGCCCCGCCGCGCTTCGAGCGTGACGAGTTCATCTACGGCAAAGACCGGTTGGTGGAGCCCGTGACGCCGGATAACCGCTCGAAGCGCGGCATCCAGCTCACGCCCGAGCAAGCCGACAAACTGCGCGCGCAAATCGCATAATGTAGCGCGGACTTTTAGTCCGCGACTGATTATCTGTCTTCATCCCACTCGCGGGCTAAAAGCCCGCGCTACTGCTCATGTCCCTCTTCCTCTTTCTCTCGTTCGTGGCCCTGCTGAGTGCATTGGGCGTGGTGCTGGCCAAAAACCCGGTGCACAGCGTCCTGTTTCTCATCCTCACGTTCTTCACGCTTTCGGGCCATTACCTGCTGTTGAACGCGCAGTTTCTGGCGGCGGTGAACATCATCGTGTATGCTGGGGCCATTATGGTGCTGTTCCTGTTCGTGATTATGTTCCTGAACCTGAACGAGGACACGGAGCCGCACAAGCCGGCTCTAGCTAAGTTCGCGGCCGCCATTGCCGGTGGTTCGCTGCTGCTGATTCTGGTAGCCGCGTTGCGCAACGTGAGCCCGGCTGGCTACGACCCCACCAGCTTCGATTCGCAGATTGGCATGGTTGACCGCCTGGGCATGGTGCTGTTCAAGGAATATGCGCTGCCATTTGAGTTGGCTTCTATTCTGCTGCTGGCCGCTATGGTGGGCTCGGTGATGCTGGGCAAGCGCGAAACGGGCGAGCGGAATTTCTAATTATCGTCGATTTAAAAAAACCGGCAGCTGAAATTTCAGCTGCCGGTTTTTTTATGCCTGCTCGTAATTTGCTGCAGACTGGACGTAGGGTGCAGTTGTCTTAACCGTTTACAGCCATTCTAACAGCCGATGAATACTCAAGACGCACTTGCCAGCGCAGAAGAAATTGGAGCACTGGGCGTACGGCACTTAAAGCGCTTTTGGTCACATTCGTTGGCGAAGCGGCATGGTGTGTTTATCGAGCAAGATGAACGGAACTGGCGTTTTGACAACCTGATTCTGAACGGGCTTTGCCTGCCGCTGGAAGAAACTACGCGCTACCTGATGCAGGCGGCCCCGAGCTTTACGGAGTTTGAAAACTGGATTCTGGCCAAGAATAACGGGCAGATTGACCCACTACAAATCGAACGCCTCAACAGCATCATTTCTCAGCAACCTTATCCGGAGAGCCTGAAGCAGAATCTCCGCGAAATTGAGGGCGAGGAGAACGTGCTGAGCGCGGAAGATTTAGCTTTCTGGGACGAGCATGGCTACGTCATCTTGCGCGCAGCCGTTTCGAAAGAACAGGCGCGGGCGACTGAAGAAGCCGTGTGGGAAGTGCTTGGAATGGACCCACAGAACCCGGCAACCTGGTATGAGAAGCCCATTGGCAAGGGCATTATGATGGATTTTTACCATCATCCAACCCTGCGCGAAAACCGCCAGTCGAAGCGAATTCAGAAAGCTTTCGCCCAGTTGTGGCAAACGGCCGACTTATGGAAAACTACCGACCGCACCAGCTTTAATCCGCCCGAAACCGCTACCTACCATTTCCAGGGGCCGCATCTGCATTGGGACATGAGCCTGGAGCCGCCGTTGCACTTCGGTACGCAGGGACTATTGTATCTGTGCGACACGCCGGCTGAGCAGGGCGCGTTCTGCTGCGTGCCGGGCTTCCACCGCACGCTGGAGGGCTGGCTGGCCGCGCTGCCCGCCGGCACCGACCCGCGCCGGGTGAATCTGGACGCGCTGGCCATGCCCATCGCGGCCGAAGCCGGCGATTTTGTTATCTGGCACCACGCCCTGCCGCACGGGAGCAGCCCGAACCACGGCACCTACCCGCGCATCGTGCAATACCTCAATATGTACCCGGTCGATTTCAAGGAAAATATGGCGTGGCTTTAATCGAACTGTACGGCAGCTTATTCCTGTATCCTCCAAAACAGCAGCGCCGAACCTGTCAGGTTCGGCGCTGCTGTTTGAGCTTAGCTTTAATTTATAACAACTTATTTGTCGAATAGAATAGCCTACAGATGATAGAATAGCCTACAGATGATAATTAATTGTAGGCAACAGCAGTAGTAGTCGTGTTCACCTGCGCGATAACCGTGGAGCGAACGGGCATGGAACGGTAGGTGGGCACCCGCATCTTGTGCATCGGCGAAGCCACCAGTTGCACTTGCATCAGGGAAGCAGCAAGGGCGCTCCAGAACAGGAAAACGGCGGCGAAGATGTACAGCTTGGACATATATGCGAGTGTTGAAGTGGTTAACTGATACAAACCTACTAGACTGAGGCAGGGTCGGATTTTCAACTTCGCCCAAATGGGGTAGCCGTTCGTTCAAGGGCCCTGATTGCCCGGTAAACGGTTGATTTGGGGGCACCAATACTGGCCCTTGTAGATACCTACCCATTTGCAGTAGGTGCATCAAAGAATGAGCTACTTACGATGAATCGTCAGCAATAAAAAAAGCGGCGACTGAAGTATCAGTCGCCGCTTTTTTTATTGCTGACGATTCAAAAAACCTACTTCGCCACTACCGCCGTGGCGATACTCAGTTCCTTCAGCTGCACGTCCGAAATCGGCGAGGGCGAGTCAATCATTACATCACGCCCTGAGTTGTTCTTCGGAAAGGCGATAAAGTCGCGGATGCTGTCGGAGCCGCCGAAGAGGCTGCAGAGGCGGTCGAAGCCAAAGGCGAGGCCGCCGTGGGGCGGCGCGCCGTACTCGAAGGCGTCGAGCAGGAAGCCGAACTGGGCCTGGGCCTCTTCGGGAGTGAAGCCGAGCAGCGAGAACATGCGGGCCTGCACGGCGCGGTCGTGGATGCGGATGGAGCCGCCGCCGATTTCCACGCCGTTTATCACGAGGTCGTAGGCGTTGGCGCGGGTCTGGCCGATGGTTTCGGGGTTGTCGAGCAGGGCCAAATCCTCGGGTTTGGGCGAGGTGAAGGGGTGGTGCATGGCGAAGTGGCGGTTTTCCTCTTCGCTGAATTCGAGCAGCGGGAAGTCAATCACCCACAGCGGCGAGAACGAGTTGGGGTCGCGCAAGCCGAGGCGGCGGCCCATTTCGAGACGCAACTCGCTCATGGCTTTGCGGGTTTTGGCTTCGGGGCCGGCCAGCAGCAGGATGAGGTCGCCGGGGTTGGCGTTGAATGCGGCTTTCCACTTCTGCAATTCGTCCTGCGAGTAGAATTTGTCGACTGAGGATTTCACCTGGCCGTCGGCCTCCACTCGGGCGTAGACGAGGCCGGTGGCGCCGATTTGCGGGCGCTTCACCCACTCGGTCAGTTCGTCGATTTGCTTGCGGGTGTAGGCGGCGCAGGTGGCGGCGTTGATGCCCAGCACCAGCTCGGCACCGTCGAAAACGGGGAAGCCCTGGCCCTTCACGGTGGCGGTGAGGTCGGCGAACTTCATCTCGAAGCGGGTGTCGGGCTTGTCGTTGCCGTAGTCGCGCATGGCGTCGGCGTAGGTCATGCGGGGCACGGTGGGAAAATCGAGGCTTTTGATTTCCTTGAACAGGTAGCGCACCAGGCCTTCGAACATGTCGAGGATGTCTTCCTGGGTCACGAAGGCCATTTCGCAGTCAATCTGCGTGAATTCGGGCTGGCGGTCGGCGCGCAGGTCTTCGTCGCGGAAGCACTTCACGATTTGGAAGTAGCGGTCGAAACCCGACACCATGAGCAGCTGCTTAAATGTCTGGGGCGACTGCGGCAGGGCGTAGAATTCGCCGGGGTTCATCCGCGAGGGCACCACGAAATCGCGCGCGCCTTCGGGCGTAGACTTGATGAGCACGGGCGTTTCGACTTCGATGAAGTCCTGGCCATCGAGGTAACGGCGCACGGCCTGGGCCATTTTGTGGCGCAGCATAAGGTTGTTGCGCACCGGGGTGCGGCGCAGGTCGAGGTAGCGGTACTTCATCCGCAGGTCGTCGCCGCCATCGGTGTCGTCTTCGATGAGGAAGGGCGGCAGCTTGGCGGGGTTCAGAATCTCGACTTTCTCGGGGCGAATTTCGATGCCGCCGGTCGGGATTTTGTCGTTTTTGGAGTAGCGTTCTGATACCTTGCCGGTCACGCTCAGCACGAACTCGCGGCCGAGCTGGCGGGCGGTTTCGCGCACGGCTTCGGCCTCTACGCCTTCTTCGAGGGTGATTTGGGTGAGGCCGTACCGGTCGCGCAGGTCAATCCAGAGGATGGCACCCTTGTCGCGGGTGCGCTGCACCCAGCCGCAAAGGGTGACGGTTTGACCAATGTGTTCGGGGCGGAGCTCGCCGCAGGTGTGAGTACGTAGCATGGCAATAGGGTTTTGGGCAAAGTTAGGCCTTGCGGCCGGGCCTGCCGCACGATTCTTAGGCCTTGCTTTTCTACAAAGCCCCATTTAGACGTTCACAGGAGCCTCGACAAATGCGTTAATGCCCGAAAACCGTTTTTCAGGCACCCACACAAATGCACGGTGCCTTGGAAAACGTTTTTCAGACACCCATACAAATGCATAGTGCCTTGAAAAACGCCATACAGGCATCAGCAGAAACTCTTGCGGCTCTGTAGCTCAGGTTTCAGGCACCCATAGAAATACAAAGTGCCCGCAACCCGGGTTTCAGGCACCTATAGAAATACAAAGTGCCCGCAACCCAGGTTTCAGGCACCTATAGAAATACAAAGTGCCCGCAACCCAGGTTTCAGGCACCTATAGAAACACGCCAGGCTCCGCAACTTCATTGGCACGCCCCAATAGCCGCAGCGGCAACCCGACCCGGCCGTTTTTGGTACGGAGTATGCAAAGGGCGTTAGCAACTGCGTTCCTTTGTCTTCTCAATCCCTTCAAAACCCTCATGAAATTCCTCCCCGCTCTCGCCCTGGCCGCCGCCCTCTTAGCAGCCGGCTCCGCGCAGGCCCAAACCAAAATCAAGACCAAGAGCAAGTCGGATGCCTCGGGCACCGTCATCAAATCGAAGGGCACGACGGATGCCGTGACGCTCGACGGCCCCATCAAACGCATCGAAACGCTGTCGGGCATCGACGTTTTCCCCAAGGCAAACTCAACCGATATCCTGCTCAGCTTCACCCAGCAGTTCACCAAACCCGGCACGCTGGTGATGACCGACTACAAAAACAAGGTGATGTACCAGACCGAGCTGGACCCCGCCAACAACACCGGCGCGCCCGTGAACCTGGGCAAGATTCCGGCCGGCACCTATTTGGTAGAAGCCAAAACCGGCAACTACGTGTACTGGAAGAAGGTGCGGATTAAGTACCCCACCATTCGTCGGTAGTTTGGCTGGTCATTCTGGAATAACCGGAACGTCATGCTGAGCGCAGCCGAAGCATCTCTACCGCGCAAGTAATCAATTTTACTATTGCGGTAGAGATGCTTCGGCTGCGCTCAGCATGACGTTCTTTGTTATCGTTTATATACCCTCTGCTATGAAATTCGTCTCCCTCCTGCTGTTGTTTTTTGGCCTCACGGCCTTCGCGCCCAAGCCCAAGCTCACCACCGTGAAGCTGGCTTCCACGCTGAGCGTGGGCGTGCCGGTAGGCTTCGCGCCGCTGCCCGACGACGGCATTGCCGTGAAATACCCCTCGCCGCGCAAGCCGCTGGCCGTGTTTTCCAACCCCAGCGGGCGCGTGGATTTCAGTGTGGCCGTGCGCCCAACCACGTTCGAAAGCTTCGATTACGGCGTGCTGATTAAGATTTACAAGTCCAGCATCCAGCGGCTTTATACCAAAGTCGACTTTATCAAGGAAGACATTCGGACCGTGAATGGCCGCGATTTCATCTACTTCGAATTCGTTTCGACGGTGGCTGATAGCAAGCGCACGGGCAGCCAGCTGGCCCCTATCAAACGCTACCAGACCGTGCAATACGCCATTGAGGGCACGCAATTGTACGTCTTCACCTTTGTGGCCCCGGCCGAGGAGCAGGCGCAGTGGCAGCCCACGGCCCAGGCCGTGATGGGAGCTATTGTGATGAAGAAGTAAGTCGTGCCTACCGACGACTATTTTATGGCCCAGGCGCTGGCTGAGGCCGAAAAAGCCTTCGCCGCCGATGAAATCCCCATCGGGGCCGTCGTCGTGTTTGAAAACCAGATAATCGGCCGGGGCTACAACCAGACCGAGCGCCTGCGCGACGTAACCGCCCACGCCGAAATGCTGGCCCTGACGGCCGCCGCCAATTACCTCGGCAATAAATACCTGGCCGATTGCACCCTTTACGTCACCATCGAGCCCTGCGTGATGTGCGCCGGGGCCAGCTATTGGGCGCAGGTGAAGGCCGTGGTGTTCGGGGCCGATGAGCCGAAAGTAGGCTTCCGGCGGCATGGGGCGCTATTGCACCCGCGCACCAAGCTGCGCGGTGGCGTGCTAGCCGAAGAATGTGCGGCCTTGATGCGGCGATTCTTCACTTTAAAGCGTAAATAATCTACTTTTGATATTGAATGAGCAGCGGCCCGAACCAGCCGCTGTTCTGGCTGTTTTAGCCCTGTCCATTTCACGTACTCTTCACCACCCAAACCCTTTTTATTATGGCTTTCGAACTCCCGAAACTTCCGTACGCTTACGATGCGCTCGAACCCACGTTTGACGCGCAGACCATGGAAATCCACCACAGCAAGCACCACCAGGCTTATGTGACCAACCTGAACGCGGCCATCGCGGGCACGGAGATGGAAAACCAGACCATTGAGGAAATCCTGCACAACATTGCCAAGGCTCCGGTGGCCGTGCGCAACAACGGCGGTGGCCACTACAACCACTCGCTGTGGTGGACCATCCTCTCGCCTAACGGCGGCGGCCCGGCCACCGGCGCGGTAGGCGAAGCCATCACCAAGGCGTTCGGCACGTTCGATAAATTCAAGGAAGAATTCACCAAAGCCGCCACCACGCGCTTCGGCTCGGGCTGGGCGTGGCTGTGCAAGCAGCCCGATGGCTCGGTGCAAATCTGCTCGACCCCGAACCAAGACAACCCGCTGATGCCCGAGTCGGGCTGCAAGGGCATGCCCATCCTCGGCCTCGACGTTTGGGAGCACGCTTATTACCTGAAGTACCAGAACCGTCGCCCCGACTACATCGCCGCGTTCTTCAACATCATCAACTGGGATGAAGTGAACCGCCGCTACGCCGAGGCGTACGCTGCCTAGTTTCGGTAGCGCAGGTTTATAATTCTTGCCGAAAAGGCCCGTCTCCATCAGGAGGCGGGCCTTTTTTTATTGCGAAGTCAGCTTGTGAAAATCAGTCGAAAACAATTCGTGTACGTACCTGCTTTATCACCGCGTTTCATCAAACCCGGCGACTCACGCACGACGCCACTTAAATCGCACTTATGTCAAGCAAAGCCTTTGAGCCCGCCAAACTGGGCAACCTCACCCTCACCAATCACATCGTAATGGCCCCCATGACGCGCAGCCGCGCCCTGGGCAACGTGCCCAACGAGTTGATGGCCGAGTACTACCGCCAGCGCGCCACCGCCGGCCTCATCATCACCGAAGGCGTTTCGCCGTCGGCCGATGGTCTGGGCTACGCCCGTATTCCCGGCCTGTTCAACGCCGAGCACGTTACTAACTGGCAGCGCATCACCGAAACCGTGCACCACCACGGCGGCCACATTTTCGTGCAGCTGATGCACGCCGGCCGCGTGTTCCACCCCCTCAACCTGCCCGAAGGTGCCGAAGGCATTGCCCCTTCGGCCGTGGCTGCCCAGGGCCAGATGTGGACCGACCAGCAGCAGATGCAGGACCAGCCCACGCCTCGCGCCCTGCACACCGACGAGTTGGCCCGCGTGCGCGACGAGTATGTAAACAGTGCCAAGCTGGCCCTCGAAGCCGGTTTCGATGGTGTGGAGCTACACGGTGCCAACGGCTACCTGCTGGAGCAATTTCTGAACCCCGCCAGCAACCAGCGCACCGACGAGTACGGCGGCAGCATCCAGAACCGCGCCCGCTTCGTGCTCGAAGTAACCAAAGCCGTGGCCGAAGCCATCGGCCCTGAGCGCACCGGCATCCGTCTGTCGCCCTGGGGCGTGTTCAACGACCAGCCGAACTACCCCGAGATTGACGAAACCTACGCCTACCTGGCCGAGGAGCTGCAAAAAATCGGTGTTGTGTATGTACACCTCGTCGACCACCAGAGCATGGGCGCGCCCGCCGTACCGGCCGAAGTAGTGCCGCTCATCCGCCAGAAATTCACCAACACGCTCATCCTGAGCGGCGGCTACACCACCGTGGAGCAGATTGACGCCGCCCTCGCCGGCAACGCCGACCTCGTGGCCATCGGCCGCCCGTTCATCTCGAACCCTGACCTGGTTGAGCGCCTCGAAAAAGGCCTGCCCCTGGCTGAGAGCGACCAAGCCACCTACTACGCCCCCGGCCCCAACGGTTTCGCCGACGGCTACACCGACTACCCCACAGCCGATGGCCAGCCCGCCGGCACGTTCTCGCCCACCTACGAGGCGTAAAACTGCCCCCAGCGGCTAATTGAAGCCCCTGCGAAGCTCGTCCCCCACCGGGCGCTTCGCAGGGGCTTTTTTATTTATCTTTGACGGTCGTGGCTCGTGCGCCGCGCTTGCATTTGTCTCATCCCACCCCCTTTTGCCCCGTTCCCGCATGAATACGAAGCTGCGCCTTACTGTCCTGAGTTTCCTCCAGTTCTTCATCTGGGGCTCGTGGCTGATTACGATTGGCGCTTATTGGTTTCAAACGAAGCAATGGTCCGGTGCCCAGTTTGGCGCCATTTTCTCGACCATGGGCATTGCTTCCATCTTCATGCCCTCGCTCATGGGCATCGTGGCCGATAAGTACGTGAACGCCGAAAAGCTCTACGGCGTGCTGCACATTCTGGGCGGCCTCGTGCTGTGCGCCATCCCGCAGGTAACGGACCCCGGTACGTTTTTCTGGGTTATCCTGCTGAACATGATTTTCTACATGCCCACGCTGGCGCTGTCCATTGCCGTGTCGTATTCCATTCTTAAACGGCAGGGGCTTGATGTGGTAAAGGACTACCCGCCCATTCGGGTGTGGGGCACCGTCGGCTTCATCGTGGCCATGTGGACGGTAAGCCTGCTGGGCTTCGAGAAATCGGCCAGCCAGTTCTACGTGGCGGCCGGTGCGGCCATTCTGCTGGGCATCTACTCGTTCACGCTGCCCGCCTGCCCGCCCCAGTCGGCCAGCACGTCGAGCCAGAACCTGGCCGAAATCCTCGGCCTTAAGTCGTTCGCCATTCTGCGCGACCGCAAGATGCTCACGTTCTTCCTCTTCGCCCTTTTGCTGGGTGCCGCGCTGCAGCTCACCAACGCCTACGGCGACACTTTCCTGCACGATTTCGACAAGAGTCCGGCCTACCAGGAAACCCTGACGGTAAAGTACCCGGCCATCATCATGTCCATCTCGCAGATTTCGGAAACGCTGTTCATCCTTGCCATTCCGTTCTTCCTGCGCCGCTTTGGCATCAAGCAGGTGATGCTCTTCAGCATGATTGCCTGGGTGCTGCGCTTCGGCCTGTTCGCCTACGGCAACCCCGGCCAGGGCCTCTGGATGATTATTCTCTCGTGCATTGTGTACGGCATGGCTTTCGACTTCTTCAACATCTCGGGCTCACTGTTCGTCGAAACCCAGACGCAGCCCAGCATCCGGGCCAGCGCGCAGGGCTTGTTTATGATGATGACCAACGGCTTCGGGGCCGTACTGGGCAGCTCGCTTAGCGGCCTCATCATCCAGCACTACTTCACCGATGCCAACGGCGTGAAGGACTGGCACAGCATCTGGCTCACGTTCGCTGGCTATTCGCTGGTTATTGCCGTGCTGTTCGTGTTTATCTTCAAGCACAAGCACACCACGCAGCCGGTTGAGGAAGCTACGCCAGCCAACTCGTTGCTCTCGGTGGAGCAGGCATAAGTAAGCTCAACAATACAAGATTGGTATAAAAACAGTCTGTTTTTGGTATAAAGAAAAAGCCCGCTCTGCATCGCAGAACGGGCTTTTTGCTGCCTTGCGGCGGCCGGAATTACTTGTTGCCGAAGAAGAACTCGCCTTCAATCTGAGCATTTTCGTCCGAATCCGAACCGTGCACGGCGTTGGCTTCGATGCTCTTGGCGTACTTCTTCCGGATGGTGCCTTCCTCGGCATTGGCCGGGTTGGTAGCGCCGATGAGGGTGCGGAAGTCAGCTACAGCATTTTCTTTTTCGAGAATGGCTGCCACGATGGGGCCGCTCGACATGTATTTCACGAGGTCGTTGTAGAACGGACGCTCGGCGTGCACGGCGTAGAACTGGCCCGCGCGCTCGGCGGTGAGGTTGATTTTCTGGAGCTCCACGATGCGGAAGCCGCCGGCCTCAATCATGCTCAGGATGCCACCAATGTGGTTTTCCTGAACGGCATCGGGCTTAATCATCGTGAATGTGCGGTTGGTGGCCATTGCGTTGGTCGGGGGAGAATTGGGTGTTGAAAATATTATTGAGCCACAAAAGTAGCACCAAAGCCCACGGGTTGCTTTGACCGAGTCTGGCCGGCTGTTGAGATACTCAGAGAGAACCTTCCGGAGGCAGTGCGTTGTTGGGAACGGATTTATGCCGACTTTTGCCGCCCCAATTATTCGTAAGCCACCGGCCCTCAGTTCCGTTTCCGGGCCATTCACGTTGTCGATGTCTAGTTCAATTTCCGCGCTGCAAGCGTTGCTGGCGCAGCCCAAGCAGGTTGTTATCACCACCCACCACAAACCCGACGCCGACGCGCTGGGCTCGTCACTGGCCTGGGCCGGCTACCTCAAGCAGAAAGGCCACCACGTCACGGTGGTCACCCCATCTGATTATCCGGCCTTCCTCAATTGGATGGAAGGCAACGACGAAGTAGTTATTTATGACAAGCGCCAGAACGACCGGCAGGTGCGCGACCTCATCGCCCGCGCCGAAGTCATCTGCTGCCTCGATTTTAGCTGCCTGGGCCGCATCAACGAGTTGGGCGAATACATCCGGGTAGCCAGCGCTACTAAGGTGCTGGTCGACCACCACCAGGAGCCCGAGGACTTTGCCGATATCACGTTTTCGGTACCCTCGGCGGCGGCTACGGCCGAGCTAATCTTTGAAATCATCCGCGACCTGGGCGACCAGGACCTCATCACCAAGGGCATGGGCGAAGCGCTGTACGCGGGCATTATGACCGATACGGGCTCGTTCCGCCACCCCAGCACCTCGCGCAACGTGCATTTGATTATCGCCGAGCTGCTGAAGGTGAACATCGATTTATCGTCGGTGCACCGCCGCATATACGACTCGCATTCCGAAATCCGCCTGCGCTTTCTGGGCTTCGTGTTGAAAGACAAGCTGGTGGTGAACCGCGAGTTCAACACGGCCTATATCGCCATCACGCAGGACGAGCTGCGCCAGTACCAGAGCAAAACCGGCGACACCGAAGGCCTGGTAAACTACGCGCTGAGCATCGAGGGCATCAAGTTCGCGGCCGTTTTCATCGACCGTGGCGTGGCCGTCAAAATTTCTTTCCGCTCGGTGGGCAGCTTCTCTGTCAGTGACTTCTCGCGCAAGCACTTCGACGGCGGTGGGCACCACAATGCCGCTGGCGGCATCAGCTACCTGTCCCTTGATGCAACCGTGGACCGCTTCCTCAGCATCCTACCGGAGTACAAGGAGCAATTAACGGGTGTGCCCGCTGCCGTAGCGCCGCCGGTAGCGTAACTTTGAACCCTATCTGACTCTCACTTTTTTAATTTTCATGCGTTTTTCCTCCCGCTCTGCGCGGCAGCTGGCCCTGGCGGCCGGCGTGCTGAGCTTCGCTTCCCTCACCGCCTGCAACAAAGGCGGGGGTGACTTTGCCAAAACCAAGTCCGGCATCGAATACAAGATTTTTAAGAAAGTCGGCAGCAGCTACGAGCGCCGCGAAATCGGCCCCGACGGCGACCCGACCTACAAAGACCGTGTGGGCAAGTTCCTGCTCGGCAACATGCAGTACCGCACCGGCAAGGACTCGGTGCTCCAGAACACCCGCCGCGACGTGGGCCTGCCCGTGCCCCTGCCCCTGCAGGAGCTGAAGCAGAAAGGCATGCCCGACGAGGCGTTGTCCATGCTCCAGCCCGGCGACAGCGGCGTGTTCCGCTTCCAGGTCGATTCGCTCATCAAGCCCAAGTCGGGCCAGCCCGTGCCTCCGTTCTTGCGCAAAGGCGGCAACGTGGTGCAGATGTTCGTATCGACCACCGACAAGCTCATCACCCAAGCCGAAGCCCAGGCTATGCAGCCCGAGCTGCAGAAGCGTGCTATGGCCGCTCAGTTGAAGCAGCGCATGGCCTCGCCCGAGTACGCCAAGCAGATGCAGGCTCAGAAGGATGCCCAGGCGAAGGCCATGGCTGCTCCCGAAGTGCAGGCTCAGCTGAAAAAAGATGATGCCGTGCTCCAGGAGTACATCAAGAAAAACGGCCTCACCGTGCAGAAGACGCCCTCGGGCATCTACTATCAGGTGCTGAAGCCCGGCACCGGCGCTACGGCCAAAGCCGGCCAGACCGTGAGCGTGAACTACAACGGCACGCTGCTCAGCGGCAAGCAGTTCGACTCGTCGGACAAAGCTGGCAAGCCGATTGACTTCCCCCTCGGCCAGGGTGCTGTGATTCCGGGTTGGGACGAGGGCATTGCCCTGCTCAACAAGGGCAGCCGCGCCATTTTGCTCATTCCTTCGTCGCTGGCCTACGGTACCCGTGGCGCGGGTGCCGACATTCCGGCCAATTCGCCCCTGCGCTTTGAAGTGGAACTAGTTGACGTTCAATAATCTTTCTTACAGTGCTGAATTCCGGCCAACGGGCGACGCGGCATTGCTGCCCGGGCTCCGTTGGTCGGAATCTTTTTATCCTCTTCGCCATGAATAAAGTTCTGCTCCGCGCCCACCATGTGGTGCTGGCCGCCTGCCTGCTACTCGCCGCTCCGGCCTTCTGGAGCTGTAACACGCAAACGGCCTATCAGAAGCAGCTGGCCGAGCACCAGAATCTGCTAAAGGCCATCGACGAAGACACGATTCACAATTACCTGGTTCGTCATCGCCTGCTGACCAAAGCCCACCGCACCAATTCCGGCCTGTACGTGGTAGATAGCGTGGCGGGTACCGGCACGCCCGTTACCACCGGCAAGAATGTGCGCGTGAAGTACATCGGACGGTTTCTGAGCAGCGGGGCGAATCCCGGCTCGACGGGCTACCCGGCTTCGTACGGCAACCCGAACTATCCGCAGGGCGCTATTTTCGACAATTCATCGGAAAACCATACCCAGTGTGGCTGCGTGGTGTTCACGGGCGGCAGCGGGGCCATTCCCGGGTTCAATGAAGGCCTGCTGCTGATGCGGCAGGGCGACCGCAAGCTGCTGCTTATTCCCTCCTACCTGGCCTACGGGCCCGCGGGCTCTTCCAGCATTCCCACCGATTCGGCCCTGATGTTTGACGTGGAAATCCTCGAAGTATTTTAAGCATTTCGCCATGCACGGCACCACAGCCATTGGATGGGGAATGGGCACCCTGCTGGTCCTGCTAATGCTGGGCGGCCCGGCGGCCCGGGCCCAGGCCAGTTCAAAGCCGGCCGTACCCACTACGCCTACCGCCCCCGTTGCCGGCACCAGCGCTGACACCGCGCACCTTGCTCCGCAGTTTACGCCGGGCGGGGTGCGTTTTGTGTTTCGGGAGCGCGGCCCGGGGCCGCTCCCCAAGTCCGGCCAGCGCGTGGCCGTGCGCTACACCGGTTTCCTGCCCGATGGTCATGTTTTTGATGCGACGGCCGCCTCGGGTGGGCCGGTGCGGTTTCGGGTGGGCCGCAAGGAAGTCATCGCGGGTTGGGACGAATTGCTGCCCCTGCTGCCCGTGGGCTCTCGGGTGCGGGCCTGGATACCGGCCGCGCTGGCCTACGGCGCGGCCGGCGTGCGCGACCCCGACGATGACTCCCGTTATTTAATTCCGCCCAATACCGAGCTGGTATTCGAGCTGCAAGTAATGAGTGTACGGTAAGGCTTAATACCGCAACCCACTCTTTCAGAAACTTACTTAAAATAATGCGAAACCTGTTTTTTGCCGCGTTCGGTGCCCTGTTTGGTATAGCCCAGCTGGCTCATGCGCAGGCTCCGGCCACCGATTTTTCCCGTCTACCCACGGGCACGGAGTACCGTCTCTTCCGCAAAGACGCGGCCGGGCGCTACCAGCCCCGCGCCCTCGCCCCCACCGATGCGCCCTACGCCAGCCGCGCCGGTCAGGTCCTGACGGTATTTATGGAATTCCGCACCGGGCGCGATTCGGTGCTTATGAACTCGCGCCAGATGCAGCCGCTGCCCCAGCCGGTAGCCCTGCCCGCGCAGCTTACCCCCGGCAGCCTGGAGGAGGCCTTGGGCCTGCTCCTGCCCGGCGACAGCGCCATCTTCCGCTTTCCGGCCGATACCATATTCGCGAAAACCTTCCGCCAGCCCGTGCCGCCGTTTCTGCGCAAGAGCGGCAACACGCTGGTAGTATTGGCCAGTGCCCGCGAACTCGTTACGATGGCCGAAATGACGGCCCGCCACCAGAAGATGCAGGAGGAAAGCGCTCGGCAGGGCAAAGCCCTGGCGGCAGCCCAAATGACCAAGGACGTGGCCGCCATTCAGGCCTACCTAAAAAAGAACAAGGCCACGGCCAAGAAAACGACGGGCGGCACCTACTACATCCTCAAAAAGCTCGGTACCGGCGCTACGCCCAAAACCGGCCAGACCGTGCGCGTACTCTACCGGGGCACGGTGCTGGCCACAGGCCAGGAATTCGACTCTTCGGCCAAACACGGCAACGAGCCCATTTCTTTCGTGTTGGGCCAGGGCCAGGTCATTCCGGGCTGGGACCAGGGCATTGCTATGCTCAACAAGGGCAGCAAGGCGGTATTGCTCATCCCCTCGCCTCTGGCCTACGGCCCTCGCGGCGCTGGTGCCGATATTCCCGCCAACGCCGTGCTCCGCTTCGAAGTAGAGTTGGTTGACTTTAAATAACCCGCTATAACGTAAAGAAAAACCAGCCTTTCCCGGCCGGAAGTCAACTGTTATATGAGCAGTTGGCTTCTGGCCGGGAAAGGCTGGTTTTCTAATTAAGAACCTGCGACAGGATTTCGAGCGAGCGAATTTCGCCCATCTGCTCCACGTGCAGCTGGTAGTAGCGGATGAGCACGTTCAGCAGTTCGTGGCGCACGCGGCCGTTGGGGATGGTACTGGTGGCGGAGTCGCGCAGCAGTTCATCGAAATAGCCATCGAACTCGTGCAGCCGCAGGGTGGCCGGCCCGGTCACGCCTTTGGCGGTGGCCGCGTGGCCCGCCATAATCACCTGGTCGGTCAATTCACTGCCGGAGCTAATGCCGAAGCCCAGATAAGCCGCTAATTGCAGCAGAAACACCAGCGCGAAGTTTTCGCTGCCTGCTTCTTGCCGGTCAAAGGCCAGAATGGAGTCGTGCAGGAACTGAAACAGCGGTTCGTTCTGCTCTTCCTCGCGCACGGCCCGGCCCACTACTTCCGACAGAAACAGCACCACGCTACTCTTGTGCACATCGTAGGGCAACGTCTGGAAGGGCTCGGCGCACCGAAACTCCGACAGCCGCGTGAGGCCGCTGCTACCCCGGGCCACGTAGGCCACCAACTCCAGCAGCGTGAAGGGTTGAAACAGGGCAATGCGGCCCGGTGGCTTGGCTTTGCGCACGCCGTTCACCACATAGGTCTGCACGCCCAACCGCTCGGTGTATACCCGGGCGATAATACTCGTTTCGCGGTATTTGAGGTAACTGAGGACAATGCCCCGCGTCTTAATCAGCATACTATTTAATGTGGCAATGTAAGAATGTGGAAAATGTGGCAGCTTGTAATTGGCTTGCCAGTGGTATTACGCACATTTCCCCCCTTCACACATTCTCAACTCATTTACTGAGTACAGCCACTTTGCTCACGCAGCCGTTTTTGCCATCCGCATCCGACGACAGGACGAGGTAAATGCCCGACCGCACGCGCTGACCATCGGGCGTGGTCAGGTTCCAGGTAACGGCCCCGCCGGTGGCCGTGGTGGCGTACACGAGGTGGCCCGCCACGTCGGTAATTTTCACCAGCGCGTTATTGGCCAGGCCCGTGATGCCGACCAGGCCCTGGAAACCCGGCCGCACGGGGTTGGGAAACACGGCCGTACAGTTTGGCTCGCCCTCGGTCACGGTGGCCGAGCCCCGGAAGGCCACCACGCCAGCCTGGGTGGCCACCCATACTTCGCCGGTTTTGTCGTTCACCTTCACGTCCACAATCATGTTGGAGGGCAAGGGGCTGTTGGCGGTGGTGAAGTGCAGCAGCGCCTCGTCGGCATCGGGACTGAACAGCCACAGGCCGTTATCGGTCCCGAACCACTTGCGGTCGGCCCCATCAACGGCCAGCGTCCGTACGGCTTCGCTAAACAGCGCCGGGAAGCCCGTGCCCTCGCCGCGCCGTACCACCGGCAGCGTGAACCCGGTCGTGGACAGGAACGGCCCGCTCGGGTCATTAAACACCGCCACGCCCTTGATGGTGGCCGCCCAGATATAGCCGCGCCGGTCTTTGGCTAGCTCGTAAATCTGGTTGTCGGGCAGGCCGGTGCCGGACGTGAACAGGCGCGGTGGATTGGGATTGGTGGTGGCGGGGTCCACGGCGTAGATGCCAATGGCCGGCCCGGTACCGGAAGGGTCCGTTTTGCGCGATACCGATGCCCAGGCGTAGCCGTTGTTATCGAGCACAATCCGCTCAAGCTCCTGCAAATGAGGCACCCAGGGGATAATCTGCCAGGTGGTAGTGGCCGGGTCCAAGATGAACAAGCCCGAGCTACCGGGCAGCAAATGCCGGTTCACCACCCAGACTTTGCCTTCGGGCGTGGCCGCCACATCCGTTACCTCCACCCGGTTATTTCCGAACCCAAACGTACCGATGAGGGGACTGTTGCTCGGGAGGCCCTGGCCAAACTGCCGCAACTGGTTGGGGCCTTTCCACTCCAGCAGCCCGCCGCCATTGGCCCCTACGTATAGCGTGCCGTCGGGCGTGCGGGTACCACGCACGGGGCTCAGCAAATTGGGCTCTGGGCTCGTCTCGCCCGGCAGTTTTGGGGGGTTGTAATTGCTCCATTGCCCCCCACTGTATTCGTAAAAGCCGGCCCGAAAGTAATTAGGTGCGTAACGCTCGCCATAGCCCCCCGTGAATACATCGACGATATTCGTGTGACTATCAGCCAATATACTGAATGCCAGACTACTTCCCGGTCCATTGGCTACAAACGAATCGATAACCTGACCGGTGCCGGCCTGCACCCGCTGCAAGCCTTGCCCATAATTCGTCACGTAATAGCTGCCATCGCGTGCCCGCAGGGCATCCTGCATATAGCTGGACGTTGGCGGGGGCACCACAACAGCCACCGTACCGTTGCGGTCGAAGTCAACGCGGCGCACACCGGCATTGTCATCAATAGTCAACACCCCGATACTGCTGGAGCGCATACCGCGGAACTGCCCCGCATACGTATTCGGCACTGACTGCCAGGCGGTGGCTGTATATCTATAAACCCCCGCCCCGTCAATGGCGGCGTACACCTGGCCATTGTAAGCGGCCAATAACCGGTAATTCGGCGTATTGGGGTTGGGATTCAGCGGCACGGGCAGCGAAGTGGTCCAACTGCGGTAGTCCAGCAAATTCGCGGTTAATGAGCCGCGCATCAGGCCGATTGAGGTAGCCAGGTACAGGTAGCCCCCCGTCGAAGCAGCATCATAGACGCTCACGGTTGTGCCTCCCGGGCCAATGTTACTGTACGTGTCCGTGATTTCCAGCTTCGCCAAATCAATAACGACCACCCCGAAAGTAGCCGATACATAGGCCTTGCCGTTGCCGATTGATATCCGATTGATTGGTCGGTCGCCCGCCTGAATGCCGCCCTGCCCCAGCTTGCGCAGCACATCGTTTATGTTGCGCACACTGCCATCGGGCCGCAGCACGTCAATATTGGCATTGTTATATCCCAGCACCGTTTGCTTGGTCACCGAATCATAGGCCAGGGCCCGCACCATTACGTCATTCAGGCCGTCGCGGCGCGACAGTACTTGGGTGGTATTCTGGGACTTATCCAGAAAGTAAAAGGCATTTTCCGTAGCCACATACAGCCGGTTACCGGCATCGGCCAGCAGCAGGGGATGGTTGGTCGGAAGGTGCATTTGCCAGTCGCCGTAGCCGACGGTGCTTTGGGCAAAGGCAGCACTCGCGCCCAGAAACAGGCCAGTCAACCCCAGCAAACAACGGAAAAAGTGGGACATACGCTCAGCAAAAGCTCAAAATAAGGATAGAAAGCAGCAGGGCTGCCGTTGCCAACGCTGCACCCCGAAATTTAGTGCGCAGCGGCCGAGCTGGCTTCCGGCGCAGGTTCTTTGGCCTGCATTCCCTCCAGAAAACACGGCCGGCAGCGGGCTTCGTACGAGTCGGTTTCGCCCAGCAACACCTGGCTCGCACTGGCCGCGATGCGGTAGGAATACGACGCAATTTCGCCGCAGCACACGCACACGGCGTGCACCTTGGTCACGTACTCGGCCGTGGCCAGCAGGGCCGGCATGGGGCCGAAGGGACGCCCCAGGTAGTCCATATCGAGCCCGGCCACGATGACACGGGTGCCGTTGTTGGCCAGCTGCGCGCACACGTCCACCAGCGAATCATCAAAAAACTGGCCTTCGTCGATGCCCACCACGTCGGACCCGGCCGCGAGCAGCAGGATTTCCGAGGCAATGGCCACCGGCGTCGAGCGGATGCGGGCTGCGTTGTGGCTCACCACGTCTTCGGCATGGTAGCGCGTATCGAGTGCGGGCTTAAAGATTTCGACCCGCTGCCGCGCAATGCGGGCCCGGGTGAGGCGGCGAATCAGTTCTTCGGTTTTGCCCGAAAACATGGAGCCACACACCACTTCAATCCAGCCCCGGCGGGGGGCATTGTGGCGGTTTCCGACGCGGGGTTCAATAAACAAAATACGGGCGGGCTTGGGTGGTTTTGAATCCTAAAGTTAGGAACGAACCGCCAAGGGTGACGCTCATTATTGCCACCGCCCCCGGCCCCGCATGAGCAAACGTTCTGAACGCCTGCCTTTATCTCCCTGCGCGGCCCAGCCATTATTTTAATTAACCGGCAGCTTGTCCTTCGTCGTACCGCACGTGGGGCAGTTTAGTGGCTTCGGGAACCCGGCCAGTGGCATTGCCGGCGGGCAGCTGGGCCTGGCAGGTCAGGCGCTCATCGGGCCGGAGCCGGCCGGCGGCCTGGTAGCGTAGCTCGGCCGCCGTGAGCGGGCTCAGGTTCTCCTGGCCGGCCCGCAGTTGTAAGCGGCAAGTGGTGCAGCGCCCTTTGGCCCCGCAGGCGTGCATCCAGTCGTGGCCCGCGGCTTGCAACGCGGCCAGCAAAGTGGCCCCGGCGGGTACGTTCACGGCCGCGCCGGGCAAGTTTTCAATCGTCAAGAGGGGCATTTGTGCCTAACTTCGGCCACCGAAACCCGGCCTTTTTATGAACGACAAATATAGCCTCGCCAAGTGTGCACAGTATGGCCGCCGTCTGGCCGCCCGGCTCTGCGACCAGCACTTCGGCCCCCAGCCCACCGCCACCCTCGACGGCGCCGCCGTGCTCAAGTTCACCCCCGTTCGCCAGCTCAACTTATTGGTTATCCGCCAGCTGCTAGGCCAGTGGCAAGCCGAAACCGCCCGCCTGCGTAGCGCCTATTTCGATTTTGAGGCCGCGCCAGTGCAGGCTGCCCTGGCCCAGTTCATGAATGTGCTTTCGCGTCACATCAGCCTGAATCGCGCCACTTTTGAACCACTACTGGCCCAGGCCGCCGCCGATACCCTCGGCATTGTGGCCGACCCGGCAGACAGCTTTCAGCGCCTGCTGCTCGGCAATGCCGAAAAGCCGGCCCTGGCGGGGCTGCGCGATAATCTGCGCTATTTCGACGTAGACAAAGCCTTTTACCAGGGTTTTGTCGATAGCCTGCCCGTGAGCGACGACCTCAGCCGCGATTTCCTCACGCATCGGTTCGAGCTCTACCATGCGGCTAACTACAAGGCCCATCAGCCCATGCAGCGCCTCGTCACTGAGCTCAGCACCTTGTTGCCCCTCACCACCGCCGACCTGCTGGAAGATGGCCCGGTATCCGTTGCCGCCACGCCGCTGCGGGTCGAAGAGCCAGTTGCCGTCCCCACACCCGCTCCGGTTCCGATGGTAGCGCCTCCCACATTCGTCGCGCCCTCCAGGGAAGAGCTGCCGCAGCCAGCCGCGCCAGCTACTCCCAAGCCCGCACCCACTGTCGAAACCCCGGCCCGTCCTTTACCAGACACTGACTCCGCCAGCGTCCCCTTGCACGAAAAGCTGAAAGCCGGCCAGCAAGCTGCCCCTGCTTTAGCCGAAACCCTCCGCGCCACGGCAGCCCCCACTTCGCTGGCCGAGCGCGCCGGCCCTAAAGTTGATACCCTGCGTGAAGCCATTTCCATCAACCAGCGCTTCAGCTTCATCAACGAGCTGTTCAACGGCGAAAACATGGATTACCACGCCGCCATCCAGCACCTCGATTCCCTGCCCACCATCGACCAGGCCCGTGCCTACGTCACCGCCGACCTCTCGCAACGCTACGACTGGAGCCGCAAGGAAGAGCACGTCAACAAGCTCTTGAAGCTGATTGAGCGCAAATTCGCGTAGCAATAAGCCCGGCGCTTTCCCGCATCGAGTCATTTTTACCCAAGAAGGCTAGCCGCAACCCGGCTAGCTTTCTTGCTTTCGCGGCATTGGTTGCGGCCACCTGAGCCCGGCCAGCGCCAGCGCCAGCAGCAACGGCCACACCGGCACCAGAAACCGCGCCGCCCCCAATGGCCCCGTCAGGGCTGCCACATACAGCAGCAGCCCAGCGGCTACCCAGCGCCCGTACCGCCATGCGGCGTTACCATGCTTCATTCGATAAAAACCACGCACGGCAGCCCCTAACCGGGCTACGTTCGCCAGCAATATCAATCCCAACAAGCTCAATTGCCCCCAAGGCAGGTTAGTAGCGGCCTGCCACAGCCGGCCCTGCCGCGCCTGCGTCAACAAGCCCCCACCAGCGGGCGGTAGCCAGCCCAGCAGATGGCTCAAATCGAACCGACCCGGGTCTAGGAATAACGCCGCCATTCCTTGCACATGCTGCCGCGCATACAAGCCAATATGCGCAGTCAGCATTGCACCCGCTTGGGCCTGAATAAAATGCTGCCGCGCCGCAAAATCTGGTGCCGCATTCGCTTGGTCGATTACCTGTGTCACCCATTTTTCTTCGACTTCCGGCCCGGCAATCTGCCGCAATACCCCCGCCGCGTTGTATTGCAGCAAGTTGATTTCTGCAATGCTGGAGAAATGAAAATACCCCGTCCGCTGCTGGTTCCAGAGCATATACAGCCCCACCACCAACACGGGTAGCAAGCCAACAGCCGCCACTGCCGGACGGCGATAGCGCCACCCCACCCCTACTGCCAGCACCGCAACCACAAAAGCCAACGGATAAAAAACCGGCTTTAGCAGCAAAGCGGCAATCGCGGCTACCGCCCCGCCCGCCCAATACCGCAGCCGGGGAGAGTGAATAAACGCCAGCGCAGCAATGGCAATGCCGAGTACCGCCGTTTGCAGCAGCGTTTCACTCATCACCGCACTCGCGTAGATGAGCTGCGCCGGAAAAGTCAGCACAGCTGCTACCGCCAGCACCCAATCCCGAGAACTCGGGCTTGCCCATCGGCCCCACCATCGCATAATGAGTCCAACGTTTAGCAGGCTGAGCATATTCTGAACCACTAGCAGCATTACCGGCCACCCACCGGTTCCTCCTAGTCCCAGTATAGCCAGCGGGTAACCCACCGGCCGAATCGTGAACTCCTGCACCGCCTGCCCACTCGGTGCCATCATAGGCCAGGGCCTGGCATAAAGCTCCCCGTACCGACACAGGTTATCCGCTGCCTGAATGTAGCGGCCAGTATCCACAAAGGCCCAATTGCCTTGGTATAGTACCCAACTCAACATCAGTACGTGTGCGCCCACCAGCACCGCCCATACCCAGCCCGGCACATGTGCTTTTCCCATCAGCGCACCAAATCCTGCTTACGATAAGCATCCAGCGCTAGCAGGCTAAACAACAAAATAGTAAACGACCACAGTGAAGACCCTCCATAGCTGAAGAACGGCAACGGAATGCCCACCACCGGGGCCAGCCCCATCGTCATGCCCATGTTCACCGTGATATGGAAGAACAGTACACTCGCCACGCAATACCCATACGTGCGCCCAAACACCGATTTCTGCCGCTCAGCCACATAAATAATGCGCCACAGCAAGGTCATATAAAGCCCGATTACCACCAGACTTCCCATCCAGCCAAACTCTTCCCCAACCGTACAGAAGATGAAGTCAGTGCTCTGCTCAGGCACAAAATCGAACTTAGTCTGCGTCCCTTGCAGAAATCCCTTCCCCACCAATCCTCCCGACCCGATGGCAATCTTGCTCTGAGTCACATTCCACCCCTTGCCCAACGGGTCCGAAGAAGGATTGATAAGTATTTCAATTCGCTGCCGCTGATGAGGCTGCAGTACGTGGTTATAAAAGAAGTCCACTCCCACCACCATCCCAATCACCGCCACCCACACGCCAATCGCCAGCGGCAAATGGTGCCTCAGAATTCGCCGATTCAATCCCAGCACCGCCAATAGCATCACCGTAAAAGCCGCTACCAGCCACATTTTCGGCACCACTAAAGCTAATATCAGCACAATGCCTGCCACCGCCAGTAGCAGCAATATCAACGGCGACATTCCCTCCCGAAAATAAGCCAGCAACAAAGCTCCAAAAACCAATGCCTGCCCCGATTCATTCGATGCCACAATCAGCAGCGGTGGTAGCAGGGTAATCCCCGCCAATATCAACTGGTCACGCCAGTCCTGATACCTCAGATTAATGCTCGCCATAAAGCGCGAAGCCGCCAGCGCGGTCGTAAATTTTGCAAACTCCGCCGGCTGCAGCCTCACAGGCCCTAATTCCAGCCAAGAACGCGACCCGGCAATCGGCCGCGCCACCACCATCGTCACCAACAGCAGCACAATCATGCCCGCATATAATGCATAGGCTAAAGTATCGTACGCCTTATAATCAACTACCAATAGCACCACAATCAACACAACGGCCGTAGCAATCCACAATAATTGCTTAAACCAGTTAAAAGCCATCAGCTTTTCAAAGCTCAAGCTGCTCAAAGGGTTTGCTGGCGCATCCGGCGAATAGCTTGATGCATAAATACAAACCCACCCAATGCCAACAAGTACCACATAAAGCAATACTGTGACCCAATCAATGCTTCGGCTATAACGTGCGGGAGAAACTTGCACAAATAATGTAAATATGAATAAGCTTACAAAAATACGATAGTATAATCTTAGCACTTTTAATCCAATCAAGTCCAAAAGCAAAAATCCCCACTTGATTGCTGGTGAAAGCATCCAAGAGGGGATTTTCCTTGTAAAAGGTTGGCGGCGACCGACTCTCCCACCGGTGAAGGCAGTACCATAGGCGCACCGGGGCTTAACGGCTCTGTTCG
>NZ_JBCEVZ010000003.1:0-162359 GCF_038448715.1 Hymenobacter segetis | reverse complement strand
CCACCAGCCCCCTCGCCCCTGCCGAACGCACGGCGTTTATTCAGCAGTTGGCCGAGCTGCCGGCTCAGCTCACGGCCATGGCCCGCCAGGTGGGCGGCGAGGGCCTGCAACGCCCCTACCGTCCTGGCGGCTGGACCGGCCGCCAGGTAATCCACCACGTCGCCGATTCGCACATCAACAGCTACGTCCGCTTCCGCCTGGCCCTGACGGAGGACAACCCCACCATCTGCCCCTACGACGAGCAGGCCTGGGCCGAACTGCCCGATGTGGCTGCCACGCCCATAACGGTGTCGCTGACGCTGCTGGAGGCGCTGCATTCGCGCTGGGTGACGCTGCTGCACCACCTCACCGAGGAGCAGTGGCAGCGCACGTTCTACCACCCCGGCAACCAGCGCAAGTCGACCCTCGACCAAGCCCTGGCGCTGTATGCCTGGCACGGACTGCACCATTTGGGCCACTTGAAACTACTGCTGCCAACAGAATAACCCGTGCTTTACGCTATGCAAAAAGCCCCGTCTCTTAGCAGAGACGGGGCTTTTTTTGTGAAATATGACGGGATTAGATACCGCCGCCAGATTCGCTTTCCTCAGCGAAAGCGGCCATGCCGCCTTCGGTTTCTTCATCGACGCGCTTGGCGGCGCGCACGAGGCTGCTGCTGAAGATGAAGTCGCGCAGCTCGGGGACTTTGGCGTTCAGAATTTCGTCCTTGGTGCCGTCCCAGAGTTTTTTGCCTTGGTGCAGGAAGATGATGTGCTCGCCAATCTCAATCACCGAGTTCATATCATGGGTCACGATGACGGTGGTGATGTTGTATTCGTGAGTGATTTCGTGAATCAGGTTGTCGATTTTGATGCTGGTAGCGGGGTCGAGGCCGGAGTTGGGCTCGTCGCAAAATAGGTAGGTACACTGCGGCGCAATGGCGCGGGCAATGCCCACGCGCTTCTTCATGCCGCCCGAAATTTCGGCAGGCATCTTGTTGCCGGCATTTTCCAGGCCCACGCGCTTGAGGCAGAATTCGACCCGGTCGCGCCGCTCTTCGGGCGACATTTCGGGCGTCAGCATCTGCAGCGGAAACTCCACGTTCTGGGCCACCGTCATGGAGTCGAACAAGGCCGAGCCCTGAAACAGCATCCCGATTTTGCGGCGGATTTCCTGGCGGATATCGATTTTGCTATTGGTGTACACCGTGCCATCAAAGGTGATGGAGCCGATGTCGGGCTTCATCAGACCCACAATACATTGCAGGAGCACACTTTTGCCGGTGCCTGAGCCGCCGAGCAGCAGGTTGCATTTGCCAGTTTCGAACACACACGAAATGCCTTTCAGAACGGGCGTGCCGTCGAAGGATTTTTCGATATTAGATACTTCAATCATGGTAGTTATCAGTTGTTCGTTGTCAGTTTGATGGTGTCCGCCTGTCGTTTATCAATAACAAGCAGCTGACAACAAAATCACAGCAGCAGGGCCGCCAGGGCGAAGTCGGCAATGAGAATGGCGATGATGGAATTGGTCACGGCACCGGTGCTGGCTGCCCCTACTTCGAGGGCACCGCCGGTGGTGTAGTAGCCTTTAAAGGCCGAAATACCCGATACTAGGAAGGCAAATACCACGGCCTTGATGAGGGCGAAGACGATGTTGTAAGGAATGAAATCGGTGCGGATGCCTTCGATGTAGTCCTGGGCCGTCATGACGCCGGTGAGGGTGCCGGCCAGGTAGCCGCCCAGAATGGACAACAGCATTGCTAGAATTACCAGCAGCGGGAACATGAGCAGCGCCGCCAGAATTCGCGGCAGCACCAAGTAAGACGTGGAATTGATGCCCATTACTTCCAGTGCCGACACCTGCTCAGTGATGCGCATGGTGCCCAGGCCGCCGGCAATGCTGGACCCCACTTTGCCCGCCAGCACGATGCTGGTGATGGTGGGGGCCAGCTCCAGAATGGTCATTTCGCGCACCATGTAGCCGATGGTGGACTGCGGAATGAGCGGATTGGTCAGGTTATAGGCAATCTGGACGCAGGTAACGGCCCCGATGAAGGCCGACACGATGGACACGATGACAATGGAATCGACCCCGATGAGGATGGCTTCGTCGATGGTGCGGTTCCAGAGGACGCTGAACCGCTCCGTGCGCGTGACCATGCCCCGCAGGAAAAGGACAAACGAGCCGAAAGTTTTAAGCATGAGAGTTTGTTGAAGAATAAAAACCGAAGTTTGGGCGCGGCGGTTGCTGCAAGCAGAACTTTGGGGGCTTCGCCACCTTACGTAAAACAGATGAACAGAGCCCAAACGAGCGAAAAATTAATTGTCGTCACCGGCGGCAGCAAAGGTATTGGTCGCGCCGTGGTGGCGCGCTTTCTGCAGGCCGGCTATCCGGTGGCCACCTGCGCCCGCTCAGCTGCCGACCTGGCCGCGCTTACAACCGAGTTGCGGGCCGAAGTTCCCGGGGCCGTGCTGCACACCCTGCCCGCCGACCTTAGCCAGCAGGGCGACTGCGCCCGTTTCACGGCTTTTGTGCTGGGCCTGGGGCTACCCGTTGAGGTATTAGTGAACAACGCCGGGGCCTTCATCCCCGGCCGCTTGCAGGATGAGCCCGCCGACGGCTCCCAGCTGCGCCAGATGCTGGCCGTTAATTTATTGAGTGCTTATGACGTGACGCTGCCGCTGCTGCCAGGCCTGATTGCGCAGGGCCACGGGCACATTTTCACGGTTTGCTCTACGGCCAGCATCACGGCTTACCCGAATGGCGGCTCCTACGGCATTTCCAAGCACGCACTGCTGGGCTTCACCAAAAACCTACGCGAGGAGCTGAAAGCCAGCGGCGTGCGCGTTACGGCCGTGTTACCTGGCCCTACCCTCACGGCTAGCTGGGCCGGTGTGGAGCTGCCCAAGGAGCGGTTTGTGCAGGCCGAAGACGTTGCGGAGGCCTTGTTTTCAGCTTTTTCCCTATCCCCCTACGCCGTGGTGGAGGAGCTGCTGATTCGGCCGCAGCTGGGCGATTTATAAGTTGAGCCGTTAGACTACTCGGCTTTCTTGCTGCCGTTGCCGGTTATTTTAATGTCCGTGACCGTTGGGGAACCGCCATAGTACAGCGTGCCGTTGCCGGCTATGGTACCGCCCAGGTTCTCAGAGGCTCGGACATGGGCGTCGCCATCGCTGTCGCGCGTCAGGGTAAAATAGCAACGCTTGGGCGTAATGCCCTGAGCAAAAAGCCGGCCCGAGCCACCCAAGTCGAAACGCAAGCCCTCAGTGGAGCCCCGCACCGTGATATCGCCCAGCTCGTACTGGTCGAGGAACAGCTGGCGGGCCTTTACGTTGAGGTCCATGTCGCCGGCCCCGATGAGGTGAAAAAAGATGGTATCCTGCTCAAACTGGCCCACGGTGCTGGTGTTGCCCTGGCCGCGCAAAAACACGTTGAGGATGCGCGGCACGTGCAGCGTCACTTCGCGGGGCGTGTCGTAGCTGCGGGCCCAGTTGCAGGTGCTGGTGTTGGTAATTTCGAGCGCGTTGCCTTTGCGGGTGAGCACAATGTCGCTGATGAGGTTTTCGCCGGCCCGCACTTCGGCGTAGGTCTGCGAGTCCTGCACGAGGCGCAGGTCCACGTTGTCGAAGGCCGTGACGGTGACCAGGTCGGCATCTACCTCACGGCGCTGGGTGACGATGGTGCCGGTGCTTTTCAGGCAATCGGTGCCGTGGCCGGGGCCGCAGGTAGTCAATCCTGCCATTAAGACCAGGCCTAATCCAAACCGGCCCAGCCCGCGCGGTACCCCAAACCCTCCCAGGCCGCTAACTTGCGGCCGCAAACTCGTATTGCGCATATTCAGCCTTACTTTTCCCAAAGATAAATGGACCTCACCGGTAAAGTTGCCATCGTCACGGGCGCAAGCAAAGGAATTGGCCGCGCCACCGTGGAAGCCCTGCTGGCGCGCGGCGCGGCCGTGGCCGGCTGGGCGCGCTCAGCTCCCGAAGGCCTGGCGCACGACCGGTTCCAGTTTTTTGAGTGCGATGTGCAGGATGAGCATTCCATCACCGAAGCCTTCACCAACACCCAGCGCGAGTTGGGCCCCGAAATCCATGTGCTGGTGAACAACGCCGGCCTAGGCATCATGGGCGAGGTCGATGGCTTCAAGACCGAGGATTGGAAAACGATGTTCGACACCAACGTGCTGGGCACTTTTCTCTGCACCCGCGCCGTGCTACCGCAAATGAAGCGTCAGCACACGGGCCACATCGTGAACGTGGCTTCGCTGGCCGGTACGGCGGGCACGGCCGGCATGTCGGGCTACTGCGCCACCAAATTTGCGGTGCGCGGCTTCTCGGATGCGTTGTTTAAGGAGGTGCGGCCGGATGGCATTCGCGTTACCTGCGTCATGCCCGGCTCAGTCGAAACCAACTTCAACGGCAAAGCGCCCGGTGCCACTCCCGACCCATACAAGATGCAGCCCGAAGACATTGCGGCCGCCATTGTACATGCCATCGAAGCGCCAGACACCACGATGATTTCCGAGATTCAACTGCGCCCGGCGCAGGTCAAATAACATGGTAGAAATCGAGCACCTGACCAAAACCTACGGCACCCAGAATGCCGTGGACAACATCAGCTTCACGGCGGGCAAGGGCGAAATTGTGGGCTTCCTCGGGCCGAATGGCGCGGGCAAAAGCACGACCATGAAAATTGCCACCGGCTACCTCCCCCCCACCGCCGGCACCGTACGCGTGGCTGGCTACGACGTGCTCACCGACAGCCTGGAAGTGCGCCGCCACGTGGGCTACCTGCCCGAGCACAACCCGCTCTACCTGGACATGTACGTCCACGAGTACCTCGAATTCATCGGCTCGGTGCACGGACTGCGCGGCTCTAACTTGCGCAACCGAGTGAGCGAGCTGGTGCGCCGCGTGGGACTGAGCCGCGAGCAGAACAAGCAAATCGGAGCGCTCAGCAAAGGCTACCGGCAGCGCGTGGGCCTGGCCCAAGCCCTCATCCACGACCCCGACGTGCTCATCCTCGACGAGCCCACCACCGGGCTCGACCCCAACCAGATTCTGGAAATTCGCCAACTCATCCGTGAGGTGGGCGAGGATAAAACCGTCATTTTCAGCACCCACATTCTGCCCGAAGTCACGGCGCTGTGCTCGCGCGTGCTTATCATCAGCCGGGGCAAGCTGGTGGCCGACAGCCCGGTGGCCGAGCTGGCTGCCCGCGCCGCCGGCGAAACCGTAGTCCGCGCCGAATTCGAGGGCGCAGTTGATTCCGCCAAGCTAGCCAAGCTGCCCAATGTACGCCATGTCGAGTTAGCGCCCGATGGCGCGGTACTGCTGCGCACCGCGCCGGGCACCGACGTGCGCGCCGCCGTGTCGCGCCTGGCTGGGCAGGAAGGCTGGATTCTGCTGGGGCTGCGGCAGGAGCAGCAGAGTCTGGAGGAAGTGTTTGGGGAACTGACGAAGTAACTATTTTAGTCGCCTGTCATCCTGAGCGTAGTGAAGGACCTAATGATGAGCGAACAGCAAGCAGTAAATCATTTGATTTATTTGACATCAAACTGACAAAGCGGACGCGATAAGGTCCTTCGCTGTGCTCAGGATGACAAACGGCAAAAAATGCTAACAATCCTCCAAAAAGAATTCAACGCCTTCCTGAACTCCCCCGTGGCCTACGTGGTGCTGGGGGTTTTCCTGATTGCGACCGGCCTGTTCGTCTGGGTTTTCCCCGATAGTAGCGTGCTCGACTACGGCTACGCCGACCTGCAAACGCTGTTCAATCTGGCCCCATGGATTTTCCTGTTCCTGATTCCGGCCCTCACCATGCGCACGTTTGCCGAGGAGAAGAAGGCCGGCACCATCGAACTGCTGCTGACGCGGCCATTAACCGACGGGCAGATTATTGGCGGTAAGTACCTGGCCTGCCTGCTGCTGGCGCTGCTGGCGCTGGTGCCCACGCTGCTCTACTACTACTCGGTATACAAACTGGGTAGCCCCGAGGGCAACATCGACTCGGCCGCCACGGTGGGTTCCTACTTGGGGCTGGCGTTGCTGGCAGCCGTGTTCGCCGCCATTGGCATTCTGGCTTCGGCCCTCACGCGCGACCAGATTATTGCGTTTCTGGTGGCCGTGGTGGGCTGCTTTCTGGTGTATTCGGGCTTCGATTCGCTGGCCTCAGTGCTGCAAGGCAGCTCGGCTTATTATGTTAGCCAACTGGGCATTGCAGCCCACTACCGCGACCTGAGCAAGGGCTTGATTGACTCGCGGGACTTGGTTTATTTCTTCAGCGTGGTGGCGGTGGCGTTGCAGGCCACGCGCCTGGCTTTACGGAGTCGTAACTGGTAATGGAAAATACGTTGACAAATTCGCCGATGGCCGCTCCGGTGCCGGCTTCCCGCAAGCAGCGCGACCTGCTACAGTTTGCTGCGGTAGTGGGTTTGCTGCTGCTGTTCAATTTCACGGCCCAGCGCTTCTTTTTCCGGCTCGATTTGACCGAGGAAAAGCGCTACACCATGTCGGACGCGACCAAGAAGCTGCTGCGCGACCTCAAGCAGCCGGTCACCATCACGGTGTACCTCACCGGCGATTTCCCGCCCGCCTTCCGCCGCCTGGAGCAGGGCGTGCGCGAAACCCTGACCGAGTTCCAGGTCTACGGCGGGGCCAATCTGAACTACATTTTCATCGACCCCAGCGCCGGCAGCACCGAAGCCGCCCGCAACGCCTTCTACCAAACCCTCTTCAAAAAAGGCCTGAAACCCACCAACCTCGGGGCCACCGAAAACGGCAAGCGCGTCGAAAAAATCATTTTCCCTTACGCCGTGGTGAGCGTGGGCGGACACGATAAATCAGTGCTCCTGCTACGCGGCAACCAAGCCGCACCAGCCGAGGTGCGCCTCAACCAAAGCATCGAAGGGCTGGAATATGAACTGGCCAGCACCATCCGCACGCTGGTTCCGGCCCTGCGCAAGCGCATAGGTGTAGTGGAAGGCCACGGCGAGCTCGACAACGTGCAGGCCGGCGACATGCTCGGCAGTTGGCAGCAGCAGTACGACGTGCTTCGCGTGACGCTGAGCAAGGTGAAGGACAATGACCTGAGTACGCTCGATGCCATCGTGGTGGCCCAGCCAAAAACGCCCTACTCGGAAGACGACAAGTTCAAGCTCGACCAGTTCATCACCCAGGGCGGCCGGGCCATGTTCTTCGTCGATGCCCTGCGCGTGGACCTCGACAGCGTGGCCCGCAACGGCGTGGCGCTGGCCACGCCCTACAACCTCAACCTCGACGACCTGTTCTTCAAATACGGCCTGCGCCTGAACCAGAACCTGCTCCTCGACCTCAACAGCGGCCAAATTCCGCTCGTGACCGGCATGGACGGCAACAAGCCCAAAATAGAGCCCATGCCCTGGCAGCTCTACCCGCTCATCAACAAGTTCAGCCCCCACCCCATCACCCGCAACCTCGACGCGGTGTACCTGAAATTCACGGGCAGCCTCGATACAGTGAAGGCCACCGGCATCCGCAAAACTCCGTTGATGACCACCTCGCGCTACACCCGCGTGCTGCCCGCCCCGGTGCCCATCAACTTCAACGACGCCCGCCTCGAACCCAACCCCAAGCTCTACCAGAAGGGTTTCCAGCCGGTGGCCTACCTGCTCGAAGGCCAGTTCACCTCGCTCTTCGCCAACCGCGCCCGGCCCGGCACCCTGCAGTTTCAGCCCGAAAAGCCGGCCAATGCCAAGCCCAGCAAAATCCTCGTCCTCTCCGATGGCGACTTCATCCGCTCCGAAGTTGACCCCAAAACCGGCAATCCCTACCGCCTGGGCTTTGACCGCCTCGCCAACACCGAATTCGCCAACCGCGAGCTAGTCCTGAACGCCACCGACTACCTGCTCGACGAAACCGGCCTCATCGCCGTGCGCGGCAAGCAAATCACCCTCCGCCCCCTCGACAAAGTGAAGCTGGCCGAACAGCGCCGCCGCTGGCAGTTGCTGAACCTCGGTGCGCCGCTAGTGCTGCTGGGGGTCTTCGGGGCCGTGCGGGCCTGGCGGCGCAAGCGACGCTATGCGGGGTTTGCCGGGTAGCAACAAATCTTTAGATGCTCACTGTGTCAAATTGAATCGAAAAAGAATCAGAGCTTTTTGATGCCTGATACACCTTTGTCAAAGGATATTTTCTTCTGACAATGTCTTTTATCTTTTCACTTGTTACTTCTTCACACTTGACACCAAGGTAAACGGCCTTCATTGTTGAAGCATCAAAATGCTTTTTCCTATCATTCTGGCTGACAAGGCCGTCAGCAATACACCTCATTTCTTGTTCGTATTTCCAGTCCAATGATTTTGTGAAAATCATATTAGCAATGGCATCATCTGCCTGATTGTGAAAGTTCAGCTTGACTAGCATTTCTGAATAGCATACATCTAATGGATGGATGCCATAAGGATTCTCGCTATCAGAACTGAATTCCAAACAGAAACCACGGTGGCTATTCGCATAATGTGCCCACATCAATATAGAGTCATTGATTCTGGAGAAACAGCATACTCCAATGTCCTTGACTCGCTGTTTAAATCGTTCGACAGCTCTTTTATTGAAGTCCGTATTAGTACGGCTGGAAAAATCTACTAAGTCAAGTGAGCAATCGAATGGGTCATTGAAATAGGAAGGTGGAGACAGGTAAATGTACCCATCTTCTAAGCTAGAAAAATGATGGTCTTGTGTCCCGAAATACTTGAAAAAGGTTTTGGGGTGGCCAATTTTCCTCCTAATGTATTCGAGCTTTTGAAACGTTGTTGCATCTCGGCTACTTACTTCAAGAGTTGATGAAGAAGCTCTTTTACCACCGTTCAGAATTCCGTCTACAATATCTAGTTGCTCTACGGAGAGTTTAGTTGTCGGCTTGTTTTCGACGTAATGTCCCCTACCAGCTAATGCGTCTGTGATTTCCTGCATCGACACATTCAAATCCTTCGCGGCCTGTTGGAGTCTTTTCGGGTATTGCATTGGTAGAAAATGTTACTTCGTCTTGAAAAGTTAAGTCGAAGTTCAGAATGAGCTACCGATTATTCTGACATCAGTTTGTCTGTCCTGCTCATTCCATTCTCCCTGACCGCGCCCCTTCCAAACCCCAACCGCACCCCCTATCTTTGCCCTCCCTAATTCCTAGCCCTAGCCTCGCACCATGAAATTCATCGTATCATCCTCCGCGCTGCTCAAGCAGCTGCAAAGCATCAACGGCGTGGTTACGAACAACCCCGTGGTGCCCATTTTGGAGAACTTTCTCTTTGAAATTGAGGCCGGTAAGCTCACCATCACCGCCTCCGACCTGGAGACGAGCATGATTACCGAGCTGCCCGTGGAGGCCCGCGACACCGGCCGCATCGCCGCGCCCGCCCGCATCCTGCTCGATACCCTCAAGAACCTGCCCGACCAGCCCGTCACCTTCACGCTGGACGAGGAAACCTATACCATCGAAATCAGCTCCTCGAACGGCCGCTACAAGCTGGCCGGCGAGAATGCCGCCGACTTCCCCCGCGTGCCGGTGGTGAAGGGCTCGGCCCCGATTGAGATGCCCTCCTCGTCGCTGGCCCGCGCCATCAACAAAACCATCTTCGCGGTAAGCACCGACGAGCTGCGCCCGGCCATGACCGGCATCCTCGTGCAGCTGGCCGACTCGCAGGTGACCTTCGTGGCCACCGACGGCCACCGCCTGCTGCGCTACCGCCGCCAGGACGTGGGCGCGGGCCAAACCGCCAACCTCATCATCCCGCGCAAAGCCTTCAACCTGCTGAAAGGCACGCTGCCCTCGGAGGCCACGCCGGTGAAAATCGAGTTCAACCAGAGCAACGCCTTCTTCTCCTTCAACCAGATGCGCCTCGTGTGCCGCCTGATTGACGAGCGGTACCCGGACTACGAAAACGTGATTCCGGTGAGCAACCCCAACAAGCTCATCATCAACCGGTCGGAGCTGTTGAATTCGGTGCGCCGCATCAGCATCTACTCCAACAAAACCACTCATCAGGTGCGCCTGCGCCTAGCCGGCTCCGAGCTGGTGGTTTCGGCCGAAGACCTCGATTTTAGCAACGAAGCCAAGGAAACCCTCACCTGCCAGTACGACGGCGAGGACATGGAAATTGGCTTCAACGCCCGCTTCCTGCTCGAAATGCTCTCGAACATCGACTCCGAGGAAATCACCCTGGAGCTGAGCACACCCAACCGCGCCGGCCTGCTCATGCCCACCACGCCGGATGACAACGAAAGCATCCTGATGCTGGTGATGCCGGTGATGCTGAACAACTACGTCTAACTTTTTGCCTCCAAAACTGTCATCCTGAGCGTAGCGAAGGACCTTATCACCACCGAACGACAGCCGTTCTGATTTGGTAAGGTCCTTCGCTACGCTCAGGATGACACATTTTTACCCTCTATGAAAAAATCAGAAATACGCTTCAGCATCGCCCTCGACGACAACAAAGTACCTGAGGCCATCAGCTGGTCGGCCACCGATGCGGGGCCGGATATTCACTTCGCCAAAGCCATCAACATCGCGCTGTGGGACCGGGAGCAAGCTGGTACCATGAAAATTGACCTCTGGACCAAGGACATGCCCGTGGACGAGATGAAGCGCTTCGTGGTCGACAACATTGGCTCGATGGCCGAGAACATCGTGACGGCTACCGACGACAAGGAAATGGCCAACAAGATGCGCGCGCTTTGCAAAGAGCTGTCGGAATACCTGGATAAGCAGGAACAAACGCAGGAGCGCCTGTAACACAGGCTCTAGCTTGTGCATGCTAGAACAGAAGTCCCATAAAAAAGCCCTGCCGGATATATCCGGCAGGGCTTTTCATATTTAGGCGCAAGCCAAAGCGTGCGCTACAATTTATCGGGCATTGCGGCCAAGGTTGCCAGCGGGGCGGTTGGTAGGCCGGGTACTAGTTGGGGCAATAGAAGCGTCGTTAGCACGGGCCGGCGACGGGTTCTGTATCGAATTGGTAAGCAAAATGCTGGCCGACTGGCTGGCGAAATCCCGGTCAGTCTTATTGTAGACACCACGGGAGCCGAAGTAGCTGCTGTATTGGTCATTGCTAAGGAAGGCCTGGAATTCCTGGTCCCGCTCTTTGCAGACACCGTTGCACTGCTCATCAATCAGCCGTTGGTTACCAGCGTTTTTGCGCTCGATGGCCGCCATTTTGGCAATTTTATCGGCATTCACGGCGCGGAGCTTGGTGGCCTGGTAGTTATTGAGGTGCAGGTCGCGCACCATCTGCTCGCTGAGGCGGTCGGCACGGGCTTGCACGGGGTTGAGGCGGGGGCTGGACTGGGTTTTGTCCTGCACGGCCACGGTGCTATTGGGCCCCTGCTGGGCGGCAGCAGAACCGGCCAGAAGCGCCAGCAAAAGAGAAGCAAAAGCAGTTTTCGTCGTCATCGTCGTAGGGGTTTCAGTTGCACACTTACGCAAGGACCGGGCCAGCCCTGAGCGGCGCAGTCACCGATTTCAACGCAAAAAAGCGCGGCACGGTTCGGAATTATCGTCCCTGAATTACCTCAACGCTATATTCTACCACTTATTTTTCCACATCATCGACTCTACCGGCTTATCGGTTTTGTCGTTGTATTTGGCGTTTTCCTTGCGATTGTAGAAGGTGTTTACATCGCCCTGCACCGTGAAGTAAATCAGTTGGCCGATGGGCATATTTCGGTACACCCGCACGGGCATCGACACGCTGATTTCCAGCGTCCAATGGTTGCAAAAGCCCACGTCGCCCTTTCCGGCCGTGGCGTGAATATCGATGCCAAGGCGGCCCACGCTGCTCTTGCCTTCGAGGAAGGGCACAGTGGCGTGGGTTTCGGTGTATTCCTGCGTCACGCCGAGGTAAAGGCGGCCGGGCTGGAGCACGTACCCTTCATCCTCAGGGATTTCAAAAGTATCAATCTCGTTGTGCTTGCGGGCGTCCAGCACCTCATCGCGGTAGGTGGCGAGGTACTTGCCGAGGTGCACATCGTAAGAGTTGGTGCCCAGGCAGCTGCGGTCGTAGGGCTCGATAACGATGGTGCCTTTTTCGATTTCCGCGAGGATTTGCTGGTCGGTAAGAATCATTGGGGATTGTTAATTCCGGTTAAAAAGAACGTCATGCTGAGCGCAGTCGAAGCATCTCTATTGCGCAAGTAATTCGTTTACTGCTGCGGTAGAGATACTTCGACTGCGCTCAGCATGACCGAATTATTGGCGCATGTGATAAAAGTCGCCACACGATTTTAGTCGTCGTCGTGGCGGTACGGGCCGGCGGGCTCGCCTTCGGTTTCCTCGTCTTCGTCGTCCTCGTACCGGTCTTCGCGCAGGCCGCCAGGGTTGCGGTTGGGCCGCAGGCGACTGGCGAAGCTGCGGGGCTCTGGTTCAGGCTCCGGCTCGGCGCTGAGGTTATTGATGCGGCGATTCAGCCCGGGCAGCACGTTGGTAATGAGGTGGAAGAGCATCCCAGCACTGGCTAGGCTCAGCAGCAGGGTGAGGTAGTCGAGCCAGTCGTGGTGCGGGGCGGGGCCGGACGGCATCACGGGGGCGCTGGTGAGCGGGGCCTCGTCGTCGGCTGTAGCGGCGGGCGTGGTTTCCGGCTGGGGGCCGTCGGTGTCGTTGGTGGTGAGCGGGGCGGTGACGGGGGCTTCGGGCTGAGCGCCGTTATCGGCAACGGGCACGGTGGGGCCAGCGGCCGCGCCGGAGTCGTTGAACTGGGCGCTGGCCTGCTGAATGAGGCGCTGCTCGGCCCGGATGAGCGACACCCGCTCATCGCGCGGCAGGTTGTGAATGAAGAACTCGAAGTTCTTATCCAGCAGTACCGATTTCAGCTGTTTATCAAACTCCGCCAGCGTGAGGGGGCCGTTGCCGAAACGGTTTTTATACCGCTCGGCAATGCCGTTATAGTTCAGAAACAGCTGCTTGAGCGCCTTGTTGTCGCCGAAGCCATCGAAGGCGCGGCGGGCGGCGGCGGTGCGTAGCGTGAGCGGAAACTTGCCCCGGGTGAACGACTTATCGTACACCGTTTCCATGGTGCGGAAATTCAACTCATCGACGGTTTTATCGAAGAGGCGCTTGTTGGCCTGAGCGGGCGTTTCGGCGTGGGCAAACGCCGCAAATAACAAAAGCAGGCTTAGCAGACGGAATTTTAGCATTGGGCAAAGGTCGCAGATTTAACGTGCGTTACAAGCTGTGAGCTTCTTTCAACGATTCGCGGCAGGCGGTCAGGTATTTTTCCACCATCTCATCGGTGATGGCCGTGGACACAAACAGCGCTTCGAACTGCGAGGGCGCGAGGTAGATGCCCCGGTTCAGCATAGCGTGGAAATAGCGGCCGAACGCGGCGGTATCGCAGTGTTTGGCATCGTCCAGATTATTCACCGGCTTATCAGTGAAGAATAAGCTGAACATGGAGCCCACGCGATTCACGGTGTAGTTCAGGCCAAGCTCGGCGGCAATCTGGCGGGTACCGTCAGCGAGGCGGGCGCTGCTGGCTTCAAGGGCAGTGTAGAGCTCGGGGTGCTCGTGCAGATAGCGGAGCTGGGCCATACCGGCGGCAGTAGCCATGGGGTTGCCGGAGAGGGTGCCGGCCTGGTACACTTTGCCGGCCGGGGCTACGCAGTTCATGATGTCTTCGCGGCCGCCGTAAGCGCCTACGGGCAGGCCGCCGCCGATGATTTTGCCCAGCGTCGTCATGTCAGCTTTGATGCCGTAGAGCTGCTGCGCGCCGCCCGGCGCGAGACGGAAGCCGGTCATCACCTCATCGAAAATGAGCACGATGCCGTGCTGGGTGCACAGGTCGCGCAGGCCTTGCAGGAAACCTTCGGCGGGAATTACCAGGCCCATATTGCCCACCACGGGCTCCAGGATGAGGGCCGCCACCTGGCCGGGATTGGCGGCGATGAGGGCTTCGACGGCGGGCAGGTCGTTGTAGGGCGCGGTGAGGGTATCCTGGGCCACGCCCTGGGTTACGCCGGCCGAGTCGGGCTCGCCGGCGGTGAGGGCACCGCTGCCGGCGGCAATCAGGAAGGCGTCGCCGTGGCCGTGGTAGCAGCCTTCAAACTTGATGATTTTGGCGCGGCCGGTATAGCCCCGCGCGGCGCGGATGGCCGACATGCAGGCCTCCGTACCGGAGTTCACGAGGCGCACTTTTTCAATGCTGGGCACCATTTCGCGAATCAGCTCGGCCATTTCGACCTCGCGGTGCGTGGGCGCGCCGAAGCTGAGCGAGTTGGGCAGGGCGGCGCGAACGGCATCAAGCACCACCTCCGGCGCGTGGCCGAGAATCATCGGCCCCCAGGAGTTGATGAAGTCAACGTATTGGTTGCCGTCCACGTCGGTGAGCCAGGCCCCGTGGGCGCTCTGCATGAAAACGGGCGAGCCGCCTACCGAGCGAAAGGCACGCACCGGCGAGTTTACGCCGCCAGGAATGAGGGTTTTGGCACGTTCGAAAAGGGCAGCGGAAGTGGTGAGGTTGAGCATGAAAGTGATTTTGTTGAGTCGGTTCAGAACGTCATGCTGAGCGCAGCCGAAGCATCTCGCTCGCTTCGTTGCACTCGTAAATTGATTACTGCTGCACGCGAGATACTTCGGCTGCGCTCAGCATGACGTTTTATCAATTGTAAAATGGTCTAGCGCATCACCTGATACTCCAGGCCGCTGAGCTTGACGATGGGCACCACCTGGTTGTCGTGCGCGCCGCCGGGATAGCTTTCGCCTTCAAAGATGGCCCCCGTGGCCTGCGGCGCGGTGGACAAACCAGTTTGAAACGCCGGGCCATACTGAAACAGCACGTTGCCGAAATACAGCAGCATTTCAAAGCCCTGACTGGCGAAAAGCGACGGCGGCAGGTGCTGGCGCTGCAAATACAGCTGCCGGAATCGGCGGAAGCCCAGCCCCTGCTCGTCGTAGTATTTGGGCTGGATGAAGTAGGTGGCGGGGCCGTTGAGCTGGCTCACGTCGAGGCGCGGGTTATCGAGCCAGGAGCCGGGGGCCAGCACGCCAGGGCGCGTGGCAGCGGGCTGCTGTTGCACCAGCCGCAGCGCGTAGGGGCCAATGCGGCGGTTATCGGACACGACCACAACGTGGCTGGCGGCGGCCAATTCCGGCCCGGCGAAGGCGGCGGCGAGGCTCTCGTCCACATCGGGGTTGAAGCGGCGCAGGGCGCTGATTTTGCCACCCTGCTCCTCAAACGTGGCTTTGTAGGCGGTGGCGAAGTCGGCGTCGTCCTTGCTGTCTTCGTACAGCACGAGGCCCGGTCGGCCGGCTCCGAAGGCATTGAGCGCGAACTGCGCCGCCACCCGCCCCTGCGTGGCCGAGCTGGGCGCAAACAGGTAGTGCCAGGGGTTATCGAGCACCAAATCGCCATCCTGCGAGAGCGGATTGACGCAGATAATCTGGTGCTCGCGGGCGTAGCGGCCCAGCAGCTTGGCCCCCGATTTATAGACCGGACCGATGAGCATGTCCATACCGGCCAGCTCGGGAAGGGCCAGGGTTTGCTTCAGGGTGAGGGTGTCGGCCCCGGTGTCGTAGGCGAAAAGCTGGATGGGTCGGCCGGCCCGCTGAAGGCTGTCCTGGGCCAGGCGCAGGCCGGCGTACAGGTCGGTTACGAACTGGTTTTTGCGCTGGGTCTGCCAGCTGGGGTCGTTCAGTTCGAAGGGCAGCAGCACGGCCACGTTGTAGCTGGTTTTCTTCACCGAGACAGGCCGGGGGCGCGGCGTGTAATAGGCGCGGTCGAAGCTGAACTTGGCAATCAGCTCGTCGAGCTGGGGGCGGTCGGCATCGGTGAAGGCCCCGCCGGCGATGAGGTGGTCGGCGTAGGCGCGGGCCAAGGTGATGTCGTCAGGGTAGCGGCGCAGGTTGCGCTGCCAAGTGTTGCGCTCCTTTATGCGCGGCAGATAGGCAGCCTTCATGGCCTCGCGCTCGGCCACCAGCTTATCGGGTGGCAGCTGGGTTAGGGTTTTGAGCGCCGTATCGAAATCCTCCTGCTCAAAGGAAACCTGCGCTTGCAGAAACAGCGCATCGGGCATATTCGGGTAAGCCGGGTACTCGGTGCGGAGCAGGTTGAGGAGCTGCTCAGCCTCGGGCCACTGCTTGAGGCGGGCGTTGGCCACGGCGGCCAGGTAGGCGGCATCGGCGGCGCGGGCGAAGCGGGCGGTGGGCTGCGCGAGGGGCTCCAACTGCGCGAGGGCGGCGGCGTAGTTGCCCTGATCGAGCTGGGTTTTGCCGCTGCGGTAGCGCACGCCGGCTTCGGCGGGCGGCACGGCGGTGGGCTTGGGTTTAGTGGGTTGGGGCTTAGCAGGCTGCGGCTTGGCCGGCTGAGTGGTAGCCGGCGCTGGCTTGGCTTGCGGAGCGGTGGCCGGCTTAGCAACTGGCGGCCTGGCAGCTGGCGCAGGGCTGGCCGGCTGGGGCTTACCCGGCGTTTGGGCCAGCGCGGGGCTGGTGAGCAGCAGGCCGGCTGCCAGCCACCGAAGCGACCGCCGCAGCGAAGGAATAAACGTCATTGAACCAGAAAACACGCTTGCCCCTGTGGTAAGCAGTGCAAAATTAGCCATAAATGCCGGGGGCGGGCACGCAGCCCGCCGGGCGGCGCGTTGTCGTTTGGCCGGAATTGAAATAACCATTGCCCGGCGCTTCGGCATTAACTTTAACCTTATGCAAGCAACCACCCTTTCCAGCCAGCCCTTCACCCGCGCCCGGCTCACGCTGGTGTTCGTCCTGGCCGCGTCCGTGGCCCTGAGTGTCCTGCTGGTGGCGGGCCGGGTGCTGATGACGGGCCGCCTCACGTTCCTCTTTCTGCTCTGGAACCTGTTTCTGGCCGTGGTGCCGTTTGCGCTCAGCACCATGCTGGGCACGGCTAAGGGGCCGTTGCGGGCGCGGATGCTGGTGCCGGTGGGCGCGGCGTGGCTGCTGTTTTTCCCCAACGCGCCCTACATCCTCACCGATTTATTCCACCTCGATACCCGCCCCGGCGTGCCGCTCTGGTACGATTTGGCCCTGATACTGAGCTGCGCCTGGAACGGCCTGATGCTGGCCTACGCCTCCCTCTCCGACATGCAGCGGCTGGTGCAGCAGCGCCTGGGCTTCGGGGCCGGGTGGGGCTTTGCCACGGTGGCGCTGCTGCTCAGCAGCTTCGGCATCTACCTGGGCCGCTACCTGCGCTTCAACTCGTGGGACGTCCTCACCAACCCGCTCACGCTGTTTTTTGATATTGTGAACCGGATTCTGCACCCCTTTTCCTTCCCCGGCACGTGGGGCGTGACGCTGGTTTTCGGGTTGTTTTTGATGGTGGGCTACGGCACGGTGCGGCTCATGGGACGCACGCACGAGCAATAGTCGTCGTCGGTGGCTTAATGTAGAGACGCATAGTTGTGTCTCGTCGGCCGCGCCATTTCCACGTCATCGTTCAGCGACGAGACGCAATAATTCGTCTCCACATTACTTGTGTGCGCTGGCTACGGTAATCCAATAGCACAGGCCCGGCAGCCCCACCAGCAACCCCAGCGTGACAGGCAGCGTCCACGCCCCCAGGGAATCGGCCCGGCCGGTGGCAGTTTGGGCGGTTTGAAACACGAGCAGCAGAAACATCAGCACCATTCCGATTCTCAAGCCCCGGGCCATCCGGATGGCGGCGCGGTACTGACCCAGCGCATTGGCGGGCGTGATGGTGACAGGGTAATTCAGGGCGTGGGGGAATTTGCTGAAGGCCGTTACAATGGCCGTCATCGCCGCAAAAAGCCCCGTGGCCACCAGCGGCAGCATCAGGATGCTGTCTTTTTTGCCGTAGTGGTCGGGCACGCCGGCCGCGTCGAAATGAATGGGAATCGTATTGGGCAGGTGGAAAAAACTCCAGACGGTGAAGCCCCAAAGCAGGGCCAGCGCCCCCCAAGCGAGCAACTCTGCAGCCTTATCTGCCGGAGTTGGGGGCACGTCAATTTTCGGTCTTGCTTCCATTCTTTGGCTATAAACTGACCTGCCTTTTCTTCCTGAAGCATTTATCGCGGCAGTCAGCTTTTCATTACCAAAGGTGTTCAGGAATTGGCCGATGCGGCCAGGATACGCAGCGTTTTTTCATCCTGAACCCCGCCATAAAACTTATCCAGCACCTGCTGAAAAACCGGGCTGGCACCCAACGACGCAAACAGCGTCATCGAAGACTTCAGCTTCAGGTCATCCGGGCTGCCGAAAATAGCGTGGGCATCACTGGATGCCAGCCCAAGTAGCACCTGGCATATTTCCAGCAGCCGGGCACCCAAAACGGGATGCGACAAGTAATCCCTCGCTTCCTGAGCATCGACTAGAGCGTAGAACTGCGCCCATTCGCTGTTACCCAGCCCTTGGATTTGGGGAAAAACGTACCACATCCAGTGAGTCCGTTTGTGGCCGTTGCGTATTTCGGCCAGTGCATCACGGTAGTTGCGGTCCTGCGCGTCGGTGAATCGGTCCAAGTTGTCTTTCATAGGAAGCTAATTGGCTGTGCCCAGGATAAATATGGTTTGAGCAGCGGGGTGGCCACTTCGCTTGGCCGCGCCATAGGTTACTTCTACGATACATGCGCTCGCATCAGCCAAGCAGCGACTTGCAAACCGGCTGGCGCGGTCAGTCAGCAGCCGCGCCGTAGCTTCGTCCCAAGGGCACAACGCTACTCCCAAGCCCTCATTGAAGCATGACCAAACGCATACTCGTCGGCCTGCTGGCCCTGCTGCCCGGCCTGGCCCTGGCCCAGCGCCACACACCCAAGCCCACGCCGTCCAAAGTGGCCGGCCCTTATTTCCAGCAGGAAGTCAATTATTCCATCGATGTAACGCTCGATGACAAGACCAACTTCCTCACCGGGCGCGAGGAACTGACTTATATCAACCACTCGCCACAGGCCCTCACCTTCATCTGGTTTCACCTGTGGCCGAATGCTTACAAGGACAACTCCACGGCTTTTGCGAAGCAGCAATTGCGCGACGGCAAGCGCACGTATCAATTTGCGCCAGCTGAGGGGCGGGGCTTTATCGACGGGCTCGATTTCAAGGTGAATGGCCAAGCGGCCAAGCTCGAATTCGACCCCAAAAACGCCGACATTGCCAAGCTGGTGCTGCCGCAGCCGCTGGCGGTGGGGGCCAGCGCAACCATTAGCACGCCGTTTCGGGTGAAGATTCCGGCGTCGTTTTCGCGGTTTGGGCACGTGGGGCAGAGCTACCAGATTACGCAGTGGTACCCCAAGCCGGCGGTGCTGGACCGGCGCGGTTGGCACCCCATCCCCTACCTCGACCAGGGCGAATTCTACTCCGAATTCGGCTCGTTCGACGTCACCATTACCCTGCCCACCAACTACACCGTGGGGGCCACCGGCGAGCTGCAAAACCCCGACGAGCGCGCCCGCATGGACGCCCTGGCCGCCACCGCCGCCGCCAAGAAAACCGCCCAGGATTTCGGCACCGACCTGAAATTCCCGGCTTCCGACGCCACCACCAAAACCCTGCGCTACAAGCAGGACCGCATCCACGACTTTGCCTGGTTTGCCGATAAGCGCTTCAACGTGCTGAAAAGCGGCGTGATGCTACCCTCGGGTCGCACCGTCACCTCGTGGGTTCTCTTCACCAACAAAGAGGCCACGAAGTGGATAAAGGGCCTCCAGGACGTGAACGACGCCCTCACCTATTACTCGAAATGGGTGGGAGAGTACCCCTACTCGGCCGCCACGGCCGTGGATGGTGCTCTGAGTGCCGGCAGCGGCATGGAGTACCCGATGGTGACCGTAACCATGCCCAGCGCCATTGTGCACGAGGTGGGCCACAACTGGTTTTATGGCATTTTGGGCTCGAATGAGCGGGATTTCCCGTGGATGGACGAGGGCGTGAACACCTACGTGGAAGGCCGCGTGAGCGAGCTCGACACGGTGAAGCCCGGCGGCTTCATGGGCTTTGCCCAGAGCCCGCGCATCGCCCGCACCTTCGGCCTTGAGAAGCTGCCCCGGTCGGCTTTCGACCAAGTGCCCTACCAAGCCCTGGCCAGCCGGGGGCTCGACCAGCCGGTGCAGGGCCCCTCCTCGGCCGATTATACCACGCTGAACTACGGCATTGTGGTGTACCAGAAAACGGGCTCGCTCCTGAAGTACCTGGCGGGCTACCTGGGCCAGGAGAAGTTCGATGCCGCCATGCACCTCTACTACGAGCGGTGGCAGTTCAAGCACCCCTACCCCGAGGATATGCAGATGGTGTTTGAGGAAAGCACGGGCCAGAAGCTGGGCTGGTTTTTCCAGGGAATGATGACCAATACCCAGCACTACGATGCGGATTTGCAGACCCTGGCCAGCTTCAACGACTTGGTGAAGGTGCTGGTTCGCACCGATTCGCCCACGCCTTGGGCCGTGCCGGTATCGTCCGTCGATGCCAATGGCAAGGTGCTCGAAACGCTCTGGACCACGCCCTTCGGCAACACCGACCCCAACGCCGAGGAGGAAGCCACCAGCCAGCTCAACTTCAAGCGCGCCAACGTGGCCGCCCTCGTGGTGGATGCCAACTACGTCACGCCCGAACTCAACCGCCGCAACGACCGCCTCACTGTGGCCGACCATCCTTCGCGCTTCACCCCCATTCGCCTGCGGCCGCTGGCCAGCGTGGAGCGCTGGGACAAGGCCACCATCAGCTGGCTGCCAGTGTTAGGGGCCAATACCTCCGATAAATTCATGCTTGGCGCGGCGTTCTATAATAGCCCGCTGGCCCCCAAGCGCCTGCAATACCTGGCCATGCCCATGTACAGCTTCAGCCGGAATGAGCTGAATGGCATCGGTCAAATCCAGCTCAACGTGCTGCCGCAGCACTTCTCGCGGCAGGCAACTATTGCCATGAGCGTGCAGCGTTTCGAGCGCTACGTTAAATATGAGCCGAGTGTGAGCTTTGCGTGGCCCCACGCGCCGGGCGCGGCCCCGCAGCAGCGCCTCACCGTGGCCAACACCATTGTGGCCGATGAAGACCGCAACCGGACCGGTGTGTTTCAGGCCGTGGACTACCGCGTGAGCCACGCCAACGGCCTGCAAGGCTGGAGCGCCGCCGTGGATTTGAACCGCATGATTGCCAGCAGCGCCGACGATGCCAACAACCGCCAGGCCTTGCTGCTACGGGCCAGCACCAGCTATTTCCGTTTCTACTCACCCAGCCGCAAAGTGCAGGTGCGCCTGTTCGGCGGCCGGTTTCTACAGCAGCCCAGCAGCCCCGAGTTCGTGCTCGGCCTGAGCGGCAGCCCCGACTACCGCCGTCAAACCGCCTTCCTCGACCGCCAGCAGATATCGCACGGCGTCACGGCCCAGCTCCACCAGACCGACGACCGCGACGGCGCCTTCAAAGGCTTCCTGCCCGTGGCCGATACCAAGTGGCTCAGCACCCTCAACCTGCAAGCCGATTTGCCGGTCACGCGCCTCGCCGTCTTCGCCGATTTCGGGGCCACCCACGACTATTTCCGCACCAGCGAATCGACCACCCGCACCGCCCAGCGCCTCTATTATGATGCCGGCCTGGTGGTGCCCGTGGTGCGCGATATCTTCAGCTTCTACCTGCCCGTGGCCGGCTCGCAGTACGCCAACGGCTTCCCCGCCAGCCGCCAGGATTTCACCGACCGCATCCGGTTTGTCCTGAATCTGAACACGCTCAACCCCTTCCGGCAGCTCGATGAGCAGCTGGCGCGGTAATTATTATTGTCATCCTGAGCGCAGCGAAGGACCTTGTCACGTTTGAGCGGCTTGTTCTGGCGTGATAAGGTCCTTCGCTGCGCTCAGGATGACAGAATAACATTCTTTTCCCTACGCACTCCATGCCCGCTTCTATGCTTTGGCCCCGCCTGCTCTCGCAGCGCCGCTTCCCCGACCAGCAGCTGCCGCCCGCCAGCGCCGCCCCCGTACGCGGGGCCTTCGTGCAGGACTACGACCGCGTGGTGTTCAGTTCCGCGTTCCGGCGCTTGCAGCGCAAAACCCAGGTGATGCCCCTGCCCGAAACCGATTTCGTGCACACCCGCCTCACCCACTCGCTCGAAACCGCCGTGGTGGGCCGCTCGCTGGGCCGCCTCGCCGCCCGCCACTTAATGGAAGCTGATGCCGAACTAGCGGCCCAATTGCCCAACCTCGACCAGGACTGCGGCGACATCGTGGCCGCCGCCTGCCTGGCCCACGACATCGGCAACCCGCCCTTCGGCCACTCCGGCGAGGACGCCATCAGCAGCTACTTCCTCAGCTCCGCCGCCGCGCCGTATCTGGCGCAGCTCAGCGCCGCCGAAATCGCCGACTTGCAGCATTTTGAGGGCAACGCGGCCGGTTTTCGCATCCTCACGCACACCTACGCGGCGCACAGCACCGGCACCGCCGGCCTGGGCCTCACCTACGCCACGCTGGGCGCGTTCACCAAATATCCCAAGCCCAGCCTGGTGTCCGAGGCCGCCAAAGTGGGCGGGGCTTCCGAAAAGAAATACGGCCATTTCCAGACCGAAGGCGCCCGCTTTCAGCACGTCGCCGCCGAACTGGGCCTGCTGCCCAAAGATGCCGCCGCTGGTTTCTACCACCGCCACCCGCTGGCCTTCCTCGTCGAAGCTGCCGACGACCTCTGCTACCGCATCATCGACTTCGAGGACGGCCTCAAGCTCGGCCTCATCGCGCCCGAAACCGGCCTGCCGCTGCTCAAACGCATGCTCAACGACCCCGCCGGCCGCGTCGGCAGCGTGCAGTGGCACGACTGGCGCGAGGAGCTGGGCTACGTCCGTGCCCGCCTCATCGGCAAGCTGGTGAACGAGCTGGCCGCCCTCTTCGCCCACCACGCCCCCGCCATCCTGCGCGGCGAGTACGACCAGTCCCTCATCAAAGAACTCAGCTGCTGGGCCGATTTGCAGGAAGTGCAGCGCCTGAGCATCAACCAGCTCTACCGCAGTCGCCCGGTCCTCGAAATTGAAGCCGCTGGCTTCGAAGTCCTCGGCGGCCTGCTCGATGCCTTCCTCTGCGCCGTATTTGATAAAAGCCAAGGCCACCGCAGCCGTAAGCTGCTCCTGCTACTCCCCGAGCAATTCCGCGCCGAAGGCCACCAGGCCCACGTCTCACCCTACGAGAAAATACTCCTGCTCACCGATTTCGTGGCCGGCATGACCGACCAGAACGCGCTGAGTTTATACAAGACGATTAAGGGGATTGAGCTGCCGAAGGGGTTTTAGTAGGTGGCGTCGTAAGGATATTGAATCAAGTGCATCACAAAGAGGAGCATCAATAAAATGATGCATATCAGCGTGAGCATAAACCAACCCCATTTTAAGGCAAATTTCCAGCGCATCTGCCCGGGAGCAGGTTTGTGCCCCGGCCAAGTCAACCAAGCACAGAAGGCCAGAAAGAGAATAAGCCCGCCCAAAAGCAAGAAATGAGAGTTCATTTTTACCGGCTTTCTGGGTTATGAATTTATTTCCCCCTCATGCAGCGCCACCAGATTCTCCAGCAGCGACTCCAGCAGCTTGCGCCCTTTCCACACTGATTTCAGTTTGGCCCGAATCTGCTCCGCCGTTTGCACAAATTCCTGCTCCTCGGCCTGCTCGTGGTCTTCATCAGCCATAAGCTGCTCCACCATCGGCACCGTCATCTCAGGGTGAAACTGCAGGCCAATCACCCCATCGCCCCACACAAAGCCCTGCGTAGCCGTAGCCGCCGACATCCCCACCCGCAAGGCCCCCGGCGGCACCGTAAACGTATCCACATGCCAGTGCAGCATGGCTGCCTTTTCGGGCCACCCGCGCAGCAGCGGGTGCTCCAGTGACTTCGCCGAAAACCGCACCGTCCAGAATCCGATTTCCGGCGCGTGGTTGGGCCGCACCTCGCCGCCCAGCGCCTCGGCCACCAGTTGCGCCCCCAGGCAAATAGCCAGCGTAATCTTCCCCGCCCGCAGCGCTTCACGGATAAACGCCTTCTCCGCGCGCAACCACGGCAGCTTGTCCTCATCGTGCACGCTCATGGCCCCGCCCAGAATTAGCAGCCCATCGAAATCAGCCAGCGCCGGGAATGCCGGGTTGGGCTCGAATAGCTTGGTGAACGTGAGTGAGTGGCCGTGCGCCGCCAGCCAGTCGGCCGCGTGGCCGGGGCCCTCGGCAGGCATGTGTTGGAGGCAGTGGAAGCGCATAATTTCTGTCGATTTTGGGTAATAAATCAGAACGTCATGCTGAGCGCAGCTGAAGCATCTCTACCGCGCAAGCAATCCAATCGAAAGGATTTGCTATTGCGGGAGAGATGCTTCGACTGCGCTCAGCATGACGTTCTTTTAAATTCAGGAAGAGCGTTTACTCCCACTCAATCGTCGCCGGCGGCTTGCTCGAAATGTCATACACCACGCGGTTAATCCCCCGCACTTGGTTGATGATTTTATTGCTCACCTCGGCCAGAAACTCATAAGGCAAGTGCGCCCAGTCGGCCGTCATGCCGTCCACGCTGGTCACGGCGCGCAGGGCCACCACTTGCTCGTAGGTACGCTCGTCGCCCATCACGCCCACGCTCTGGATTGGCAGCAGCATGGCACCTGCCTGCCACACATGGCTGTAGAGGTCGTGCTTTTTGAGCAGGCTGATGAATACGTCATCGGCGCGCTGGAGCAGCTGCACCCGCTCGGGCGTGATGTCGCCGAGGATGCGGATGCCCAGGCCGGGACCGGGGAAGGGGTGGCGGTTGAGAATGTCGGCGGGTAGGCCCAGAGCGGCACCTACCTCCCGCACCTCATCCTTGAAGAGCATGCGCAGCGGCTCCACAATTTTCAGGTTCATGTCATCGGGCAGGCCGCCCACGTTGTGGTGGCTTTTGATGGTCACCGACGAGCCGTGTACCGACACCGACTCAATTACATCGGGATAAATCGTGCCCTGGGCCAGCCACGCGGCTCCCTGCACCTTGTGCGCCTCGCGGTCAAACACCTCAATAAACGTGCGGCCAATGGCTTTTCGCTTGCCCTCCGGGTCGCTGATGCCCGCCAGCGCGGCGTAGAATTCCGGCGCGGCGTTCACGCCGGTCACGTTCAGCCCGAGGCCTTCGTAGGCTTTGAGCACGTTGGCAAACTCATCCTTCCGCAGCAGGCCGTTGTCCACGAAAATGCCGTGCAAACGCGGGCCGATAGCACGGTGCAGCAGCAGCGCCGCCACGCTGCTATCCACCCCGCCCGAAAGGCCGAGAATCACTTGGTCATCCGGACCGATGGTGTTTTGCAGGGCCGTCACGGCCGAATCCACGAAGTGGTCGGGCGTCCAGGTCTGGGCGCACTGGCAGATGTCGACTACGAAGTTGCGCAGCAGCAGCTTGCCCTCCGTCGAGTGCGTCACCTCGGGGTGAAACTGGATGCCATACGTGTCCTGGCCTTCAATTTTGAAGGCGGCCACCGCCACTTCCGGCGTGCTGGCGATGATGTTGTAACCGGCCGGCAGGCGCTCAATGGTGTCGCCGTGCGACATCCAGACCTGCGATTCCAGGTGCATTTCGGCCAATAGCGGCGATGCGACATCCAGCGACGACAGCCGCGCCCGGCCATACTCGCGGATGGTGGCGGGCGTCACCTCGCCCCCGCCCTGCTGGGCCAGCAGCTGCGCGCCGTAGCACACGCCCAGCACCGGCACCCGGCCCAGGATGTGGCTCAGGTCGGGGTTGGGCGAATCCGCATCGCGTACCGAGCACGGCGAGCCGGAAAGAATAACGCCCCGAATATCATCACTGAGGACGAGGTTCGGGGCGTGGGTGTAGGGGTGAATTTCGCAGAACACATGCAATTCGCGAATGCGTCGGGCTATCAATTGCGTGTACTGCGAGCCGAAATCAAGGATGATAAGTCGTTCCATGGTGCAAAGGTAGGGAGCAGATAGAACGATAAAACTCCCCTCCTTAAAAAAGGAGGGGACGCTGCCGCATTGCGGCAGCTGGGGTGGTTGTGTCCGTTGAACGATGGTTGAACGATGGCAGAAAGCCAGCCGCAGTAGTTTTTTCAATAATTTTTCACGGCTCATACATCAGTCGTTCAACGAGTACAACCACCCCAGCTGCCGCAGGGCGGCAGCGTCCCCTCCTTTTTTAAGGAGGGGAGTTGTCGTTCGGGCGCTTTCCTGCCTATCTTTGCATCGGCAAGTCAGAACGACCAGCTCCCGCTGAACTCCCCCAGGACCGGAAGGTAGCAAGGGTAGGTGGTTGTAGCGGTGCGATTTTGGCTTGCTTTTTTTTGCCCTTTCTGGTCGGCCCCGGCGCTGCTCTGTTCCGCAATTTTGGCGGGCGAATGAGTAGCTTTGGGGCCGACTTTTTTACTCCCCAACCGCATGAAATTCTTCATCGACACCGCCAATCTGGCCGAAATCCGCGAAGCCGTGGAGCTGGGCGTCCTCGACGGCGTGACTACCAACCCTTCGCTCATGGCCAAGGAAGGCATCCGCGGCATCGACAACGTGATGGCCCACTACCGCCAAATCTGCGAGTTGGTGGACGGCGACGTGTCGGCCGAAGTCATTGCCACCGATTTCGACGGCATCATCCGCGAAGGCGAGGAGTTAGCCGAGTTGCACCCCAACATCGTGGTGAAAGTGCCCATGATTAAGGACGGAGTAAAAGCCATCAAGTACTTCTCCGACAAAGGCATCAAGACCAACTGCACGCTGATTTTCACCGCCGGCCAGGCCCTGCTGGCCGCCAAAGCCGGCGCAACTTACGTCTCCCCTTTTGTGGGTCGTTTGGACGATATTGGCCACGATGGCCTGCAGCTGGTGGAGCAGATTGTGCAGATTTTCAGCAACTACGGCTACCCCACGGAGGTGCTGGCCGCGTCAGTGCGTCACGTGCCGCACCTCATTCAGTGCGCCGAAATCGGGGCCGATGTGGTGACCTGCCCGCTCAACGTTATTATGGCGCTGCTGAACCACCCGCTCACGGACAAGGGTTTGGCAACGTTCCTGGCCGACCACAAGAAGGTAAATTCGTAGTGTTGTAGCGCATGCTTTAGCTTGCGCCCGGTTGAAGATTATCGGCCATCCAAACGCGCAAGCTAAAGCATGCGCTACACACCATGTACATCATCAAAGTAAAAGGCAAGGCCAAAATTCCCGACTACATTCAATTGCGGGACGAAGCCTTTGTGCTCATTGCCTATTTCCGGGCCGACCGGCCGCTGAAGGACCTGCACCGCTACGGCCTCGAAGGCAAGGAAACGGAGTTGGCCGCCGTGATTTCGGGGCTGGAGTTTGGCAAATTGCGTCCGTTGAGTTTGTAACTGTATGACCGAGAACGTTATTGAGCTGCACGACGCCACGATAATGCAGGAGCAACAGGCCGTATTACAGGGCGTGAGTTTTGCTCTCGAAAAAGGCGAATTCTGCTACCTCGTGGGCCGCACCGGCTCGGGCAAATCATCCCTGCTGAAAACGCTGTATGCCGACCTGCCGCTGCAAAGCGGCATGGGCACGGTGGCGGGCTTTTCGCTGCCGAAACTACCCGCCAGCAAAGTGCCGTATCTGCGCCGCAAGCTGGGCATCGTGTTTCAGGATTTCCAGCTATTGAGCGACCGTACGGTGGCCGAAAACCTCATGTTCGTGCTCAACGCCACGGGCTGGAAGGGCAAGTCGCAGAAGCAGCAGCGCATCTCGGACGTGCTGGTGCGCGTGGGCCTGAGCGGCGCGGCCAACCGGATGCCGCACCGCCTCTCGGGCGGCGAGCAGCAGCGCGTAGTAATAGCCCGCGCAATGCTGAACGAGCCCGTGCTGCTCCTGGCCGATGAGCCCACCGGCAACCTCGACCCAGACGTTTCGGCTAGCATCATGCAGCTGTTCGGCGAGATTAATAATGCGGGCACGGCTATTCTGATGGCTACGCACAACTTCCAGTTAATTGAGCAATACCCGCACCGTGTGCTGACGTGCAAAGACGGCGAATTGCTGGATTCGGCCCGCCGTTTTAGCGCTTAGTTTTTAGCCACCAAGCTGAATTATTTTACCGATGGCAGCAGCCGGCTTATCCGTTTTAATTCCGGTTTTTAATCGCGCCGTCAGGGAATTAATTCATTCGCTGCTCACCCAGATTTCCGACTGGCCCGGCCCGGTAGAAATTCTGCTGCTGGATGATTTTTCCAGTGAGGAATTCCGCCGGCTTAACCGGCCATTGGGCAACCTGCCCGGCGTGAACTACCGCGAACTGCCGCAGAATGTGGGCCGCGCCGCCATCCGCAACCAGCTGGCCGCCGTCGCGCAGCACGAGTGGCTACTGCTGCTGGACAACGACAGCCTGCTGCCCGACAATCAGTTCCTGGCCCGCTACACCATTGCGCTGGGGCGCGCCGCCGTGCTTATCGGCGGCACCGGCTACGAAAGCGCGCCACCCGCCGACCCCACCTTATACCTGCGCTGGCACTACGGCCAGGCCCGCGAAGCCCGGCCCGCTGCCGTGCGCCAGGCCGCGCCCTACGGCCAGCTTACCATTAATAATGCGTTGATTCGGGCCGATATTTTCCGGCGGTTTCCGCTCGATGAGCGCCTGACCGGCTACGGCCACGAGGATACCAAATTCGGCGTGGAGTTGGCGGCGGCTCGGGTCGCCATTCTACATCTCGATAACCCCGTGCTGCACGATGGGCTGGAGCCGGCCGCCGTGTTCCTAAAAAAAAGTGAGCAGGCCGTGCGCAACTTGGCCCAGGTGTACCGCCAGGATGGTTTGGGCACCGATTCGCGCCTGCTGCAAATGGCCCTGCGCCTGCGCCGGCTGGGGCTGGCCCCGGCGGCCCGGGCCACGCTGGGCGCGGCGGTGCCGGGGTTGCGCCGCCAGCTGCTCTCGGCCGCGCCGCGCCTGCCACTTCTCGATTTGCTGAAACTCTACTGGCTGCTGCGGGAGTTGGCCTGAGTTTGGTCGGTATCTTTGGCGACCCTCTTTTTCTGGCTCTGTTTTGATTCTTCCCGCCCCGCCCTCTCCTATTCAGTTACTCGATTTGGCGACCGAACACGCGGCCCTGCAACCGGCTTTGAACGAGGCCATGCGGGAGGTGCTGGATACGGCGGCTTTCATCCAGGGGCCGGCCGTGGGCCAGTTCGCGGCCGAGCTGGGCGAGTACCTGGGTGGTGCGCACATCATCCCCTGCGCCAACGGCACCGATGCCCTCACCCTGGCCCTAATGAGCCTGGAACTGCCGGCCGGGGCCGAAATCATCATCCCCGCCTTCACCTACGTGGCCACGCTGGAAGCCGCCGCTTTACTGGGCTTGAAACCAGTGCTGGTTGATTCGCTGCCTGATACGTTCAACATTGACCCGACTGCGGTGGAAGCGGCCATTACGCCACGCACCGGCGCTATCGTGGCCGTTCATCTATTCGGCCAATGTGCTGACTTGGAGGCCTTGCGCACGATATCCACCCGCCACGGCGTGGCCCTGATTGAAGATAATGCCCAAGCCATTGGCGCAACGTTTCAGTTCCAAAACGACGAAACGGCTTTTGCCGGCGCGGTGGGTGAAATCGGTACCACGTCCTTTTTCCCCTCCAAAAACCTGGGCGGCCTGGGCGACGGCGGCGCGCTCCTCACCCGCGATGCGGCCCGCGCGGCCCTGCTCCACCAGCTCGCCAACCACGGCCAGAGCCGCAAATACCACCACCAGCACATCGGCCTCAACTCCCGCCTCGACACCCTGCAAGCTGCCCTGCTGCGGGTGAAGCTGCGGCAACTGCCCGCCAACACGGCCGCCCGCCAGGCCGTAGCCGCCCGCTACGATGCGGCGCTGGCCGCTGTGCCCGGCATCATCATCCCGACCCGCGACCAGCGCAGCAGTCACGTTTTCCATCAGTACACCATTCAGGTGGAGGAAGCTGGCCGGCGCGATGAGCTGCAATTGTTTCTCCAGAAGTGCGGGGTGCCGACCATGATTTACTACCCGCTGCCGGTGCATGCGCAGGCGGCGTATGCCTACCTAGGCTACCGGGCGGGGCAGTTTCCGGTGGCGGAGCGGCTGTGCGAGGCGGTGCTATCGCTGCCCATTCATCCGCTGCTGACGGTGGAGCAGCAGGAATACGTCATCGGGCGCGTTGGGGCTTTCTTTGGGAATTAATTCGGTTTCGTGAGCAACTCTACCCCTGAAGTTCGTTTTGCCATTTGCGGCGTGGGCCACATCGGCCGCCGCCACGCGGCGCTGGTTTCACGCCACGAGGGTGCTGCGCTGGCGGCCCTGATTGATGTGCGCGCCGCCCTCCAGCCCGACCTTGCAGCCGAGTTTCCGGACGTGCCGTTCTTCGCTTCGCTGGACGAATACCTGCAAACCGGCCCCGCCGCCGACGTGCTTACCGTGGCCACGCCCAACGGCCTGCACGCCCCGCAGGCGGTGGCCGGCCTGCGCCACGGCCTGCACGTCGTCATCGAAAAGCCCATTGCCCTGCACAAGGCCGATGCCGAAACCATCGTGCACACGGCCTTGCAAACGGGCAAGCTGGTATTTGGCGTGATGCAAAACCGGTACTCGCCCCCGGCGGCCTGGCTGAAACAGGTGTACGACGAAGGCCGCCTGGGCCAGGTGTTTCTGGTGCAGCTGAACTGCTTCTGGAACCGTGATGCGCGCTACTACAAGCCCGGTGGCTGGAAGGGCACGCAGGCGCTGGACGGCGGCACGCTGTTCACCCAATTCAGTCATTTCGTTGATTTACTGTACTGGGTGTTTGGCGATATCACCAACATTTCGGCCCGGTTCCGCGACTTCACCCACGAAGGACTGACGGATTTTGAGGACAGCGGCCTCGTCACCTTTGACCTGCTGCGCGGCGGCAGCGGCACCCTCAGCTACAGCACCGCCGTGTGGGACCGCAATCTCGAAAGCTCCCTTACCGTTGTGGCCGAGCGCGGCAGCCTGCGCATCGCGGGCCAGTACATGGACAAGGTGGAGTATTGCCACCTCGAAAACTACCAGCTGCCCACGCTGCCCCCCACCAGCCCCGCCAACGACTACGGCCCTTTCCAGGGCTCGGCCGCCAACCACGTCCAGGTCATCGAAAACGTGGTGGATACCGTGCAGCGCCGCAGCTTCGCCACCACCAATGCGCTGGAAGGCCTGAAAGTGGTGGAGATAATTGAGCGGATTTACGCGCTGCGGCCAGCCGGCCCCGGTAGTATTTCCCGCGCTCACTAAGCACTTATGCCTTCCGCCCGCTACTCCGATTATACCATCAGCCCAAGGATGCGAGCGGGCCTGCGCTGGCTACTGGCCCACAAGCCGGCAGTGGTGTTTCTGACCTTGGCGGTACTCCTGCTGCCGTATCTGGCGCTGTGCGGGTACAACCAGCCGTTTTGGGACGACTATGGCAATGCGGCCTTGGCCCGCGACCGGGGCGCGCTGCCCGCCCTGCGCCACCTCTACACCACCTGGACCGGCCGCTACACCGCCGGGCTGTGGCTCACCGCCCTCAATCCGCTCACCTATGGCTGGGAAGCGGGCGTGCGCTGGTTTGCGCTGGCGTTGTTTGGGGCCACAGCGGGGGTGCAGGCGCTGGCCTTGCGCACTCTCACGGCCGCGCGCCTGGGCTGGGGCGCGGCGCTGGCGTGGTCGGGCGCGTGGCTGCAGGGGCAGCTGTACACCATGCCCAGCGTGAATTCCGGGTTTTATTGGTTTGCCAGTACCGTCACGTATCAGGTGGCTACGCTGCTGTTTGTATTGGTGCCGGTGGCGGTGCTGCGGGCAGGGCGGGCCCCCACTGCCCTGGGACGGGCGGCGTGGTATGGTGTGGCAGGCATGGCGGCGGTGGGCGTGGCGGGCTCTAATGAGCTGGCGCTGCTGCTGCTGCTGTGGCTGCTGGCCGTGCTCACGGCCGCAACCTGGCGGCGCGGCACGACCGGCAGCCGGCGGGCCTGGCTGGCCCTCCTGCTCCTCACGGCCGGGGCCGGCGCGGTAGCCGTGCTGGCCCCCGGCAACTTCGCCCGCATGGCCTACGAGACCAAGTCCGCGTCGCCGGGCATCGTGCACGTCATCGGGCGGGCCGTGGCGGTCACGGTCATGTTCCTGACCGAGCCCCGGCAACTCACGGCGCTGGTGGTGGCCCCTCTGCTGCTGGCGCGGCTGGGCTACCGCACCCGGCACTGGCGGCCCGCCGCGCTACGCCTGCCGCTGGCCTGGAGTTTGGGGATAGTGCTGGCCGGCTTGTTTGCCGCCTTGCTGCTGCTGAGCCGGACCTGGCAGGGCTACCCGGCCGTGCGCTCGCTCAATTTCCTGTGGTTTTGGCTGCTGAGCGGCTGGCTGGTGGCCTTGTGGGCCGCGCTGCCCGACCAGCTGAGCCCGGCGCAGGCCCGGCGGCGGCACTGGCTGGCTTCGCTCCGGTTACCCGCGCTGCTGTACGTGGTGCTGCTGGCCAGCGGCGGCACCGAGCGCAACGCGTGGCGGGAGTGGCTGGAAAACGCGGCCTCCTGGAAAGCCCAAAACGAGGCCCGCGCCGCCACCATCCGGGCGGCGCGGGCCCGGGGGCAGCGCACGGTGGTGGTCGAAGGTTTCCAGAACCTGCTGCCACACCACATCCTGGTGCTGGGCGAGCCGCTGGGAACCAATCCCGCTTCCCACCTCAACCGCGCCGTGGCCGACTGGTACCAGGTGGATTCGCTGCGCGTGAGCACGCCCTACCTGGATGGCTTTGATGTGAACGTTCATTAACCCACAACAGGAGTTATAGTGCCGCAACGCAGCTTCCCTGTGAGTCCTGAAAGTGGTGAGGATAATTGAGCAGATTTACGACCTGCGGTAACTCTCTAAAATAAATATCTTATGAAATGGAAATTCGCATTTCTGTTCTCGCTTATTTCATTTATAACTTTTGACAAATGGTGGTATGCGTTGGTAGTTGATGGAACTGACGAATTTTTATACGGATTTCCATTGCCTTATACTTGCAGAGGATTCCACACTTCAATGTCTGAGCAATTTTTCTTGATTGAATTTCTAATTGACTTTGCATTATGCTTTTTATTCTGGGTGACAGTAGTTCTTGCAATCACCCGATTAAATCTGAACTGCACTGAAAGGATTCAGAAAATCGCGCTTACGGTCATTTCAATACCAACAATTATTGTGGCAGGAATATCTATGCTTTATTTACTAAACCCTGACAATTTATTTTATTTTAAAAGACCGTTTAATATAGAAATTATGGAAACGGGATATAAGTTTGTTTGGAATACGATGGCTCGTCCAGATTATTTCAAATACCATCCTGAACAGAAGCCTCGGAAGTAATTATGCTGATGGGGTTTTTCAATGCGCACTAGACTAGGCCCCCACCAAAAAGCGCCGGAACCTCCCGGTCCCGGCGCTTCTTAAGTAGCGAAAGTTTCACCATAGCTACTTCTTCGCGTCCACGAAGTTCTGGAAGGCGTAGGCCACCCCGATGGTGAGGCCCTGCGAGTACTGAATGCTGTGGTCCTGGTCGTAGTCGTAGAGGGCGATGCCGTTGAGGGCCACGTTCACGTATTTGCCCACTTTGGCCGTGAAGGCCACGTCGAGGCGGTGGTCGATTTCCTTAAAATTGAGGTGCTCGTAGTTGGCGAACAGCACGTAGCGGGCCTTGAAGTTGACGTTGGGGCTGATGTTGCGGTCGTATTCGGCCAGCACCTGCGCGGCCAATACTTCGAAGCGGGTGCTGTGGCCGGGGTTCACGCCGTAGGGCCTGTCGCCGAGGGCGGCCACGAAACGGTCGACGCGGTTGACCACCGTGAGGCGCGGGGCAAAGGGCGAAAGGCGCACGTGGAAGTAGGTGGTGGGGTGGTATTCAAAGCCATAGGCCGCCGTGATGAAGGCCGGCGCGAAGGAATCGGAGGTGAGCTGGGCGCGGGCATTGCCGGCGGCATCGGTGTCGTACTTGTAGCCGGGGGCGAACTGCGAGAGCAGGTTCAGCGACAGAAACATGTCCCAGCGCTCATTGATGGCGCGGCCGTATTTGGTGTCGAGGTAGAGGCGGTCCTGGCCCTTGCGGTAACCCAGGCCCGTGGTTTGGGAGAAGGCAAAGAGCATATCGGCCTCGTTGTCGAAGCTGTGGATGCCGCTTTTGCGGTTGGCCTTGGCGTTGAACAGGGCGTTGAATCCGACGGTGTTGGCCCCGCCGCCGCGCCAGTTGCTGCTGAGGACGGCTTCGTTGAGGCCGAGGCCGGTTTTGATGGACTTATGCCAGAGCGGGTCGGGCGTGGCCGGCGGCGCGGGGGCCGGAATGACGGCGGGCGTGGTCTGGGCCACGGCGGCGGGGGTGGCCAGGGCCAGCGCCAGGGCGGCCAGGGGCAGGAGGACAAGCTGTTTCATGGCAGGAGAAGGTTGGTTGAGTAAGTAAATAACGGCGTTTTGGCGGGTTAATAATTACTCCATTAGCAAGCTCATCATTACATAAACTCTTCTATTTACCTATATTTCTGACCTAAGAGCAGATTGCCGTTGTTCCATGACATTGGAGAGTCATTTTTTCACCCTTCAGTCGAAGCGCATGAGCCTGTACCAACTCATTTATCAAAGCCAGTCGCTGGTGCCCTTCGACACGCCGGAGCTCGTCGCCCTGCTCACGCAATGCCGCACCAACAACCTGCGCGACGGCATCACCGGCCTGCTGCTCTACACCCCCGACGGCCGGTTTCTGCAAGTGCTGGAAGGCTCGTCCGAGGCCGTGCGGCGGCTCTATTACCAACACATTGCCGTCGACCCACGCCATTTCAGCTGCCGGGTGCTCAGCGAAGGCCCCTGCCAGCACCGCGCCTTTGCCGAGTGGAGCATGGGGTTCCGCGTGGCCCAGCCGCAGCACCTGCGCACCCTGCTGGGCTACGTGGCCCCCGATTCGCCGGGCCTGCTGGTACCGCGCCCCCACACCCGCCCCGAGCTGCTGGCCCTGCTGCGCGATTTCGTGTCCCAGTGCCAGGAGGAGTCCTGGGTGGAGCACCCGCGCCTCTAGCCCGGCGGCGGGCCGGGGCCGGCATTCGCGCTCCGGCTGGGGCTGGTATCTTTACCCCGATGCCTGTTCCGCCCGCCCCCTACCCCCTTGCTGCCCCGGCCATACCGGGCACGGCCCCCATTTCCTTTCTGGCCGCCACCGCCCGCGAGCTGCTGGACCGCTACGGCTCCGGCCCCACCGATGAACTGTCCGACATCGTGGTGATAGTGCCCACGCGCCGCGCCGTGGTATATTTGAAGAATGAATTGGCGCTGGCCCTGCCCGGCGGCGAGCCGCTATGGGCACCCCGCGTGGCCGCCATGGAAGACTACATGGTGGAGCTGGCCGGCGTGCAGGTGGAGGAGCCCATTGCCCTGCAATTGCTGCTGTATGACATCCTGAAAGGCATCGACACCGGGCTTGATTTCGACAAATTCGTGGGCTGGGCCAGCATGCTGCTCAGCGACTTCTCCAACCTCGACCAGAACCTGGCCGACACCCACAAGGTCTTCGAATACCTGAGCGAAGCCAAGGCCCTGGAGCGCTGGGACCTGGCCGAGCTGCCGCCCAAAAGCCAGGCCGCCGCGCACTCCTTCAGCTTCTGGAACCAGCTGGAGCGGGTGTACCACGAGCTGCTGCGCCGCATGAAGGCCAACCACCTCGCCTACCCCGGCCTGGCCTACCGCCTGGCCGTGCAGAAGCTCGAAAAGTCCCTGAAAGACCCGGCCAAACCTGCGCCGGCCATGCACGTTTTTGTGGGTTTGGGCAATTTGTCGAAGTCGGAAGAGAAGCTGATACGCCTGCTGATGAATGCCGGCCGGGCCGAAATCCGCTTCGATGCCGACCCGTTTTATTTGGAAGCCCGCTCGCCCAACCGGGCCGGCCAGCACCTGCGCCGCTACTTCGAGCAGTGGAAACTGCCGCTGGATAATTTCGGCGGGGGTGTGGAATGGCTGCGCGGTATGCCCCACCACATCCGCTACCTCGGCGTGGCCAACCCCAGCATGCAGGGCAAGCTGGCCGGCCAGCTCCTGGCCGAAGCCCGCCAACGCTACCCCGACGCCACCGTGGCCGTGGTGCTGCCCGACGAAACCCTGCTCCTGCCCGTGCTCCACGGCCTGCCGCCCGACGAGGTGCCCGACTACAACGTGACCATGGGCCTGAGCTTCCAAGCCACGCCGCTGTTCAACCTGGTCGATTTGCTGTTTGAAGTCCACCTCACCGGCATCCGCGAAGGCAGCCAGGAAACCGGTTACGGCGTGCCGCGCTACCACCATCTGGCCGTGACCAAGCTGCTGAGCCACCCCTTCCTGCGCCGCTACCAACACTGGCAGGACCAGCAGGCCGACCAGCCCCAGTACCACGGCATTCTGGACCAGATTTGCCGCGAAATCGTGCGCCTCAACGCCGTGCTCCTGCCCGCCGAGGAGCTGCTGAAGCTCGGGGCGCACCACCCGCTCATCGAGGCCCTGTTCAAAACCTGGGACAACTGCGACGACATCATCGCCGCCTGCTACACCGTCATCGACCTGCTGCGCCAGGTCTACGCTGCCGAAGTGGCCGACACCGACCGCGAAGCCAGCCTCGGGGCCGAGTACCTGTACCTGTTCTACACCCTCGTCAAGCAGCTCGATTCGGCTTTCGACTGCCGCGAGCAGCGCCTGTCGGTGCGCTCGTTCCGCCGCTTCCTGTATGAGCAGATGGGCCGCACCCGCCTCCCCTTCTCCGGCGAGCCCCTGGCCGACGTGCAGGTAATGGGCCTGCTCGAAACCCGCGCCCTGGATTTCGACCACCTCATCATTCTCAGCTGCAACGAGGGCGTGCTGCCCGCGCCCAAGCGCCAGCAGTCGCTGTTCCCATACGACGTCCTCACGGCGGCCAACCTCCCAACTTACGCCGATGCGGAGGCCATCACGGCCTACAACTTCTGGCGCCTGCTGCAACGGGCGCAGCGCGTGGATTTGGTGCACGTCCTGCCCGGGGCCGAGGGCATGAAAAGCGGCGAGCGCAGCCGCTTCCTGCTGCAATTACAGAACGATTTATTGCCCCAAAACCCGCAGCTTACGCTGGAAGATTTGACCGTTTCGGTAGCCGGGCCGGAGGTCGAAGTCGGTGTTAATCCCTACGAAGGCGACCTGGTTCTGGAGAAAGACCCCGAAATGCTGGCCGCCCTGCGCGGCGTGCTGGAGCGCAACATCTCCCCCTCGCGCCTCAACGATTTCATGGCCTGCTCGCTACGTTTCTACTTCTCCAAAGTGGCCCGCTTCCACGAAAACGACGCCGTGGAGGAGACACTGGAAGCCAGCAGCTTTGGCACCATGATACACGAGGCGCTGGAAAACCTGATGCTGCCCTTCCATCAGGATGCCCGCCAGATTACGGCCGATGACATTCCCGAGCTCATCAAGCAAGCGCCAGCCGAAGTTCAAAAAGCCCTGCGCCAGGAAGCCACCGAAAAGCATGCCCGCGCCGACGAAGGGTTGAACCACGTCTACGGCCAGGTAGCAACCCGCCTGGTGGTGCGCCTGCTGGAAAGCATGACCGAACAGCCCGGCCTACTTCCCATCCGCCTGTTCGGGCTGGAAAAGGAGCTGGCCGCCACCGTTTTCGTGGATGTACCGGGCCAGTCGGAGCCGCTAGCCGTGCGCCTCTTCGGCTTCGCCGACCGCGTGGACGAGTTGCCCGACGGCCGCCTGCGCGTGGTAGATTACAAGTCCGGCCTCGTGAAAAAGAGCGACCTCCAGCTGCGCGGCTACCGCGACAAGCTCAGCCCCGCCGAAGCCATCGACCGCCTCCTGCACGAGCCCAGCAGCAGCGCCGACAAAGTGCGCCAGCTCTGGCTCTACCGCCTCATGCTGGCCCACACGGTGCAGCGCGAAACCGCCGAAACCGCCATCCTCTCGCTCCGCAACATCGACGAAGGCCTGCTCTCCGCCGACCTCAGCTTCCTCACCGAAGGCGGCGAAGACTTCGTAGCCGTTTCCGAGGACTTAGTGCGTAAAATTGCCCTGCGCATCCTCGACCCCGCCGAGCCCATCCGCAAAACCGACGACTTCACCAAGTGCGAATACTGCCCTTACAAAGGCATCTGCGCACGCTAACCTCCCACCCATGCAAGACCAGAAAACCAAAGACGAATTCATGCAAGCTGCCATCGACGAAGCCCGCCTGGGCCGCTCGCAGGGCGGCATTCCCATCGGCTCCGTGCTCGTGCGCGATGGCAAAATCATCGGCCAGGGCCACAACAAGCGCGTGCAGGAAGACAGCGCCATCAAACATGGCGAGATGGACTGCCTGACCAACGCCGGCCGCCAGCGCAGCTACCGCGACACCGTCATCTACACCACCCTGATGCCTTGCTACATGTGTGCCGGCACCATCGTGCAGTTCAAAATCCCCAAGGTGATGGTGGGCGAGTCGCGCACCTTCGGCGAGTCGCGGGCCTTTCTCGAAAGCCACGGCGTAGAAGTGGTCGACTGCGATTTGCAGGAGTGCGTGGATATGATGAACGAGTTCATCGAAGCCGAGCCCACGCTCTGGAACGAGGATATTATGGAGCTGTAAGGCTCCTTCAAAGCCAAACAGAGAATGGTCATGCTGAGCGCAGCCGAAGCATCTCTACCGTGTAACTATTTCTTTTAGATTGAATTAGTATTGCGGTAGAGATGCTTCGGCTACGCTCAGCATGACCGTTCTTCTTTCGTTCGGTTTCCGTTCAACGGCGCTACTTCCGCAGCACCCGCCGCGTGAAATCCGACAACACCAGCGTCCCGCTGATGCCGGCGCGCTCAGTCAGCAGCGTGTCCCAATGCTCGGTGCCCTGCCAGAAAACCTGCTTCATCGCCTGGGTAGCATCCGGCGCATAAGCCGCCATTTTAGCCGCAAAAGCAGCTACCGCAGCATCTAAGGCGGCCACATCCTCCACCACTTCGGCGTATAAACCTTTCTCCTTAGCCCAAGCGGCGGAGCGGAATTCGCCCGCATCCAGCGCCAGCTGCTGAAACGCTGACGTGCCAATCTTGCGCTCCACGGCCGGCCCCACCACAAATGGACCGATGCCCACGGCCAGCTCGCTCAGCTTCACGGCCGCGTGCTGGGTGGCGAAGCAGTAGTCCGTAGCGGCAGCCACGCCCACGCCGCCGCCCACGGCCTTGCCCTGCACCCGGCCGATAATGATTTTTGGCGCGGTGCGGCAGGCATTAATAACCCGCGCAAAGCCGGAGAAAAATTCCAGCCCCTGCTCTTTGGTTTCAATCGTCAGCAGCTCATCGAAGCTGGCCCCGGCGCAGAAGGTGCGGTCACCCTCGCTTTTCAAAACAATGACTTTCGTAGCCTCATCCTGCCCGGCGCGATTAATTGCCTGAGCCAAATCGTTCAGCACGCGGCTGGGCAGGGAATTGTGCGAAGGGTGAAAAAAGGTGATGGTGGTGATGCCAGCGGCATCGGTTTCGGCCGCAACGTGGCCGGCGGTGAGGGTGCTCATATTATTCCTGATTCTTCTTTTTTACCATCGTCAAAATCGTCGCTACGGCCACCGTTTCGCTGGTTTCGTCGGTCACTGTTACCAGCCAGCGCACGATGCCTTTGGCGATGTCATTTTCGTCGCGCTTTTCCTGGCCGACTTTCTCCTTCACCGTCAGCTTCACTCCGATGGTGGTGCCGGGGTACACCGGCTTGGTGAAGCGGCACTCATCGAGGCCGTAGTTCAGCAGCACGGGGCCTTTGCGCGGGTCCACGAACATGCCGGCGGCTTTCGACAGCACGTAGTAGCCGTGGGCCACGCGGCCGGTGAAGAGCGTGCCTTCCAGTGAAGTAGCATCGACGTGGGCGTAGAAATTATCACCCGAAATTCCGGCGAAGGCGCTGATATCGGCCTCCGTCACGGTGTGTTTATGGGTGGTGTAGGTTTCCCCGATTTCCAGTTCCTCGAAGTATTTCTGGAACGGATGCTTGTCGTATTCCACCTGCTTCGCGCCGGTCTGGTACACCTCCGTGATGGCCGTAATCATGCTCGGCGAACCTTGCAAAGCCACGCGCTGCATGAAGTGTTCCACGCCTCGGATGCCGCCCATTTCCTGCCCGCCGCCGGCCCGGCCCGGTCCGCCGTGGATGAGCTGCGGCAGCGGCGAGCCGTGGCCGGTGCTTTCCTTCGCCATCTCGTTATTCAGCACCAAGATGCGGCCGTGGTGTGTAGCAGCGCCCAGCACGAACTCCTGCGCCGTGCGCGGGTCATTCGTCGCCAGCGAGCACACCAGCGAGCCTTTGCCCATGTTGGCCAGCGTCACGGCCTCGGCCACGTCGTGGTAGGGCATCAGCGTGACAACCGGGCCGAAGGCTTCGATTTCGTGGCTGTCGAGGTACTTGAATGGCTCCTTATTCAGCAGCACGATGGGTGAGGTGAACGCGCCTTTGGTATAATCAGCGCCGCGTTCCTTGCCCAGCAATTCCACGTTATCGAGGTTGCCGTACACGATGGGCGTGTTTTGGGCCAGGTGCCGCACCCGCTCGCGGAATATGTCGGCCTGGGCCCGGCCGGCCAGTGCGCCCATCCGCACGCCCTCGGCCTGCGGGTGGCCTACTGTCGTCTGCCCCAACAGCTTGCCCAAGGCAATTTGCACATCCTCCAGCAGGTTTTCGGGCACGATGGCGCGGCGGATGGCGGTGCATTTCTGCCCGCACTTGGCCGTCATCTCCTTGCGGATTTCCTTCACGAACAAGTCAAATTCCGGCGTGCCGGGTTTCGCATCGGGTCCCAGCACGGCGGCGTTCAGCGAGTCGGCCTCCATCGTGAATGGCACGGCTTCCTCGATGATGCGCGGATGGGCCCGCAGCTTGCGACCCGTTGCGGCCGAGCCAGTGAATGTCACCACATCCTGATACGTAACGTGGTCGAGCAGGCCCTGGCCCGAACCCACCACTAACTGCAATGCACCCTCGGGAAGAATGCCGGAGGCGATGATTTCGCGCACCACAGCCTCCGTGAGGTAGGCCGAAGGCACGGCGGGCTTCACCACGGCGGGCATGCCGGCCAGCAGGTTCACCGCAATTTTCTCCAGCATGCCCCAGATGGGGAAGTTATAGGCGTTGATGTGCACGGCTACGCCCTCGCGGGGCACCAGCAGATGTTGGGCCATGAAAGTGCCGCCCTTGCTCAGACCAACTGGCTCGCCTTCTACATAGAAAGGCTTGTCGGGAAACTTGCGCCGCAGCGAGGCATTAGCAAACAGATTGCCGATACCACCCTCAATGTCAATCCAAGAATCGGCCCGCGTTGCGCCCGAGCGGTAGCTCAGCTCGTAAAAAATCTCCTTCTTTTCCTGCAAGTGAAAAGCCAGTGCCTTCAGCATCCGGCCCCGCTCGTGGAAAGTCATTTTACGCAGCTTGGGGTTGCCCACGCGACGGCCGTAGTCCAGAATTTTCTCGAAGTCGAAGCCTTCCGTATTGGCCAGGGCGATGACTTCGCCGGTGCTGGCATCGAGCAGCTCCTGGGGCGAATTGCCGCCGGTGGTCCAGCGGCCGAGGGTGTAGTTTTCGAGGGTGGGAGTCATAGCAGGTAGCGCGTGCTTTAGCTTGCGCCGGTAAAGAGTTTAAGATGAACAAGCTAAAGCATGTTCTACAGAAATAACTGCCCTTCGCGCACCTTGCGGCGTAGCAGCGGGCTGGCGCGGTACCGGTCTTCGTGGTACTCGGCGTAGAGGTCGTCGAGGGTGGCCAGCACGGTGGCAGGGCCCAGCTCGTCGGCCCAGGCCAGCAGGCCTTTTGGGTAGTTTACGCCCTTGGTCATGGCCAACTCCAGGTCGGCGGCCGAGGCCACGTTCAGGGCCAGCGCGTCCACGGCTTCGTTGATGAGCATGGCCACAATGCGGCTCACTATCTGGCGGCCCAAAGTTTTGTCGCGGGTGGGCTCAGGTTGCGCGGCATCAGCAGCGTAACTGTAGAAGCCGCGGCCCGATTTCCGACCATAATACCCTGCCTCAAAAAGCCGCTTTTGCGAGAATGAAGGCTTGAAGCGCGGGTCGTAGAAAAAGGCGGTAAACACGGATTCCGTCACGCGGTAGTTCACGTCGTGGCCGATGAAATCCATCAGCGCAAACGGGCCCATGCGGAAGCCACCCAGCTCGGTCATGGCCCAGTCGATGGTCGCCATGTCGGCAATGCCTTCCTCCATGATGCGGATGGCCTCGCCATAAAACGGCCGCGCCACCCGGTTCACGATGAAGCCCGGCGTGTCCTGCGTCAGCACCGGCAGCTTGTTCCAGCTAGCTACCAGTCCTTTGATTTCTTCGGCCAAACCCGCCCGCGTCTGCACGGCCGGAATCACCTCCACCAGTTGCATAATCGGGGCCGGGTTGAAAAAATGGATGCCCACAAACCGCTCCGGCCGCTGGCAGGCCGCCGCAATCGAAGTCAGCGACAGCGACGACGTATTGCTGGCCAGCACACAATCAGTCGAAACCACGCCTTCGAGCTTGCGGAAAAGCTGCTGCTTTACTCCCAAATCCTCCACAATGGCTTCGATAACGAGGTCGCAATCTGCGAAATCCTGCATGTCGGAGGTGGCGTGAAGGCGACCGCCGGCCGCTTCCGCCGCCTCGCTGGTCAGCTTGCCTTTCGCGGCCAGCTTATTCAGATTATCCTGAATGCCGGAAACGGCCCGCTCAAGCGCGCCAGAGTGCTGGTCGAGCAAACGCACGGTATGCCCAGCCGTGGCCACTACCTGGGCAATGCCCGCGCCCATGGCCCCGCAACCGATAATGCCGACAGTTTTCATTGGCCAGTGAACGTGGGTTGGCGTTTTCCGAGGAAGGCGGCGACGCCTTCGCGGTAGTCGGTGGTGTTGCCGGCGCGGAGCTGGTAGTCACCCTCGGCGCGCAGCTGCTGGGCCACATCGTTGGCAAACGTGCTGTTCAATAGCTGCTTGGTATAAGCCAAGCCCTTGGTGGGCATGGCGGCCAGTTTGCGCACCAGTGCCGCCACGTCCTGGTCGAAGGTTTCGTCGGCGAAGGCTTTGTAAATCATACCCATCTGCACGGCTTCGGCGGCGCTCACTTTGTCGCCGGTCATCATCAGCGCACTAGCCCGCTGCATGCCAATGAGGCGCGGCAGGAAATACGTCCCGCCGCTGTCTGGAATCAACCCAATCTTGCTGAACGCCTGAATGAACGAAGCTGATTCTTTGGCTACTACAATGTCGCAAGCTAGGGCAATGTTGGCACCCGCGCCGGCCGCCACGCCGTTCACGGCCGCCACCACCGGCTTGTCCAACTCCCGAATCAACAGGATAATCGGGTTATAATGCTTCTCCACGATTTCCGCCACTTCCGGGCTATCCGGCCCGGTGATTTCGGCCAAATCCTGCCCCGCGCAAAAAGCCCGTCCGGTGCCCGTGATGAGCACGGCCCGCACGGAAGCATCAGCCTGGCAGTCGCGCAAATGCTGCTGAAACGCCAACGCCAGTGGCTTATTCACGCTATTAAACACCTCGGGCCGGTTGAGGCGGATGGTGGCAACGCCGTTTTCCAGCGAAAAAATCAGGGGGTCGTTTTCGGGCATAAGGAGGAGGGTGGAAATTGAACGATGTAGAGACGCGACCCTTCGCGTCTCCTCGTTGCTGATGTTGTTAGGGCTGCGCAGTTCTGCACGGTTCCAGTCGTTCAACGCCGAGACGCGAAGGGTCGCGTCTCTACATTTTCGAATATCAAATCAGCTGTGGCATTTGAAGTAGTCGAACGGCTCGCGGCAGTCATCGCACTGGTACAGCGCCTTGCACGCCGTGGAGCCAAACTGGCTGACCAGATGCGTGTGCTCCGACTTGCACAGCGGGCAGCGCACCGCCGTTTCTTTCCCGAACAGGTTGAGAACATGGCCGCTGGCCGTGCCATCAATTGGTGGAGCAATGCCGTAGGCTTCCAGCTTCTCGCGGCCGGCTTTCGTCATCCAATCAGTAGTCCAGGCCGGGCTTAGTTGATTGTTGATTGTCAGCTTGGTATAGCCCTCCGCCAGCAGCCGCAGCCGGATGTCGGTGGCGATGGTATTCATGGCCGGGCAGCCCGAGTAGGTGGGCGTAATGGTCACGGTAATCTGCTCGCCCTCCACGCGCACGGCCCTCACGATGCCCAGGTCCAGGATGCTGAGCACCGGGACTTCGGGGTCGGTCACTTCTTCCAGCAGCTGCCAGATGTGGGCTTCGGTGGGGGGCGCGGGCACTACCATGTCAGGCCGGGAAAGGTGCGCTGCATGTATTGCAGCTCGGTCAGGATGTAGCCCAGGTGCTCGGTGTGACGGCCGTCCTTGCCGCCCGTCAGCATGAACACCTGCTGCGGCAGAGCCAGCGTAGCTTCGGTCAGCACACGCTCGGCATGGGCTACCATGTTGGCCTGAATATCAGCATAATCCGGAATAAGACCCGCCGTTTGCAGCGAATTTTCCAGTGTCGTTGGCGTAGTCAGTTCGCCCGAAAAACGCCACAGCTCCGCAATGGATTTCTCCACGCGGCGGCGGCTTTCCTCCGTGCCGTCGCCCAGCCGGATTATCCATTCCGAGCTCCACTTCAAATGGTAAGTGGCTTCCTTCAAAGACTTTTCGGCAATGGCCGCCAGCCGCTCGTCGGCATTGGTCAGCAGTTGCTTCAGAAAATGATAGTGGAAATTATCGAACAGAAACTGCCGCACCACAGTATCGGCAAAGTCGCCGTTGGGCTGCTCTACCAGCAGCGGGTTGCGGTATTCAGTGGCGCTGCGCAGGTAGGCCAGGTCGTCTTCGGTGCGCCCCTGCCCTTCCAGTTCGGCAGCGTACTGGTAAAGGCTGCGGGTTTCACCCAGCAAGTCCAGCGCGATGTTGGCCATGGCCAAATCCTGCTCCAGAATAGGCCCATGCCCGCACCACTCGCTCAGCCGGTGGCCCAGAACCAGACTGGTATCGGCCAACTGCAGCACAAACTGAAACAACTGCTGCCGCACCGCTGGCGTGTACGTGGCCAGGGCCGGGTTTTCCGAAGAAGCAAATTGCATATCACCCTGCATTACATGTGTTTAATTGAATTCGGCACCTGATAAAAGGTCGGATGACGGTACACTTTGTCGTTGGCCGGGTCGAAAAAAGCCTCCGCATCATCGGGGTTGGAAGCGTGGACGTGCTTCGACTCCACCACCCAGATGCTGATGCCTTCCTGCCGGCGCGTATACACGTCGCGGGCATTTTGGATAGCCATTTGGGCGTCGGCCGCGTGCAGGCTACCTACGTGCTTGTGGTCAAGCCCCTGCTTGCTGCGGATAAAAACCTCCCACAGAGGCCATTCGGATTGGTTCATGTTACCTGTATTTGTATCAGAACGTCATGCAGTGCGCAGCGAAGCATCTTGCCCGCAGTCACTAATCCTTCCGATTGGATTGCACTGCGCGGTAAAGATGCTTCGCTGTGCTCTGCATGACGGTCTAAATAATTGTTGCTTGAAATACTACGCCGCTACCGCCTCACGCTCAGCGCGCTTGGCCGCATGCGCCATCGCCGCCTCCCGTACCCAGGCACCTTCCTCATGCGCCTTCACGCGCGCGCCGAGACGGTCACGGTTGCACAAGCCATTGCCCTTCACCACGGCCCAGAACTCGTCCCAGTTCACCTCGCCGAAGTCGTAGGCCTGGCGGGCTTCGTTCCATTTCACCTTTTCATCCGGCACGGTCAGGCCAAGGAATTCGGCCTGGGGCACCATCATGTCCACGAATTTCTGGCGCAGTTCATCGTTGGTGAAGCGCTTAATGCGCCAGTTCATGCTCTGCGCCGTGTTGGGCGAGTCCTCGTCTTTGGGGCCGAACATCATCAGCGTGGGCCACCACCAGCGGTTCAGGGCTTCCTGAGCCATGGCTTTTTGCTCGGGCGCTCCTTCACACAGCGTCTGCATTATCTCAAATCCCTGGCGCTGGTGGAAGCTCTCTTCCTTGCACACGCGCACCATGGCGCGGGCATACGGGCCATACGAGGTGCGGCACAGCGGCACCTGGTTCAGGATGGCCGCGCCATCCACCAGCCAGCCCACGCAGCCCATGTCGGCCCAGCTCAGCGTTGGGTAGTTGAAGATGCTGGAATACTTGGCCTTACCCGAATGTAGGTCGGCCAGCATCTGGTCGCGGGTAGTGCCCAGCGTTTCGGCGGCGCTGTAGAGGTAGAGGCCGTGGCCCGCCTCATCCTGCACCTTGGAAAGCAGAATGGACTTGCGCTTGAGCGAAGGAGCCCGCGTAATCCAGTTGCCCTCCGGCAGCATTCCAACCAGCTCCGAATGAGCATGTTGCGAAATCTGCCGAATCAGCGTTTTGCGGTAGGCATCGGGCATCCAGTCCTTGGGCTCGATACGCACATCGGCATCAATGCGGGCCTGAAACTGCTCTTCCTGGGTCATTTCTAACGTTTCCATGCGCTTTCAACAAAGCTTAACTAACAATCGTTAGTTAAAAGTAAGAAATATTATCGGCTGCTATTGGTCAAAATCCACGGCCACCGTTTCGGTTATGGGGCGGGCTTGGCAAGTCAGCACATAGCCTTTCGCCACTTCGGTATCCGACAGCGAGTAGTTTACGTCCATTTCTACCTGCCCGGCCGTCACGCGGGCCCGGCAGGTGCTGCACATGCCGTTTTTGCAGGAATACGGCGCATCCACGCCCGTTTCCAGCAGCGCATCCAGGATGGTATTGCCGTAATATGACATCTCCAGCACGCGGGTGTTGCCGTCGAGCTGGACCGTCACGCGGCTGTGTTTGTCGTCCTCGCCCACGGGCGTCAGCTTGGCTTTGGCCGCGCCGCCCACCCCGGCATTGGCCGAGCCAAACATCTCAAAATGAATCTTCTCCGGCGACACCCCGGCATCGGTTAGCGCGGCACGCACACCATTTATCATGTCCTCCGGCCCGCAGATGAAGCACTCATCGACCTGACTGGCCGGCACAATCTTCGCCAGAAACTCGGCGGCCTTCGCCCGGTCGATGCGCCCGAACAGCAGGTCCGATTCTCCCCGCTCGCGGCTCAGCACATGGTACACACTCAGCCGGTTGAGAAAGCGGTTTTTCAGGCCTTCGATGCCTTCCTTGAAGATGATGGAATTGCGCCCCCGGTTGCCATATATTAGCGTAACCTGGCTGCCCGGCTCGGTCAGCAGCACGGTTTTGATGATGCTGAATACCGGCGTAATACCGCTGCCGGCCGCGAAAAACAGGTAATGCTTCGCATGCTCCGGGTGCAGCGGCGTGTGGAAGTGCCCAGCGGGCGGCATCACGTCCAACTCCTCGCCCACGCGCAAAGCATCCACGGCCAGCGACGAAAACCGCCCTTCCGGCACCTTCTTAATAGCTACCTGCCACTCGCCTTCCAGCGGGCTGCTACAAATGGAATACGACCGCCGCAGTTCCTCACCGTTGTGCTCGCGCCGAAACGTCAGGTACTGGCCCTGCGTGAACGCAAACGTCTCGCGCAGCTCCGCCGGCACGTCCAGCGATACCACGACGCTGTCGGGGGTTTCCCGTTGAATGCGCTTGATTTTGACTTTATGGAAACGACTCATTACTAGTTTTTTGCCAAACCATTCAGCAGAATGGCCATGATATCCTCCTCCAGCTCCTGCGCCGTGACGCCCCGGCCCGGCCGGTACCACAGCTCCACCCACCGCACCGCCGACAGAATGGTGAACAGCGCCACCGAGGCATTCACAGGCCGAAACTCGCCGGCCGCGATGCCGTTTTCAATCAGCGCCGCAAAACCCTTCTCATACTGCTTACGGGCGGCCTTGAACTGCTCCAGCTTGCTATCCGTCAGGTATTTCCAGTCATTATTGGCCACCGATACGGCCGCGCCGTCTTCCAGCATCAGGTTGATGTGCCAGCGCAGCAGCTCCTTCAGCTTATCGCCGTTCGAGCCAGGCATCTGCTCCACCTCAGCCAGTTGCGCGATGTAGGTATTGGAAACGTGAAAGCAGAGGTGCTCCAGAATCTCATCCTTCGACTTGATATGGTTGTACATGCTGGCGGCTTCCATGCCCACCTCGCCCGCTAGGTCGCGCATCGACGTACCGCCGAAACCTTTCAGCTTGAACAGCTTAGCTGCTTCATCCAGAATAATCTGGCGTTTGTTCAGTTTCTTATTCATGCGTTGAGCCGGCAGGTGCCACTGATGCCCACGAACATGACAGCTCCGCTGCGATGCAGCATGAAGTGCTCAATATCAGAATTGAGAAGCATGAGACGTATCAAGGAGAAGGTGGGAATTGGGTAACTCAAAGGTACAGCAGCCTATCAAACTAACAAATGTTCGTTGTTGATTAGAACCCATTCTGCCCGCTTCTGAATGCGTTGCGGACCACAGCTGTGTCGAAATCGTATCCACATTTCAGAATTCTGGTCAATGCTTACCGCCTCAATCCGGCTATCCGCTCATTTCCACCCATTTTATCAATCTAATTATCAACCTAGTGAGTAAACACTTACAGATAGTGAGCTAACACTCATTTTACAATAAAAAATCTTCTCTACCTTTGTCTCGCTGTCGAACAACATCTCACCCGTTTGCCAGGCAGCCAAATTCCCACGTTCTGTTTAACCAGATGAACTCCCACCCCGTCTGGCAACATTTGCTGAAAATGACGTTGCCTTCGCGCTAGAAGGTTCCAACAACGAGTTTATCAGCCTATTACAGCCGGCTAAGTCGAACTATTTCGATTTAGCCGGCTGTACCTTTTGGGGGTAATCCGAGCCGTGGGCGTTTCAAGCCGCCTAACCGGTGTTACTTTACCTAAAACACGTATTTTCCCTGGTTCGAAGCAGTTTTGGTTCGGGCTTTCAACTTCTTCATCCGGTCTGGCCAATGACCAGTCATTCTAAAATCGAACAAACGGCCCTGCAGCTCTTCGGTGAGCGCGGGTACGACAATACCTCCACCCTGCTCATTGCGAAGACGGCTGGGGTTTCCGAAGCCTTGTTATTCAAGTATTTCCTGAGCAAAGAGAAGCTTTTTGAATACCTGATTAAGCAGGGCTTTCAGCGCATTGTGGAAGCCAACCGCGGAATTCTGGCGGAGAAAGACCCGCGGGCGCTGATTGAGAAAACCATCGACCTGCCCTACAAGCTGGTGCACGACGAGCCTGACTTCTGGAAAGTGCAGGACAAGGAATTCAGCAAGCCACTGGTGCAGAAATACTTTCAGCGCTTCATGAGCCCTATTGATAGTCTGCTCAAGCAGGCGTTTGAGCAGCTCGGCACCGATGACCCGGAGATGATGACGTTGCGACTGCTATTACTTATCCAAAGCCTGTGGCGCAACCTGCTATATGAACACGACGAAAGCCTGCTGCGCGTGGGCGAGCACCTCAAGAAAACCTATGTGCAAGGACTGCCGCTACCCGGATAATGGGTGGCTGCTAAAAAAACGCGCCTTGTGTCCTCCATCCATCAATTAATTGATTGACAGAGCATCTGGCATCGGCTACTTCTCATTGAACGGGTACTTACCGGGGCCGGCGCGTGACGGCTTCAGGTTGTTTACATCTACGGGCCCCAATTTTGCGTTGGTAAAAGTGCCGTCCACTTTTTTTGCCCATGCCCCATCACGCCGTCCACCGCTTGTTGCGCCCGCTGTTGGTTTGGCGGGCACGCCACATCAGCGAACGGATGTATATGCTCATTCTGAGCGTGTTGGTGGGGGCAGCGGCGGGCTTGGCGGCGGTATTGCTCAAGAATTCGGTGCATTGGGGGCAGGAAATGCTGCGCATGGGCATTTCGGAGCCCAACCGGGTGTTTGCGCTTTCGGTGTACCCGGTTATCGGCATTACGCTCACGGTGCTGTTTACCAAGTGGTTTCTGGGCGGGCAGCTGGGGCGTGGCATTGCCCCGATTATCTATAACACAGCCCGCGAGGGCAGCGTGGTGCCGCGCTCGAAACTGTATTCGCAGCTCATCACGGCTTTTTTCACGGTCACGTTTGGCGGCTCGGCTGGTACTGAGGCCCCGATTTCGGTGACCGGCGCGGCCATTGGCTCCAATGCCGGGCGGGTGCTGCACCTGGACCGGCGGCGGCGGCGCCTGCTCACGGGTTGCGGGGCGGCGGCGGGCGTGGCGGCCATCTTCAACTCGCCCATCGCGGGGGTGCTATTTGCCGTCGAAACCATTCTGCTGGAGCTGCCGGCGCAGTATTTCATCCCGCTGCTGATTTCTTCGGCCACTGCCACGGTGATATCGAAAGCGCTTTACGCGGGCCAGCCGTTCGTGCTCATCACCACCAGCTGGCCGGTTGATGCGGTGCCATTTTACGTGCTGCTGGGGCTTTTTACGGCCTTCTTCTCGGTTTACATGATTCGGACCTACCATTGGTTCGACCACTTTTTTGAGCGCTGGCCGGGGCTGGACTGGCGCAAGGTGCTCATCGCGGGCGCGGCGCTGGGTGGGCTCATCTTCCTGTTTCCGACGCTGTATGGTGAGGGCTACAACACGGTGGAGTTGCTGCTGCGCGGCCACGCCGACCACATCACGGACGGCAGTATATTCTCTGTTTATCAAGATAATAATCCCTGGCTGCTGCTGGTGCTGGTACTGTTCAGCATGATGCTGAAGGTGGTGGCCACAAGCATTACGGTGGGCGGCGGCGGCAATGGCGGCATGTTCGGCTCGTCGCTGTTTGCGGGGGCGATGGCGGGATTTTTCTTCGCCCGGCTTATCAATCTGAGCGGGCTGGTGCACATTCCGGAGGTGCATTTTGTGGTGCTGGGCATGGCGGGCACACTGGCGGGCGTGATTCACGCTCCGCTTACGGCCATTTTCCTCATTGCTGAGATTACGGGCGGCTACGCACTTTTTGTGCCGTTGATGGTGGTTACGAGCAGCTCTTATCTGATTACCAAGTACTTTGAACCCTACTCGGTGTACACCCGCAAGCTTACGCTGAAAGGCGTGGACGTGTATGCCAACCGCGACCGCGGCCTGCTGGCCCAATTGGACCCGCGCAAGCTGCTCGAAACCGATTTCATTCCCGTGCGGCCCAAAACCACGCTGGGCGAATTGGTGGAAATTTTCCGTCACTCCTCGCGCAATCTGTTTCCAGTGGTAGCGGCGGGGGGGCGGCTGCTGGGCGTGGTCAGCCTCGATTCAGTGCGCGATGCGCTTTTTGATGATGCTCACTACGGCACCACGAGCGTGCGTGAGCTGATGAAGCCAGCCCCGGCCGTGGTAGGTCCCAATGATAATCTGGAGCACACCTTAAGCTTGCTGGACCGTCACAATGCCTGGGCGCTGCCAGTGTGTGAGGAGGATGGTCGCTACCTGGGCTTCATCCTGAAATCGGCCATTCTGGCGCGTTATCGCAAGCAGCTTATTCAGGAGAGCGAGGCGTGAGTATGAAAAGTGTAGCCATTGTGGGAGGTGGACCAGCGGGCCTAATGGCGGCCCAGCGGCTGGCTGAGCGCGGCTGGCAAGTGCAGCTTTTTGAAGCTCAGGCCACTGTGGGGCGCAAGTTTCTGGTGGCCGGGCACGGCGGCTTCAATTTGAGCAACGCGGAGGATGCTACGCTCTTTGCCGGCCGCTACGGCGCGGAACGCGCCCGCTTCGGGGCTTTACTGGAACACTTCTCGGCTGCTGACCTGCGGGCCTGGGCGGCCGATTTGGGCATCGAAACCTTTGTGGGAACAAGCGGCCGCATCTTCCCGGTAGCGGAGCACAAGCCGGCCGATTTACTACGCGCCTGGCTGGGGCGGCTGCGCGAGTTGGGAGTAGAAATCAACACCCGCCACCGCTGGCTGGGCTTTGCGGGTAACATGGGCCTGCACCTGCGTGACGAAAACGCCGGCACTGGCATGGGCCGCACGTTCATCATCGAGCCCACCGCCACGGTGCTGGCGCTGGGCGGCGCGAGCTGGGCCAAAACCGGCTCCGATGGCGCGTGGGTGCCGCTGCTCCAGGAAATCGGGGTGCCGGTAGTGCCCTTTGCCCCGGCCAACTGCGGCGCGGAAGTCGCATGGTCAGCCTTCTTCCAGGAGAAAGTGGGCCGGACACCGCTCAAAAACATTGCCCTGCGCGTGAACGAAGGGCCTGCTGTGCGCGGTGAGCTCATGCTCACGGACTACGGCGTGGAAGGAACACCGGTATACGCCCTCACCCCGCAGGTGCGGGCGGCGCTGGTAGCAGGCGGCCCAGCCGTGCTGCACCTAAACCTTAAACCCGACTTGCCCCCTGCCACGCTCCTGCAGAAACTTCGGCAGCCGCGCGGCAAAGCCTCTTTCCCCGAGTTTCTGAAAAAAGCCCTCCACTTGGGGCCACCCATTCCCACGCTGCTGCGAGAGGTAGCGCCCGAGGCAGCAACCTTAGAACCGGAAGCCTTGGCGGCGCTACTCACGGCCTTGCCATTACCCGTCACGGGCCTGCGGCCACTGGATGAAGCTATTTCCACGGCGGGCGGCATTGCTTTCTCCGCGGTGGATGATAAGCTGATGTTGCGGCAACGGCCGGGGACCTTCGTGGCCGGCGAGATGCTGGACTGGGAAGCGCCGACTGGTGGCTACCTGTTGCAAGGCTGCTTCAGCACCGGAGCGTGGGTGGCGCGGGCCATCAGCGAAGACTGGCGTTTGGGAAACCGTTAACCGTTAAGGCTTACCGATTCGCGCGAATTTCTTCTTATAGCTTCGTTTTCGTCCTAGCTTTTTCCTCCGCTTCGCGCAGGATTTCGCGGGCTTCGCCGAGCAGGCGGCGGCCGGGGCTCAGCTCGTCGCGGGCAATGAGGGCGAAGAGCAGGAAGAACGACACCAGCGGCAGCAACCAGCCCAGCGCAAACCACAGCCAGAACGACCGGCCCCGACTGTGAGCGCAGTACCCGGTCAGAATCGGGATAAAAGAAATGGCCACCGCCATCACAAAAAGCATGTCGACGAAGAGCATAAGCTTGCGAGGGATGGGGAGGTGAGGGAGAGGCGGCTACGGCCGGCGGCGTGGTACCGAAGATACGACTTGTGCAGCCTTTAAGAGAAATGCTGGAAGCACTTAGGCAGGAAATTTGTTTCGGCGCACCACTATCCATCTTTTTTTTGCGTAGTTCGGGGCGAAGCCGGGTCCGCGACGGGTCCCGACCGTTCTGTATTTGCCCATGTGGGAACACCAAAGCCTGTTTCGCGTTTCTGCCCAACTCTTTGCTGAGGGGGTTTTTAATCTCCTCGACCGCAGCCTGCGGCCCGAGGTTTTCTTATTAGGATTTGCTTCCGCGAAGGAAGGCGACGAGCCCGATGCCGTGGTGCTGGAACCTACTTCCGTGCGCTATTCGCCCGCCGATTTCCGGGACGTAAAAGTCAAGGCCACCGCCCTCGAAGCCGACAAAGGACCTCAGGGCTCCGTGTACCACCTGCACCCCAACGACCACGACCGGTTCGAGAAGCAGCACTGGTACGAGCTCATGTGCCAGGCCACCGAAACCACCCTGCAAGGCCTCACCGCCAGCCGCCACGAAAGCCGCCGCTCGTTCTGCTCCACCCCGGTGAGTTTGCAGGGCTACCTCGTGACGGTGGTGCTCCAGCTCTCGGCCGAGTGCTACGATAATTATTACGCCCTGCCCAAGCCCGGCTCGGGCCGCCCCGCCAACCTGCCCCACGCGGCCGTGCTGGAGTTCATGCACGACTGCACCCGCGCCCTGCGCGAAGCCGACACCGCCGACAACGACCAGCCCGTCCTCGACCGCGACTACAACGAAGTCCTCCGCTCGGCCGGCCGCCGGCTGATGCTGCGCGTGGCCCCCGCCGGCACCCACGGCCTCTACGACGCCTGCAACGGCGTAGCCGCCCTGCGCCACGAGGGTGACGAAGGCATCGGCACGATGCTGGTGAGCCGCCGCCAGCACCCGGCCGTGGTGCCCGTGCTCACCCTGGAAACGCCCGTTCCCATGCGCGACCACCGCTCCATCCGCAAGCTGCTGGAGCTGAGTGAAGGCCACACCGCCCTGATTTCGGACGCCTCGCACGTCTTCGGCCTGGGCCAGCTCGTGCCCGAGTCCGACTCGCAGTTTGAGCCGCTGGTCACGGTCCATTTCACCAACCACTACAGCTGGGAGGTGAGCCACGCCGGCCACGTTCTCATGCGCGTGGTGAGCAACACGCCCCGCCTGCCCCAGGGCCAGGTCGCGGCCGATAACTTCGCCCGCATCGTCCGCATCGTGTTTCCGGCGCTGGACCGCGACAGCATCGGCTACCTCTGGGACCTCGCCCAACAGGCTACCACCCAGCCCAACGGCACCATCCTGGTCATCACCACCGGGGCCGCCAACGAGGCCAAGCGACTCACCCGCCAAAGCTTCCGCGTAGTCCCGCGCATCATGACGCCCTCCGTGCTGCGCCTAGTCACCAACATCGACGGGGCCGTGCTCATCGAACCCAACGCCATGTGCCACGCCATCGGCGTCATCCTTGACGGTCTGGCCACCGAAAAAGGCGACTCCTCCCGTGGCTCCCGCTACAACGGTGCCCTGCGCTACGTGAATAGCAGCAAGTACCCCGTGTTGGCCGTAGTAGTGAGCGAGGATGGCTGGATTGACTTGCTGCCGAGCTAGCGTCTGTCATTGCGAGGCGGAGCCGAAGCAATCCGTCCTGTCAAAACCAGACCCTTTCTTTTACCACAAAACCCCGATACTTCGCAGTACCGGGGCTTTTTGTGTTTAAAAAAACTTTATCACATCTCAGGGTTGGTCGCATTCAGAGGACGGATTGCCGCGTTCCGCTGCGCTCCACTCGCAATGATAGTCGTTACCCGTTCACCGAGCCCATCATCGCCGCCGGGTACCGCAGCCCCGCCGCCGCCTTGCCCTTCGGTGCAATCTCATCCAGCTGCGCCAGCTCGTCCTTCGTCAATTCCACTTCCAGCGCCCCCAGATTCTCCTCCAGATATTTCACGCGCTTGGTGCCCGGAATGGGCACCACGTCCTCGCCCTGCGCCAGCACCCAGGCCAAGGCCAACTGACTGGCGGTGCAACGCTTCTGCTTCGCCAAGTCATTGATGCGGGTCACCAAATCCAGATTTTTCTGAAAGTTCTCGCCTTGGAAGCGGGGCGTGTGGCGGCGGTAGTCGTCCTCGGCCAGGTCCTCGAAGCGCTTAATCTGGCCCGTGAGGAAGCCCCGGCCCAGCGGCGAATACGGCACGAAGCCCACTCCCAGCTCGCGCACGGTGGGTAAAATCTCGTCCTCCGGCTCGCGGCTCCAGAGCGAATACTCGGTTTGCAGCGCAGCGATGGGGTGTACCGCCACGGCCCGGCGCACGGTGGCCGGCGCGGCCTCGCTCAGGCCCAGAAAGCGCACTTTGCCCTCCTCCACCAGCCGGCTCATGGCCCCCACGGTTTCCTCGATGGGCGTGCTGGGGTCCACGCGGTGCTGGTAATATAGGTCGATATAATCGGTGCCGAGGCGCTTGAGGCTGGCTTCGCAGGCCGATTTCACGTACTCGGGCCGGCCGTTGATGCCGCGCCGGGTGGGGTCGTTGGGGTCGCGCTGAATGCCGAATTTGGTGGCCAGAATCACGCTGTCGCGCTTGCCTTTGAAGGCGCGGCCCACCAGCTCCTCGTTTTTGTAGGGGCCATACATATCGGCCGTATCGAAGAACGTCACGCCCAGCTCCAGGGCGCGGTGCAGGGTGCGGGTACTTTCGGCATCGTCCTGGCCGCCGTAGAAATCGGACATGCCCATGCAGCCCAGGCCCAGGGTCGATACAGTGAGGCCGGAGCGGCCCAGTTGACGGGTTTTCATATGGTGGTGGTTTGGTGGATGAGTGGAATGGTGGATGAAAATTTGTCATCCTGAGCGTAGCGAAGGACCTTATCGCCGCTGAGCTGTTTGCAGTAATTCGACCAGCGCAATCATGATAAGGTCCTTCGCTACGCTCAGGATGACAAACCGGTTGACTCCGGTTTTTGATTTCGCACTTTTTTCCTCGGTCCCGCCACGACTCTCCTCGGTCCCGCCACAGCCTTCCTCCCTGCCGCCACGACTCTCCTCGCTCCCGCCTCACCGTCCCTCGGTCCCACCCCGATGTTCCTCGGTCCCGCCCCACCCATCCTCGGTCCCGCCACGGCTTCCCTCCCTGCCGCCCCAACCTTCCTCGGTACCGCCACGGGCTTTCCCGGTCCCGCCACAGTCTTCCTCCCTCCCGCCTCACCGTTCCCTCACGGCCGCCGGCCGTACCTTTGCCTCGTGAAAAGCCCCTTTAAAAATGCGCTCCGCGCCGCCGTAGTGGCCTCGGTGCCGGTATTGGCCGCCTGCTCCTCTCCCAACAAGCCCATCGCCGAAAACGGCGCGGCCTCGCCCGTCAGCGCCGCCGAAATGGCCCTCATGAATCAGCACGACTCCCTGATGGCCCAAACCAGCCAGCTCTACGAGCTCAAGGCCAAGCTCTCCGGTTACCATTCCGAGGCCCCCGCGCCCTACATCCACGGCCTGCTGGCCGCCGATAAGGCCATGATGAGCTGGATGCACCAGTACAAAGCCCCCGATACCACGGCCACGGCCGCCACCCGCCTCGCCTATTTCCAGCAGCAGAAGCTGATTCTCGACGCCGTGCAGCGCCAGTACAAGGCCACTATCGACTCGGCCACCCGCTTCCACAATGAGCACCCCGCCGCCGGCGAAGTGCTGCCCCCCGCTTCCAAATAACCCCGCCCATGTTCAATCGCCTGCTGTTGCTGCCCGCGCTGGCCGCCACCCTGCTCACCACCGCCTGCACCGAGCCGCCCAAGGAAGCCGCCAAACTGCCCATCATGGGCGAGCGTGACGTGCAGCCCCGCGCCGACGGCGGCCCCGCCGATACCGTCTTCGCCACCGTGCCCCGGTTCCGCCTCGTCGACCAGGCCGGCCAGACGCTCACTAACCAAACCTTCGCCGGCCGGGCCTACATCGCCGATTTCTTCTTCGCCACCTGCCCCGGCATCTGCCCCAAAATGCAGGCCGAGCTGTTGAAAGTGTACGCCAAATACGGCCAGGACCCGCGCCTGACCATCCTCTCGCACACCATCGACCCGGCCCACGACACCATCCCCGTCCTCAAAGACTACGCCCAGCGCCTCGGCATCACCGATGCCAACCGCTGGCACTTCGCCACCACCGGTGCCCACGGCGAGCCCACCGCCAAAGACACCGTTTTCCAGCTGGCCAAAGCCTACTTCACCGCCGCTATGCCCGACCAGCAGGCCCCCGGCGGCTTCGCCCACAACGGCACCTTCGCCCTCGTGGACGACCAGGGCCACATTCGCGGCCTCTACGACAGCCTCAACCCCAAGGAAGTGGCTAGGTTAATGGCCGAAATCCCGGTGCTATTGGCCGAAATCGACAGCCGCAAAAAGGGCGTGGCCGGGAAGTAGTAGACGATGTAGGGGCGGGGTCGTACCCGGTAGGGCCTGCCCCCGCCCGCCGTTGAACGGCACCGTTGTAATGATGCGAACGTCCGGGCGGGGGCAGGCCCTACCGGGTACGACCCCGCCCCTACATCGCTAACCGTGCTCTAACCTGAGTTCCCTGCTATTTCAATGCCCTTCCGCCCCTGCTTTCTGCTCGCAGCCCTCCTCCTGCTCCTCCCCGGCTGCTTCAGCAACAACCGCCACCAAGGCGAAAAGCTCTACGCCCAGCACTGCGCCAGCTGCCACGGCGACCAGGGCCAGGGCCTCGCCCGCCTCATCCCGCCCCTGGCCGAATCCGATTACTTAGTAGACCACCGCGCCGAGCTGGCCTGCCTGCTTCGCAACGGCCAGAATGAGGTCATTGTAGTCAACGGCGTCGGCTACCACAACATCATGCCCAGCAACAAGGGCCTGAGCCCCGCCCAGCTCACCAACCTGCTCAACTACATCGAGAGCCACTGGGGCAATGAAGGCGCTCCCCGCACCATTAATGACGTGCAGGCCCAGATTGATAAGTGCCATTGAGGGGGCAAAATGCTTGATAAAAGCACGTCATGCTGAGCGTATTCGAAGCATCTCTACCGCGCAACTAATTCCAATCGAAAGGAATAGCATTGCGGTAGAGATGCTTCGAATACGCTCAGCATGACGTGCTTTTTTCCGCGTTGTCATCGTCCTTAATCCCCATTCCACCCTCCCAAAACCCATTTTTCGCCGTAGATTGCACCTCAATCCACCAGCAAAACTGAATTCCCCATGGGCCTGCTCGACTTCCTCAAAAACAAACCCGCCGACGAAAAGCCGGCCGCTCCTGCCACCCCCGCCACCCCTTCGGCCCCGGCCGAAAAGCCCGCCGGCGGCCCCCGTTACCAGGGCGCCAAATTCACGGCCCCGGTAGAGCCCGAGCCCGCCGTGCCCACCTTCCAGATGCCCGAGCCGGAGCCCTTCCCCTTCGAGCCCCAGAACGTGCTGGAGCAGCTCCTGCTGCTGGCCGCCACCGATGAAAACGCCCGCCCCGCCTTCTACCAGGCCCTGCTGCAGGAAGAAATCCTGATGATTCTGGCCCCCATGGAAGGCATCGGCACCGGCGAAGTTGTCCTCGCCGAAGGCCAGGAAATCCAGCTCCAGATTCTCAACGACGGCAAGCTGCCCATCTTCTCCTCGCCCCCCCGCCTCACCGACGGCGGCGTGGACAACGGCGCCGTGAGTTACGTGCGCATCCCCGGCCACGCCTTCTTCAACATGGTGCAGGGCCAGGACTGCGTGCTGAACCCCTTCTCGCCCGCCGGCAAGCTCCTGCCCAAAGACGAATTAGCCGCCCTGCTCAATGGCCAGCTCACCGGCCCGCTCTCGCCCGCCGGCGGCGATGCCCAGGTGATGCTCAGCCAGCCCGCCGAAGCCCCCACCGCCGTCACCGACGCCATTGCTGCCTGGGCCGCCACCCAGCCCCACATCGAAGCCGCCTACGTGGCCCAGATGCAGCTGGCCAACAACCCTGACGTGCCCCGCCTGCTCCTCGCCTTCATCAGCTCCAACCCCGACCCCAGCTTCATGCAGGAGCTCGGCCCCGTGCTCGAAGGCAAAACCAACGTGTACCAGTTCGTCGATTTGATGCTGCTGGATGTGACTTCGGAAGAGGGTGTGAACCCGTATTTCAAAACGATTGAGCCGTTTTATAAAAAGTAAGTAGAACATCAAACTCCCCTCCTTACCAAGGAGGGGATGTTTTCGCGCCAGCGAAAACGGGGGTGGTTGTGGCGTGTGCGCCGGTCGGAACGTATTCCCTCCAGACGTGCAAACGCCCACAACCACCCCCGTTTGGCTTTCAGCCAAACATCCCCTCCCTGGTAAGGAGGGGAGTTGCGTTCACTCCCGTAAGTTTACCTCCATGAAACTCGCCGCCCTCCTCCTGCTCGCGCCCTTCGCCGCCCTCGCCCAAAAGCCCGCCCCGCTCCTGCCGCCCGCCGACCCTACCATTCAAAAACTGGTCGATGAAATCTCAGCCAAAAACCTCGAAGCCGATATCCGCAAGCTGGTTTCCTTCGGCACGCGCCACACGCTGAGCGACACCCAGAGCCCCACGCGCGGCATCGGCGCGGCCCGCAACTGGGTCAAAAGCGAGTTCGAGAAATACAGCAAAGCCGGCGGCGGAAGAATGACCGTCGAGATGGACACCTTCACCGTGAAGCCCGACGGCCGCCGCATCAACAAGCCCGTGCTCATGGCCAACGTGCTGGCCACCCTGCCCGGCACCGACCCCACCGATACCCGCGTCATCCTCGTCAGCGGCCACATCGACTCCCGCGTTTCGGACGTGATGAACGCCACCGCTGACGCACCCGGGGCCAACGACGACGGCTCCGGCACCGTGCTGGTGATGGAGCTGGCCCGCGTGCTGGCCGGCCAGACGTTTCCCTGCACCCTCAAATTTGTGGCCGTGCAGGGCGAAGAGCAGGGACTCTACGGCTCCGGCCACCTCGCCGAGCGCGCCAAAAAGGAAGGCTGGAATCTGATTGCGATGCTGAACAATGACATCGTGGGCAACTCCCACGGTTTCGACCCCGAAATCAGCGACGACAAACACTTGCGCGTGTTCAGCGAAGGCGTGCCGGCCAATGAAACGCCCGAGCAGGCCAAAATCCGCCGCCAGCTCAGCTCCGAAAACGACGCACCCAGCCGCCAGCTGGCCCGCTACGCTGCCCGCATGGCCCAGCTCTACGGCCACGGCCACCAGGTCGCCATTGAGTACCGGCCCGACCGCTTCCTGCGCGGCGGCGACCACACACCCTTCAACCAGCAGGGCTTCGCCGCCGTCCGCTTCACCGAGATGAACGAGGATTTCACCCACCAGCACCAGGACCTGCGCACCGAAAAGGGCCGCGCCTACGGCGACGTAACCGAAGGCGTGGACTTCGCCTACCTGCGCCGCAACGCCGGCGTGAACCTCGCCACCATGGCCGGCCTGGCCCTGGCCCCCGCCGCCCCCGCCAAGGTCGAAGTCCTCACCGCCAACCTCACCAACCGCACCGAGCTGCGCTGGCAGGCCCCCGCCACCGGCCCCAAACCCAGCAGTTACGTGGTGCTGGTGCGCGAAACCAGCGCCCCCCAGTGGCAGCAGCGCTTCCCCGTTTCCGATACCAAAGCCGACCTGCCCATCAGCAAGGATAATTTCATTTTTGGCGTGGTGAGTATTGATGCCGCCGGACACGAAAGTGTGGCGGTGTTGCCGGTAGTGGGGCGGTAAGTTTCAAGCTTAATCCAGCAAAAAGCTCATGCCTGTAAAAAAGGAATATGACGTTGAATCTTCAAGACTTGCAAAGGCAATTGATTTGGCAATTGATGCATTTAAAACCTTCCCACCCACAGCCTTTTCAAAAGAGAATATCGAGCACTTCGCAAATACTTATACTGAGTGGAAAATTTCCATTTTAAATCCAGCACCTGCATACAGAAATATTCGGTCTCTTGATTACAGAGCAGCAGACGTCTTTACTTTCTTTCAGGAATCAACTGGTGAAGCGGTTGAATACTTCTGGGGGAAAGTTCACGCAGAAGAGTTGGGCTATTTGCGTGAGGACAAACTGCGCAAAATTCTAAATCGTGGGAAAATTAAAGGGCTGATTGAGTATGACTACGCGGTTGATTTAATTAATGCTACCGAACAAGAAGGCCGTATTTCAACAGCGGAATCCGCAAAATTGAATGGTATGATTGGGACATTCGCCAACCGAAAACGCAAGTAGCTATTCTCCCTATTCGTTTACCATATTCTCCGGTTGTAATGCTCGCATCCCAACAGCGATACATCTCCCAAAACCTCACTAACCCCTTTTGGTCATGTCGCTGTCCGTTATTCTCCTCATCATTGTGGCGCTCCTCCTCTCCGGTATTCGCATTGCGCAGGAATACGAGCGGGCAATTGTATTTCGATTGGGCCGGTTTGTGGGCGGGCGCGGGCCGGGATTGTACTGGATAATCCCGTTTATCGAGCGCCAGCAGACCATTGATATCCGCACCAAAACCGTGGATTTGGAGCAGCAGGAAACCATCACCAAGGATAGCGTGACCATTAAGGTGAACGCCGTGCTGTGGTTTCGGGTGGTGAATCCGGCCGATGCCATTATTAAGGTGGCCAATTTTAACCAGGCGGTTTATCAATTGTCGGTTACGGCGCTGCGCAATATCATCGGCCAGCACCAACTGGATGAGGTGTTGCGGGAGCGTGCCGCCATCAACGCTTCGCTGATGCAGATTGTGGACGCGGCCACCGAAAACTGGGGCGTAAAGATTGAGCTGGTCGAAATCAAGGACGTGGAAATCCCGGAATCCATGCAGCGGGCCATGGCGCGTGAGGCGGAAGCTATTCGGGAGAAGCGCGCCCGCATCATCAAAGCTGAGGCAGAGCTGGAAGCCTCGATAAAACTCACGCAGGGCGCATTGGAAATGGAGAAAAGCCCCATCGCGCTGGAGCTGCGCCGGATGCAGATGCTGTCGGAAATCGGTATTGATAATAATACCACGACGGTGGTGCTTATTCCGTCTGAATTTACCAACGCGGCCAAAAGCTTCACGCAAATGGTCAGCCAACAGGAAAAATAATTGCGCCGCCGGGCAACCAACGGCCTAATTTGGCAATCTACCGAGACGAAATCACCCTTTTTTCTTCCTTTTATTTATGAACAAACATTTCCTTTCCTGCCTCGGCTTTTGCTTGCTGGGTTTTACGGCCCAGGCTCAGTGGGTTGGCCAATCCGTCGGCTTTGCGCCCAATATAGCGCCCTTCTACATTGATGCGGTGGATGCAAACACGGCCTGGACCGTGGGCACGGGCACTTCGAGTACCTACTCGATACCTCAGGTGGCCCGCACCGTGAACGCCGGCCAGAACTGGACGGTCACCAACCTGCCCATCCAAACCGGTGCGGATGAGGACTTCACGGCCCTCTCGGCCATTAGTGCTTCCACGGCCTGGATTACTACGTTTCTGAACAACAATACGGGCGGCCGCATCCTCCGCACCACCGACGGCGGCCAGACGTGGACCATTCAGAACAGCGCCACCGTGTATGCCAGCGCCAGCAGCTACCCGGACCTGATTCACTTTTTCTCGGCCACCGATGGCCTGACCGTGGGCGACCCGCTGCCCGGGACCAACCAGATGGAGATGTATACCACGGCCGACGGTGGCCTCACCTGGGCCCCGGTGGCCGCCCCGCCCGCTGCCCCGCTGGGGGAATATCCGGTGAATACTGCGCCCGCAGCGGTGGGCAACCACATCTGGTTCGTCACCACGGAGGGACGCGTATTTCACTCGCCGGACAAGGGCCTGACCTGGACCGTAGCCACCGCCGCCCCCAGTCTGGGTGGTCCGGCTACCCTCTCCTTCCGCGATGCCCAGAATGGGCTACTCTGCACGCTGGATGCCCTGGGGGGCCTCAACCACGGCCTATACCGCACCACCGACGGCGGTGCTACCTGGACTGCCGTTACCTACTCCGGCCCCTTGCACGGCGCGGGCCTGAGCATGGTGCCCGGCACCAGCCAGTACGTTTCGACCGGCATCGACTTTGGCAACGGCGACCAGGGCTCCTCCTACTCGCGCGACAACGGCCAGACCTGGGTGGCGCTCGAAAACACCTTCAACCACATCGGGGCCGAGTTTGTGAGCCCCACCGTGGGCTGGTCGGCGGGCATCCAGATTAAGTCTACGGGCATCACGGGAGTTGTGAACCGCTACAGCGGCACGGCCCTGGCCACCCGCACCGATGCCGGCCTGCAAGCCAGCCTCACGGTATCGCCCAACCCGGCCCTGGGCGGACGCTTCACCCTGCAAGCCGCCCGCACCACGGCCAACCCCGCCACCGTGCGCGTGCTGGACGTGGCCGGCCGCCTCGTGCAAACGCAAGCCTGGACCAGCGCCACGCCCCTCGCCCTCGACCTGAGCCGCGAGCCCGCCGGCATCTACGTGCTGGAGGTGCAGGCCGCCAGCGGCACTGCCCGCCAGAAAGTGGTGGTGCAGTAATTCTTGTTTGGCTCTTACAAAAAAACGCCCCGCAAATAATGCGGGGCGTTTTTTTGTGCCGCAATAAATAGGGCAACGGGTTGCAGAAGAGCTATTTCTTCGCGCCGGCCGCCGTCAGCACTTCCTGATTCAGGCGCGTGTATTCGGCTTTCGATACTTCGTTTTTATCATCCTTCACGAACTCCATTGACTTGTTGGCGGCGGCGATGGCCTCTTGATTTTTGCCCTGTTTTTGGAGCAGCTTGGCTTTCCAGTAGTAGGCGTAGTAGCTGTTGGGGTTGGCTTTGATGGATTCATCGAGCCAGCCGATGGCGGTAGTGAGGTCTTTGCCGGTATTGTAATAATACTGCGCGGCCGAGACGTAGGGCTTCTTTTCGCCCTTCATGGCCTGCTCAATCTGGCCCATCACTACGCGGTCAGGGTCGGCCACGATTGGCAGCGCCACCTGGGTGCGGTCCCAAGTCATAACGAGGTCGGCGGAGGCGGGCTTGAGGTTTTCCACGGTCAGGCTCATGGTTTCGACGGGGGCGGCCAGCTTGGTGGGTTTGGCTTTCACGCGCAGCACGTCGAGCGCCTGCTTGTACTCGTAGGAGCCCCACTGGGCGGTGTCGCGGTTCAGGATGAAGGTCCACTCCTTCGCATCGGGGATGGTGAGCAGGGCGTAGGCCCCGGCCGGCACCACCTGGCCGTTGATTTTCACCTCCTCGCCAAAGCGCACTTTGGTGATGGTGTTGGCCCCCGTGCGCCACACCGTGCCATACGGAGTCACCCCGCCGAAGGCCGTGCGGCCCCGCAGCGAGGGCCGCGAGTACGTCAGGTCGATGTAGGATGTGGAGAAGTTCTGGTGGATGTGGGTGGTCGGGCTCAGCGGTGGGATGCTGAACTTGGTTTGGGCCTGCGCCACGGTGGTGGTGAGCAGCAGGCTGGCGGCGAGCAGGTGTAAGGCGTGTTTCATAGGCGCAAAGATGCTGATTCAGCGTCAGGGTTGCGGGCACGCGTGCGGCAGTAGCCAAACAAGCGCGCCACCAGGCCGTTACACCAAAGTGGGAGCGCCGCCACACGTTCCACGCCCCCGCCGCGACCTTATGAAAATCCTGCTCACCGGGGCCACCGGCTACATTGGCCAGCGCCTGCTGCCGCTGCTGGCCGAGGCCGGCCACGACATCATCTGCCTGGTGCGCGACCCGCGCCGCTTTGCCCTGCCCGAAACACTGCCCGAAGCCTTGCACCCGCATGTGAGCGTGGTGAAGGGCGACCTGCTCCGGCCCAAGACTCTGGCCGCCGTACCCACCGATATTGATGTGGCCTACTACCTCGTGCACTCCATGAGCGGCGGCAACGAGGACTTTTTCCAGCAGGAGCAGCAGTCGGCGCAGCATTTCACCGACTACCTCAATACCACCACGGCCCGGCAGGTCATCTATCTCTCCGGCATTGCCAACGACCACGACCTGAGTGTGCACCTGCGCTCGCGCCGCGCCGTGGAAAACGTGCTGAGCGCAGCTACCACGGCCCGGCTCACTGTGCTGCGGGCCAGCATCATCATTGGCTCAGGGTCGGCTTCGTTTGAAATCATTCGGGATTTAGTGGAGAAGCTGCCGGTGATGGTGACGCCGCGCTGGCTGAACTCGCGCTGCCAACCCATTGGCATTCGGGATATCATGTTCTACCTCACCAATGTGCTGGATAATCCGGCCTGCTTCGGACGGGCCTTTGATGTGGGCGGGCCGGATGTGCTCACCTACCGCGAAATGCTGCTGGGCCTGGCAGCCGAGCGCGGCTACAAGCGCTGGATTGTGACAGTGCCCGTGCTCACGCCCCGGCTGTCGTCGTGGTGGCTTTATCTGGTCACGAGCACCACCTTTTCCCTGGCCCAAAGCCTGGTCGAAAGCCTGAAAAACGACACCATCTGCGACCCCAAAAACAGCATCAGCGCCGTGATTCCGCATACCTGCATGGACTACCGCGCGGCCCTGGCCCTGGCCTTCCAGCGTATCGAGCAAAACGAGGTGGTGAGCAGCTGGAGCGACGCGCTGAGCTCCGGCGTGATGCGCCAGAATTACATGGACGCCATCCAGATTCCCAAAAACGGCATGTTCTTCGACCGCCAGCTCATGCCCTTCACTCGGCCGGTGGCGGAGGTGCTGGACAATATCTGGCGCATCGGCGGCGAGCGGGGCTGGTACAAAACCGACTGGCTCTGGCGCATCAGGGGGCTCATGGACAAGGCTGTGGGCGGCGTGGGCTTGCGCCGGGGCCGGCGCTCGCCCAGCCGCCTGCGCGCCGGCGACCCGCTCGATTTCTGGCGCGTGTTGGTAGCCGATAAAGCCGGCCGTCGCCTCCTGCTCTACGCCGAAATGAAGCTCCCCGGCGAGGCCTGGCTCCAGTTCCGCATCCTCGACCAGCCCGATGGCTCGCACGCCGTGGAGCAGCTGGCCGCCTACCGCCCGCGCGGCCTGGCCGGGCGGCTGTACTGGTACTCGGTGCTGCCATTTCACGGCATTATTTTCAAAGGCATGGTGAAGAATCTGGTGGAATACCGGGAGAGCGCGGCACCGCCGACACATCAGCCGGAGCTGGCTCAGTCATGAAGTTTTCAGCACGGTATAAAGTCTAAATAATCCCATATTATCCATTGTATTACAGTTATTTAATTTTTTATTATAACTGATTCAAGAGTCTGATACTTGCACAAATTGGGTTGCAATATCTTTAGGTAGAAAGGTAAGTTTAGGGGCTGCTATCCACAGAGCCTCTTAACTGACCCTAACCATGACGCTACCTTACACGCCGGGCCACGACTACTACACGCCGTTTTACCTACTGGCCACGCTCACCAATGTGTTGCTGCTGCTCTGGGAAGGCTGGCGGCGCGGCTTCCCGCTCCGCCCTTGGCTGACGCTGGTGGCGGCCAGCAGCCTGGCCCTCATCCTGGGAACCAAGCTCATCACCCACCCGGTGGGCGACTGGAGCAGCCTGCTGTTCAGCAACGCGCCAACCGACACGGCGCGCTCCATTCTGGGCGGTAGCCTGGCGGCGGCGCTGACGGTAGTAGCCCTGCGCCGCTGGCTGGGCCTGGGCTGGGCCGTGCTCGATGCGCTGGCCCTGCCGCTGTGCGCAGCGCTGGTGGTGCAGTGCGTGGGCTGCGTGCTCACGGGCTGCTGCTTTGGGGAGCCTACTACCGGAGTCTGGGGACTTACCTATGCAGCCGGCACATTGCCGTGGTATTGCCAGGTGCAGGCGGGCCTACTGCCAACTACGGCCTTACACAGCCTGCCGGTGGCCCCCACGCAACTGCTGGCCCTGCTGCTGTGCGCGGCGGTGGGCGGCGTGCTACTGGCCACCCGCAAGCGGCGCTGGCCGGTGGGCTCGTGGCTGTTGCTGCAAACGGGGCTGCTGCTGCTGGGGCGCTTTGCGCAGGCTTTCTGGCGCGATGCGGCCAGCGAGCCGGTGGCGGGCGATGTTCATTCGGTGCTGGGTGCCCGGTGGCTGGAGCTGCAGATGTGGCTGCTGCCGCTGGGGTTGCTGGCGCTGGGGCTTTGGGTGTGGCGCGTGCGGCGGCCGTCTGCCTCGCCTATTTATAAGTTCGAAGCTGCCCAGCCGGTGCCAGCTAGCCGCTATCTATTGGTGCTGGTGGGCCTGCTGGGTCTCACGGCGGCACTGTCGGCTACTGCGCTCACACAACCCGAAACCACGGTGGTGAGGGGGTTGCTATTGATGGTGCTAGCCGTGGAGGCGAGTCAGCTTTTGGCTAGCGGTTCGACCCGGCTGGTTAACCAATCCACTATTTGGTCGTTGGACTTTCTGCATTCTCTGCCATTGCCGCGCTTGCTGCCGGTAGGGTTGGCCGCCACGGTATTTGTGCTCACCAGCCAAAGCCCGGCCCCAGACTCGGTGCGGACGGTTGATATCGCAGTGGGAGGCCTGACTGGCGGCTTCACGCAGGATTCTTTCTATGATGTCAGCAGTAGCGGCAGTGGCTGCGACAGTTCCCCGGGCTCTCAAATTCCAGCATCGCGCGATGGGTATAAGCACCGCTACCGCGCCGCCGGTGGGCAGGTGGCCTACCAAGTGCACCCAGGTGGCCGCGCCACGCTGGGCACGGTCGGCATGGGCGTGTGGGCAGGTACCGACGTGGTGAGCTATGCTCCACAAGCTCTACGAGGCGCAATTACTATTCCCGACGCGGCCCCAACGCGCACCTATCAACTGCTCGATATCAATCCTTTCGTAGAGGGTCACTTCCGTTTCAATCCCGCCAAAGACTTCAGTATTGGGTATCACGCGGGCCTTCATATCGGCAAGCTGGCTTTTGGCTCGCCCAAGCGTGCGGAGCCAGAATTGCGCCCTACCTACAATGTGATGCCCGATGTGCAGCTCTGGTTGGGCAGTCGGCGCTGGTTCTACGGCCAGTTTGATGGGGGCTACGGCGCGGGTAGCATCGGCAATTATTATTCCCGGTTGGGCTTGGGTTCTGGCTTTGGCTCGAAGCGCGGCGGCACGCTCCTGGCGGGCCTTGCATTTCCCTCGCTTGGTTCGGTACCGTTGAATCCGAACATGGCCGCAACGCTCAGTTCGGCCAGCGAACTGCCCACCATGGGCTTCCTAAGTGCCAACATCCGCCTGCCTGCGGGTACTGGCTTCAGCGCCTTCAGCCTTGAACCGTATTTTGCGACTGACTTCGACCAGCAGCGCCTACTCAGCCTGCGCCTGCATTACCAATTTCAGGTTGGCCATTAAGTACCAAAGCCAGCCCTACCCAAACACCGGCACCACGCGCCCCTCCTCCACCTTCAGTGCGGCATCGTACTTGTTGCCGGTTTTGGCTGAGAGGAAGCCTCGGATAACGCTGGTTTCGCCCTTGCGCAGTAGCTGCTTGAGCTGGGTTTCGGTGAGTTGCTTGCCGCCCCATTCAAATGCCACGCGGAACTGGCAGTCTTCGCGGAAGCGCGAGCAGCCGTAGGCCGTTTTGCCCTTGAGCATGGTGCCGAGCTTGCACACCGGGCACGGAATCAGGCCCGAATCGGGCGCGGCCCCGGGCTTGCTGTCGGCCACTTGCAGCAGGATGGGCTGGAAGCTGGTATCGAGCCCAATAGCGGCGTCGAACTTCTGTCCCTCGGCCCCGACGAAGCCTTTCATCACGGGCGTGCGGCCTTTGGCGAGCAGGGCTTTCACCTGCGGGTCGCTCAGCTTTTTGCCGTGCACTTCGGCGGGCAGCCGGAACGTGCACCCTTCGCGGAAGCGCACGCAGCCGAAAGCCGTTTTGCCGCGCACGACGTGGCCGGTTTTGCAGGCCGGGCAGTAGCCGAGGCCATTGGCCCCGGGCAGCGTGGCCGCGCCGGGCGCTTTCGCAGTTTTGGCCCCGGTCATGCCGGCGGGCACTTTGCTGCTGCCGGCCTGCGCCTGCTGCACCGCCAACTCAGCGCTGCCGGACGTGACCATGCGGCCGCGCCCGTCGTTCTTCACCTCGGCCACCATCTCGCGCACCAAGGCCGAGAGCTCGCCCAAAAAGCCTTCCGACGACAGCTCACCGCGCTCAATCTGGCGCAGCTTGTGCTCCCACTGGCCCGTCAGCTCGGCCGATTTCAGGGTGGGGTTTCGGATTAAGCCAATCAACTCTACTCCCGTCGGGGTGGGAATGATGCGCTTCTTCTCGCGCTTGATGTAGTTGCGCTTAAACAGCGTTTCGATGATGGCGGCGCGGGTGCTGGGGCGGCCGATGCCGTTTTCCTTCATGGCCTGGCGCAGCTCTTCGTCGTCGATGTTGCGGCCAGCCGTTTCCATGCCGCGCAGCAGCGTGGCTTCGGTGTAGTCCTTGGGCGGCTGGGTCATCTTGCTTTCTAGGCGCGGGTCGTGGGGGCCGCTTTCGCCCTTCACGAAGTTGGGCAGGACCGTGGAAACGGCATCATCATCAGCTTCGGCAGCGGCTCCGGCCGCACCCGGGGCGGCCGCTGGTTTGGGGGCGGCCTGCTGGGTGGGGTCGCCGTAGACCACGCGCCAGCCGGGGTTCAGGATTTGACGGCCGCGCACGCGGAAGGGGCGCTCGGCGGCTTCGGCCAGCACCGTCGTGTTGCTCACTTCGCAATCGGGGTAGAAGGCGGCGATGAAACGGCGCGCGATGATGTCGTACACGCTGGTTTCCATGCCACCGCCGGGGCCGGCCGCGCCTGTCGGGATGATGGCGTGGTGGTCAGTGACTTTGTTGTTATTGAAAACCTTGGGCGTCTTCGGGATTTTCGTAGCCAGCAGCGGGCCGGTGAGCGCATCGTAGCCAATGCCGCGCAGGATGCCGGGGATTTTCGGGTACTGGTCGTCGGGCAGAAACGTGGTGTCGACACGCGGGTAGCTCACGGCTTTCTTCTCGTACAGGCCCTGCACGATTTTCAGCGTGTCTTCAGCAGATAAACCCAGCTGGTTGTTGCACTGCACTTGCAGCGAGGTCAAATCGAAGAGACGCGGCGGGGACTCACGACCTTTCTTGATTTCCACATCGGTGACGCGCAGCGGGGCGGGGCGCACGGCTTCCAGGGCTTCTTTCGCTTCTTCTTCGGTCACGAAATAGCCCAGGGCGCGCAGCCGCGACTTCGTATCGGGTGCGGCGTCGGCGTCTTTGGCCTTGTCCGGTGATGCCATGTGGCTGAAGAGCGTACCCCGGTATTCGGTCTTCAGTACCCAGTATGGCTCCGGTTTGAAGTTCTGGATTTCGTGCCAGCGCTCTACCAGCAGGGCCAGCGTGGGGGTTTGCACGCGGCCGATGCTTAGGAGTTGCTTGTCCTGGTAGGTTGTGTATTTGAGGGTGAAGAGGCGCGTGGCGTTCAGGCCCAGCAGCCAGTCGCCTACGGCGCGGCTCTTGCCGGCTTGGTATAAGGAGTCGAATTCCTTGGCCTCGCGCAGGTTCTGGAAGCCCTGGCGGATGGCTTCTTCGGTGAGCGACGAAATCCACAGCCGCTTCACGGGCTTGCGGCACTTGGCCTCCATCAATACCCAACGCTGAATCACCTCTCCTTCCTGCCCGGCGTCACCGCAGTTTATTACTTCGGTGGCCTCGTCTACCAGCTTTTTGATGGTGTGGAACTGCTTTACCACGCCCTCGTCGCGGCGCATGAGCTTGATGCCGAACGAATCGGGAATCATGGGCAGGTTGTGCAGGCTCCAGCGCTTCCACTCGGGCTGGTAGTCGTCGGGCTCCTTGAGCTGGCAGAAGTGGCCGAAGGTCCAGGTGACCTGGTAGCCGTTGCCTTCCATGTAGCCGTCCATGCGGCGGGTGGCACCCAGCACGGTGGCGATTTCACGGGCCACGCTGGGCTTTTCGGCAATGCAAACTATCACGGAATTCGGGTTGATTGGAGGGCTGCGCCGAAGGGTTTTCGACGCAGGGAATCAACAAAGGTAACCGCGAAAAAGGTCGATTGGGACAGCTGAAGGCGGGTGTTACTTCCCCACCCCGGCCAGCACCGTTTGCAGTTCGCGGTACAGCGTCTGGGCCAGGTAGCGGGCTTCGTCGAGGCGCGACTCGGCGTATTGGCGGGCTTCCTCGGTGTCGGCGGCTTCCCACTGGTTCAGCTCGGCCAGGGTGGCGAGGCGGGTGAGCGACTGCTGCACAGTGGCATCGAGGCGGGTGGGCAAAGCATCGGGCACGGTGAAGCCGGTAGCCAGGGCGGCTTGCAGGCGCAGCAGCTCCTGGGCTACCTGGGCCAGGTCCTTTAGCAGGCGGCCTTCGGAGGGGGTGAGCTGGCGGGGGCGGCGGTCCATAACGCAAAGGCTGCCCACGGCCAGGCCTTTGGGGGTGCGCAGGGCCTGGCCGGCGTAGAAGCCGAGCTTCATTTCCTGGGCCACGAAGGGGTTGACGAGGGCGCAGGGCTCGGCCGCAATGTCGCGGAACTCGGTGAGGTCGTCGTGGAGGATGGCCACCGAGCACATGCTGTCTTCGCGGTTCACGACCAGGGCTTCGGGCAGGCCCTCGTTGCCGATGAACACCACGTCGTCGGACCGCACCAGGCTCACCAGGGCGATGGGCATATCGAAAAGCTTGGCCACGATGCTCACAAAATCATTGAACACTTCCTGCCCCGGCGTGCCCAGCACCTGGTAGGGCTGCAGCGCCGCGAGGCGCTCGTGTTCGTGCGAAGGTATCAGGCCAGGGTATTGGGTCTTGTTCATCGATAAGCTCAGGGATTCAGCCGCCAACTGCCTGAATGGGGTAAAAGTTCGGCGGCGGGTGCAATGCGTAAAGGTATTGCGCTACGCATAATGGTTGGCTGAAATTCTGCCACCGGCGGCGGCCGCCCGGTAAGTGGACGCCATTTGCGGGCGTGCGGCAACGCATTGCCCGCCGGGCCTCCGGAGGACCGGAACCCCCTTCGCCAAGCGAAAATGGCCGCTCCGGAGGTCCGGAGTGAGCTTCACCGTCCGGAAATGCGCCCTCCGGACCTCCGGAGGGGGCGTTTCCGCTCAGAAATGGCTGCTCCGGAGGTCCGGAGGAGGCGTTTCCGGTCAGAAATGGCCGCTCCGGACCTCCGGAGCGCCTCAACCGCACAGAAAAGCCCGTTCCGGAGGTCCGGAACGGGCTTTTTATTTACAAAGCACATTTAACTAGCTTTTCGGCATGGTGGGCACGGGCAGTTTGGCTTTTTTGCCCCCGCCCATTTCGGCTTTGCTGAAATCGAAAAACGGGGCCGCCCGCTCCGGCTGCGCCGCGAATTCGAGCAGCAGCGTGAGGTAGACGTGGTACAGGGCCAGGCAGGAGGCTTCGCGGCCATCGTGCAGGTCGATGCGCTGGGTGCCGGCGGTGCTGGCCATTACATCGGCGCGGCCCAGCGCCTCCGAGAGGGATTTGAGCACCTTGCGGCCCTCCGTACGCTGGGGCGAGGTGAAGACCGTGGGGCGGGCATCGAGGGCATCGAGAAAGGCCGTGAAGGCGTCCTCCACCTCGGTCTGGGCGCTTTTGGTGAGGGCGGCGCGGCCCTTGGGGAAGATGGCCAGCAGGTCGGCGCTGCTCTCGTCGTAGGCGGGGTTGATGACCTTGCGCTCCATGCGCTTCACGTAGTCCTTGAAGTCGACCAGGGCCTGGGCCAGGGTGCTGGTGCTGGCCTGGCCCTCGCCGGAGAGCTGGCCGGCGTGGGTGGCGCGGTAGTCGGTGAGGGCCACGTCGAGGGCCTCGGCCCCGGCGCTGTACTTGCCGCCGGCGGCCTGCCGGATGGTTTGCAGGGTGAAGGCGGCCATGTCGGCAAACTGGTCGCGGTTGAGGCGCAGATTCAGAAAGAAATTCTCGAACCGGGCGGCGTATTTGGCTTTTTTAGCGTTGGCCATGGGGCACTGAAGAGGTAGGGAGTGAAAAGATGGGCAAAAGGTAGGAAGTATTTGGACATTGCCGTCGCCGCCGCGCCACAACCGGCCGCCGGGGCCGCCGTAGAACCGGCACACCCTCCCCCTATTATTATATGCCCCGCATCATCGTCGGTTTATTCACCAGTGCTTCCGAAGCTGAGTTTGCCGCCACCCAGGCGCAGGCCGCCGGCCTCGCCCCCGGCAGCATCAACATTGCCACCCAGGAAACCCTGCAAGCCCAGCACCTGCCCGATGCCGGCGCGCCGGCCGAGCCCTTCCGCGAAAGCGTGACGCGGTTTTTCACCGACCTCTTCAGCGGCAGCCAGCTCGATGATACCCAAGCCCACATCGCCGCCACCGGCCCCGAGCACGCCGTGGTCACCATCGCTACCACCACCCCCGCCGAAGCCGAGCAGGCCCGCGCCGTCCTCGACCGCTGCGGGGCCGTGGATGTGTACAAGCAGCGCCCCCTCACTCCCACTGCTGCGGAGGGAGAGATTGACCTCGAAGGCGACCTGAGCCGGGTGCGGGACGATGAAGAGTTGGACGCGAATGGGCTGACCACGCATTGAGGGCCAGCGGGTCGACATATCGGTAGTAAGGCCGAATCCGAAAAACGGCAAAGCCCCGTAGGGGCGACACTCGTTGAACGAGTGTCGCCCCTACGGGGCTTTTGCTACCACATTGGGTCGGTTCTACTACCGCTATGCCGCCCCGCTGGGGCTAAACCTGTGGGCTGCCAGCCGCTTCCTGCGCCAGCCGCAGCTTGCTGTTCCGCTTGCCGTAGCCGAAGTAAATAATCATGCCCAGCGCCAGCCACACCACCAGGCGCAGCCACGTTTCCCAGGGCAGCGAGGCCATCATCACGAGGCACACGATGATGCCCAGAATGGGCACCACCGGCACCCACGGCGTGCGGAACGGCCGGGGCGCGTCGGGGTTAGTCCTCCGCATGATGAGCACGCCGAGGCACACCATCACAAAGGCCAGCAGTGTGCCGATGCTCGTCATCTCGCCCACTACGGCGATGGGCACGAAGCCCGCAAACAGCGCAATGAACGAGCCCAGCAGCAGGCTGGACTGCGCCGGCGTGTTGAATTTGGGGTGCAACCGCGAGAACACCGGCGGCAGCAGCCCATCCTTCGACATCGAGAAAAACACCCGCGACTGCCCCAGCAAATCCACTAATATCACTGAAGTGTAGCCGATGAGAATGGCCAGAATCACGGCTGAGGACAGCCAGGCATAGGGCGTTTTTTCGATGGCAATGGCCACCGGGGCGGCGCTGTTTTTGAACTCGGTGTAATTAGCCAAACCGGTCAGAACGTGCCCGAACAGCACGAACAGCACCGTACAAACCGCCAGCGAGCCGAGGATGCCAATGGGCATGTTGCGCTGCGGGTTCTTGGTTTCCTGCGCCATGGTGGCCACGATATCGAAGCCGATGAAGACGAAGAAAATCACGCCCGCCCCGCGCAGAATCCCGCTCAGGCCGAACTCACCGAAGGTGCCCGTATTGGCCGGGATGTAGGGTTGGTAATTGGCGGGGTCGATGTACTGCCAGCCCAGCGCGATGAACACCAGCACCACGGCCACCTTCAGGGCCACCACCAGCGCATTGAACCACGCCGACCCTTTCGTGCCCCGCGTGACGATGGCCGTAATGGCCAGCACGATGAGCATGGCCGGCACGTTCACGAAGCCGCTCACGGTGGAGCCATCCGCCAGCTTCGCACTTTCAAACGGCGACATCACCAGCTGCGCCGGGATGTGCAGCCCGTATTTCCCCAGAAACTTGATGAGGTACTGCGACCAGCTGATGGCCACCGTGGCCGCCCCCACCGAGTATTCGAGCACCAAATCCCAGCCAATAATCCAGGCAAACAACTCCCCCATCGTGGCATAAGAATAGGTATAAGCCGAGCCCGAAACGGGCACCATGGCCGCAAACTCGGCGTAGCACAGCGCCGAGAAGGCGCAGCCCACGGCCGCCACGATGAAGGAGATGGTAACGGCCGGCCCCGCGTTATTGGCCGCCGCAATGCCGGTGAGCGAGAACAGGCCCGCCCCAATAATTACCCCGATGCCAATGGCAATCAGGCTCACGCCATTCAGGCTGCGTTTGAGGGTGTTCGCCCCCGTTTCGGCTGCTTCCGCGCGGAGCAGCTCCAGTGATTTTTTCAACATAAAGAGATAGAAACGCGCCACGCTACCGCTCCACCCGGAGCAGCCGTGCCGCAAAGCAAAAAACCCGTAAAAAGGAATGAAACCGCACCGACCGTAGCCTCAGCTACGCGGCGCTAGTGCCTGGAATCAACAGTAACAACAGCCCGCGAACATGCGGCCCGTCGTCAACAAACGGGCACGAAAAAGACCAGGAAAAGCAAGCGAGGCAGCGGAAACGGCAGGCACGGCAGTTGTTTTTATATGGTCAGGAATTGGCACCGGGCCGCGGTTGCGGGTGGTTGCCGGCGCGTCGTTGAGCCTGTCTCTCAGCGCCTCTGTATAAAAACAATCCTTCCGGAGAAAGAATTGATGGCACAAAGGTAGTGCCGGATGGCTGCCCCGCCCACCCGGTGCCGCCCCAGACAACCCCACCGCACCGGCCCGCGTATGGGCGAGGCATTTGGCTGGCGCGTATTTCCGCTTCCCACCACCTGCCCGATACCGCTAGTTCATGTCCGATACCGTTGTGCACGCTGAGCCCTATGGCAGCATGCTCTATTCCCCCGAAGTGCCCTGTTTCATCATCTCCTGGCACGGCTTCGCCAACAGCGAGCAGTTCCGCTTTCTCATGAACCGGGGCTTGGAGCTTTACGAAGCCGAAGCCGCCCGCACGCAGCCGCTGGGCTGGCTAGCCGACACTCGCAACGTGCAAGCCGTGAAGCCCGCCGACCAGGAATGGATGCGTACCGACTGGAATATCCGCGCCCACCGCGCCGGCATCCGCCACGTCAGCTTCGTCGTGCCGGAAACGGTATTTGGCCAGATTTCGGTACAGAGCTACACCCACAACGTAGCCGAAACCAACGACTACGAAATTGAAACCTCCCAGCACCGCACGCTGCAAGAGGCGAAGGATTGGCTGCGGGCGGCGATTGGGTAGCCTCGACGACCTGACAATCCAGACAAAAAAGAAGGTCATGCTGAGCGCAGTCGAAGCATCTCTACCGCAATAGCAAACCCATTCGATTGGATTACTTGTACGGTAGAGATGCTTCGACTGCGCTCAGCATGACCTTCTTTTTATCCGGCCGTTCTGGCCTTCCCTACCGCCGCAGCGCCAGCCGCACGCCGGCCATCAGCCAGCGACCGGGCATTTGCGCTCCCAGCAGGTCGGAATATTTGGCGTCGAACAGGTTCTGGGCCTGGCCCACCACCCACAGGCGCTCGGGCAGCAGCGCCACATCGAGCCGGCCGTTGATGACCACGTAATCGGGCGTGAGCTGGGCATCGTTGACGGTGGCGGTGGCCACAGTCTGCTGGCTGGCGCGCTGCTTATACACCCCGCCCAGGCTGGCCGTGAAGCGGCGGTGCACTAGGCTCACGTTGCCGCTCACGAGTTGCTTCGCCACGTTGCTCAGGTACTGCGACACAATGCTGCCGTCTACGTTCAGGTGGGTGTAGGTGTAGCCCACGCTGCCTTCGAGGCGCAACGCTTTGCTTAGTTGGGCGCGGGTGCTGGCTTCAAACTCCAGCCCCTGTGTGCTCACGGCAAACAGGTTTTGGGCGTAGCGGTAGGTACTGGCCGGGCTCAGATTGGTGAAGCCGGTGCCGGCCTGCACGACATTGCCGGGCGTGCTCACGTAGTCAATCAGGTTGCGGCCGTAGCGGTTGAAATAGGTGCCGCGCAGCGTGAAAGCCGGCAGCGGGTGGAAATCGAGGCCTCCTTCGTAGCTCCAAGTGCGCTCGGCTTCGAGGCCGGGGTTGCCCACGTTGAAGCCTGTGGGCACGATGCCGGGCCGGATGGCCGAGTTGTACTGCTCGGTAAAATTGGCCGCCCGGATGGCGCGGCCCACAGCTGCGCGCACCGTCAGCTTCTCGCCCAACAGCTGGCTGGCGGTGAGCTGGGGCAGCACTTCGGTGCCGTAGGCTTGGTCGTGGTCGAGACGCAGGGCGGCGGTCAGGTTCAGGCCAGGGGTGGGCATCAGGCCGGCCACGGCAAACGCGCCCTGGTGCCACACGGCGTGGTCGCCGCGGTCGTTGCTGCGCACGCTGCGGCGGTCGGCCTGGCCGCCCAGGGTCAGCTGCACCTTATCGGAGAAACGCAGCTGGTGCTGGGCCTGCACGTTGAGGTAGTGCATCAGGTGGTCGCTGGCCGCCGAGGTGGGCGTGTACACGTAGTAATCGGTGCTGGAGGTGCCCACTAACTGCAATTCGGTGCGGGCGCGGGTACTCCAGTCATAGCGCAATTGCCCTTGGTACCAGTCGCGCGAGGTGGTTTCGCGGGCGCGGTCGCCGGCGTTGGTGGTGTAGAAATTCTGGGCGTTATAGTCGCGCCGGTCGAAACTGGCGCGGGCGGCGGCGCTGAATTTTGGGCTGATTTGGTATGCGCCCGAGAGCGAGTAGGTATTCAGCTTGAAATCATTGCGCAGGCCGCCGGGCAGGTTTAGCAACTGGCCGCTGGCGGTGTTGTTGAGAATGCCGCCGGCCAGTCGCAGGCTCTTATCCTGGCCATAAAAGCCGGCGTTGGTGGTTTTTAAATCATACTCACCGGCCATAAACGTACCGCCAATTTCCACGCCATCGGGCCGATGGGTGGCGGCGAAGGTTTTAGTAACGATGTTGACGAAGCCGCCCACGGCATCGGGGCCGTAGAGGGCGGCACCGGGACCACGCACCACCTCAATCTGCTCAATCTCGGCCGGGGTGATGGGCAAATAGCCCGCGAAGTGGCCCGTGAGCGGGTCGTTCAGCCGCATCCCATCCAGCAGAATCAGTACCTGGTTGAAAGTGGAGCCGCGCAATGTGATGTCGGCTTGGGTGCCGAAATTACCCCGGCTCTGCATCTCAATGGCGGGCAGCAGGCGTAGCAGGTCATCAAGTGAAGCCACCGGGTACTGGCTGAGCGTGCGGCCGGGTATTACGGTCACGTAGCGGCCCGTCTGGCCAGCCACCTGGTCGAGGCGGGTGCCGTACACGGTCACTTCGTTGAGGGCGCGGGTGCTGTCGGCCGGGGTGCTTTGGGCTAGAGATTTAAAGGTGAAAAGAGTGCAGAAAAATGGGGCGGTGTAACGCGTAAGTCGCATTCCTTGGTGGGTTGGTGGGGGTGCAAAGTTACCGTAGCGTGGACTCTGCGAGTCCGCGTCTCGCTGCGACGCAGCGAATAACCATTGCCCGTCACCGCTTGGGCATTTCGCATTTCCGCATTCGCCGCACAGCGGCGAGACGTGGACTCGCAGAGTCAGCGCTACTTTCGTCCTTGCGTCAGGCAACGTCAACCTCACGTCCGCGTCCTTCGCGCGAAATCGATTTTCACTCACCCGAAGTTTTTCCATGAAGCATCTTTTCGCGCTGGGCCTGCTGGGCCTGGCGGCCACCACGCCGGCTTTCGCGCAGGCCCCTACCCCGCCCGCTACCAAGCCCGAATCCCCCTATCGCGCCTCGGCCACCAAGGTCAACGACTTGGTGCACACCAAGCTCGACGTGCGTTTCGACTACGCCAAGCGCCATCTACTGGGCAAGGAGTGGGTCACGCTCAAGCCCCACGCCTACCCCACCGACACGCTCCGCCTCGACGCCAAAGGCATGGACATCAACGCCGTGGCGCTGATGAATGGCGGCCAGCAAACTCCGCTGAAATACGACTACGCCGATGGCATGAACCTGCGCATTAACCTCGGCCGCGTTTTCAAGCCGGGCGAGGAATACACGATATACATCGACTACGTCTCGAAGCCCGACGAGCTTAAAGTGAAAGGTTCGGCCGCTATTACTGATGCCAAGGGCCTGTATTTCATCAACCCCGATTCGACCGTGAAGGGCAAGCCGGTGCAAATCTGGACGCAGGGCGAGACCGAAGGCTCGTCGGCCTGGTTCCCGACCATCGACCGCCCCAACCAGAAAACCACCGAGGAAATCTCGATGACCGTGCCGGCTAAGTACGTCACGCTCAGCAACGGCCGTATGGTGAGCAGCACGCCCGCCGGCCCCGGCCTGCGCACCGATGTGTGGAAAATGGAGCTGCCGCACGCGCCCTACCTGTTCATGATGGCAGTGGGTGACTTCAAAATCTACAAGGACACCTGGCGCGGCAAGGAGGTTAATTATTACCTCGAACCCAAGTACGCGCCCTTCGCCAAGCAGATTTTCGGCAACACGCCCGACATGATGGAGTTCTACTCCAACCGCCTCGGTGTGGAGTATCCGTGGAATAAATACAGCCAGATTGTGGCCCGCGACTACGTGAGCGGTGCCATGGAAAACACCACCGCCACCCTGCACGGCGAGCAGGTGCAAATGACCGACCGCGAGCTGATTGACCGCGAATACGGCTCCGAATCAGTGATTGCGCACGAGCTGTTCCACCAGTGGTTTGGCGACTACGTGACGGCCGAAAGCTGGTCCAACATCACCGTGAACGAGACGATGGCCGACTTCTCGGAAGGCCTCTACGCCGAGCACAAATACGGCAAAGACGCCGCCGATGCTCACTACTACCGCTACCTGCGCCGCTACCTGAGTTCGCCCCGCGACGCGGCCAAAACCTTGGTGCGCTTCCACTACGACGAGCAGGAGGAAGTATTTGACCTGGTGAGCTACCAGAAAGGCGGGGCCATCATGGACATGCTGCGCACCTACCTGGGCGATGACGTATTCTTCGCCGGCCTGCAGAAATACCTGAAGGATAACGCCCTCGGCAACGGCGAGGCGCACCAGATGCGCCTCGCTTTTGAAGCCGTGTCGGGCCAGGACTTGAACTGGTTCTGGAACCAGTGGTATTTCGCGCCGGGCCATCCCATCGTCACGATTGACTACACCTGGGACACGGCCAAGAAGGCCGAAACTGTCACCATCAAGCAGACCCAGACTGGCCAGACTTTCCGCCTGCCCTTCACCATCGATTACTATGTGGGCGGCAAGGTGATGCACCAGCCCGTGACCATGACGGAGGCCACCCAGACCTTCACCATGCCCCTTTCGGCCAAGCCCGACCTGGTGAACGTGGACGCCAACAAGAAGACGCTCTGGCTGAAAACCGATAACAAGACGGCCGCCGAATACGCCTTCCAGTACGCCCACGCGCCCCTGTTCGTCGACCGCCGCGAGGCCATCGACGCCGCAGCCAAGGACCAGACCATCGCTGCCAACCGCGCCACGCTGCTGGCCGGCATTAACGACAAGTTCTACAACAACCGCCTGGCCGCCGTGGAGGCGCTGAAGCTGGATAACAAGGACGTGGCCAAAGTAGCCGCGCCCGCCCTGCGCAAGTTGGCAGCCACCGAAAAAGAGCCCTGGGTGCAGGCCTCGCTGCTCGGCGCACTGGCCAAGCTGAAGGATAAAAAGGACGAGAAGTACTTCACCAAGCAGCTGAACAGCCAGTCGTACAATGTGCAGGGTGCCGCCCTGCGCGCCCTGTCTGTGGTGCAACCCGCCCAGGCCTTGGTCCGTGCCAAAGCGTTGGAAAATGACAGCCAAAGTGCCCTCGCGCAAGCCGTAGTGGCCACCTACGCCCAAGCTGGCGGCCCCGCCGAATGGGCTTACGTGCGCGATAAATTCGATGCTGCCCGCCCGCAGGCCAAGTTTGGCTTGGCCGAGCCCATGGCCGGCATGATGGGCCGCCTCGAAGACCCGGCTGCCTTTGCCGAAGGCGTGACCCGCCTGCGCGACCTCGGCGTGAAATACAAAGCCTACGGAGCCGACCGCATGGTGCTGGGCCTGCTCCAGACCGCCAACAAGGCCCAGGCCAGCCGCGGCCACGCCGCCGAAGCCCAGGCCGCCGTCGACAAAGCCACCCAGGAACTACAGGCCGCCAAGTAACCCGGCCCTGCTTGCCTGAATAGTAAAAAAGGCCTGCCGCAATGCGCGGCAGGCCTTTTTTGTGGGTGGTTGGTAGGTATTCGGGGAAAACGAAAGGTTCGGGTGCGCTTATTTCTTCTCGACTGCGCCTTTCTTTTCGACTACTACTTCCTTGGCCGGGTCGTGCTTGGGGCCTTCATAGGAGTTGACGTCTTTGTCTTTTTCGGGTTCATGATTCACGGCCTCGGTGGCGTAGATGTGCTCCATTTCGGTCATCATGTCGTCGCCGTCCACGTTCAGGTCTTTGAGCACACCGTCGGCAATGTCGTACACAAGGCCGTGCAGGCGGGGCGGATTGTCGCCGCGCACGGCGTTCTGGATGATGTTGGTTTTGGCTAGGTTACGTACCTGCTCTATCACGTTCAGCTCCACCAGGCGGCGGGCACGCTGGCCATCATCCTTGATGCGCAGGTACTCAGCCTCGTGCAGCCGAATTACGTCGCGGATATTCACCAACCAGTTGTCAATCAGGCCGTATTGTTTGTTGGCTGCTGCCGCAGCCACGCCGCCGCAGCCGTAGTGGCCCACCACCAGGATGTCCTGCACGCCCAGCACTTCCACGGCGTATTGCAGCACGCTCAGCAGGTTCATGTCGCTGTGCACCACCAGATTGGCAATGTTGCGGTGCACGAACATCTCGCCCGGGCCCGTACCGGTGATGCCCGAAGCCGGCACCCGCGAATCGGAGCAGCCAATGAACAGGTATTTCGGCTTCTGACCATTGGCCAGGTTCTTAAAAAAGTTGGGGTCCGCCGCGTTGCGGTCTGACACCCATTTCTTATTATTTTCGAGAATTTTGCTGATTCCAGCCATGGCAAAAGGAGAAAGTTTTATCGCCTAACTGCTGCCGAAACAGCTGTCTGGCGTATTGAGCCCGGCAACCCGGTCGGGCTGCAAAGCGGTGAGGCGCTGACCAAGGTAGCACCTATTAGTGGTTGAAAATTAGTTACTGTGGAGTTCTACGGCGGGAGCATCGGCACCGTTCAGGCACTGCGGCGGCGGTAGTCATGCTGGCCGCCGTTGGCCGGGCGGCGGGTGCTGAGCGGCCGCGTGCCGCGCGAAAACGTGAGCGTAACCACGGCGGCCGCCACCGGCCGCACGGCACCAGGGGCCGGAATATCAGCGGGCGTTGGCTGGAGCGGACTGGTGGTTTGGTGGGCTGTATTCAAGGTAAGAAGGAAAGCAGGTCGTACAGAAATTGAACGTCATGTTTCGTTGCGCTCTGCATGACGGGCGGGCGAATGACGGTCTGAAGAGCCGTGCATGCCGTGCAGATTCAGCCCCTAATGCGCCCCCAGCGCCACCTGCCGGATGCCCCGCAATTCCAGCTCGATGCCCCGGGCGGGCGCGGCCTGCCGGAAGGCCTCGATGGCTTCGAGCACGTCGTGGTCAATCACATCGGAGCGGGTGCCGTCGAGGATGACGCGGCTATCGGCGGGCAGCTGGTCCAGCGTGGTCACGATGCTGGCTTTGTTGAGGAAAGAAACGTGCTCGGGTAGGCGCAGGTGCAGGGGGGCATTGGGGCTTTCGGCGTTGTCCTCGGAGTCGTCGCGCCGCAGGTAGGAGCCGGCCTTGGCGTTGTCGCGCAGGATGAAGAAGAAGCCCAGCACTAGCCCAATGCTCACGCCCTTCAGCAAATCGGTAAAGAGCACCGCCACGATGGTGATGATAAAGGGGATGAACTGCTCGCGGCCCAGCTGCCACTGCTTGCGGTAGAGCGCCGGTGTGGTCAGCTTAAAGCCCACCAGCAGCAGCACCGCCGCCAGCGCCGAAAGCGGAATCAGGTTCAGCACCGCGCCCAGAAACAGCAGGCTCGTGAGCAGCAGCAGGCCGTGAATGAAAGCCGACAGCTTGCTCTGCGCGCCAGCCGCGATGTTGGCCGATGAGCGCACGATAACCGCCGTGAGCGGCAGGCCACCCAGCAGGCCGCTCACCAGGTTGCCCGCGCCTTGGGCCAGCAGCTCGCGGTTGGTGGGCGTGTGGCGTTTCTGGGGGTCGAGGTTGTCCACGGCCTCCACGCTAAGCAGCGTTTCGAGCGAGGCCACGATGGCAATGGTGAAGGCCACGCCGTAGGTAGCGGGGTTGCGCAGGGCGTTGAAATCGGGGAAAGTCATTTCGCGGGCCAGTTGGCCCAGCGACGACAGCACCGGCAGCTTCACGAGGTGCTCGGGGCGCACCTGCATATCGGGGGCCACGGCTTTTAGCAATTGGTTGATGCCCACGGCGGCCAGCACGGCCACCAGCGCGCCCGGCACCAGCCGCGACCACGGCTGCCGTTTCACGGGGGCCGTATTCCAAAGCAGCAGGATAGTCAGTGACACCACGCCCACCAGCACCGAGCCGGGGCTCAGCGCCTTCATAGCTGCGCCAATGGCTGAGAACGTGTTCATACCATTGAACTGCAGGAAATTCATGTCCTCGAAATAGTCGGCATCGGCCCCAAAAAAGTGCGGCAGCTGCTTCAAAATCAATATAATACCGATAGCCGCCAGCATACCGCGAATCACGGCCGCCGGGAAGTATAGGGCAATAATGCCCGCCCGGGCCAGCCCCAGAATAATCTGAATAACGCCGGCCACGGCCGTGGCCGCCAGCACCGCCGGCCACGAGCCCAGCGTGGAAATAGCCGACAGCACCACCACCGTGAGGCCAGCCGCCGGCCCGCTCACGCTCACCGCCGAGCCGCTGAGCACGCTCACCAGCACGCCGCCCACGATGCCCGCAATCACGCCCGCCAGCAGGGGTGCGCCCGAGGCCAGCGAGATACCCAGACACAGCGGCAGCGCCACCAGAAATACGACCAGCCCCGCCGGCGCATCCTGCCCGATGGTGCTGAACAGCGACACCTTGGGCCGGGGATTGACGGGGGCAGCAGGCGGCGCGATGGGAGTACCGGTTTGGGCCGGCGAAGAAATTACCTGGGTCATGGTCTTGTGAGTGCAGCCTAAGCCGAAAATCTGGCTTGGGGGGAATTCTGAATACAAGGTTACCGAGGCGTTATTAAGGTCGAATTAAAGGGAAATTAAAAGGAAATTAAAACCGGGGATTATTCGAAAATCCGATAAAATGAACGTCATGCAGAGCGTAGCGAAGCATCTTGCCCGCCACCACTAATCCCATCAATCGGATTGCATTGCGCGGTAAAGATGCTTCGCTACGCTCTGCATGACCGTCCCATCCAACATTACCAGCTCAGACAGGCACCGGCCATTCCAGCCACACCTGCGTGCCCTGGCCGGGCTCGCTTTCCACGCGCACCGTGCCGCCGTGCAGCGCCATGATGCGCGCCGCCAGCGGCAGCCCAATGCCGTGCCCCGGCACCGCCCGCGCCGAGGCTGCCCGGAAAAACGGCACGAATACCTGCTGCAAATCGGCAGCTGAGAGGCCCGGCCCTTCGTCGCTCACCAGCAGTGAGAGGTGCTTGCGGCGGCGGGCCAGCGTGGCCGTCACGGTGCCGCCCGTGGCCTTCGAGAACTTGCAGGCATTGTCCAGCACGTTGAGCACAGCCGAGAGCAGCAGCGCCTCGTTGCCGCGCACGATGAAGGATTCGGCCTCCCCAAAATCGAGGTCGACGCGGCAGGTGGGGTGGCGGCGCAGCAGCTGCTCGTGGGCCTGGAGCAGCAAATCGTCGAGGCTGACGGCAGCCATGGGCACCTGCGAGGGGTCGTCGGAAGCGCGGGCAATTTGCAGCAGGCCGTTGGTGAGGCTGTTGAGCTGCCGGGCCGAGTCGAGGGTGCTTTGCAGCACGCGGCGGTACTCGGCGGGCGGGCGCTCGGCCTGCAGCAGCGACACTTCCAGCTCGCCGATGAGGGCCGTGAGCGGCGTGCGCAGCTCGTGCGAGGCATCGCGCACGAAGGTGCGCTGACCCACGAAGGCCGCTTCCAGACGGTCGAGCAGGCGATTGAAGCGCTGGGTAAGCAGGCCGATTTCATCGGTGGTTTCGCCGGTGCGGGTCAGGCGCTGGCTCAGGTCGGTGGCGGTGATGCCGTCGACTTCGCGCACCATGCGGCGCAGCGGGCGTAGCGCCCGCCCGGCAAAGAACCAGCTGCCCGCGCCCGCCGCCGCCACGGCCACCAGAAAGCCCAGCGCCAGCAGTCGCCGCAGCTCGTCCAGCTGCTGGCGGCTGTCCTCATCCACCGACGAGGCCACCACTACCAGCGGCCCCATGCGGGCATCGCGGTAGAGTAGGCCCACGGTTTCGTGGTAGTTGGTTTCGGGTTCCAGCACGGCCTGGCCGGTGCGGCGTACCTCGGCCAGCCACGCGGGCGGCGCGGGCCGGGCCGCCCCCTGCCCTTCCCGAAAAACCAGGTGGTTATTTGCGTCATACACCCGGCCCTGCTCGGCGGGCAGCGTGCGGTAGAGCTGGCGCAGGTAGCGGCGGTAGGAGGCTTCTTCGCCGGCATCGGCGCGGCCTTCCTGGCCGGCCACGTAGGCGTGTCCCACCACCAGCGTGCGTTTGAACAAACTCTGAGTGAACTCATTGCGCCGCGACTGCTGCGTAGCGAAGTAGATAACCAGCGCAAACAGCAGCAGCGTCACGGCCAGAATAGACCCGAACTGCAAAGCAAGGCGGAGGCGAATGGACATTAGTCAGAAGCAGGATGAAGGGACGGATTAAAAGAACGTCATGCTGAGAGCAGCCGAAGCATCTCGCTCGCTTCGTTGCAACGATTAGGTTAGTGGTGGCACGCAAGATGCTTCGGCTGCGCGAGCATGACTTCAATATTTTCACTCCTGCCCCACTAGTTTACCCCTCATTCTTCATCACATACCCCATCCCTACCAGCGTGTGAATCAGCTTCGGCTCAAAGCCCTTATCCACCTTTTTCCGCAGGAAATTGATGTACACGTCAATCACATTCGAGCCGGTATCGAAGCTCAAATCCCAGACGTGTTCCAACAAATCAGCGCGCGAAACCACGCGGTTTTGATTACGGAGTAAATACTCCAGCAACGCAAACTCGCGGGCGGTGAGCTGAATAGCCTGGCCGGCGCGCTCCACCCGCTTGGCGCCAGGGTCGAGGCTGAGGTCGGCCAGATGGAGGACGGCTTTGGGCGCGGGGGCTTCGGTACGGCGGCGCACGAGGGCGCGCAGGCGGGCCAGCAGTTCATCGAAGGCGAAGGGCTTGACGAGGTAGTCATCAGCGCCGGCGTCGAGGCCGCGGATTTTGTCGTCGGTTTCGCCCAGCGCGGTGAGCATGAGGATGGGCACGCCGGGGTCATGGGCGCGCACTTGCCGGCACACTTCGAGGCCGCTGAGGCCGGGCAGCATCTGGTCCAGAATTAGGCAATCGTAGCGGTTTTCCTGGGCGCGGCGCAGGCCCAGCAGGCCGTCGGCGGCGAGGTCGACGGTGTAGTCCTGCTCCGTCAGGCCCTGGTGCAGAAAGGCGGCTACCGAGGGTTCGTCTTCAACTAAAAGGATTTTCATGGGGCCGGAAGGTAGCGCCGTTTCGGAAAACGGGCCGCGTGGGCGGCCGTTGGCGGGCCACTTGGTTAGGAATACGGGTATGCGCTAAAGCAGTGTTAACACGTTGTATTTCCGACAATACATCCCTTTTACGGATGTGATATTGGCAAAGGCAGGAGTTTCTCTGAATTGCCAGAATTTTCATCTAGTCTTCATTATGACTGATTTTCAACCTTTCGACATTGTCTGGTTGTGCTTACTTGAAAGCATCCGGCAATGAACAGCATCACTTGGCAAAACACGAAGGAAAAAGCGGCCGTAGGCAATACCAGTACCTGCCATCTCCTAGCTATTCTTTCATTATGAGTCAAGTTACCCAAGCCCCACTGGCCCCGCCGCCGGTGGCCCTGGCCCCAACCCAAGCCGTCAGCCTCAACATCAACGGCCAGGCCCACACCCTCCAGATTGCCCCCTGGACCACCCTGCTCGACGCCCTGCGCGAGTACCTCGACCTCACCGGCACCAAGAAAGGCTGCGACCACGGCCAGTGTGGCGCCTGCACGGTGCTGGTCGATGGCAAGCGCATCAACTCCTGCCTCACGCTGGCCGTGATGCATGATGAGTCAAAAATCACGACCATCGAAGGACTCGGAACGGAGGACAAGCTCAGCCCGCTGCAACAAGCCTTCATCGACCACGACGCCTTCCAGTGCGGCTACTGCACGCCGGGCCAGATTTGCTCGGCCCAGGGCCTCATCAACGAAGGCAAGGCCAAAACCGAAGCCCAGGTGCGCGAGCTGATGAGCGGCAACGTGTGCCGCTGCGGCGCTTACACCAATATTTTGAGCGCGGTAATGGAAGTACTTAACAACGAAGGATTAATCATCGAGGATAAGGCGTGGTCGGCGGGTGCCGCCAAGCCGGACATGGCCCCGGTTGAACCACCGAAGAAATAATCCTTCATTCCTCATTCCAGTAAGATGAACAGCTTCACTTTCACCCAAGCCACCGCCGTGGCGGGCGCCGTGCAGGATAAAGCCGCGCACGACGACGCGGCTTACATCGGCGGCGGCACCAACCTGATTGACCTGATGAAGGAGAACGTGGCCCGCCCCACGCACCTCATCGGCCTCAAAAAGCTGGGCCTAGATACCATCGAGAACCTGCCCGACGGCGGCCTGCGCCTCGGTGCTCTCGCCACCAACGCCGACACCGCCTGGCACCCCGAGGTAGAAAAACGCTACCCGCTGCTGAACCAAGCCATTCTGGCGGGGGCCAGCCCGCAGCTGCGCAACATGGCCACCGACGGCGGCAACCTGATGCAGCGCACCCGCTGCTACTACTTCTACGACTTGGCCACGCCCTGCAACAAGCGCGAGCCCGGCTCCGGCTGCTCGGCCATCGGCGGCTACAACCGGGTGTGCGGCATCCTGGGCACCAGCGACCAGTGCATTGCCACCCACCCTTCCGATATGTGCGTGGCCCTGGCCGCCCTCGATACCACCGTGCGCGTGAGCGGCCCGAACGGCGAGCGCACCATCAAATTTGAGGATTTCCACCGCCTACCCGGCGACCATCCCGAGCGCGACAACACCCTGGAGCCCGGCGAGCTCATCACCGGCCTCGACTTGCCCGCAAAGGGCTTCGAGAAAAACTTCAGCTACTTGAAGCTGCGCGACCGCACCAGCTACGCCTTTGCCCTGGTGAGCGTGGCGGCGGCGTTGGAGTTGGAAGGCACACTCATCAAGGATGCCCGCTTGGCGCTGGGCGGCGTTGCCCACAAGCCCTGGCGCGATAAAGAGGCTGAGGCAATGCTCGTTGGCCAGCGCGCCACGGCCGACACCTTCCGCCGCGTGGCGGCCAAGGTGCTCGAAAATGCCAAAGGCCACGGTGCCAATACGTTTAAGATTGAGCTGGCTAAGCGCGCCATCGTGCGCGCCCTTAAGCAAGCCACCGAAATGAATCAGGTGCTCGACACCAACGCCTTTCAAAACTCCAACCCATGAGCCACACCACCGACTACATCGGCAAACCCACCAACCGCGTCGATGGCCCGGCAAAAGTCCTCGGCACCGCCAAGTACGCCGCCGAATTCAACGTGCCCAATCTGCTCTACGGCTATGTGGTAAGCAGCCCGATTGCCAAGGGCAAAATCACGAAAATCGACGCCGCGCCGGTTTTGGCTCTGCCCGGCGTGCAGGAGATTTTCACGCACGAAAACGTGCCCGGTTTCGCATTTCTTGACCGCAGCTACAAGGACGATGTGGCCCCCGGCGGCTCACCTTTCCGGCCGCTGCACGACGCCGAAATCAAGTACAGCCTGCAACCCGTGGCGCTAGTTGTGGCCGACACATTTGAGCTGGCCCGCTACGCCGCGTCCATCCTGCACATTGAGTACGAGGAAGTAGCGCACGAAACCGAGCTGGTGAAGCACATCGACGAGGCCTACGAGCCCGGCCGCGGCAAAACTGGCTACAAGCCGCCGAAGTCGCGCGGCAATTTCGGCAAGGGCTGGAAAGAAGGCGTGGCCCACATGGAGGCGCAGTACTCGCACCACGCCCAGCACCATAACCCGATGGAGATGTTTGCCACTACGGTAGAGTGGCTGGGCGATAAGAAGCTGAATATCTATGATAAGACGCAGGGTGTTTTCAACAGCCAGCAGTACGTAAATAAGATTTTCGGCCTGAGCAAGGACCAGGCACGGGTGATTTCGAAATACACCGGCGGCGGCTTCGGCTCCGGCTTGCGGCCCCAGTATCAGTTGTTTCTGGCCGTCATGGCTTCGCTGCAGCTGGAACGTTCGGTGCGCGTGTCGCTCACCCGCGAGCAGATGTTCAGCTTCGGCCACCGGCCCGAAACCTTGCAGCACGTGGCCCTGGCCACGGCGGCCGACGGCTCGCTCACTGGCATCAACCACTTTGCCGTAGCCGAAACCTCGCAGTTTGAGGATTTCACCGAAAACGTGGTGGGCTGGTCCGGCACGCTCTACGACTGCAAAAACGTGGAGTTGGGCTACCGCTTGGCTAAAGTCGACGTGTTTTCGCCGCTCGATATGCGCGCACCCGGCGCGGCCTCGGGCTCCATCGCGCTGGAAATTGCGATGGACGAAATGGCCTACGCCGCCGGCCTCGACCCGCTCGAATTCCGCATCCGCAACTACTCCGATTTCGACCAGGCCCAGAACCTGCCCTACTCCAGCAAGGCCCTGCGCAAGTGCTACGCCGAGGGCGCAGCCAAATTCGGCTGGGAGAAGCGCACCGCCAAACCCGGCTCGATGCGCGACGGCAAAATGCTGGTGGGCTGGGGCATGGGCGGTGGCATCTGGGACGCATCCAAGATGCCTGCCACCGTGAAAGCCAGCCTCGACGCCGATGGCCACCTCACGGTGAGCAGCGGCACCAATGAAATCGGCACCGGCACCTACACCATCATGACGCAGATTGCGGCCGAAAGCATGGGCCTGCCTATCGAAGCCGTCACCTTCGTGCTGGGCGATACCACGCTGCCCGAGTCGCCCCTGCAAGGCGGCTCCTGGACGGCCGCTTCCGTCGGCAACTCCGTAGTTGAAGCCTGCACTAAGCTCGGCGAAGCCCTGCTGAAACAGGCCCAGAAAATGGACCACCCGGCTTTCAAAGACGCCAAAATTGACGATGTGCAGTTTGCCAACGGCCAGCTGCGCCTGCGCTCGGATGAGACGCAGGCCGTCGTACTACGCGACCTCGTGCAAGCCAGCGGCGAGCCTAAAATCGAAGCCGAAAACTCCACGGCACTGGCCAAGCTGGAAATGCTGAAGCCGCCGAAATATTCCATGCACGCCCACAACGCGGTGTTTGTGGAAGTGAAAGTGGACCCCGACCTGATGACCGTGCACGTCACCCGCGTGGTGAATGCCGTGGCTGCCGGCCGCATCATCAACCCCAAAACGGCCCGCAGCCAGGTCCTCGGTTCGGTCGTCTGGGGCATCAGCTCGGCCCTGATGGAAGAATCGGTGATGGACCACCGCTTCGGCCGCTACATGAACCACAATTACGCCGAATACCACGTCCCCGTGAATGCCGACATCCACGACATTGACGTGATTTTCGTGAGCGAGGAAGACGACAAAGTCAACCCGCTCGGCATCAAAGGCCTGGGCGAAGTTGGCCTGCTGGGCGTAGCCGCCGCCGTGACCAACGCCATCTACCACGCCACTGGCAAGCGCGTGCGCGACCTGCCGGTGACGATTGACAAGCTGCTGTAGAAACTCCAGCGGCTAGTGCCGCTGAAGTGACATGGAAACGCCCCGCAACTGGTTGGTTGCGGGGCGTTTTTGTTTTTCTATTCGCTATGCCCGTCACCCCAAATTAAAAGCCCACCAATATTATCAATATTCAGGTTTTCAACTTTGTCTATTTGATTAAGTCGCTTTTCAAAAAATTGAAGTTCCACCTTAGCTTTTTCAACAGCACATTTAAGTTCATTTCTGTCAACTAATAGATTCTGTTCTACCGGCGTTGGTTGAAATTGCTCATCAAATTCATCAACAGAGAAGTCGAGTAAGACATTCGTACCTTCAAACTTAATATATGGGCCTGGATGTCCGTTATAATAAGAAGTTTGGCCGTCAGCAAGTCTTTCCCAATAATTTATATCGCTTAAATCTCCGCAGCATTGGGGGAAATATGCATCGTGACCATCTATTCGCAGAACATATCCACCGAAAAAGGCAGATGCCTGTTCCCGCTCAAATTTTCCATCTCGCAATTCCTGCGTATGGTCAATTGTCAGTTTTGTTAAATTATTATCTGAAATATCCGTGAGTTTATAAATCGATGAGCCGCCTACATATGATTTCAATTTATCTTTAAATCCCGCTCGCTGATAACTCTGCTCGTTATAGGTATCCCAAATATTGGGGTATTGCCAATATGGATATTTTTCAGGTTCCGTTACGCCCTGATTATTATACCCGATTTCAATTACTGGTATAAGTTCAATTTTCATCATTCTTATTTTGGCAATAACATTAGCACATGATAAGGACTAATTAATGATTTTCGCATTGGAATCCGCTCTTAGCTTCGCCAGCTTCTCGCGCCACACTTGAAGTTCTTCGGGCGTTATTCTCACCCAATCGGTTACTTCGCCAACAATTTTCAAGGGCGCCTGACTACGATACGAACGAGTCGGATTGCCGGGAAATTTCTTATCCGTGACGTTCGGGTCGTTCTCAAAGCTGTCCGTCAGCTCAACGATGTAAACTCGTTCGTGCCCGTCACCTTTGGCTAGCGCTGCGGCAAGTCCTGCTCCGTTGGGTAAGGCGGTGAAATATATGTGATTCATCACGACTTCGGGGTGATAATTTGAGTTGAACCCCGGTGTTAGCAATTCCCCAACCTGCAAATTCGCTCTAGTCCCGTGATAAAAGGGGCCGTTATCCGGAACGTCAAACACATTAGATTCGATGGTTTCGTTTTCCATGTGATGCAGTGTTTTGAGATTTTGTCACTGAATATTTTTTGATTCACTACCGCCAACGAACCTTCTCACCAGCCTTCCCCGCGCGCAACCGGGTGGGCACGCTAGCCAGAATCAATTCCCGCAAAGCGGTGAGCAGTGTCGTACGCACAAAGCCGTGGTGCACAACTAGGCTCACCTCGCGTACCGGGGTGGGGGCCACGAAACGCTTGAGCAGCGGGTTGCGGTCGACTTCGTCCAGCACGGCCAGTTCGGGAACCAGCGTGTAGCCGTGGTGGTGGCGCACCAGCTCTTTCAGCGTTTCGATGGAGCCGCTTTCGTAGGCCACCGCTCCGGTGGAAGCCGTTCGGCCGCACAGGTTCAGGACTTGGTTGCGGAAGCAGTGGCCCTCCTGCATTAGCCACAGGCCGGGGCTGGCCAGGTCGGCCGGGCTCACGGTGGCGCGGGCGGCCAGCGGGTGGTCCTCGGAGGCGAGCAGCAGGAACGGCTCGTCCAGCAGAGGCAGCTCGTGCAGCAGCCGGTCATCGAGCGGTGTGACCAGCAGTCCCACGTCCAGCCGGTAGTCCTTGAGGCGCAGCATGATTTCCTCCGAGCGCAACTCCTCAATGTGGACGCGCAAATTGGGGTAGGCCTTACTGAGGCCCACCAGGAAGCGCGGCACCAGGTACGGAGCCAGCGTGGAGATGACGCCTAGGCGCAGCTCGCCCACCACCTCGCCTTTGGCCACCTGCACCAGCTCACGCAGTTGCTGGGCTTCGTGCAGCACGCGCCGGGCCTGGGTAATCACCTGGGCCCCGACGGCCGTGGGCTCGGCCCCGCGCTGGGTGCGGTCGAACAGCAATACGCCAAGCTCCTCTTCTAGCTTTTGCACCTGCACGCTTAGCGCGGGCTGGCTCACGAAGCTTTTTTCGGCGGCCAGGCCGAACTGGCGGTGCGTATCTAAGGCCACGAGGTAGCCAAGTTGTTGGAGATTCATGACAGACGAGCAGCGCGCTACTTATAGGTTTTGGTTATAAAGTTATAAACAAAATCGATTTTGATTATGCATTTGCACCCAGTAGCTTTGTGCAAAGCTGCTACCCACTGCCCTGCTTCGGCCGCCTAATAACGGCTTTCCAGGCAAGTCCGCAAACTTTTTAATTCACCCGGCCATTTACAAGGCCGACCACCAAAACCACTTTCAAGATGAGCGCCAACCTGCACGACCTCCCCGCAGACAACTCCATCCTCCACGACCTGAACGCGGACGCCGCCCAGTGCCCCTTCCTCAACGGCGCGGTGAAGCAGACGGCCGGTGGCGGCCGCACCAACCGCGAGTGGTGGCCCAATATGCTGAAGCTTAGCATCCTGCGCCAGCAGTCTGCCCTGTCCGACCCGATGGACAAGGATTTCAACTACGCCGAAGAATTCAAGAAGCTGGACCTGAACGCCGTGAAGCAGGACCTGTTCGAGCTGATGACCAACTCGCAGGACTGGTGGCCGGCCGACTACGGCCACTACGGCCCCTTCTTCATCCGGATGGCCTGGCACAGCGCCGGCACCTACCGCATTGCCGACGGCCGCGGCGGCGCGGGCATGGGCATGCAACGCTTCGCCCCCCTCAACAGCTGGCCCGATAACGCCAACCTCGACAAAGCCCGCCTCCTGCTCTGGCCCATCAAGCAGAAATACGGCAAGCAGATTTCCTGGGCCGACCTCATCATCCTCACCGGCAACTGCGCCCTGGAGTCGATGGGTCTGAAGCCGTTCGGCTTCGCCGGCGGCCGCCCCGATGGCTGGGAGCCGCAGGAAGACGTGTACTGGGGCCCCGAAACCGAGTGGCTCGGCGACAAGCGCTACGTGGACGACCGGCAGCTGGAAAACCCGCTGGCCGCCGTACAAATGGGCCTCATCTACGTGAACCCCGAAGGCCCGGACGGCGAGCCCATCCCTGAGCGCTCGGCCCGCGACATCCGCGAAACCTTCGGCCGCATGGCCATGAACGACGAAGAAACCGTGGCCCTGATTGCCGGCGGCCACACCTTCGGCAAAACCCACGGCGCCGCTGCCCCCGCCAAATTCGTGGCCCGCGAGCCCGCCGGCGCGCCTATTGAAGAGTTGGGCCAGGGCTGGCGCAACAGCTTCGGCAAAGGCCACTCCGAGCACACCATCACCAGCGGCCTCGAAGGCGCCTGGACCCGCACGCCCGCGAAGTGGAGCAACGACTACTTCGACAACCTCTTCGGTTTCGAGTGGGAGCTGACCAAGAGCCCCGCCGGCGCGCACCAGTGGCGCCCCGTGAACGGCGGCGGCGCCGGCACCATCCCCGATGCCCACGACCCGGCCGTGAAGCACGCCCCCTTCATGCTGACCTCGGACATCGCCCTGCGCGCCGACCCGGCCTATGAGAAGATTTCGCGCCGCTTCCACGAAAACCCCGACCAGTTTGCCGATGCCTTCGCCCGCGCCTGGTTCAAGCTGACGCACCGCGACATGGGCCCCAAGGAGCGCTACCTCGGCCCCGAAGTTCCCACCGAAGAGCTGCTCTGGCAAGACCCGATTCCCGCTGTTACTTACCAGGTAATTGACGACCAGGACGTGGCCGCGCTGAAAGGCAAAATTGCCGAATCCGGCCTCACCGTGCAGCAATTGGTATCCACGGCCTGGGCTTCGGCCTCCACCTACCGCGGCTCCGACAAGCGCGGCGGCACCAACGGCGGCCGCCTCCGCTTGGCCCCGCAGCGCTACTGGGAAGTGAACAACCCCGCCCAGCTCTCCACCGTGCTCAACAAGCTCGGCGGCATTCAGCAGGAGTTCAACGCGGCCCAGACCGGCGGCAAACAGGTTTCGATGGCCGACCTCATCGTGCTGGCCGGCGTGGTCGGCATCGAGCAGGCCGCCAAAAACGCTGGCCACGACGTGACCGTGCCCTTCACCCCCGGCCGCGCCGATGCCTCGCAGGAGCAAACCGACGTGGTATCGTTCCAGGCCCTGGAGCCGGCCGCCGATGGCTTCCGCAACTACCTCAAAACGCACCACCGCGCCGCCGCCGAGGAGCTGCTGATTGACAAAGCCCAGCTGCTGACCCTGACTGCCCCCGAATTGACCGTCCTGTTCGGTGGCCTGCGCGCCATCAACATCAACTTCGACGGCTCGAACAACGGCGTGTTCACCACCCAGGCCGGCGCGCTCACCAACGACTACTTCCTGAACCTGCTCGACCTGAACACCACCTGGGCCAGCACCTCGGACGCCCAAAACCTCTTCAACGGCCGCGACCGCAAAACCGGCCAGACGAAGTGGACCGGCACCCGCGTCGACCTGATTTTCGGCTCGAACTCCGAGCTGCGCGCCCTGGCCGAAGTGTACGCCTTCGGCGATTCGCAGGAGAAGTTCGTGAAGGACTTCGTGGCCGTGTGGGCCAAGGTGATGAACCTCGGCCGCTTCGACCTGGCCAAGTCGTAAGGCCACCCGCCAGCGCTTCCGCCCCGCAAGGTGCGGCAGTAGCTGAAGCCTCAAAAGAAACGCCCCGCAACGAATTCGTTGCGGGGCGTTTCTTTTTGAGAAAAAAAATAGCGTTGTAAAAGAGACGGATAAAAAGAATTTGTAAGCTGTGAGACTAACTCTAGCAGACTCACAAGATGTTTATATACCATCTGCTCCATACTCTACTTATTTCATCCTTGTTCATATTTTCTTTCTATTTCTCCATTAAGTGTCTCTGCACTCCTTCCCTTAACTCCCATCAATGCCTTAATGAACGGGTCAAGGAAAACATAGCATTCGAATAATTTCTTACGCTTTTCCTTGACTAATACAAGTGCATTCTCTCTTCCATTTATTGTTAGCAAATTTTCACCTTGTTCATGGAAAAACTTATGAATTAAATAATTACGGGCATCTAAAGCTGATTCCAGCTTTTCTTTAAATCCTTCACTAACTGTAACAATTTCTTGCAGTTGTTTTGTAAGATTCCCTAAAGTCTTTTTCGATAGACTTTGCATGTAATTATCAATCTTTTCGTCATGTTCATTATTGGAAAGGTTTAGCTCGTTATTCAGCATAAGCATCATAAACGCTAAGGAGTATTCCAGTTTTTGTGAGTCCAATACAGCATAGCCTAGTACGTCTGTTATTGGTTTTATTTCTTTTAAATCGAGAGTCATAATTTTTTTTGATTTATTAAGATTAATCCACCGTCAGCTTCAAATGCTTGCCAAACCCCTCCCACACAATCCGCATGAGAGTGGAGAGGCGAATGTCGCTGGCGTTGTTTTCGATGCGGGAGATGTACGTTTTCGTCGTGCCGCATTTGGCAGCCAGTTGCTCCTGCGTCATGTTGTTTTCCTTGCGCATTTCTTGGAGCATCGCGCCTAGCTTGAAAGCTTCGTAACCTTCTTCGAAAGTTTCGCGGGCGGCGGTGCCACGGGCACCATATTGGTTGTCGATGAAATCATCGAGGTCAACCAGCTTGCTTTGCTTTGTCTTCATAGTATTGTTTTCTAAGTCGTTCGGCACGTTCGATTTCATTAGGAGGCGTTTTTTGGGTTTTCTTTTGGAAACCATTCAGCACGATAACTAGCCGGCCCTCATCGAAAAAGCAGAAAATGCGGAAGATGTCGCTGCCGGCGCTGACGCGGATTTCATAGAGGCCAACGGTGCCGGTGAGATGCTTGAGATACTTCTCGGGCACCACCGGAATTTCGCGAATCAGGCGAAAGGTCCACAGAATACGGTCCTGAATTTTCTGGTTTTGCTTGTTGTAAAAAGTCCGGAATTCATCCCCGTAAATTTCGAGACTGCGGATTTGGCCCTTGAAATCACTCACCTCACGAAGTTACCTAATTGGATAACACCAAGCAAGCCGCTGGCGTTTCAGCAGCTTCATAAAGCAGCTGCCCGCTTCACCAACCCGCCCTGCTCCCAACCTCAAAAGTGCCTCTGGATGCGGTAGGTGCGGTCCGGAAAATTAGAAGCATTCCGGGAAACCTTCATTTCCGCTTCATGCCAGCGGGGGCAAGTTTGTACTGTCAACCCACGACACAGGCTGCGCTGCATCGCCCCTCCCACCCTTCGATGTGCGCTTTCGGCTTGTTTGGCTCCGGCAGGTTTGCTGGTGACCAAGGGCTTTCTGCTGTTTGAGCGAAGCCTTCCGCGAAGTATGAATAACCCCAATCAGCCCACCCCGGCCCCGATGGATTTTGTGTTGTGGCCCCGAATTCCCTTCGGCCAGCCCACGGGCCGCTGGCCGGCACCACCGCCTGATTCGCCGCCCGGCACAGGCGCGTTCCCCAATGCATCGCGGGTCAGGCCAGCCGTTCGGTGCCGTTCTCTGAATTACCATTTTCTATGCAATACCCCCCGCTTGTCACGTTACCCAAGGTTCCTATGAAAAAAATGTTCATGCTGCTGAGCTGCGGTGCTTTGTTCTATACCACCGGCTGCAAGGAAGAAAAAAAGGAAGTCGAAGAGCAGATTAAACTGGTGGCCACTAGCCCCTTGCAGAAGGACACCACCATCACCAAGGAGTATGTGGCCCAGATTCACTCCTTCCAGCGCATTGAGCTGCGGGCCCTGGAGAAAGGCTATCTGGAGAAGATTTTCGTGGACGAGGGCCAGCACGTTTCGCAGGGCCAAACCATGTTTCAGATTAAGCCCACGATATACCAGGCCGAGCTGAAAAAGTCGCAGGCCGAGGCGCACTACGTGCAGATGGAATATCAGAACACCCGGAAGCTGGCCGACAAGAACATCGTGTCGGGCAGCGAGTTGGCGCTGGCGCAGGCCAAGTACGACAAGGCCAACGCCGACGTATCATTGGCCCAGACGCACCTGCAATTCACGACGGTGAAGGCCCCGTTCAGCGGCATCATGGACCACTTCCAAGGCCGACTGGGCAGCCTCGTGGATGAGGGCGACCTGCTGACAACCCTCTCCGACAACAGCAAAATGTGGGTGTACTACAACGTGCCCGAAGCCGAGTATCTGGCTTATAAGCAGCACGCCAAGACCAACGACAAGGCTGCGCACGTGAAGCTGCGCATGGCCAACAACGAGGTATTCGACCAGACCGGCGTGGTGCAAACCATTGAGGCTGATTTCAATAACGAAACTGGCAACATCGCCTTCCGCGCCACATTCCCCAACCCCGACGCACTGCTGCGCAACGGCGAAACCGGCAGCGTGCTCATGACCGTGCCGTTGAAAAACGCCCTCATCATCCCGCAAAAAGCCACCTTCGAAATCCTCGAAAAGAAGTACGTTTTCGTGGTGGATAAGAACAACGTGGTACACCAGCGCGAAGTCGGCATTGCTTCGGAAATGCCTGACCTGTACATTATTGGCTCCGGCATCACGCCCAACGACCGCATCCTGCTGGAAGGCCTGCGCAAGGTGAAAGACGGTGACAAAGTGGCTTACGACTATAAGGCGCCGCAGGGGGTTCTCTCGAATTTGAAGGTGACGGCCGAGTAGGCGGCCCATCTCCTCAAGCTAGTGAATCCGGCAGTTTGTAGCGTGGACTCTGCGAGTCCGCGCCCGGGCGAACAGCCCGCTCATGCGCGGACTCGCAGAGTCCACGCTACAAATCCCAGTCGGCATCCTTCCTAATAATATCCACACAGCCAGAAGAATATGTTTAGTAAATTCATTCGCAGGCCCGTATTTGCCATTGTTATTTCGATTTCCATCCTGCTTATGGGCGGGCTGGCGATTATGCAGCTGCCGACGTCGCAGTTTCCGGAGATTTCGCCGCCCCTCGTGATGGTGAGCGCCTCCTACCCCGGCGCCAGCGCCAAGGTGCTGACCGAGTCGGTGCTGATTCCGCTGGAACAGGCGGTGAACGGGGTGCCGGGCATGAAGTACATGACCTCCGATGCCGTATCGGCCGGTGAGGCCAACATTCAAATTGTGTTCAACCTGGGCACCAACCCCGACCAGGCGGTGGTGAACGTGAACACCCGCATTGCGCAGGTACTCAACCGCCTGCCGCTGATTGTGCAGCGCGAGGGCGTGATTGTGAACCGCGTGGTGCCTAACATGCTGATGTACGTGAACTTGTACTCGAAAGACAAGAACACGGACATGAAGTACCTGTTCAACTTCGCCGGTGTGAACATGATACCCGAGCTGCAGCGCCTCGGCGGCATTGGCCGGGCCAGCATTCTGGGTAGCCGGCAGTACGCCATGCGCGTGTGGCTGAAACCCGACCGCATGCGGGCCTACAACATCTCGGTGGACGACGTGATGAAGGCGCTGGACGAGCAGAGCGTGATTGGCTCGCCGGGTCGTATCGGCCGGGCCGATGGCAAGAATGCGCAGTCGCTGGAATACGTGCTGAGCTACCAGGGCCGCTTCAACGACGTGGAGCAGTATAAGAACGTGATTCTGAGGGCCAACCCGAACGGGGAAAGCCTGCACCTGAAGGACGTGGCCAACGTGGAGCTGGGTTCGGAATACTACGACATCTACTCCAACCTGAACCAGTACCCTTCGGCGGCCATCGTGCTGAAGCAGACTTACGGCTCGAACGCTTCGGACGTAATTAAAGAGGTGAAGGCTAAGCTGGAAGAGCTGAAAAAGAGCAGCTTCCCGCCCGGCATGGACTACAAAATCACCTACGACGTGTCGAACTTTCTCGACGCATCGATTGAGAACGTGATTCACACCCTGCGCGATGCCTTCATTCTGGTGGCGCTGGTGGTATTCATCTTCCTCGGCGACTGGCGCTCGACGCTGATTCCGGCGCTGGCCGTGCCGGTGTCGCTGGTGGGCTCGTTCATTGCGATGCAGGCGTTCGGCCTCACCATCAACATGATTACGCTGTTTGCGCTCGTGCTTTCGATTGGTATTGTGGTCGATAACGCCATTGTGGTGATTGAGGCGGTGCACGCCAAGATGGACGAGCAGCATCTATCGCCTTATAATGCAGTCCGACAAGTGGTTGGGGAAATCAGCGGCGCCATTATTGGTATCACCATCATGATGACGGCCGTGTTCATTCCGGTGTCGTTCATGAGCGGCCCGGTGGGCATTTTCTACCGCCAGTTCTCCATTACCATGGCCACGGCCATCGTGATTTCGGGCCTCGTGGCTCTGACCCTGACGCCGGTGCTCTGCGCCATGATTCTGAAAAACCACCACGGCCAACCCAAGAAGCAGACGCCGCTGCAGCGCTTCTTCGACTGGTTCAACCGCGGATTTGAGAAGCTGACGAATGCGTATGTGGGCCTGCTGCAGCGCATTGTGGCCAACCGCATTGTGACGTTCGTGATGCTGGTGGCCTTCGGGCTGGGCATCTGGGCCATCTCGGCGGGGCTGCCGGCCGGCTTTATTCCGAGCGAAGACCAGGGCCTGATTTACGCCATTGTGCAGACGCCGCCCGGCACCACGCTGGAGCAAACCAACGCCGTATCGAAGCGCCTGCGCGACCTAGCCAAGGACGTGCCCGGCATCGCCAACATCTCGACGCTGGCCGGTTACGAAGTACTGACCGAAGGCCGTGGCTCGAACGCTGGTACCTGTCTGATTGACTTGAAGCCGTGGAGCGAGCGTAAGGAATCCATTGCTGACATCGTGGAGAACCTGGAGAAGAAGGCCAAGCAGATTCCCGGCGCGACCATCGAATTCTTCGAGCCGCCGGCAGTACCGGGCTACGGCGCGGCGGGTGGTTTCCAGCTGCAGATGCTCGACAAAACCAGCACAGGCGACTACAAGGCCCTGGAACGGGTGAACAACGAGTTCATTGCCAAGCTAAAAAAGCGCAAGGAGCTGGCGGGTGTCTTCACCTTCTTCTCGGCCAACTACCCCCAGTACGAGCTCAAAATTGATAACGAGTTGGCCATGCAAAAAGGCGTGAGCATCGGCAACGCCATGAACACGCTGAGCATCCTGGTGGGCTCGACTTACGAGCTGGGCTTCATCAAGTACCAGCGCTTCTTCAAGGTGTTCGTGCAGGCCTCGCCAGAGTACCGCAAGCTGCCCGAGGACATCCTGAATATGTGGGCCAAAAACGATAAGGGCGAAATGGTGCCGTTCTCGGCCTTCATGAAAATCGTGAAGTCGCAGGGTGCCAACGAAATCAACCGCTACAACATGTACCCCACGGGCTCCATCCGGGGCGGCGCGGCGGCCGGCTATAGCTCGGGCGAGGCCATCAAGGCCGTGCAGGAAGTGGCCGAAACCCTGCCCCACGGCTACGGCATCGACTGGGGCGGCCTGTCGAAAGACGAAGTGAGCCGCGGCAATGAGTCGACCGTGATTTTCCTCATCGTGCTGGTGTTCGTGTACCTGGTGCTGGCCGCGCAGTACGAAAGCTTCCTGCTGCCGCTGGCCGTTATTCTCTCGCTGGTGGCGGGTGTGTTTGGCTCGTTCCTGTTCATCAAGATGTTTGGCCTGGCCAATGACATCTACGCTCAGGTAGGTCTGGTAATGCTCGTCGGCCTGCTGGGTAAAAACGCGGTACTGATTGTGGAATTCGCGGCCCTGAAACACGAAGAAGGCATGAGTGTCCGCGACGCGGCCATCGAAGGTGCCAAGACCCGTTTCCGTCCGATTCTGATGACCTCCTTCGCCTTCATCGCCGGCCTGATTCCGCTAGTAGTGGCCACGGGTGCCGGCGCTATCGGCAACCGTACCATTGGTAGCTCGGCGCTGGGCGGTATGCTGTTCGGCACCGTGTTCGGGGTAATCATCATCCCCGGCCTGTACTACTTCTTCGGCACTCTGGCCGGCAATAGCAAACTGATTAAGGATGAGAACGAAGCCCCCATCCTCGAAGGCGTAGAGCCCCGCGTTACACTAGAAGAAATGGAGCCTTATGCTTAAGCAACGAATTTATAAAGTCCTCGGCGCGGCCAGCCTGGCCCTCGCCGTGGGGGCCTGCAAAACGCCCGAGCTGGTGGTGAAGAACGAAAGCCGCAACGTGCCGGCCAGCTATTCTACCGCCACTTCCTCGGTCGCTTCCCTCGACAGCGCCACCACCGCCCGCGTGCAGTGGAAGCAGTTTTTCACCGACCCCAACCTGCAAGGCCTGATTGAAACCGCCCTGCAAAACAACCAGGAGCTGAACATCACGCTCCAGGAAATCGAAATTGCCCGCAACGAAATCCGCGTCCGCCAGGGCGAGTACCTGCCCTTCGTGCGCCTCGGTGCCCGGGCCGATGTGGAGAAGGTTGGTAAGTACACGCTGCAAGGCGCGACAGAAGAGCAGGTTGATATTAAGGAGGGCCGCCGCACGCCCGACCCACTCACCAATTTCCAGCTGGGCGCGTTTGCCACTTGGGAGGTCGATATCTGGCACAAGCTGCGCAATGCCAAGAAGGCCGCGGCCATCCGCTATCTGGCCACCGTGGAGGGCAAAAACTTCATGGTGACCAACCTGATTGCCGAAATCGCCAACTCCTACTACGAGCTTCTGGCCTACGATAATCAGCTGGCCATCGTGCAGCAGAACATCGGCATCCAGAGCAACGCGCTGGAGCTGGTGAAGCTGCAGAAGGAGTCGGCCCGCGCCACCGAGCTGGCCGTGAAACGCTTCGAGGCCCAATTGCAGCACACCAAAGCCCTGCAGTTCAAGCTCCAGCAAAGCATCGTCGAAACCGAGAACAAGCTGAACTACCTGGCCGGCCGCTACCCGCAGCCGGTTGCTCGCAACGCACAGTCGTTCAATGCCCTGCTGCCGTTCACCATCCAGGCCGGCTCGCCCGCACAATTGCTGGCCAACCGCCCCGATATCCGGCAGGCCGAGCAGCAGCTGGCCGCCGCCAAAATCGACGTGCAGGTAGCCCGCGCCAACTTCTACCCCTCGCTGGGCCTGTCCGGCGGCGTCGGGCTGGCGGCCTTCACGCCCGGCCTGCTGGTGTCAACGCCCCAGTCCCTGCTCTACGCGCTGGGGGCCGACTTAGCCGGCCCGCTGTTCAACCGCAACGGCATCAAGGCGGCCTATTACAATGCCAATGCCCTGCAAACGCAGGCCGTGTACAAGTACGAAAAAACGGTCCTGAACGCCTACGTCGAGGTTTCTAACCAGGTATCGAGCATCAGCAACCTGGCCCAGAGCTACGATGCGAAAGCCAAGGAAGTGGCAGCCCTCAACCAGTCGGTTGAGATTTCCAACAGCCTCTTCCGCTACGCCCGCGCCGACTACACGGAAGTCCTCTTCACCCAGCGCGACGCTCTGGAATCGAAGTTCGACCTCATCGAAACCCGTATGCAGCAGCTCAACGCCTCGGTGAACGTGTACCGCGCCCTAGGCGGCGGCTGGAAGTAATCAGGCCCCGCGAGTAGCTCAAGCAGCTATTGCCGCGAAACAAACGCCCCGCAACGAGTTCGTTGCGGGGCGTTTTTGGGTTTACAGTGTACCTAACGAATCTGTTTCTGAATCAGATTATATCGAAATCATATTTGATGGCTAACGCAAGTTAAACTTTCCAAATTCTCGTTTAGCTGATAAACCCTGTCTAAATAAGTATGTACATCCGAATCGAGCAAGTCATTCTTTTCAAGAATTGTTTCATCGACCAAGTCGATAAATAATGCGTAGATATTATGAGTAATATAATTTCTCTGTTTAGAAATTTACTTAAGAGCAGTAACCAGATTATCATTCAGCAGATTATTCTTTTCAGCTATGCCTATTAATGCTCCAAGAGTTTTTCCACTGAAATTTTCTTTAGCGTTACTCCGCAATAAGAGAAGAATCAATTCCGCTTCCAGTTTACCGGAATGTAATGCCACCCTACCCAGTGCAGAGGTAAACTCATCAGATTCGACAAGTAGATTATAAAAATCCACACCTTTCGTGGGCTCACCCTTGTACATCATTATTCTAAAATTAAAGCGCTGAATTATCTGTATTCGTAACTTCTTTACTTGGTGTATGAATTCGCCACATCATGTTTACTACACACTTCCTTTCATTCCAGCTTTTTCAATCCTCAATCGTCTCAATCCTAATTTACTTCAGTCGCTTAAGATGCTCCTTCATGGCGTTTGGCTGTTCCGGGGATTGGGCGCTGCCACCCGGTGACCTCGCCGGTGCCACGCAGCGCATGGCGGGGACGGTACGACTTGGTGAGGTTGACAAAGAATCTAAGGCTGCTTTTCAGTCCGAAAGCTTGTAGATATACTCTTCAACCTCTGTTTGCCGAGCATTAGCAAATCCTTTATCCTTTCCAGTCGTTACAAACCCGCATTTCTCTAAAACCTTTTGTGAGCCATAATTATCGAAGGCTACACGGCCATAAATTGGTCTGGCCTGCTCAATCTTCAAAAAGTCTCTAAGCGCGGTTGTGGCAATTCCTTGTCCCCAAAACTTTCTATCAATCCAATAGGTGATTCCAACTTCACCGTGCATAACGAATTTTGCTATACTACCCACAATTTCACCATCGACTTTTATTGTCCGCATAGTTATTGTTGGGTCAGTTAAAAACGGTGTGTATTTTTTAATGTACGCAGCTTTGTCGTTCGGGTCTTTAGATGCGAACGCAGCTAAACGATTTGCTTCTTCGTCGACCTGAAACAGAAACAACGTATTTAAATCGTCATTGTCTGTTTTGGTCAATGTGATAATGTGGTCTGTCATCACGCTGAAATTCAATATGGCTTTGCAGGTTCTAGGCAGGTTGAAGGTGTCAATTTAATCAATATTAGCAGCATAGCCGCCGGGTTTATTCATCGAAACTCAATCACTTGCCCAAAAAGAAATGCCCCGCAGCGAAACCGTTGCGGGGCGTTTCTTTTTGCTTCTCTCTTATTTTCTGAAATAATCACCTTCCTCCAAATCAGCCAGTAGGCCGGGCTGGGTGGGATGCCAGCCCAACCGCTGCTGCGTGAGCGCGCTGGAGGCCGACGCGTCCATGCCGACGAAGCGGCCCATCCAGCCGAAATGGGCAGCGGCCTCCTCGGGGGTTTTGGATACGACTGTCAGGTTCAGGTGGCGGCCGATTATGGCCGCGATGTCGCGCATCGGAATGCCTTCATCGGCCGCGCCATGGTAGCGCGCGCCGGCAGTGCCCTGCTCCAGCGCCAGCCGGAAGAGGCGGGCGGCATCGAGCCGGTGCACGGCGGGCCAGCGGTTGAGGCCCTCCCCTACGTAGGCCGCCACGCCCGTTTGGCGGGCAATATTGATGAGCGTGGGCACGAAACCCTGGTCGCCCCGGTCGTGGACCGAGGGTGCCAGGCGGATGACCGATGCCCGAATGCCCTGCGCCGCTAGGGCCAGCGCGGCAACTTCCGACATGCGGGGCGAGGCAGCGGCAGAGTCTTCTTCCGTCACGGGGCGGCCCAGGTTAAAGCCCGCCAGCCCGGCCGTGACAACCAGAGCACGGTCCGAGCCAGCCAGGGTTTCGCCGAGTGCCTCGATGGCGTGCCGGTCGGTCTGGCCGGCGGCCTCATATTCGATAAAATTGTGATTATAAGCCAGGTGGATAACGCCATCCGAGGCGGCAGCGCCGCGCCGCAGGCTGTCGAGGTCGTCGAGCGAACCCCGATGTACTTCGGCACCTGCGGCAATTAGCTTCTCGGCCGATTCGTTGGAGCGGGCTAGGCCGAGCACATGATGGCCCGCGCCAAGTAATTCCTGAACAATGGCGGTGCCGATGAAGCCCGACGCGCCGGTTATGAAAACACGCATGTGAAGGTCCTTTTTAATTGGTGATTGATGACACCACAAAGGTCCAGTGCGTAGGTAGTGGCGGTATTGCGCGGGTCAAACCGTTTGCTGAATAAATCAAACAATCAGCTTAGCTACGGAAGTCACCCGGCGTCAACCCGGCCTGGCGCTTGAAGAAGTTGCAGAAGTGCGCCACATCGGCGAATCCCAGACTGTCGGCGATTTCGGAAATGTTCCAGTTCGTTTGCTTCAGCAGGATTTTGGCCTCCTGCGCTACGCGGCTTCCAATCAACGCGGTGGTGGTGTGGCCGGTGGTTTCCTTGAGCACCCGGTTGAGGTGGTTGACGTGCACGGCCAGTTGGGCGGCGTAGTCGGTGGCGGTGCGCAGACGCAGGCGCTGTTGCGGCGATTCCAGGGGAAACTGCCGCTCCAGCAAATCGGCAAACTGGGCCATTAAGCGGGCCGAGGCATTGTGGGTGGGGGCCGATAGCTGGGCCGGCTGGAGCTTTTGCACGTAGTGAATCACCTCCATCAGGTAGGCGCGCAGCAGGTCGTATTTGTAGGCATATTCGGAGGATATTTCCTTCTCCATCTTCTGAAAAATGTCCCCAATTGCCGCAAATTCAGTATCTGTTACTTGCACTACCGGGAAAGCACCGGGCTGGTAAAACGGTAGTTCCTCTAGTGCCATCCGGCCCTTGGTGGGCTGCAGAAACTCCTCGGTAAAGATGCAGAAATGGCCGGTCTGGTCCTGGTCGTGCGGCAGCCAGCGGTAGGGCACTCGCGAGGAGGCAAACCACAGGGCACCTGCCTCCACTTCCACCACTTTGTCGGCATACTCGATGCGGCTGCGGCCCCGCATCAGGCTGATTTTGTAGAAGGCGCGGCGGTCGAAGGTCATGGGCGGCCGGTCGCGGTTGGCGAGCATTAGGTCGGCCACGTTGAAGACGTTGAACTGGCCGACTTCGCGGGGAGTCTCCGATAGCAACAGCGTCTCGGCTGCCTCGGGAGCTAGTTTGGAGTACAGTTCGGAAAGCGGGCGGGATGGCATGGCAAAGGGGCTGTAGAAATCAAAGGTAAGCCACCTCTCAAAGAACGTCATGCTGAACTTGTCGAAGCATCTCTACCGCAATGCTAAACCTGTCGATTGGGTTTACTAGTGCGGTAAAGATGCTTCGACAAGCTCAGCATGACGTTTTGATGCTCCTCCTACTTTCTAAAAAGCCGCTGCAAATTCCTAAGCGAATTCCTCTAGCTTCACCTTACCCAAAATGGGCCGGTGCTGCCAGTAATCCTCACCCAATTTGCCGCTGTTAGTGCTGGCGTAAATGTCTACGACTTCGTCGGCCCGGTTAGCGGGCACACCGTTCTTCACCATGTTATTCCGCATCTGCTCATCGGTGAAAGCCACCCATTGCAGGTCGGGCTGGCCAATGGCGGTGCCGAAGGCGTGGGCGACTTCGGCGGCAGTGCGCTCGTCGCTGGCTACGTAGCGCACGTCTGTGCCGGCCGTAGCGGCGGGTTTGATTAGCTCCTCTGCCGCCGCAGCGGCAATATCCCGAGGGTGCACAAAGGCCACTTTGATATCGCCCGCATAATTAGCGCCCATCATCCCCGCGCCTTTTATCATCCCAATTGATGTATAGAAATTGGTGTAAAAAGAAGTCGGCCGCAGGTGCGTAAGCGTGACGCCGGGCACTTCGCGCAAAACAACCTCCACATCGTGCGTACCGAGGATGCCGCCAGTGCCCTCCGCCAGGTGCGCGCCCCAGCTACTGAGCTGCACCACGCGCCGCACGCCCGCTCGCTGAATGGCCTGGGCATAATTGCGGCCGATTTGCTGGTGGTAGGCCCGCGAATCGGCCACGGCAAAATGCGGCGGCACCATCAGGTACAAGGCATCGGCACCTGTGAAAGTGGCCGTCAGGAAATCTACGTCTTCCACTTTGCCAAAGGCGGCGGCAGCTCCTAATGCTTCAATTTCCGCCTGCTTGTCCGGCTTGCTGCTGATAACCGTAACGGCGTGGCCCTGCTGCACCAGCGCGGTGGCCAGGGGTTTGCTGATGTTCCCGAGGGAACCTGTGATGATGATTTTCATAAGGCAAAGCTCCGTCCGGCTTCGGCCTTGCAAAAGGGCGAAACGGCGGGGAAATTGGGCCAAAGTGCGGCAAGCGTCAGGCCCAGCGCTGCCGGTAAGCTGCCGGCGAAACCCCAATGCCTTTCCGGAAAAACCGGCCAAACGTGGATTGGTCGGCAAAGTGGAGGGTATCCGCGATTTGGGCGATGGTCAGGGCGGGGTTTTGCAGTAGCACATTGGCTTCCAGCAGCACGGCCTCGGCCAGCCATTCCACGGCGCGGCGGCCGGTGGCTTCCTTCACGGTTTCGGCCAGGTGCTTGGGGGTGATGCAAAGCTTGTCGGCATAAAAGGACAGGCTTCGCTCGGTGGCATAATGCGTGCTGACCAGCTTTTTAAATGCAGCGGCAATTAACTGGCTTCTGGTCTGGGTGACAGTCGCCGAAACGTGCTGGGCACTGTATATGGGCGCAATTTCGTGCAGCAAAATCTGGATGAGGCTGCGCAGGATTTCCTCGCGGTAGGCGTGCGGTGCGTCGTATTTATGCTCAATAGACTGTAGCAGCGCGGCGATATTATCGGCCTGAGAGGACGTTAATTGAAAAACATGGCGGGCATCTCCCTCAAAAAACGAAAAGGCATCCGGGTTCAGGCTGCAATTAGCCGAAATGAATTCTCGGGTAAAAAAGACACTCAGCCCCTCAAAATCGGCCGACATAAAAGGCCACTGTTTGATAACGTAGGGCGATAATACCATCAGCGAATCAGGCTCGATATCGTAGGTTTCGAGGTTGACTTTCAGGCGAGCATGGCCGCGTAGGCATAGGCCGATTTTGTAGTAATTGCTGCGATATGGCAGGTCGATGGGCAGATGAGACAGCGCTGAGTTCGGCCCTAAAAAGAACACCGCCGCCGGCTTTTCGTCGGCTTCGGTGAGGGTATTTAGTTGATAGAGGAGGATGGCAGCGGTCATAGCACTCAATATAAGCGCCGCTAGCCGGCGGCGGGCCTCCGAACCAAAACCCCACTCCCGCGTCAGGAGTTTACATAACCCCGCCCCGCCACCGGGCGTACTTCCTCCGCAAACTACCGCGCCATGACCGAACTCCAACGCCTGCTCCTCGCCTACGACCGGCACCGCGCCGCGGCCCGCCCCTGCGCCCTGGCCACGGTGGTCGAGGTGCTGGGCTCGGCCTACCGCCGCCCCGGGGCCCGCATGCTGGTGACCGAAGACGGCGAGCTGACCGGGGCCATCAGCGGCGGCTGCCTGGAGGGCGATGCCCGCCAGCGCGCACGCCAAGCCATTTTTCGGGGCCAGCCCGCGCTGGTGACGTACGACACGCGGGATGAGGACGACCCGCGCCACGGCCTCGGTCCCGGCTGCCAGGGCGTGGTCCGCATCCTGCTGGAGCCGCTGGATTTTGCGGCGGCTGATAACCCGGTGGAGCTGCTGCGCGGCTTCGCCCAACACCCCGAGCCGGCGGTGTTGGCGACCATATTTGAAACCGATTCCTCGGGGCTGAAAGCAGCCGTGGGGCAGCGAGTGTTACTCTCGGCCTCCGGGGCGCTGCGGGGCACTCCCCTACTAGCCGCCCCGCTGGCGGAGGCCGCGCAAACTGCGTTAGTAGAAAGCAAATCGCAGATTCTGGAAATCGAAACCGATGCCGGCCCGGTGCGGGCACTGCTGGAGGTGCTCACGCCACCGCTGCGCCTCGTGGTGTATGGCGCGGGCAATGATGCGCAGCCGCTGGTGCATCTGGCTGCCTCGCTCGGTTGGCACATCACGGTGCTGGATGGCCGGCCTAATCTGGCCACTGCTGCTCGTTTTCCGGAGGCGGTGGAAGTACGAATCTTGCCCGTCCGGGAATTGGAAATGCTTGCCCCTGATGCGGATGCGTACCACGTATTGCTCAGTCACAACTACGCCTATGATTTGGCTGCGCTGCAAACGCTGCTGCCCTCGGCGGCCCCATATATTGGCCTGCTGGGGCCCCGGGCCAAAGCCGGGCGGCTGCTGAATGAAGACGAATTGAATTTGTCCGAAGCAGAAATTTTAGATGCGCTGCAAAACCGCCTGCACAGTCCCATTGGCCTGAGCCTGGGCGGCGAAACCCCGGAGGAAATCGCACTGGCCATTGTGGCCGAAATTCAGGCCGTGAAGAACAAACGGCAGCCCCAGCACCTGCGCGACACGACGGTGGCCATTCACACTGATTCGCCCCAAGTGAGCCTCCAGCCAACTGCCGAAGCAGTATAAGCTTCGCTTCGGACATAGTCGGGCTGTTCTGGCAGTGCACAAGTTGAAGCTTATGCTACAAGCCTCATGGGGCCGGCACGCGGTAGCTCAGCGCCAGCCGGAATGCCAAGCCTTTTTCTATCGGCGAACTCAGCGGCGTAGGGGCCTTGCCCAATCCAATATAGTCGATGGTGGCGGGCCATTGGTCGTCCCTGGCATACACTTCCATGCGCCGTGTTACGGCATAGGCAGCAGTGGCTCGTATTGCCAAATGCGCACTCAAATAAGTTTCGGCAAACAAGCCGTAATGCCCCTGCTGATATTGAAAATACTGGTCGTTGTTCAGCAAACGGTAGGCGGTGTTGATGCCATTCAGGTTGAACCCGACATTGACTCGCGGCGTGGCGGCGTAGCTGGCCGTGAAGGTGGTGGGCAGGTCGCCAAACAGCCGCCAGCGCTGCCCCAGCTGCCAGTCGAGGCCCAGCAGCAGCACGTACTGCGGCCCGTAGAACTGCTGCCGGTAGCCCACCGTGAGACGGTAGGCCCGGTGGGGGCTGCTGCGGTAGGCGGCCCGTAGCACGCCGCCCCAGGTCACATCAGCCCCGCGCACCTCGCGCAAATCCGAATTCAGAGCGGGCAGCGCGAGGGCCGTGAGCTCAGTGCGGGGTGACAGGCGCTGGCGGTAGCCCAGCACTGGCGTGATGCCGTACACGTTGTGTACTTCAAAGCCGGGTCGATTGCCGCTGAAACGCAAGGTTTCCAGATTCAGGCCAGCCAATATTGCGTGTGATGTATCCGCCGCCACGGCAAGAGGCACGATGATGTTGGCCCGAAAAACGTCGCCTCGGAATGTGGCTTCGCTGCTGTTTTTCTGCTTTAGAGGCAGCACTTCGTAGTTCAGGCCAATACCCTCGGCGTATCCCTGCGCGCGGCTGAGGGCAGGAACGAATAGGCAAGCGCTGAACAGCAGTGCCGGCAGCAGCCGGGCAGGTAGAGGTAGATGCACGAAATAATTTTGGCAGAATTCAGCGGCAAATAAAAGCGCAATTATCCAATAGCCAGCGCTCTACTTTTGCAGTTCGGCTTTTTGCCAATTCAACCGACTACTCACGCTGTTCCGCATGGCGCATTTGCTGCTCATTCATTGCCCCGACGAGCCGGGCCTGGTTTATATAATCACGGGTGTGCTGTTCAAGCACGGCCTCAACATCATCCGCAACGGCGAATTTGTGGAGCGCGATGGCAACCACTTTTTCATGCGCACCGAAATGGCCGGCGCGTTCGACCCGGAGGCACTCCAAGTCGATTTGCGCACGGGCCTGCCCCCGTCGGCCGTTATCCGCCTCACCACCAACCAGCCCAAAAACATTGTGCTGATGGCCACCAAGGAGCATCACTGCCTCAGCGAGCTACTGGTACGCCACGAGTTCGGCGAGCTCAATGCCCGCGTGCTGGCCGTCATCAGCAACTATGAGGTGCTCGGCGACCTCACCCGCAAGTTCAACCTGCCCTTCCACTATCTGCCCCACGCCGACCGCTCCCGCGAAACCCACGAGGCCGAAGTACTGGCCGTGCTGGCCCAATACCAGCCCGATTTTGTGGTGCTGGCCAAATATATGCGCATCCTAACCTCCGAGTTCGTGGCGCATTATTCCAATCGGCTCATCAACATTCACCACTCCTTCCTACCAGCCTTCGTAGGGGCCAGCCCCTACGCGCAGGCCTACGCCCGGGGCGTAAAAATAATCGGGGCCACCGCGCATTTCGTGAACGAGCAGCTCGACCAGGGCCCCATCATCGCCCAAAACGTTATTCCCATCGACCATACCCAGAGCGCCCACGAAATGGCCCAGGCCGGCCGCGATGTGGAGAAAATCGTGCTCGCCCGCTCACTCAAAATGGTGTTCGACGAGCAGGTGTTCGTGCACGGCAACAAAACCGTGATTTTTGACTGATTTAGCAATTGACCAGACAAGAAAACGGGCTCCCCACTTGCGTGGGGAGCCCGTTTTCTTGTCTAAATTCTACGGTGTTATTCGCCGCGACGGCGGCCGCCACCATGACCGTTGCCGTAGCCCCGACCCCCGCCATAGCCGCCACCGTAGTGGTTGCCTTCGTAGTGCGGGCGGTTATACCCGCCACGCGGCACCACAATTACGGGTCGAGGATTGTAATAATAGGGCCGCGCATAGCCGTAATACGGCCGTGGGGCAGGCGGATAATAGCCGTATTCCGGCCCCACGGAAGCCACGCAACCACTCAACAATAGCAGGCAGAGGCTCAACGAAAAAATCACTGATTTAACTTTCATGATATGGCAGCGCGTCGAAACGCGTCGGGTTACAAGTGAATGCTGTTCTACGTTTCTAAACAAAATGTGGACCAGATTTAGTGCCTGCATACCATAGTAAGAGCCTTATTTAAGCCTCAGTCGGCAATACCGTTTCGCCGGAATACAGCCGGGCTTTGCCGGGCAGGGTTTTGTGGCGCTCCTTGCCCAACGCGGCGCTGGGCTCGGGTACCCAGTGGTGGCGGCCGCCGGCCTTTTCGTCGTTGAATTCGGTGGGCGCGGTGCCGGCTTCGGTGCGCTCTTTCCAGGTGAGGTGCTGGGTGCCGTCGTCGGTGCGGTCCATCGTAATGCAGTCCTCTACGGGGCATACGAGCGAGCACAGGTTGCAGCCTACGCAGTTTTCCTCGATGATTTCGGGCACCCGCGTATCAGCGTTGAGCTTGATGGCTTGATGGGCCCCATCCTCGCAGGCCGTGTAGCACAGCTGGCAGCCAATGCACTTGTCCTTGTGGATGTTGGCCGTCACCTTGTACTTCATGTTCAGGTCTTCCCAGTGCAGCACGTTGGGCAGGGCCTTGCCCACCATGTCGTAAATGGTGTTGAAGCCCTTCTCAACCATGTACTGCTCCAGCCCCGAAGTCATTTCGCGGATGATGCCGAAGCCAAAGTGCATGGCCGCCGTGCACACCTGCACGCTGCTGGCTCCCAGCAGAATGTGCTCCACCGCGTCGCGCCAGTTCTCAATTCCACCAATGCCCGAAATGGGTAGTTTGATGTCGGGATGCTGGGCGCAGTTTTTCACCATGTTCAGGGCAATGGGCTTCACGGCCGGGCCGCAGTAGCCGCCGTTGCTGCCCTTGCCGTCCACAATGGGGTACGGCGCAAACTGGTCCAAATCAACCCCCACGATGCTCTGAATCGTGTTGATGAGCGAAATGGCATCGGCACCGCCGCGCCGGGCGGCCATAGCTGGCTCCGTGATGTCGGAGATATTCGGGGTGAGCTTCACGATGACGGGCTTTTTGGCCACTTCCATCACCCATTCCACAATCATCTGGAGCACCTTGGGCTCCTGCCCTACCGCCGAACCCATGCCGCGCTCGCACATGCCGTGCGGGCAGCCGAAATTGAGCTCGAAGCCGTCCGCACCAGCGTCCTGGCTCTGGCGCACGATGTCGTGCCACTCCTGGCGCGTCTGCACCATGAGCGAGGCGATAACGGCATGGTTGGGGAAACGCTTTTTCACTTCCTCAATCTCGCGCAGGTTGTCGGCCAGCGGGCGGTCCGAAATCAACTCGATATTGTTGAAACCAACGAGGCGCTTGTCGCGGTAGTTCACGCCGCCGTAGCGGCTCGACACGTTGACGACGGGCACGCCCAGTGTTTTCCACACCGCGCCGCCCCAGCCAGCGTCGAAGGCTTTCATTATTTGATAGCCGGAATTGGTGGGCGGGGCCGAAGCCAGCCAAAACGGGTTCGGCGATTTAATGCCGGCGAAATTTATTGAGATGTCAGGCATAATGTAGCGCGGACTTTTAGTCCGCGATTGAATACGAAATGAGGGAAATGGGCTCAACTCGCGGACTGAAAGTCCGCGCTACTTGCTCAAATAGGCATGAATACCGCGTGCCGTCAGCTTTGCTTCAGCTGCCGCGTTCACCACTTCGGCCCCGCCATTCCAGGCATCGCCAGAAGCGAAGTATTTGGGATTGCCGGTCTGCCCGGTGTGAGCATTAGCGATAATTCGGCCTTTGCCATCCAGCTTCAGGCCCGGAATCAAACTCAGGAATTCCGTCTGCTTGGCCTGGCCAGTGGCTTTAATCACCATGTCGCAGTCTTCCACAAACTCAGAGCCGGCAATTTCCCGCACCTTACCATCCTTGGTTTCGGTGCGAATGAATTTCACGCCTGCTACATAGCCGTTGCCGGTAATTTCCACCGGCGCTACGTTGAATAAGCCTTTCACTCCTACCCCTTTGGCCAAGTCGTACTCGAACTCGTAAGCGCCCATTTCATCCTTAGCTCGGCGATAGGCCAGAATTACATTTTCCGCCCCGAGGCGCGAAGATTCGGAAGCCGCATCCATAGCGGTATTGCCGCCGCCCAGCACAATTACCTTGCGGCCCACCGCTACTTTGTGTTGGAATTGACGCAGTTCAGCAATAAATTCAACCGCGCCGGTGCAGTTGATTTTATCCTCGCCGGGCAAGCCCAATTCATTGGTTTTGCCAAGGCCAATTCCGAGGAAAATAGCGTCGTATTTATCTTCTAATTTCTCCAATTCGGCACGCGACGAAATAGCCGAATTGAAATGCACGTTGTAGCCGAATTGCGCCTGCAAGTAGTCCATCTCGGCCAGCGTTTCTTCGTTGGTGATTTTGTACGGCGCTACGCCGTAAACCGTCAGGCCCGAAGGCTGCGCTTTAGCCTCAAAAACATCAACGCCATAGCCCAGCGAACGCAGCTCACAAGCAGCAGATATACCGGCCGGACCAGCCCCAATTACGGCCACTTTTTTGCCGTTATCCGCGCCGGGACCGAACAGTTTTTCGCCGCTCTTAATCACCTTGGTGGTGGCATAACTCTGGAGTCGACCAATCTCAATCGGCTTCACTTCCTGCAAGTTGTACACACATGCCCCTTCGCAGAGTACTTCCGTAGGGCACACTTTGCCGCAGGCATTACCGAAGTAGTTGGCCTCGTAAATAGTGCGTGCCGCGCCGGTGTCGTTACCGGAATTTATCTGGCGGATAAACTGCGGAATATCAATCCCCGATGGGCACGCTTTTATACACGGCGCATCGAAGCAAAAAAGGCAGCGGGAGCTTTCGTAAAGCGCCTCGGTGCGGTTCATCACCGGCTTCAATTGCGCGAAGTTTTCCGCGAATTGCTGCTCGGTGGTAGGTGTAGAAAATTCAGCCATTGGGGCAGGTTAATTCGAATTATTAGTGAATAAAAAAACGGTCATGCTTCGACTAGACTTAGCATGACCGTTTTTATGTCAGCCAAGCGCCTACAGCTCTACCAGTTTCTCGTAGGTTTCGGGGCGGCGGTCGCGGAAGAACTGCCAAGTATTGCGCACTTCCTCAATCATATCGAGGTCGAATTCCGAAATCAGCAATTCGTCTTTGTACTCATCAGCTTGCGCGATAATCTGGCCACGCGGGTCCACGAAATAGGACGTACCGTAGAAGCGGCCCAGGTTCCAGGGCTTCTCCTCACCCACGCGGTTGATGCAGCCCATGAAATAGCCGTTGGCGGCGGCGTGCGCGGGCTGCTCCAGTTTCCAGAGATACTGCGAGAGGCCAGCCACGGTGGCCGAAGGGTTGTAAACGATTTCGGCCCCGTTTAGGCCCAGAATGCGGGCACCGTCGGGGAAGTGGCGGTCGTAGCAGATGTACACGCCCACTTTGGCGTACTTGGTCTGGAACACCGGGTAGCCCATGTTGCCGGGCTTGAAGAAGAATTTCTCCCAGAAGCCGGTGGTATGGGGAATGTGGTTTTTGCGGTATTTGCCGAGGTAGGTGCCGTCGGCATCAATTACGGCGGCGGTATTGTAGAGGAAACCGGCGGCTTCGCGCTCGTACACGGGCACAATCATCACCATGTTGTATTTCTTGGCGTATTCGGCCATGCGGTCCGTCGTCGGGCCGGGCACCGATTCGGCCGAGGCGTACCAGGCTTTGTCCTGGCCGGGGCAGAAATACGGGGTGTTGAAGATTTCCTGCAAACAGAGAATCTGCACGCCCTGGCGACCGGCTTCTTCAATAAGCGGAATGTGCTTTGCTTCCATGGCGGCCATGATTTCCTGAATCGTGCCTTCGCCTTCGGTCATCGGCAGGCTCATCTGGATGAGGCCGGATTTAATAATTCTGGGCATTGTTGGGAGTGAGAGTGAATGAAGTTGAGTTTGGTCGTGGCGAGTGTCCCAAGGCAGTAATTTCTGGCGAGGCACAACGCTTTGAGTTACAGTAAATGTGAATTCAGATTAAACAGCCCAAAGCGGGCTTTAAATTAAGCAAAAAAACGGGCATTTGCACATGCTACACCTTAGGGCACAGCAAGAAAGGAATGCCTGTAAGCATTCGTGATGTCAGATACCCAGTTGGCAATGGAAATCGCCTGTTAAAAATTGGTTTTGCCGCGCTTAATAAACTGTCCGTACCCTTTGGCTACTTTGGCTTCTCCAGCATCTACGGCTACTTTTCCACGCAGTAAAACGGTATCAATCTTACCGGTTATCTCCCATCCTTCGTAGGCCGAATAGTCGCAATTCATGTGGTGCGTGTCGGCCGAAATCGTGTGCTTTTTATTTGGGTCGAATATTACCAAATCCGCATCTGCACCAATACTGATGGTGCCTTTGCGCGGAAACATGCCAAATATTTTCGCAGCATTGGTGGAAGTTATTTCCACGAATTTCTGGAGCGTGATTTTGCCTTTATTTACACCTTCCGAAAACAGCAATTCCATGCGGTGCTCGATGGCGGGGTGGCCGTTGGGAATTTTCGAGAAATCGTCCTTGCCCATCAGCTTCTGCTCCCACATGAATGGGCAATGGTCGGTGCCCAGAACATTCACCAAGCCTTGGTTTATGCCGGCCCAAAGCGTGGCCTGGTCCTTTTTCTCGCGCAGCGGGGGCGACATTACCACTTTCGCGCCGTTGGCTTCGTCCTCGTACAGCGACGCATCCAGCACCAGATACTGAATGCAGGTTTCAACCAGCACGCGCTGGTTGCGCTCGGTGGCGCGACGCACCTGGTTGAGGGCACCCTCGCAAGTGAGGTGCACGATGTAGGCATTCACGCCGGTGTAGTTGGCGATGTCGGCAAAGCGGCCCGAGGCTTCGGCTTCGGTGACTTCGGGCTGTGAGAGGTAGTGGTAGAGCGGCGTGAGTTTGCCCTGCGCCCGGTGTTGGGCGATGAGGGTATCAATCATGTCACCGTTGGTAGCATGGGCGGTTACGAGGCCGCCGTGCTTTTTCACTTCCTGCATCAGGCCCACCATCTGCGCGTCGTCAATCATGAGCGCGCCCTTGTAGGCCATGAATGTTTTGAAGGAGGTAATGCCTTCGGCCACCATGTCCTTAATTTCCTCCTTGGTGCTCGGGTTGAAATCTGTGACGGCCATGTGGAAGCTGTAGTCGCCCACGGCGTTGCCGGTGGCACGGCCCTGCCATTCCTCCAGGGCCGAGCGCAACGAATTCCCCTGTTTTTGAAGGATGAAGTCGATGACGGTAGTGGTGCCGCCATGCAGCGCGGCGCGGGTGCCGGTTTCGTAGGTATCCGACGAAAACGTGCCCATGAAGGGCATTTCGAGGTGCACATGCGGGTCGATACCGCCGGGCACGATGATTTTGCCGGAGCAGTCAATCACCTCCGCACCATCGGCCGACAAGCTGCGGCCAATGGAAAAGATGGTTTCGCCTTCAATCAGAATATCGCAGACGGCGTCCGAATCAGCGGTGACGACGCGGCCGTTTTTGAGGAGAATGGACATGATGGGAACCAGATGGCGCGGGGCTCTGCCCCGTGCTGACTATGAATAGGGCCTCTGGCCCGAATCGTTGAGGTTGATTTGCCGGATTGTTGCGGCGGCACGGGTGCCGCAGGCCGGAGGCCTGTCAGTAGCCGACACGGGGCTGAGCCCCGCGCCATCGTGCCTTAGTTCACATACTTATCGGCAATGCTGATGGCTTCCGAAATAATGGCTAATCCCTCATCAATCTCCTCCTTATTAATCGTGAGCGGGGGGCAGATGAAAATGTAGTTCCAGCGCACGAAGGTGTACATGCCCAACTCGCGGATTTTAGCGGCGACCTGGTTCATGATGGCCATCTGGTCGTTGGTGGCGTTCCAGGGGGCCATAGGCTCTTTGGTATCGCGGTTTTTCACCAGCTCGATGCAGCCGAAGAGGCCTGTGTTGCGCCAGTCGCCGATGCTGGGATGGTGGCGCATGAGCTGAGCGACTTGCTCGTCCATGTACTTGCCCATTTCCACGGTGTTTTCGAGCAGGTTGTCGCTCTCATAAATATCGAGCACAGCCACGGCGGCGGCGCAGGACACCGGATGCGCGGAGTACGTGAGGCCCAGCGGCAGCGGCTTGTCATCGAAGGACTTGGCGATTTTTTCATCCACCATCACCGCGCCCAGGGGCAGGTAGCCGGCGGTGATGCCCTTGGCCATGCACATGATGTCGATTTTGACGTTGTGGTGGTCGGAACCGAACCATTTGCCGGTGCGGCCGAAGCCCGACATCACTTCATCAGCAATGAGTAGGATGCCGTATTTGTCGCAGATTTCGCGGATGCGCGTCCAGTAGCCGGGCGGGTACTTGATGCAGCCCGACGTACCCGACTCGCCTTCGAGCACGATGGCCGCCACGCTGCCGGGGTTTTCGTAGCCGATGATGCGCTCCATGGCATCGGCGGCGCGCTGGGCGCACTGCTCGGGCGTGGAGCTGTGCCAGGGGCAGCGGTAGAAAAACGGGTTTTCAACGTGGATGGTGCTGGGCATGGCCTGGCTGTCCACGGCAAACTTACGGGGGTCGCCGCCCACGCTCATGGCGCCGTAGCTGGCCCCGTGAAACGACTGGTAGAGCGACACAATCTTGTGGCGGCCGGTGTAGACCCGCGCCAGCTTGATGGCGTTTTCGATTGCCTCAGCCCCGCCGAGCGTGAAAAACGCCTTGGTGAGGTTGGGTGCGGTGATTTCGGCCAGGCGTTTGCCGAGGTCGCCGCGGGCCTTGGTAATCATGCCGGGGTACACGTAGCTGAGCTCGCGCATCTGGGCAGTCACGGCTTCGGTCACGCGCTGGTCGCCGTGGCCGATGTTCACGTTCATAAGTTGGGCCGAGAAGTCGATGTAGCGCTTGCCGTCGCGGTCGTACACGTACACGCCTTCGGCGCGCTCGGCGTTGATGGGGTTCAGGCCCGTTTGCTTCGACCACGAGAAGAGTGTGTGGTCGAGGTTGTCGTGCAGGATTTGGTCTTTGTCGGTGGCGAAGGTGGTTTCCATGAGTATCTGTTTGGCAATTACGCCGTCTGTCATCCTGAGCTCAGCGAAGGACCTTATCGCGTCCATGCCATCGGCTCTTAATAATTTAATTTACTGCAAGCTGCTCCGCTGTCCTTAGGTCCTTCGCTGTGCTCAGGATGACAGTTTTACTTTAGCTCATCCAGTTCACCCGCGACTCGGGGTTCCACTTTGTCGTGGTCTTTTTCAGCTGCGTCCAGAACTCAATCGAGCTTTTGCCGGTGATGTCGCAGGCACCGAATTTCGAGTCGTTCCAGCCGCCGAAGGAGAATGGTTCGCGGGGCACGGGCACGCCGATGTTCACGCCAATCATGCCGGCGTTGGCGTGGTCCATGACGTAGCGGGCGCTGCTGCCGCTGCTGGTGAAAACGGCGGCGGCGTTGCCGTAAGGGTTCGCATTTTCGATAGCAATGGCCTCGTCCAGCGTGTTGGTGCGCATGATGGCGAGCACCGGGCCGAAGACTTCTTCCTGGGCGATGCGCATGTCGGGCGTCACGTAATCGATGACGGTAGCACCCACATAATAGCCATCTTCATGGCCGGGCACTACGGCGTTGCGGCCGTCGAGCAGGACTTTGGCACCAGCAGCTTCGGCTTCGGTGATGTGCTTTTCGATACGAGCTTTGGCTTCTTTGCTGATGACGGAGCCGAGGTTCTTACCGACCACAATCTTCTTGGCTTCTTCCACGATTTTGGCCACGATGCCATCAATGGCCCCCACGCCGACCATAGTGGAGCCGGCCATGCAGCGCTGGCCCGCGCAGCCCGACATTGAAGCAGCTACGTTCGAGGCCGTCATTTCGGGGTGGGCGTCGGGCAGCACCATCAGGTGGTTTTTGGCCCCGCCGAGGGCTACACAACGCTTCAGGTTGCTGGTGGCGCGGATGTAAACGACTTTGGCAATGGCGGTAGAGCCCACGAAGCTCACGGCCTGGATTTCAGGGTGGTCGCAGATGGCTTCCACGATTTCCTTGTCGCCGTTCACGATGTTGAGCACGCCGTCGGGCAGGCCGGCTTCTTTCAGCAGCTCGGCGATTTTTACGGCGCTCAGCGGTACCTGCTCCGAGGGCTTCAGAATCATGGTATTGCCCAGCACGATGGCATTCGGGATGGTCCAGTGCGGTACCATGTTGGGGAAGTTGAACGGGGCGATGCTGGCCACCACGCCCAGCGGCTTGCGCTCGGCGCGGGCTTCCACGCCCTTGCTCACTTCGAGGAATTCGCCCTGGATAAGCTGCGGCATGGAGCAGGCGAATTCGGTCAGCTCAATGGCCTTTTCGACTTCGGCGCGGGCTTCGTCGTAGGTCTTGCCGTTTTCCTCGCGCACGAGGTCGGCGAGGGCTTTCATGTCACGCTCCAGCAGCGTTTTATAGCGGTAGAAAATCTGGACCCGCTCCTTAATAGGCGTGGCCGACCACGAGGGGAAGGCGGCTTTGGCGGCTTGCACGGCAGCGTCGAGCGCGGCGGCGTTGCTGAGCGGCAGCGTGGAAATCAACTGCCCGCTGAGGGGGCTAAATACGTCCATGGTGGGCGTAGAGGCACTTTCTACCGACTGGCCAGCCACGTAGTTACGGATGGCCGGATACTTCAATGTTTGAACTTCCATGTTACCTTATTGTTAAGCGGGGTGCAAGCTAAGGGTTTTGCGGGATATGGAATAATTCCGCAATCGTTTCCGAGATAAATATTTTCAAATCATCTCATATTCAGCCAACTATTTCATCCGAAAAATCTGCCTAAAGTAATCAGGCGCAGGCGGGCCACCAATGGGAGCCGGCCTGCGCCTGATTACTTTAGGCAGATTTTTCGGGTGGAATTAGGTCACTTCACTTCTTCGCCGTCCTTATTAATAGTGAAGCTGCGACCGGCCTGTTTCACCTGGGCTTTGCCATCGACAAAATCGGAAGCCTGCTGGTAGCGGCCGAAGGGTTTGGTGCCCTGGCCGGGGTCGGCAAGGTAGTCGGCGGTGATAAAGGTGTAGCCGTCAGGGAGCTTCACGCGGGCCAGGCCGTCGGCGAAGGAGTAGGCTTCTTTGAAGATGACGGGTGGCGTATCGGGCTCGGTGGGGCCGCTGATGTAGTGCCAGCCCCGGTGGTCGAGCACGGCGGCGTGGCCTTCGGCGAAGTCGAGGGCGTTGAAATAATAATGGTCGAACTCCTGGCCGTCCTCGTCGATGAAGGTGTAGGCATCACCTACCCGGGCGCGGGCATAGCCGCCGGCGTAGGGGTTAAGGGCATCGTAGGCGGCAGGTATTATTTCTTTGCCTTTCTCATCCACGAAGCCATACGCGCCGTCTTTCGCCACCACGGCCTGCCCTTTCTCAAACGGGCTGGCGGCCGTGAACTGCGCGGGAATTACGGGCTGGCCGCTGGCATCGGCGTAGCCCCATCGGCCGTTTTCCTGGAACGGGACGGGCGGGGTGTTGCCCACGTGGCTCAGGCCCCAGATGCCCAGGCCGAGCACGGCCACGGCGGCCGCTGCCAGCGCGGCGCGGGGCTGGGCCTGCCCCCACTCCTTCGCCTTTCGTAGCCGGGGCTGCAGCGCGGCAGCAGTTGCCTGCGCCCGGGCGCGGAGACGTTCAAAGTGATTAGAGAGCGCGAAAACCGGCGGAGATACTCCGGCGGCCGGCTTTGCCGCAGCAGTTGTCGATGAACCAAATCCAGCCGAATCAGGCACCCTTCCAACAGGTTCGGAACGAGGCGCGTCAGATGCGATAGCACCAGAAGTAGTGACTACAGGCGATGGAGAGACAGCAGCGACGGGCTTGCTTTCAGCAACTGGTGAGGCATCCGCAAATGGCGGGGCAACGGGAATAGTTGGAGGTGCTGGGGCCGTTACTATCGGGGCGGGGGCCGTTATCGGCGGGGCCGCAGCCGTTATTGGCGGGGCTGGGGCCGCAACCGGCGCAGCAGCAGCCGGACTGGCACTGAGCTGCCCGATAAGCTGGCTGAGCTGCTGAATTTTGGCATCCAGTTCCTGATTACGGGCGGCCAGCTCATCGCGGGAGGCCTGCATTTCGGCTTCGAGGGCGGCTTTTTCGCGGGTTTCGGCCCCGAGGCGGGAGACGAGGGCGGTGGCTTCGGCGGCTACGGGCGGGGCCTGGGCCAACTCGGTGCGGAGCTGGGCAATGCTGCGCTCACGCTCGGCTTCGCGGGCTTCCAAGGCTTGGAGCTGGGTGCTGAGGTCGGCCTGCATTTGCTGGCGCAGCTGTTCGAGCTGCTGTTTTTCCTCGTTGCGGGCACTCAGGGTGTTGGCGTAGCCGTAGGGCAGGTCGTCATCGGGCACGTCGTTGGCCCCGAGCCAGCCCCAGAGGGCGCGGGCTTTCTGGCCCAGGAAGGTGCTGGCGGCATTGGTAGTGTCTGCAGTGGCGCTGGGCTGGGCGCCAGTGGGCACGGCGGCAGTAGTCTCGCTTGCGGGTGGCACGGCTACGAAATCCGCCCATTCGGCAGCCCACTCGGCAATATCATCAGCGGTTAAGTTGATGTCAGGCGTAGCCAAGTCCCGTAGGCTGCTTGGCAAGTTGGCTAGGCTGCTGGCGATTTGGAAGCCGGCCGGGGCTTCATTCAGAGCGGCTTCGACATCGGCACCAAATTCAACCGGTGTTTCAAACAGCACCAAGCCGGAAACGCTGTTCAAATCAGCCTGCCCGGGAGTGAAACGCGGCTGGAGCCAGTCGGCCAGTGTGGCTTTCTGCTCCCGAAACTGTTCGAAAGGATTGTCAAAATCTTCCGAGCTGGGCACGGGCGCGCCATCGAGCAGCCAGCGGCCGTAGCCCAGTGCGGGAATGCTGAGCCGGCCGCCGCGGGGCGCGAATACCAGCAGGGTGATGCTGTGCGGGCGCACTACTACGGCATCAAGCGGGGCGGTGCCATCGGCCAGCACCAGATTGCCTAACAGGAGCGTATCGGGGGCGGCTTCGGCTTGCAGCGCGGCCTGCACGGCAGCAAACTGACCGGCGCGGGCAGCATCGATAAAAGGTGAAGCGAGAAAACAATGAACCATATAATCCTGAAATGCGCGGCCGGCCGCTAGTCGTCGCCCTTCCAGCGGCCGTGGCCTTTGCCGTGGTGCTTTTTGCGCTTTTTGAATTTGAATTTTCCTTCGTCTTCGTCATCCCCCGAGCCAAATACCTGCTCCAGGAGCGAAGGCGCGGGCACAGAACGGATGCTGCGAACGGGAACCGGAGCGGAGGACGCGCCCAAGGCCAACGCGCCATTGGCTGCGACCTGCACGGCCACGGGGCGGCCGCGCAGGTCGCAACCCTGGCCTTCGCGCAGCTCGGTGCGCTGGCCGGTGGGGCTCACCACGAAGCCGTCTTTGGTGACGGTGGCCCCGGTGGGCAGGTGGGCATCGCGGGTCATGGGACGGGCCTGACCGTTACGGACTACCTGCATCTGGCCATTGCGGCGCTGGAAGCCGTCGTTGTTCGGCGTTTGGCGGGCGTGCGCCGGCCCATGTAGTGCCAGCAGACTGGCCAAGGCTCCGCAGAGCCAAAAGGTGCGCAAAAACATAATCGAAGTACCCTGAATAGACGAAGCCGCACGGCCCGGGAGCCGGCGGCAGGCCGTATACGTCAAATACGAAGCCAGGCTGCTTCGGGCACAATTATTCCGCACGGGAGCAACCCCCAGCTGGAAACATTCAGAATTGTTCCGGGCTGTTACTGAGGGCGCAGCAGTACGCGGGCGGGGGCGCCGTCGCTGTCCACAATTTTCAGCGGGAGGCACAGCATTTCATATTCGCCGGGCGCGATGTGCTGCAAGGCCAAGCCCTCAATCACGCAAATGCCAGCGTCGAGCAGGGCGTGATGGGCATCAGCTTTGCCCACGGAGAGGTAATCAACTCCGACGCAGACCACGCCCGCATCGCGCAGGAAAACGGCCGCGTCGCCGTCCAGCGCCACAAAATCGGGCTGGAATGGCATGGTGCTCCATTCTGAATCTGACATGCGAGTGCGGAAGAGCAGCCGGGCACCGGGCTCAATTTTGAGGCGCTGCACCTCGGCCAAGCTGATGCTTTTGGGGTCGGTGATGGCTACGACGCGGGCCGGGCCCATGAGTTGGCCGAGGTCTAGCGTGGTGGTGTCGCCCGCATTAGCGGTGAAGTGCAGCGGGGCATCGACGTGCGTGCCGGTGTGGGCACTCATCGACACTTCGGTGACATTAGCAGCCGCGCCGGTGGCGATGCTGAGCGTTTTTTTGACGTGGACGGGGGCGTTGTCGGGCCAGTGCACCATGCCGTCGCGGATGGGCGTGGTGGCGTCGAGCCAGGGGGCGGGGGTGGGCATGGGATGTAGCACATGCTTTGGCTTGTGCCGTTAAATGGTTGATTTATTGTTTTTTTGGCCTGGCGGACACAAGCTAAAGCATGTGCTACTGGCCCTTACCGCGTGGTTGCAGCAGCTTCGCAATCAGCCCTGTCCAACCGGTTTGGTGGCTGGCTCCGAGGCCGTGGCCGTTGTCGCCGTGGAAGTATTCGTGAAACCAGAGGTAATCGCGGAAATTGGGGTCGTTTTGCAGCTGTTTATCATCACCGAAGCAGGCGCGGCGGCCGGTTTCGGGGTCGCGCAGGAAGAGCTGGGTGAGGCGGGCGGTGAGGGCATCGGCTACTTCGAGCAGCGTTACCGTTTTGCCGGAATTGGTGGGGTATTCCACCTTGAAATCGTCGCCGTAGTAGTGGTGGAAGCGTTGGAGCGACTCGATAAGCAGGAAGTTCATGGGCATCCACACGGGGCCGCGCCAGTTGCTGTTGCCGCCGAATAGGCTGGTCTGCGACTCGGCCGGCTCGTAGTTGACGGTGAACTGGGTTTCGGTGCCCCGGAAAACGAACGGGTGGTCCAGGTGGTAGCGCGAGAGGCTGCGCACGCCGTAGGGGGAGAGGAATTCGGCTTCATCTAACATTCTGGCCAGCAAGCGCTTTACTCGGTGGCCGCGCAGCAGCGAGAGCAGGTGGCGGGCTCCTTTCCCGGGTTCCTGCCAGCGCGACACCAGCGCGGCCAGCGCGGGCCGGTTGTCCAGAAACCAGTTCATGCGGGCCAGAAACAGCGGCGCGCCAGCCAGCAAATCCTCGTCAATAACCTCTACCGCAAAGAGCGGAATCAGGCCCACCAAGCTGCGCACTTTCAGCAGTTCGTGGCCGCGGTCGGGCGTGTTCAGGGCGTCATAGTAGAACTCGTCCTCGTCGTCCCAGAGGTCCATGTGCTCGTTGGCCACGTTGGTCATGGCCTCGGCGATGTAGAGGAAATGCTCGAAAAACTTGCTGGCCAGGTCCTGGTACACGGGGTTGGTCTGGCTGAGCTGCAGGGCGATGCGCATCATGTTGAGCGCGTACATGGCTACCCAGGCGGTGCCGTCGGCCTGCTCCAGGAAGCCGCCGAAGGGCAGCGGGGCCGAGCGGTCGAACACGCCGATGTTATCCAGCCCCAGGAAGCCGCCCTCGAAGATGTTGCGCCCGTCACGGTCCTTGCGGTTCACCCACCAGGTGAAATTGATGAGCAGGCGGTGGAAAATGGTTTCCAGAAACTTCACGTCGCCGTGGCCGCCGTGGGCTTTCTGGTCCATTTTAAAAACGCGCCAAGTGGCGTAGGCATGCACCGGCGGGTTCACGTCGCTCAGCTTCCACTCGTAGGCGGGCAGCTGGCCGTTGGGGTGCATGTACCAGTCGCGGCACAATAGCAGGAGCTGGTCCTTAGCAAATTGCGCATCGAGCTGGGCCAGCGGCAGGCAGTGAAACGCCAGGTCCCAGGCCGCGTACCAAGGGTATTCCCAGGTATCGGGCATGGAGATGATGTGCTGGTTATTGAGGTGCACCCAGCCGGTGCTGTTGCGGCCTTCGAGGCGCTCGGGCGGCGGGGGTGGGAAGGCGGGGTCGCCGGCCAGCCAGCGGGGCACGTCGTAGTAATAGTATTGCTTGCTCCAGAGCATGCCGGCGAAAGCCTGGCGCTGCACGAGGCGGGCGTCGGCATTGGGCAGGTCGGCTTGCAGGGTTTGGTAGAACTGGTCGGCTTCAGTTAGGCGCAGCTTCAGGGTCTGGTCGAAATCGGCAAAGGGCGTGGCCAGGTCCGGCGCGGCCAGGCGCAGGCGCACCACGCGGGTGGCGCCCGGCGCGATGGCCAGCTCGTAATGCGCGGCGGCTTTGGTGCCGGTGCGGGCGGGGTTCACGGCCCCGGCCTGGCCGTGCAGGAGGTAGTCGTTGATGCCGTCTTTGAAGAACTGCTCCGTGGAGGGCGCGTTGTGGAGGCGGCCGTTGTTGGTGGCGTTTTCGCAGAAGAGCAGGCTGGGCGCTTCGTCGCAATAGAGCGTAAACTTGCCCAAATCCCGGTGCTCGGCGTGGATGTGGTTGTCGGAAATGGCAGCCAGGCGGGGCCGGTAGGCATCTTCGCCCCAAGCCCAGGTGTTGCGAAACCAGAGCTGCGGCAACAGGTGCAGCGTGGCCTCGGCCGGGCCGCGATTGATGATGGTGAGCTGGATGAGCACGTCTTCAGCATCGGCCTTGGCGTACTCCACGAATACGTCGAAGTACTTATTTTCCAGAAAAATAGCCGTGTCCATCAGCTCAAATTCCGGCCTGTTACGGTCGCGGCGGGCATTTTCCTTCACCAGCCACTCGTAGGGGAAAGCGTGCTGCGGGTACTTGTACAGCATGCGCTGGTAGGAGTGCGTGGGCGTGCCGTCGAGGTAATAATAGACCTCCTTCACATCCTCGCCGTGGTTGCCCTCCGGCCCGCTCAACCCGAATAGGCGCTCCTTGAGAATGGCGTCCTGCCCGTTCCAGAGGCCCAGGCCGAAGCAGAGGCGCTGCTCGTTGTCGCAAAAGCCGGCTATGGCCTCCTCGCCCCAGCGGTAGGCGCGGCTGCGGGCCTGGTCGTGGGTGGTGAAGTTCCAGGCGTCGCCGTTGGCCGAGTAGTCTTCGCGCACGGTGCCCCATTGCCGGTCGGCCACGTAGGGGCCGAACTTGCGCCAGGGCTTGGTGCCGGCGTTGGCTTCGGCGAGGCGGGTTTGTTCGGGGTTCATGGAGATTAGTACGAAAAACTCCCCTCCTTACCAAGGAGGGGATGTTTCAGCAAAGCTGAAACGGGGGTGGTGCCACCGGAGGGTGGCGTTGAAAGATGGTTGTGAACGATGCAGTGAATCGTTCACTTATTGTTCAACGAATTCAACCACCCCAGCCGGCGCTACGCGCCAGCATTCCCTCCTCATCTGAGGAGGGGAGTTGACGTTCTTAGCTCCTCTCCTGCTCAGCCGTTGTCGGCGAAGCCCGGGTAGAGCGTCATGCCACCGTCCATGAAAATGGTTTGACCGGTGATATAGTCGGCTTCGTCCGAGGCGAGCCAGGCGGCGAGGTTGCCGATATCGGCGGGGTCGCCCACGCGGTTGTAGGGAATGAGGGTGAGCAGGGCTTTTTCCTCCTCGGGCGTGTCGCGGGCCGAGAGGTTGATGGGCGTAGCAATGGCCCCGGGGGCAATGCTGTTGACCCGAATTTTGTGGGGTGCCAGCTCCTGGGCCGTGCTTTTCATAAGCTGCATGATGCCGCCCTTGCTGGCCGCGTAGTTCACATGGCCGGCCCATGGAATGACTTCGTGCACCGAGCTCATGCAAATGAGCTTGCCGGTGGCGCGGGAAATATCGGGCTGCTCGCCACGCCGGATAAACTCGCGGGCTCCCTCGCGCAGGCACAGGAACTGGCCGGTCAGGTTCACGTCAATCACCTTCTGCCATTGCGCCAGCGTCATGTCGACAAACTTCGCGTCGACCTGCAGGCCGGCGTTGGCTACCACGATGTGCACCGTGCCAAACCGCTCAATGGTTTGCTTGAACATGGCCTGCACCTCGTCTTCCTTACTCACATCGGCCTTGATGGCCAGAGCCGTGCCGCCGGCCGCCTCAATGGTGGCGACGGTGGCGTTGGCACCTTCCTCGTCGTGGCCATAGTTCACCACCACGGTGGCACCGTGGGCGGCTAGGGCCACGGCCACGGCCACGCCGATGCCGGAGCTGGCCCCCGTGACGAGGGCAATTTGATTGGCGAGACGCCGGGGGTCGGGAGTGGCCATGCGGGGAGAAATCGGGGGTTGGTGGAAGAATGATACCGGCCCAATGGTACGGAGCCGGCCCTGAGCATCTGATGAAGCAGCGGGGCCGGCTTGTCCAGCAGGCACTCTCAGGCTTACGCGGCGGGCGGGGCTAGGTTCAGGAATCAAAAAAGCCGGGCTGCCAATGTTGGCAGTCCGGCTTCTGACGTCTCATTAGAAAGCAGGGTGAGGCTAGCCCTGCGCCACATGGTTTGCGCTGCTTTTTTTCGCGGGCACCCCGGCCGGGGGTTTCAGCACCACGCGCAGGGTGTGGCGGGTGCCCTCCTTCCCCACCGAATAATCGACTCCGAAGCCGTAGTAGCCGCAGATTTGCTGCACGATGCTCAGGCCCAGGCCCGGCGACTCGGAGGCAGCGTTGTGCTTGCGGAAACGCTCGAAGAAGCGGGCCGGGTCGCCCTCCACGGCCGGGCCGGTGTTGGTCACTTTCAGCTCGGTTTGGGATAGCGAAACGGCCAGCTCGCCGCCGCGCACGTTGTGCTTCACAGCGTTTTGGAGCAGGTTCTGGAGCAGCGAGTCGGCCAGGCCGGGGTGCATCTGCACCACCACGGGGCCGTTGCTGATATCGAGGCCGTAGCGCAGCTCGCGGGCTTCGAAGAGGGGTTCGAGCTGGGCCACTCGTTCTTCCAATAGCTGGTCGAGGCGCACGGGCTGGGCCTCGGCAAACTGCCGGTTTTCGATTTTGCTGAGCAGGCTCAGGGCCTGGTGCAGGCGCGAGAGGCGCAGCGTGGCCCCGTAGAGGTCGGCCACGAGCGGGGCGGCCGCCGGGTCTTCGGCCAGAGCAGGCACTTGCAGCAGCTGCTCCAGCTGGGCCTGCATGATGGCCAGCGGCGTCTGGGTTTCGTGGGCGGCGTTGGCGGTGAACTCGCGCAGGCTCTGATAATCAGCCACCAGGCGCTGACTGAAACCGTTAAGGGCCTGGTTCAGTTCGGCGAATTCGGCCACGGGCGGCGCGGGCAGCGCCAGGGGCTGGTGCTGCTGCAAATCGTACTGCCTCAGGGCTGCCAGCGTGTGCCGGAACGGGGCCCACAGCCGGGCCGATAGCCAGCGGTTCAGCACCACCATGCCGCCGAGCAACAGGGCCAATATGCTCAGCATTACGGCCAGCACCACGCCCAGCAGGTCTTCGGCCTCGACCAATGACTTGCGGAGCGTGACCCACACCGGGCCTTCGCCGCGCACCGTCAGCGGAAACGTGAGCTGCCGGTGGGGCACCATCTCGTTTTCGGTGCGGTCGAGCAGCATGGTATCGCGGAAGCCCAGCGGGCGGGGCCGGCGGCTGATGTCGAGCAGGATAGCGAGCTGGCTCACGGGCGGCAGCTCGTTGGCCTGTGCTTTGGCCAGCAGCTCCCGGCGGCGGTCGGCCAGCTGCTCCTCAATCTCCGTGCGCAGCGCCCAATTGATGCCATAGTACAGCCCCAGACTGCCGCCCACAAACAACAGTAAGGCCAGCATTAGATAGTAGCGGGTGGTAGCGTTGAGCAGGTTCATGCGGAAACGGAGGAGAAGCGCGGGGCGGGTGCAATAATACGAGTGTGCCTGGGCCACTTTTGTTTCTGCCGCCGCCGGCTACTCGTGGCTCAGCTTGTAGCCCACGCCGTACATGGTGCGGATGTAATTATCTGCCCCCTTCTCCTGGAGCTTCTTGCGCAGGTTTTTGAGGTGGGTGTAGATGAAATCGAACGAGTCGGCGGCGTCCACGGCATCGCCGCAGAGGTGCTCAGCAATGGCTTCCTTAGTGAGCACGCGGCCAGGGTTGGCGAGCAGGTACAGGAGCAGGTCGTACTCCTTGCGGGTGAGGGTGAGGAGCTCGCCCCGGACGTGTACTTCGGCCAGCTCGGGCAGTACCAGCAGGTCGCGGAAGGTGATTTGCTGCTGGCCGTGGAACTGGCGGCGGCGGATGATGGCCCGCAGCCGGGCATTCAACTCGGAGAGGTGGAAGGGCTTGATGAGGTAGTCGTCGGCCCCGAGGTCGAGGCCCGCGATTTTGTCGTCGAGGGCATCGCGGGCCGTGATGATGAGCACGCCGGCCGGCGAGCCGTCGGCCTTGAGGGCGCGGAGCAGGTCGAGGCCGGAGCCATCGGGCAGGGTCAGGTCGAGCAGCACGCAGTCGTACTGGTAGAGCTTGATTTTTTCGTGGGCCTGGGCAAAGTCGGCGGCGGCTTCCACCAGGTAGCCGGCCTGCTTCAGGGAGCCCATGAGGGCGGTGCGCAGAGCGGCTTCGTCTTCAACGAGGAGAATTTTCATGAGCAGGTAGCCAAAAGGGAGGGCGGCACAGCCGCGAAGGAAGGCCCAAAGTTTGTATATATTCTGTGCCATTGTGCGTAAGAGGGACTTCAACTTGCTAAGGGGCCGATTTTCTTCAGAATTGGCCCGCAGCTTTGTGGCGCTTACCATCTCCCCCATCTGTTGTTCGCTCGCTCCTCCTGCCTGATTTGGTGCCTTGCCCTGAGTGGGCTGCCGGCGCTGTTTGCCGGTGCCGCCCGCGCCCAGACCGGCGCGGCCCCGGCCGTGCTCGCCCCTTTGCCGGCCGTAGCCGCCGCGCCCGTCAGCCCGCGCCGGCTCGATGATTTCCTGCTGGTAGCCCGCCAAAACAGCCCCCTACTGCGCGAAACCGCCAACCAGGTGCGCCAGAACCGCATCGACAGCCTCGTGCGGGCCCGCCAGAACGGCGTGCAGGTGGGCGGCATCGGCTCGGCGCTGTACTACCCGTCCATCACCAACAGCAAGGGCGAAAGCGTGCTGGGCTACGACAACGCCGTGACCAACGGCGGCAACTACGCCGCCCTCGCGCAAGCCACCAAGCCGATTCTGAACCGCTTCCAGCTCCAGAACGACTACCAGATTATCGCCAGCCAGGGCCAGGTGCTGCGCAATACCGGGCGCTTGTCAGCGCTGGACCTGCGCCGCAACATCACCGACCAGTTCCTGACCGCCTACGCGGCCGAAACCCAGCTCAATTTCAGCCGCACGCTGCTCAACCAGCTCCGGGAGCAGGATAAAATGCTGCGCCAGCTGGTGAACGGCGGCATTTTCAAGCAAACCCAGTACCTCAGCTTCTACCTTTCCGTGCGTACCCAGGAGGTGACCGTGGAGCAAAACCGCCTGGCCTACCGCCGCGAGCTGGGCACCCTCCGCGCCCTGGCCGGCGTGGCCGATACGGCCCTCATTGCCCTCGAAGCCCCTACCCCGCCCACCCACCGCCCGCTGGCCGGCCTGCTGGCCCCCGCCCAGCGCCAATACACCCTCGACAGCCTCCGCTTTCTGCTCGACCGCCGCGCCGTGGATGCCTCCTACCGCCCCAAGGTGAGTGCCGTGGTGGATGGCGGCCTGCAATCCTCGTCCTACCTGCCCGTGGCGCTGGCCCACAGCGTGGGCATCGGGGGCGGCCTGCAGCTGAACATTCCGATTTTCGACGGCCACCAGCGCCAGCTCCAGTACCAGCGCATCGAACTGAGCGAGCAGAGCCGCCGCGGCTACCGGCAGTTTCTTACGGTGCAGCGGCGGCAGCAGTACGAGCAGTTGGAGGGCATCATCCGGGCGTCGGATGCGCTGCTGGGCCGCATCCGGGAGCAGCTGCGGGTGGCCGATGCGCTGGTGGGTGCCGCCCGGCAGCAGCTGGCGACAGGCGATGTGGCCATTCTCGACTACCTGAACTTGGTGACCAGCTACCGGACCTTGCAATTCAGTTTGACGCAGGCGCAGACGGACCAGCTCAGGAGCCGCTTCGCGTTGGACTATCTGGCCGAGCAGTAGAAGCGGTGTAGGGGCGGGGCCTGCCCCCGCCCGCCGTTCGCGCCGTTTGCTTTACGTTCCAATAATTACCGCCCGCCGTTCACGTTGGCCGGTATAAGTCTTAACAATTACCGTTCAACGACGGGCGGGGGCAGGCCCCGCCCCTACCTCAAGATGACTCTTCCCCGTTTCCTCTTTCTCCTTGCCTTCGCCAGCCTCAGCGCCTGCGGCTCGAAAGACCCCGCCGCCGCCGGCGATGCCGCCCCGCCTGCCGACGGCGAGGAAGAGCCCGCCGTGAAGCCCCGCGCCCTGGTCACCATCGGCACCGTCCGGACCGATACCCTGACCGATGTGCTGCGGCTGAGTGCCGTGTCGGCCTTCCCGGCCAAGGATGCGCTGCGGGCCACCACCACGGGCTACGTGCTGCCCCCCTCGCCGGTGGTGGGCCAGCAGGTGCGCGCCGGCCAGACGGTGTTCACCATCCAGACCAAGGAATCGCGCACCCTGCACCTGGATAAGCTCACCGGCGACCCGCGCCTGCGGTTCAGCGGCATCATCCAGATAAAATCGGCCCGCAACGGTGTGCTGGCTACCGTGGACAAGCTGGCCGGCGACTACGTGCAGGACGGCGAGCAGCTCGGCCTCACCTACGACCGCAGCCGCTTCGGCTTCATCCTCGATGTGCCCGTGACCCAGCTGCGCTACGTGCGCACGGGGCAGGCCTGCCGCATCATCCTCCCCGATGGCCGGGTGCTGACCGGCCGCGTGGCCGAGGTGCTGGCCACCGCCGATGTCAGCATTCAGACCCAGCGCTACACAATCCGGCCCACCGGCCCGGTGCCGGACCTCCCCGAAAACCTGGCCGTGCAGGTCGAACTGGACCGCACGGCCCCGCGCCAGGCCAGCATCCTGCCGCGCGGCGCGGTGCTCACCGATGAAACGCAAACCGAATTCTGGGTGATGAAGCTGCTCAATGATTCCACGGCCGTGAAAGTCCCGGTGACGGTGGGCGCCCAGGAAAAGGACCAAATCGAAATCAAAGCCCCCCGCTTCAGCCCCCTCGATAAAATCCTGCTCAGCGGCAATTACGGGCTGGACGACACCGCCGCCGTGAAGGTGACCCGCGCGGTGGGCGCGGCGACTCCCGATGGCAAGTAGCTTCTCTGCGCTTGAGACGGGGCCTTCCCCGTCGTCGGGGAGAGGCTCTCCGTCGCCACGGAGAAGCTCTCCGCCGCTGGCGATGCGCTCCCCGTTGACGGCGGGGAGTTCCCCGCTGCCGGCGGGGGACTCCCCGCCGTCAACGGGGAAGCCCCCGCGCTCACCGGGGGAGTCCCCGCTCCCACCGGGGGAGTCCCCGCGCTCACCGGGGGAGTCCCCGCGCTCACCGGGGGAGTCCCCGCGCCCGGCGGGGGAGTCCCCGCGCTCACCGGGGGAGCCCCCGCGCCCGGCGGGGAAGCCCCCGCGACTGGCGAGAGCCCCAGCGGGGCGGCATATCGGTAGCAACTCCCGCCGCCGATGCTGCCCAAGCCCCGTAGGGGCGACATTCGGCTGACGAGTGCCGCCCCTACGGGGCTTAACAACCGCAATTGACGCTATTTAACTACCGACATGCCGCCCCGCCGGGGCTTCCTTCCGCTCGTTGCGCATTTCACTCACTTAGCTGCCTCCCCCATGCGTCCTTCCATCTTTCAAGCCTACAAAGCGCCCATTGCGGTGCTGCTTGCGCTGGCCCTGGCGCTGGGCACGGTGGCCTACCGGCGCATCAACGTGGCCCTATTTCCGGAGGTGACCTTCCCAAAGGTGAAGGTGATTGCCGAGAACGGCTTGCAGCCCGTCGACCGCATGATGGTGACCGTGACCAAGCCCATGGAAGACGCCATCAAGCGGGTGCCGGGGCTGAAGCTGCTGCGCAGCACCACCAGCCGGGGCAGCTGCGAAATCTCGGCCTTTCTGGACTGGAACGTGGACGTGGCCAAAAGCCAGACGCTCATCGAGTCGCGCCTCAACCAGATTCGGGGCGACCTCCCCCCCACCGTCAACATCTCGGTGGAGCGCATGAACCCCGCCATTCTGCCGGTGATGGGCTACACGCTGGAAGCGCCGGGCCGCTCGGCGCTGGAGCTGCGCAAGCTCGCGCTCTACACCATCAAGCCCTTCCTCTCGCAGGTCGATGGCGTGTCGTCGGTGCAGGTGCAGGGCGGGCGCACCAAGGAGTACCAGATACAATTGCTGCCCGACCAGCTGGCCGCCCTGGCCCTCGGGCCGGATGACGTGACCAAAGCGCTGACGGCAACCAATTTCGTGCAGAGCAACGGCTACCTCAGCGACTACCGCCGCCTCTACCTGACCGTGACGGACGCCACCATCGTGGAGAAGGAAGACCTCGAAAATCTGGTGCTGCGCAACGACGGCCGCCGCATCGTGCGCCTCGCCGACGTGGCCACCGTGACCTTGGGCGAGCAGCCCGAGTACACCCGCATCAACGCCAACGGCTCCGATGCCGTGCTTGTCTCCATCCTCCGCCAGCCCGATGCCAACGTGGTGCAGGTATCTGACGGCGTGCGGGCCAAGGTAGCGGCCCTGAAAGCCGGCCTGCCGCGCGGCGTACGCATGGCTCCTTATTATGACCAGGCCGATTTCGTGGCCGAAGTAGTGAAGTCGGTACAGGATGCGCTCTGGATTGGCCTAGCGCTGGCCCTCGTAGTGACGGCGCTGTTTCTGCGCTCCTTCCGCGCCACCATGACGATACTCGGGGCCATTCCGGTGGCACTGGCGCTCACCATCGCGGTGCTGTATTTCGGCCTCGGCTACTCCTTTAATATCATGACGCTGGGGGCCATCGCCGCCGCCATCGGCCTCATGATTGACGACGCCGTGGTGATGGTGGAGCAGCTGCACCGCGTGGGCGAGGAGCACCCCGACGCCTCGCCCGGCGAGGTGGTGCGCCGCTCGGTGGGCCACCTGCTGCCCGCGCTGGTGGGGTCCAGCCTCTCCACCATTGTGATTTTCCTCCCATTCGCGCTGCTGGGCGGCGTGGCGGGGGCCTACTTCAAGGTATTGGCCACGACGATGGTGGTGGCGCTGGTGTGCTCCTTCCTGGTGGCCTGGCTGGGGCTACCGGTGATTTATCTGCTGCTCTCGCGGAAGGGCAAAGCCGCCCCGGCCGAAGCTAAAGAAGCTGATGCTATCGACGCGCCTTCAAAAGTGGCAGTCGATGGCAGCGGTGTTGAAGGGCCTAAAGCCGACGCCGCCCACCACGAAATCCCCTGGGTCCGCGCTGTCATCCGCCACCCGGCCTACAGCATCATCGGCATCCTCCTATTAATAGGCAGCATGGTGCTCATCATCCCGCGCCTGGCCACCGGCTTCCTGCCCGATATGGACGAAGGGGCCATCGTGCTCGACTACAACTCCCCCCCCGGCACCAGCATCGAGGAAACCGACCGCATGCTGCGTCAGGCCGAAAAGCTCATTGTGAAGGTGCCGGAAGTGGCCAGCTACTCCCGCCGCACCGGCACCCAGATGGGTTTCTTCATCACCGAGCCCAACCGGGGCGACTACCTCATCCGCCTCAAAACCGACCGCAAGCGCACCACCGAGGAAGTCATCTCCGACATCCGCACACGCATCGAAGCCACCCAGCCGGCCCTCACCATCGACTTCGGCCAGGTTATCGGCGACATGCTGGGCGACCTCATGAGCACCGTGCAGCCCATCGAAATCAAGGTTTTCGGCCCCGATGCCACCAAACGCTACGCCCTAGCCGAGCAGGTGACCAAAGTAGTAGAAGACGTGGCCGGCACCGCCGACGTATTCGACGGCATTGTGCGCATGGGCCCCAGCGTGGACGTGCGCCCCGACCCGCGCCGCCTCGCCCAGTACGGCCTCACCGCCACTGATTTCCAGACCCAGCTGCAAACCCAGCTGGCCGGCACCACGGCCGGCAACGTGCTCGAAGGCGAGCAGCTCCTCAACATCCGGATGCGATACCCCAACGCCGCCCAGGCCAACCTGGCCCAGATGCGCGGCGAGCCGGTCTTCCTGCCCAACGGCCAGCGCCGCCGCCTCGACGAGCTGGCCACCGTCAACGTCTCAGTCGGCGACGCTGAGCTGGAGCGCGAAAACCTGCAAGCCATGACGGCCGTCACCGCCCGCCTCGACGGCCGCGACCTGGGCGGCGCGATGAGCGAAATCCGCCAGAAGCTCGACAAGGAAGTGCCGCTGCCGCCCGGCTACTTCATTCAGTACGGCGGCTCGTATGCCGAGCAGCAGCAGTCGTTTCAGGAACTGCTCACCATTCTGGGCACGGCGTGTTTGCTGGTGTTTGCGGTGGCGCTGTTTCTGTTTCGGGACTTGAAAGCGGCCGGGCTCATTCTTTTGATTTCCGTGCTGGGGCCGGCCGGCGGCTCGCTAGCCCTCTTCCTCACCAACACCCCGCTGAACGTGGGCTCCTACACTGGCCTCATCATGGTGGTAGGCATCATCGGCGAGAATGCCATCTTCACCTTCCAGCAGTTTTTCGAGATTCTGGAGGAAGGCCGGCCCGTGGAGCAGGCCGTGGGCTACGCCATCGCCGCCCGCCTGCGGCCCAAGCTGATGACGGCGCTGTCGGCCATCGCGGCGCTGTCTCCGCTGGCGCTGGGCATTGGGGCGGGCGCACAGCTGCACCAGCCGCTGGCCATTGCCGTGATTGGCGGGCTGCTGCTGGCCCTGCCGCTGCTGTTGATGGTGTTGCCCAGCCTGTTGCGGCTCGCCTACCAGCAGCAAACGTTGCCGGAAAAGCCCGTTTTGGCGGCCCCGGCGGCGTAGCAGCGCCCGGTCTGGAAAATGCGGGAGCCCCGTCGATAAAATACCCCCTCCCTGTCGATGAAAACGGCTTCAGCGGTGCGAGGGGGTTAATTTTGCACTATCATCTTAACAAAAACTCGCGCTGAGGAGTTAAGAGCCCTTGCAGCCGATGCGCTGCACCGGCGAACGCAGAAAACGACGATATGTGGATAGTTAGACTAGCGCTGGCGCGCCCCTACACCTTCGTGGTGATGGCGCTGCTCATTCTGGTGGGAGGCGGCCTCACCATTCAGCGGATGGCGGTGGATATTTTCCCCGACATTCCGATTCCGGTGGTGGGCGTGGTGTGGGGCTACTCCGGCATCTCGCCCGAGGAGATGAACCAGCGCATCATCATCCCGGTGGAGCGCGCCATCACGACCACCGTGAACAACGTGGAGCACCAGGAAAGCCAGAGCCTGAAGGGCGTGGGCCTGATTAAGGTGTTCTTCCAGCCCGGCTCGAACCCCGATGCCGGCGTGGCCCAGCTCACGGCCATCACCCAGACGCTGCTGCGGGTGCTGCCCCAGGGCATCACGCCGCCGCTCATCATCCGCTACTCGGCCTCCAACGTGCCCATTGCCCAGACTTCGCTCAGCTCCGAAACGCTGGGTGAGTCGGACCTTTTCGATGCGGCTAACGCCTTCATCCGGCCCGGCCTGGCGGTAGTGCAGGGCGCGTCGGTGCTGCTGCCCAATGGCGGCAAGCCCAAGCAAATCATGGTCGACCTCGACCCCGACAAGCTGGCTGGCAAAAACCTGAGCGGCAACGACGTAGTGACGGCCCTGCTGGCCCAAAACCTCATCATCCCGGCCGGCTCAGCCAAAATCGGCGACCGGGAATACGACGTGAAGCTGAACTCCAGCCCCGAGGCCATTGCCACGCTCAACGACCTGCCCATCAAGACGGTAAATGGCACGACGACGTACATCCGCGACGTGGCCTTCGTGCATGAGGGCGCGGCCGTGCAAACGAACATCGTGCGCCAGAACGGCCGCCGCACCGCCATTATCCCCATCCTGAAAAGCGGCGCGGCCAGCACGCTCGACATCATCGATAAAATCAAGAAGGCGCTGCCCAACATCCAGGCCAACGCCCCCCCGGCTCTGAACATCAAGCTCTTGTTCGATCAGTCGTTTTTCGTGCGGGCCAGCATCAAGGGCGTTATCATCGAAGCCTGCATCGCGGCGGCCCTTACGGCCCTCATGATTCTGCTGTTTCTGGGCTCCTGGCGCTCCACGCTCATCATCGCCACGAGTATTCCGCTGAGTATTCTGGTCAGCATTATCATGATGAATATCCTGGGGCAAACCCTGAACATCATGACGCTGGGCGGCCTCTCGCTCGCCGTAGGTATTCTGGTGGATGACGCGACGGTGGAAATCGAGAACATCCACCGCAACATGGGCATGAAGAAGCTGCTCAAGCGCAGCATTCTCGATGGGGCTCAGCAGATTGCGACGCCCGCGCTGGTGGCTACGCTGGCTATCTGCATTGTGTTTGTGCCGGTGTTTTTCCTGGGCGGGGTGGCTTCGGCCATCTTCGCGCCGCTGGCTACGGCAGTGATTTTCGCCATGCTGGCCTCCTACATCCTCAGCCGGACGCTGGTGCCTACGCTGGTAATGTACCTGCTCCGTAAAGAGTTGCCCATCTACCACGCCCAGGAGGAACCCGACCTGCCCAGCCTGCATCAGCGCGATGGCAAGCCGGTGAGTAAGATTGAGCGCGACCTGGAAATCATCCGGCGCGAGCAGTACGAGAAGGCCCACCCCAGCGGCACTCCCGAGGAAGAAGCCGAAGACGAAATCACCGATGCGGAGCGGGAAGCCGGCCAAGCCATCACCCAAACCTGGGTCTGGAAGCTGCATAAGGGCTTTGAGCACCAGTTTGAGAAGTTTCGCGCCGTGTACGGCGGGGCACTGGACTGGGCGCTGAGCAACCGCCCGAAGGTCATTCTGGCGTTCATGGTGCTGTTTATCGGCTCGCTGGGGCTATTCCCGCTCATCGGCCAGAACTTCTTTCCGACGGTGGATGCCGGCCAGCTGCGCCTGCACGTACGGGTACCCACCGGCACGCGGGTGGAGGAAACGGAAGTGCGTTTCCGGCAGGTGGAAAATGTGATTCGGCAGGTGATTCCGGCCGATGAGCTGGACCTCGTGCTCGATAACATCGGCCTGCCCGTTATTCCCATCAACCTGCTGCTGAGCGACAACCCGACCATCGGGGCCGGCGACGGCGAAATCCTGGTGAGCATGAAGGAGGAGCACGGCCCCACCGGCGAGTACATCAACGAAATCCGCCGCCAGCTGCACAAGCAATACCCGGACCTGACCATCTTCTTCCAGCCGGCTGACATTGTGAATCAGACGCTGAACTTCGGCCTGCCCGCCCCGATTGACATTCAGGTGATTGGCCGCGACAAAATGGCAAACCAGCGCATCGCCGGCGAAATCAAGGAGAAAATCGTGAAGATTCCCGGCCTCGTCGATGCCTTCGTGTACCAGGCCTTCGACCAGCCCCAGCTGCGCCTCGACATCGACCGGGTGCGCGCCCAGGAGGCCGGTCTCTCGCAGCGCGACATCGCCAACAACGTCCTTGTGAACCTGAGCAGCAGCACCCAAACCAGCCCCAACCAGTGGCTGAACCCCACCACCGGCGTGAGCTACACCGTGGCCGTGCAAACGCCGCCCCGCGCCCTCTCCACCCTCGATGAAGTCGGCAACATCGGCGTGACCGGAGCCGGCCAGTCCCAGGCCCAGCTGCTGAGCAACTTCGCCACGGTGCGCCGCTCCCAGGCGCTGGCCGTGGTATCAGATTACAATATCCAGCGCACCGTGGACGTGTACGCCAGCGTATCGGGACGCGACCTCGGCGGCGTGAGCAAAGACATCCGTAAAATCCTGGCCGACACGGAGAAGACATTGCCCAAAGGCACCACCCTGGCTCTGCGCGGACAGGCCGATTCCATGCGCACGTCCTTCGCAGGGCTGGGCCTGGGGCTGGCCGGGGCTATCATATTAGTGTATCTGCTGATGGTGGTAAACTTCCAGAGCTGGATGGACCCGCTCATCATTATTACCGCTTTGCCAGGCGCATTGGCGGGCATTCTGTGGATGCTGTTCGTGACGCAAACCACGCTCAGCGTGCCGGCTTTGATGGGCGCTATTATGTGCATTGGTGTGGCTACGGCCAACTCCATTCTGCTTGTCACCTTCGCCAATGAGCGGCGGGAGGAAGAGCCGGATTTGAGTCCGCGTGATGCTGCCCTGGATGCCGGTTTCACCCGCCTGCGCCCGGTGCTGATGACGGCCCTGGCCATGATTATCGGCCTGCTGCCCATGTCGTTGGGGATGGGCGAGGGTGGCGAACAGAACGCCCCGCTGGGCCGCGCCGTGATTGGCGGCCTCATGCTGGCTACGGTGACGACACTGTTTTTTGTGCCGATTATGTTCTCTTATCTGAAGAAGATGAAGCCGGTAACTACGGCCCAGGCCTAGCCCTCCCTGCTTCCATTTTCAACACCGCTTTCCGCCCCGATTCTTTTGCCTAATGTCCGACTCTAATTCTTCCGGCTCCGGCCGGTTCTGGCTGCTGATTCTTGTTGTCCTCGTGGTGTTTGCCGGCTTGTTTGTGCTCGGCTATATGCCGCGCCACAAGCAGGAAAAAGCCCGCGACGCCGAAGCCAAACAGGTTATCGACGCTAATCCGACCGTGACCGTGGCCCCCGCCAAAGCCGCGCCCGACACCACCACCGTCACGCTACCGGCCGATACCAAGTCGCTGCGCGAAACCTTCGTGTTTGCCCGCGCCAACGGCTACGTGAAGTCGTGGAGCGCCGACATCGGCCAGCGCGTGAAGGCCGGACAGGTGCTGGCCGAAGTGACTACGCCCGAGCTCGACCAGCAGGTGGCCGAAGCCCGCGCCAACCTCGGGCTCGCCAAAACCAGCTACAACCGCCTGGCCGGAGTGGGGCTGCCCGGTGCCATCTCCAAGCAGGAGCTGGACGCGGCCAAAGCCCAGTACGCGGCCCAGCAGGCCGGCGTACAGCAACTGTTGGCGCAGCAGAGTTTCCGCCGGGTCACGGCCCCGTTCAGCGGCATCGTCACGCAGCGTAACGTGGAAGTGGGCAGCCTCGTGAGCAGCAGCAACGCACCGGGCTCGCAACTATTTAAAATTGAACAGACCGAGAAGCTGCGCGCCTACGTGCAGGTGCCGCAGAACTTCGCCCCAGCCATCAAGAGCGGGATGACGGCTGACTATCTGGTACCGGAGTTTGTGGGCAAGCCCTTCAAAGGCAAGGTAGTGCGCGATGCCGGTGCCCTCGACCCGAACACCCGCACGCTGCTCACCGAAGTGCAGATTCCGAACCCCCGCGGCGAACTGCGCCCCGGCTCCTACGCCCAGGTAAAATTCTACCTGCCGCGCACCGCGCCCAGCGTCATCATCCCGGCCAACGCACTGGTTCCGGGCGGTACCGACAGCCGCGTAGCCACCGTGCAGGATGGCAAAATCCACTACCAGCCCATCACCACGGGCCGCGATTTTGGCAATCAACTCGAAGTCTCCCAAGGCCTGAAGGGAGGCGAGCTGCTGGTGCTGAACCCCGCGGAAACCTTGGTCGAAGGCCAGGCCGTGCAAACCAAAGCCTTCACCCCGCCAGCCAAGCCCGCCGGCCCGCCGCCCGCCAAGCCCCGTGCCAACGACCCGGACGCCCCGCGGGTGTCGTCGCCAGTGAAGTAATGCCGTTGCTCCGGTCCGACCGCCCTAGGCGGTCTGACCGGTTGAAGTAAGAACAATGCCGCCCCAACGGCAACCGGTCGGACTGCCTAGGGCGGTCGGACCGGGCGAAATGCCCCTCCGCAATGACCCTCCGCCTCTCCCCTTTTCTTCTCCTTGCGCTGCTGGCCGGCTGCGTGCGGCCGCCCAGCTACGCGCCGCCCAGCCTGCCCACGCCCGCCGCCTGGAAAAACACGGCCGACAGCCTCACCGCCGCCACCCCACCGGCCACCGTAGCCAGCAGCACGCCGCCCACGGTGGACAACCCGCCCGCGCCCGCTAGCTGGTGGACGCTGTTCAACGACGCTGGCCTGAACACGCTGGAACAGCAGGCCACCGCCCAGAATTTCAGCCTGCAAGCCGCCCTGGCCCGCGTGGAAAGCGCCCGCGCCAACGTGCGCGTGGCCAATTCCTATCGCTCGCCGCTGGTGACCGTGGACCCACAAGTATACCGCTCGCGGCTTTCGGCGTTGCGGCCACTGCCGTTTCCAGTGGCCGCCAACAACGCGGGCGTGGTCCAGACCCAGTATTACATCCCCATCAATGCCAGCTACGAGTTTGATGTGTGGGGCCGCATTCGCAGCAGCATCCGGGCTGCCGAGGCCGATGCGCAGGTGCAGGAAGCCAACCGCCGCACCGTACTCCTTTCCCTCACCGCCGATGCCGCGACCTACTATTTCGGCATTCGGGGGCTCGATGCGCAGCTGCTGGTGCTTGATACCGCCCGCACCGACCGTGAGCACAGCCTGGCACTGACCCGCGCCCGCTACCAAGCCGGTGTCGACAATGAGATTGCCGTACACCGCGCCGAAACTGAGTTGGCCAACGTGGACGCCAGCGTCATCGAAACCCGCCGCCAGCGCCTGGGCCTCGAAGCCTCGCTGGCCACGGTGCTGGGCCAGCCGGCCAGCGGGTTCGCGGTGCCGGCCCAGGCTGGGCCGCTCACCGCGCCGGTGGTGCCGGCTTCGCTGCCTGCTTCCCTCCTGGCCCGCCGGCCCGATTTGCAGCAGGCCGAGCGCCGCCTCGCCGCCGCCAGCGCCCGGGTGGACGTGGCCAAGCTCACGCGCCTGCCCACTGTGCGGCTAAACGGTTACCTCGGTCCGCAAAGCGCCCAAATCGGCGACCTGGCCCGCATCAGCGACAACTACACCTACTACGTGGGCGGCGGCGTGAGCATCCCCGTCTTCAACGGTGGCCGCAACCGCGCCAACGAACAGGTGGCCCGCTCCGAATCGGAAGCCTTAGTGGCTGACTATCGGCAGGCTGCTCTCGGGGCGTTTCAGGAAGTGGAAACCAGCCAGGCCGACGTGCGCCAGTACCAGGCCCAGGTGGCAGCCCGCCAGCGTGCCTACCGCGCCGCCCGCCTGGCCAGCGCCCTCACCAAGGAGCGGTACCGCGCCGGCCTCACTACCTACTTCGAAGTGGTGGACGCCGACCGCCAGACCCTCGACGCGGCCACGCTGCTCACCCAGGCTCAGAGCAATTTGCTGGGTGCCAGCGTGGCGCTGGTGCGGGCGCTGGGCGGCGGCTGGGAATAGCCCCTTAATCAACAGATTTCGCACAGATTCCAAAGTCCCCGCCAATTCAGCGGGGACTTTTTTATTGCAATAATAAACGCATAGCCAATCAGTTAAGATTTCAATTAGAATCTGCCGTTACGTTTATGTTAACAAGCCCGTAATAACGAATTCGGAATCACTCTGACTACAATTTTCACATTATGCGCTCATTTCTAATTACCCGTTTCGCTGCCGCTATGCTGCTGTTCGGGGCAATCCATCCGGCCCAGGCCCAGGTAAAACCCACGCCTTCTGACACCACCAAAAAATATGCGAACCCCGGCGGTATCCCGGCAGCTGTTCATAAGCCATTTCTGAAAAGCAAGCTGTTCAAAGCCGTGGCCATCCCGGCGGTGCTGATAACCTACGGGGCCATCACGGCGCAGGGCGATGCGGGCGTGAACCACGATGCCCGCACGTTTGTGCAGAAGCAATTCCGGCCCGTCAATACGATGATTGACAACACCGTGATTTTCCTGCCCTACCTGGAGCTGGGCGCCGTGGCGCTGGCGGGCGTGGAGTCGCGCAACGACCGCATCAACACGCTGCTCATCATTGCCAAGGGCGAGGCCATTATGCTGGCCAGCACCTTCGCGGTGAAGTACATTGCCAACGAAACCCGGCCCAACGGCCAGGATAACCTCTCGTTTCCCTCGGGGCACACGGCGCAGGCGTTTCTGGCGGCCAGCATCGTGCACACCGAGTTTCGGGACAAAAGCCAGTGGTACGGCATTGGGGCCTACACCATTGCCACCAGCGTGGCGGCCCTGCGCATGATTAACGACAAGCACTGGCAGTCCGATGTGGTGGCCGGCGCGGGCTTCGGCATCCTCTCCGCTCACTTAGCCTATTTGAGCCACCGCAACCGCTGGGGCCGCAAGTCCATTGGCCGCGATGTGGGCATGGCCCCGGCCTACTTCGGCAACGGCGCGTCGGGCGTGACGCTCTCGTGGCGGCCGTCTAAGTAAGCAAAGGCCCGGCTTGAAATGCAAAAAGCCCCGACACTACTTGGTGTCGGGGCTTTTTGCATTTCAAGCCGGGCCTTTGCTTATGCACGCAACGTTTCGTTCGCATCCCTGTCTTTCTCATTAAGATTTCGTCCCATCTTTACGAATCTGCTTTCCCTATCACCCGAATCCCTACTCTCTTTTGAAAAGACGCGATTTTGTGGGACTGTCCGGCCTGGCGGCCGGGGCCCTCTTCCTGCCCAGCTTCCCCAGCCTGGGCGGCACGCCCGTGGATGCCGCCCGCCTGCTGGAGCCTGGCCTCGACCCGGCCCAGAAAAAACGCCTCGCCGACGCGGCCCTGAACGCCGCCAAAGCCGCCGGGGCCAGCTACGCCGATGTCCGCATCGGCCGCTACCTCAACCAAAGCATCTTCACCCGCGAAAAGCAGGTGCAGAACATCGCCAGCGGCGAGAGCTTCGGCTGTGGCGTGCGGGTGCTGGCCAACGGCACCTGGGGCTTCGCCGCCACCAACACCGTGACCGAAGCCGGCCTGGCCAAAGCCGCCCAGCTGGCCGTAGCCATCGCCAAGGCCAACTCGAAAGTGCAGAAGGAAAAGGTGCAGCTGGCCCCGCAAAAAGGCTACGGCGAAGTGACCTGGCGCACGCCCATCAAGCAGAATTCCTTCGAAGTGCCCGTGGCCCAGAAGGTGGAATTGCTGCTGGCCGCCAACGCGAAAGCCACCGACAACGGCGCGAGCTTCGTGAACTCCTCGCTCTTCCAAATCAACGAACAGAAGTATTTCGCCAGCACCGACGGCTCCTACATCGACCAGGACGTGCACCGCATCTGGCCCACGTTTTCGGTCACGGGCATCGACCGGGCCAGCGGCAAGTTCCGCTCGCGCGATGCGTTGAGCGCACCCATGGGCCTTGGCTACGAGTACCTCACGCCCCAGGCCGCCGACAAGATTCCGGGGGCCGCAGGAACAGGACTCATCGGCTACCGCAACTCCTACGACATGCTGGAAGACGCCGCCCTGGCCGCCAAACAAGTCAAGGAAAAACTCATCGCGAAATCGGTAACCGCCGGCAAGTACGACCTCGTGCTCGACCCCAACCACCTCGGCCTCACCATCCACGAAAGCATCGGCCACCCGCTGGAGCTCGACCGCGTGCTGGGCTACGAGGCCAACTACGCGGGCACTTCGTTTGCGACTTTGGAGTGGAAAGCCAAGCAGATTCCCTACGGCTCGAAGCTGGTCAACATCGTGGCCGATAAGCTGCAGCCCGGCTCGCTGGGCGCGGTGGGCTACGACGACGAAGGCGTGCAAACCAAGCGCTGGGACCTCATCAAGGACGGCACGCTGGTCAATTATGAGAAAATCCGCGACCAGGCCCACATCGTCGGCCAGACCGAATCGGACGGCTGCTGCTACGCCGATTCCTGGGATTCGGTGCAGTTCCAGCGCATGCCCAATGTGAGTTTGCAGCCCGGCAAAGCCAAAATGAGCGTCGATGACATGATTAAAAACGTCGACAAAGGCATATACATCGCCGGGCGCGGCTCCTACTCCATCGACCAGCAGCGCTACAACTTCCAGTTTGGCGGCCAGGTGTTTTACGCCATCGAGAAAGGCCAGATTGCGGGCATGATTGAGGACGTGGCCTACCAGGCCAACACCCAGGAATTCTGGAACTCCTGCGCCGCGATTTGCGACGAATCCGACTACCGCCTCTTCGGGTCGTTTTTCGATGGCAAGGGCCAGCCCAGCCAGGTTTCGGCCGTGAGCCACGGCAGTAGCACCACGCGGTTTAATGGCGTGAACGTGATTAATACGGCCCGCAAAATCGGATAACTGAACGTCACTCCCCTCCTTACCAAGGAGGGGATGTTCGAGCCGCAGGCTCGGACGGGGGTGGTTGAATTCGTTGAACGACTTGCGCACGAAGCAGCAATGAGTCGTTCGGGCATAGTTCAACGAGGTCCCTGCGGTGCCACCACCCCAGCTGCCGCTTCGCGCCAGCATCCCCTCCTCAACTGAGGAGGGGAGTTTGTTCTCCCAACTCAACGACTCAACCTCATGGCCATTCTCTCCAAAGACGAAGCCCAAACGATACTCAAAAAGGTCCTCAGCTTCAGCACCGCCGATGAGTGCGAGGCCACCCTCAACGGCAACACCGGCGGCAATGTGCGCTCGGCCCGCAACTCCATCAGCACCGCCGGCGCGAGTGAGAATGTGGCGCTGGCCGTGCAATCTCGCTTCGGTAAGCGCAGTGGCACTGCGACTTGCAATGAGTTTGATGAAGCTAGCCTACGGCGATGCGTGCAGCGGGCCGAGGAAATTGCGCGGCTCGCGCCGGAGTCGCCGGAATACGTGCCGCTGCTGGGGCCGCAGACGTATCTGGCGTCGCCGGGCTCGTTTGCAGCGCGCACAGCGGGTATTACGCCCGATTATAGGGCCGAGCAGATTGGGAGCAGCATGGCGCTGTGCGAGCAGAAAAAGCTCAGCTCCGCCGGTTTCTTTAATGACTCGGCCGGCTTTGTGGCCAAGCGCAACTCCAAGGGGTTGGAGGCTTACCAGCAGGTGAGCAGCATCGATTTTTCTATCACCGTGCGCACCGCCGATGGTACCGGCTCGGGGTACGCCATTGCCAACTACACCGACTTGGCGAAGTTCGACGCGGCGCGCCTGACGCGGGTGGCGGCCGACAAGGCAGCCTCCTCAGTGGGTGCGAAGGCCATTGAGCCGGGCAAATACACCGTGATTCTGGAGCCGGCCGCCGCCATTGATTTGCTCAACAACATGATGGGCGCGATGGACGCCCGCAACGCCGACGAGGGCCGCAGCTTCCTCAGCAAAAAAGGCGGCGGCAACAAGAAAGGCGAAAAGGTCTTCGACGAGCGTGTCACCATTTACTCCGACCCGACCAACCCCGACGTGCCCGACCTGACCTTCTCCAACGACGGCCGCCCGCAGCAGAAGGTGACATGGGTGGAAAAGGGCATCGTGAAAAACCTCTACACCTCCCGCTTCTGGGCCCAGAAGTCGGGCGTGCCCGACATCCCACCCCCCGGCGGCTGGATTATGGCCGGCGGCACCCAAAGCACGGCCGAGCTCATCAAGGGCACGGCCAAGGGAATTTTGGTGACGCGCCTCTACTACATTCGGGCCGTCGACCCGCAAACGCTGCTCTACACCGGCCTGACCCGGGACGGGACGTTCTACATCGAAAATGGCGTCATCAAATTCCCGGTGAAAAACTTCCGCTTCAACGAAAGCCCTGTGATTATGCTGAACAACCTGGAGGCGCTGGGCAAGCCCGTGCGCCTGAACGGCAGCCTCGTGCCACCGCTCAAAATCCGGGATTTCACCTTCACCAGCCTGTCGGACGCGGTGTAGGATTGTAGCGCGGACTTTTAGTCCGCGAATTGAACGTGATTTTTTTCCATGCAAACCACTCGCGGATAAAAGGCCGCGCTACATCTCACCTTATGAAAAGACGCGACTTTGTGGGACTCTCCGGCCTGGCGGCTGGGGCCCTCTTCCTCCCCAGCCTGCCTAGTTTCGGCGGAACACTTGTGGACCCCGCCCGCCTGCTGGAGCCCGGGGCCGACGCGGCCCAGAAAAAACGCCTCGCCGATGCCGGCCTGAACGCCGCCAAAGCCGCCGGGGCCAGCTACGCCGACGTGCGCATTGGCCGCTACCTCAATCAAGGCATTTTCACCCGGGAAAAGCAGGTGCAGAACATTGCCAGCACCGAGAGCTACGGCGTGGGCATTCGCGTGATTGCCAACGGCACCTGGGGCTTTGCCTCGACCAACAACGTGACCGAGGCAGGCATTGCCAAAGCCGCCCAGCTGGCCGTGCAGATTGCCAAGGCCAACTCGAAAGTGCAGAAGGAAAAGGTGCAGCTGGCCCCACAAAGCGGCTACGGCGAAGTAACCTGGAAAGCCCCCATTCAGCAGAATGCGTTTGAGGTGCCCATCAAGGACAAGGTGGATTTGCTGCTGGGCGTGAATGCCAAGGCGCTGGATTTGGGCGTGTCGTTCATCAACTCGGTGCTATTTCAGGTGAACGAGCAGAAGTATTTCGCCAGCACCGACGGCTCTTATATTGACCAGGATATTCATCGCATCTGGCCCACGTTTGGCGTCACGGCCATCGACCGGGCCAGCGGCAAGTTCCGTTCGCGGCAGGCCATGAGCTCGCCCGTGGGTATGGGCTACGAGTACCTCACGCCCAAAGCCGCCGACAAAGTGGCCGGCCCCACCGGCTCCGACATCATCGGCTACAAATACAGCTACGACATGCTGGAAGACGTGGCCTCGGCCGCCAAGCAGGTGAAGCAGAAGCTGACTGCCAAATCAGTAGTGCCCGGCAAGTACGACCTCGTGCTCGACCCCGGCCACCTGGGCCTGACCATTCACGAATCCGTCGGCCACCCGCTGGAATTGGACCGCGTGCTGGGCTACGAGGCCAACTACGCCGGTACCAGCTTTGCCACGCTCGAGTGGAAGGCCAAGGGCCTGCCCTACGGCTCGAAGGCAGTGAACATCGTGGCCGATAAGGTGACGCCCGGCACGCTGGGCGCGGTGGGCTACGACGACGAGGGCGTGAAAACCAAGCGCTGGGACCTTATTAAGGAAGGCCGCCTGGTGGACTACGAGAAAATCCGCGACCAGGCGCACATGGTGGGCCAGAAGGAGTCGGACGGCTGCTGCTACTCGCAGAGCTGGCAGGACGTGCAGTTCCAGCGCATGCCCAACGTGAGCCTGCAGCCCGGCAAGGACAAGCTGAGCGTGGACGAGCTGGTGAGCAAGGTCGATAAGGGCATTTACATCGCCGGCAATGGCTCATTCTCCATCGACCAGCAGCGCTACAACTTCCAGTTTGGCGGCCAGGTGTTCTACGCCATCGAGAAAGGCAAAATCACCGAAATGCTGGAAGACGTGGCCTACCAGGCCAATACCCAGGAATTCTGGAACAGCTGCGTAGCCTCGTGCGACGAAAGTGACTTCCGTTTCTTCGGCGCTTTCAACGACGGTAAGGGCCAGCCCAGCCAGAGCTCAGCGGTGAGCCACGGCAGCAGCACCACGCGGTTCAATGGCGTGAATGTGATAAACACGGCCCGCAAACTCGGGTAGCACATCACTCCCCTCCTTACCAAGGAGGGGATGTTTTCGCGCCAGCGAAAACGGGGGTGGTAGTGGCGTTGAACGAGTGCGGAAATATTTCACCCTAACGATTTGGACGCCCACAACCACCCCAGCTGACGCTTCGCGCCAGTGTCCCCTCCTTGGTAAGGAGGGGAGTTTGTTCCCCCAACTCAACGACTCAACATCATGGCCATTCTCTCCAAAGACGAAGCCCAAACGATACTTAAGAAAGTCCTCAGCTTCAGCACTGCCGACGAGTGCGACGCCACGCTCAGCGGCAACATCGGCGGCAATGTGCGCTCGGCCCGCAACTCCATCAGCACCGCCGGGGCGAGCGATAATACCTCTCTGGCCGTGGAAAGCCGCTTCGGCAAGCGCGCCGGCGTGGCTACCTGCAACGAATTCGACGAGGCTACCCTGCGCCGCTGCGTGCAGCGGGCCGAAGAAATTGCCCGCCTCGCGCCCGAGTCGCCGGAGTATATGCCGCTGCTCGGGCCCCAGCAGTATCTCGATGGCAGCCACTCGTACGTGGCGGCCACGGCAGGCATCACGCCCGACTACCGGGCCGCGCAAATCGGGGCCAGCATGGCGCTGTGCGACCAGCGCAAGCTCAGCTCGGCCGCTTTTCTGGATGATTCGCACGGCTTCGTGGCCAAACGTAACTCCAAGGGGCTGGAGGCTTATCAGCAAGTGAGCAACGTCACGTTTTCGGTGACGGTGCGCACGCCCGACGGCACCGGCTCGGGCTATGCCTCGGGTGATTATGTGGACGCCGCCAAGATGGACGCGGCCCGCTTCACCAAAATCGCGGCCGATAAAGCGGCTTCTTCAATGAAGGCGCGGGCCATCGAGCCCGGCAAGTACACCGTAATTCTGGAGCCGAACGCGCTGCTTTCCAATGTGGATACTTCGCTCATCGGCGCGCTCATGCAGAGCCTCGATGCTCGTAATGCCGACGAAGGGCGCAGCTTTCTGAGCAAGAAGGGCGGTGGCAACCGCAAGGGCGAAAAGCTGTTCGATGAGCGGGTAACCATTTATTCCGACCCGCTGAACCCGGAAATCAGCGACCTCACCTTCAGCAACGACGGCCGGCCGCAGCAGCGCACCACCTGGATTGAGAAGGGCGTGGTGAAGAACCTCTACTCCTCGCGCTACTGGGCCCAGAAGGCCGGCATCCCCGACCTGCCCCGCCCCAACGGCTGGATTATGGAAGGCGGCACCCAAAGCACCGCCGACCTCATCAAGGGCACTGCGAAAGGTATTTTGGTGACGCGCCTGTGGTACATCCGCCCCGTCGACCCACAGACACTGCTCTTCACTGGCCTCACGCGGGACGGGACTTTTTACATTGAAAACGGCCAAATCAAGTTCCCGGTGAAGAACTTCCGCTTCAATGAAAGCCCGGTGATTATGCTGAATAACCTGGAGGCCATCGGCAAGCCGGTGCGGTTGAATGGCAATTTGGTGCCGCCGCTCAAGATTCGGGACTTCACGTTCACGAGCTTGTCGGACGCGGTGTAGGCAACAATTCATAATCCCCCGGCCCATTCAGGCCGGGGGATTTTTTTGGTTCGAAAATCAGTCGCGGACAACCGCGTGGCGGCCCATCGCATCTGCCCGCTTGGACGCAAATTCTCTGCGCCTATCTTGCGGCCTCCTCTCCTACTTTCTGCGATGAAATTTTCTCTACTCGCTGGCTTGGTGCTGGCTACGGTTATCCGGCCCGTAGCCGCGCAACAGCGCCTTACTGGTAAAATTCTGGATGCTGCCACCGGCCAGCCGGTGCCCTACGCCAGCATTTCGGTGCTCAATTCCACGGCCGGCACCACCAGCAATGCCGAGGGCGAATTTGAGCTAAAAATGCCGCTGCCGGGCCGCCTGGCGGTTTCGGAGCTGGGCCACCGGCGCGATACGGTGGCCGTGACCGCCGCCACGGCCCCGCTGCTGGTGCGCCTGCAACCGGCGGCGGTAGAGCTGCCCGAAGTGACCACGGGCACTTATACCGAGGAGCTCATCAAGCAGGCCTACCGCGAGCTGCGCCGCACCAACGGCCAGAAGAATTACAGTCAGGCTTTCTACCGCCAGATAACCAGGCTCGACGGTGACCCCACCGAGGTGCAGGAAATGGTGTGGCACGCCCAAACCAGCAACGCCCGGGTCGAAGGCTCGGCGCTGGCGCAGGGGCGTTTTGCTAAGAAGAAAGCGCTGCTGTCCTTCAATGATTTTTCGTTCTATACCAAGGCCATCACCTTCTTCGATGCTGCCGATGACAGCACCAGCTTCAAGGGCGTTATCGGCCTGCATACGGCCGCCAATTACCAGTTGAAGCTGGTGGGCCTGACGCAGAACGGCGCGCAGCAGCTCGCGGAAATCAGCTTCGTGAACAAGGATGCCGCCGCTCGCACCCGACAGGGCAGCGTGGTGATTGACGAAGCTACGCACCAGATTCTGCGGCTGCGGCTCGAAACCACCGCCTTCAATACCCGGTCGAACAACCCGATGTTCAAATTTCACGACGAGCTGACGCGGGTGGAATGGGTGTTCCGGCCGGTGGCGGGCGGCGCGGCAGCCCTGGAGTACCTGAAAGTCAACTATCAGGCCTCCCTGAGCCGGCCGCTGAAAAGCAACCTACCCATTGAGGCTTCGTCATTTACCTATTTCTACAGCAGCCGTTCCACGCCCGAAATGGGCGTGGCCTACGCCCCGGCCAAAGGCGGCGTGACCGATTTGGCGGCCATCAAGCAAAGCACCTACGACCCCGCTTTCTGGCAGAACAACCCGGTGGTGAAACGCACCCCGCTGGAAGAACAGGTCATGAAATCCTTCGAGCAGAAAGGCGCTTTCGGCACCATGCTCACGCCGTAGTTTGTAGCGCGGACTTTTAGTCCGCGAGTACGCAACAGCCTGCATTTACTCTATTCACTCGCGGACTAAAAGTCCACGCTACATTTTCACCTTTTTCTCTGCACCATATGAAAAGACGCGACTTTGTGGGCCTTACCAGCCTTGCCACCGGAGCCCTGTTTCTGCCGAGCCTGCCGGGCTTTGGCCACACGCCCGTGGACCCCGCCCGCCTGCTGGAGCCGGGCACTGATGTCATCGTGAAAAAGCGCCTAGCCGACGCGGCCCTGAACGCCGCCAAAGCCGCCGGGGCCGACTACGCCGACGTCCGTATCGGCCGCTCGCTGAACCAGTATGTGTTCACCCGCGAGAAGCAGGTGCAGAACATCGTGAGTACCGAGAGCTACGGTGTGGGCATCCGCGTGCTGGTGGGCGGCTGCTGGGGCTTCGCCTCCACGAGCGTGGTAACGGAGGCCAACCTAGCCGCCACCGCCCGCGAGGCCGTGAGCATCGCCAAGGCCAACAAGCTGGTGATGAAGGAGCCCGTGCAGTTGGCGCCGCAAACTGGCTACGGCGAAGTGAGCTGGAAAACGCCCATTCAGCAAAGCGCCTTCGAGGTACCGATTAAGCAAAAAGTGGACTTGCTGCTGGCCGCCAACGCCGCTGCGCTCGATGCGGGAGCCAACTACATCAACTCGGCGCTGTTTCAGGTGAACGAGCAGAAGTATTTCGCCAGCACCGACGGCTCCTACATCGACCAGGATATTCACCGCCTCTGGCCCACATTCTCGGCCACAGCGGTGGATACTAAGTCGGGCAAATTCCGCTCGCGGGAGTCGCTGAGCGCGCCGGTGGGCCTGGGCTTTGAGTACCTCACGCCCAACGTGGCCGAGCAGGTGCGCGGCCCGCAGGGCACCGATACCATCGGCTATAAGCTGCGCTACGATATGCTGGCCGATGCGGCGCTGGCCGGCAAGCAGGCTAAGGCCAAGCTGACGATGAAATCAGTGACGCCCGGCAAGTATGATTTAGTGCTCGACCCCGGGCATCTGGGCTTGACGATTCACGAATCCGTCGGCCACCCCACGGAGCTGGACCGCGTGCTGGGTTACGAGGCCAACTTCGCCGGCACCAGCTTCGCCACGCTGGAATGGAAGGCCAAAAACCTGCCCTACGGCTCGAAGGAAGTCAACATCGTGGCCGACAAGCTGCAGCCCGGCTCGGTGGGCAACGTGGGCTACGACGACGAGGGCGTGAAAACCCGCGAGTGGGACCTCATCAAGGAAGGCAAGCTGGTGAACTACCAGAAAATCAGGGACCAGGCGCACATCGTGGGCCAGAAGGAATCGGATGGCTGTGCCTACGCCCAGAGCTGGGAAGACGTTCAGTTCCAGCGGATGCCCAACGTGAGCCTGCGCCCCGGCACCGCCAAAATGAGCCCTGACGAAATGGTGAAAGGCGTGGACAAGGGCATTTACATCGCTGGCGCCGGCTCATTCTCCATCGACCAGCAGCGCTTCAACTTCCAGTTTGGCGGGCAGCTGTTTTTCGCCATCGAGAAGGGCAAAATCACCGAGCAACTGGAGGACGTGGCCTACCAGTCGAACACCCAGGAATTCTGGGGAGCCTGCGCCGGCTCGTGCGACCAGTCGGACTACCGCCTGTTCGGCACATTCTTCGACGGCAAAGGCCAGCCCGCCCAAGTGTCGTCGGTGAGCCACGGCTCGGCCACCACGCGCTTTAATGGCGTGAACGTCATCAACACGGCCCGCAAAGTTTAGCCCTTCCCTTCCCCACATTTCTGCAAATCATCATGGCCATTCTCTCCAAAGACGAAGCCCAGGCATTACTCAAAAAAGTCCTCAGCTACAGCACCGCCGACGAGTGCGCGGTGTCGCTGAACGGGCGCACCACCGGTAACATCCGCTACGCCCGCAACAGCGTGAGCACGGCCGGTGCCCAGAATTCCATCTCGCTGGTGGTCGAAAGCCGCTTCGGCAAGCGCAGTGGCATTGCTACCTGCAACGAGTTCGACGACGCCACCCTGAAACGCTGCGTGCAGCGGGCCGAGGAAATTGCGAAGCTCGCCCCCGAAAGCCCCGAGTACGTGCCCCTGCTCGGCCCGCAAACCTACGTGAGCCCGCCCTCCACGGCCACCACACTGCTCACGGCCGCCACCCGCGCCCAGGCCGCCGCCGACAGCATGGCCCTGTGCGCCGCCAAAAACCTGACCGCCGCCGGCTTCCTCGACGGCGGCACCCGGTTCCAGGCCATCCGAAATTCCAAGGGCCTCGAAGCCTATCAGCAGTCGACCAACACCGACTTTTCGGTGACGGTGCGCACCGCCGATGGGCGCGGCTCGGGCTACGCCATTGCCGACGTGACGGACCCCGCCAAGCTCAATGCCAAAGCCCTGACGCAACGCGCCGCCGACAAGGCCCTGGGCTCGGTGAATGCCAAAGCCATCGAGCCCGGCAAGTACACCGTGATTCTGGAGCCGGCTGCGCTAATGGACGGCGGCGATTTGTCGTTGCTCGGCGGGCTGATGTATGGGCTGGATGCCCGCTCAGCTGATGAAGGCCGCAGCTTCATGACCAAAAAAGGCGGCGGCAACCGCAAGGGTGAGAAACTGTTCGATGAGCGCATCAACATCTACTCCGACCCCATGAACGCCGAGGTGCCCGGCAGCGCCTTCGACGGCGACGGCCTGCCCACCAAGCGCCTGAGCTGGATTGAAAAAGGCGTGGTGAAGCAGCTGTACTACTCGCGCTTCTGGGCCGAGAAAAACAAGGTAGCGGCCACGGCTTTCCCCAGCGGCTTCATCATGGCGGGCGGCACCCAGAGCACCGCCGAGCTCATCAAAAGCACCGCCAAAGGCATCCTGGTCACGCGCTTATGGTATATCCGCGAAGTCGACCCGCAGACGCTGCTCTACACCGGCCTCACCCGCGACGGAACTTTTTACATCGAAAATGGGGCCATCAAATTCCCCATCAAGAACCTGCGCTTCAACGAAAGCCCGATTATCATGCTGAATAATATCGAGGCCATCGGCCGGCCCCAGCGCCTGGCAGGCTGCCTGATTCCACCGCTAAAAATCCGGGACTTCACGTTCACGAGCCTGTCGGACGCGATTTAGAACTGTAGCGTGGACTCTGCGAGTCCGCGAGTGAGCGTAGCGAACATCTGGGACCGTGCCATACGCCTAATGCTCGCTACGCTCACTCGCGGACTCGCAGAGTCCACGCTACTTCCGCCCGCCAAACCGGAGCGCGGCGTACACCTGAAACACGCGATTTTGCAGGCGCGGGTCATTGATGCCGGACAGGTTTTTGGCATCGTTGATGTCATTCAGGCCCGCCACGAGGCGGCCGCCCAGCGAGAAGCCACTGGCCAGTTTCAAGCCCACGCCGCCTACCACGCTAAAATCACTGCTTTTGAATTCGCTGCTGGCCGCCCGCGACTGGTTGCCGTAGGCCGGCGTGCCTTTGTCGGTGAAGCCCACCTGCATAGTGCCCGACTGGTTGGCACTGAGCAGGATACCGTATTGCGGCCCGGCTTCCACGAACACCGGCCCCACGGTGAGCTTGGCCAGGATGGGCACGGTGAGGTAGTGCAATTCGCTGTCATAATTGGTGAAGGCTGATTTCAGGTTGCCGCCGGCCACTGAATACTGCACCTCAGGCTGGATGGATAGCGGCCCGAGGATGTTAGCCTGATAGAAAATCCCGACGTGGTAAAACGGTTTGTAAGAGGCGCTTTCACCGTCGCGGCCGGTCATTTCCGCCACGTTCAGCCCGCCCTTGATGCCAAATTGCGCGTGCGCCAGCGGCATCAGTCCAAAGCTCAGCAATGCGATTATCAGCAGCTTTTTCATAGAAAATAATGGATATAGAATGAGGGCAATGGGCAGGAGCCATCTCGGATTTCAGGCGTAGCTTCGGCAACGGTCGTGCCGGAAGTATCCGGTTTAATACAGTTGGAGGCCGGCAAAAGGTTGCGGTTCAGTTTACGCGCATGTTTTATTGCGCCTGATTTCAACGCTTCGCGCAACCGATTTATTTCCAGCCCGACTATCGCGCTAGCGCCCGTTGGCTTTTCTTCGTTTTTCCTTCGCTGCTACCATTCTGCCGTGCCCGCTGCTCCTTTCACTTTTGTGCGCCTGAAATATCACTCCGGCGACTGGGACGCGGTGGACGAGCGCATGCCCGCCAACCTACTGCACTCGCTGGTGCAGTACACCAAAGTGCCCGTCGACCCCAAGGAAAAAGTGGTGGCCCTGGATAGTCCGGAGCTGTTCAACTACCCATTTTGCTACCTCTCGGGGCACCGGCTGGTGCAATTTTCAAGCACTGAGAAACAGAACTTTATCCAGTACGTGCGCAACGGCGGCTTCGTATTCGTGGACGACTGCAACCACGATATCGACGGCCTGTTCGCCCGCTCTTTTGAGGAGCAGATGCGCCAGTGCTTTGGCAGCGGCGCCCTGAAGAAAATCCCCAAAACCCACCCGATTTACTCCCAATTTTTCACCTTCAAAGATGGCCCACCCAACACGGGTTTTGAGTTGAATGGCTGGGGTGACGACCTCGTGCACGACTACCTGAAAGCCATCGAAGTCAAGGGCCGCATCGGCGTACTGTATTCCAACAAAGACTACGGCTGCGAGTGGGACTACGACTTCCGCAACAAGCGCTTTCTGGCGGAGGACAACACGAAGTTTGGGGTGAATATCTTGCTGTATGCACTCACTTGAACGACAGGGAAACGTCATGCTGAGCGCAGCCGAAGCATCTCGCGTGCCACCACTAATTTAATCTTCGAACAAAAGAATTACTACCCCACGCGAGATGCTTCGGCTGCGCTCAGCATGACGCATTTTTCTCCCTTCTGATACACCGCCGAATGACCGAACAAGAAGTAAACACGCTCCTCGCCAAACTGCCGGTGCTCAAGGCCGAAATCGCCAAGGTCATCGTGGGCCAGGAAACGGTGCTCGATGAAGTGCTGGTGGCGCTGCTGGCCGGCGGCCACGCGCTGCTCGAAGGCGTGCCCGGCCTGGCTAAAACGCTGCTGGTGCGCACGCTGGCCGCCGCCACGGATTTGCCCTTCCGCCGCATCCAGTTCACGCCCGATTTGATGCCGACGGATATTCTCGGCACCGAAGTTTTGGAGGAAGACCACGGCACGGGCCGCCGCTCGTTCAAGTTCAATCCCGGGCCGATTTTCGCCAGCCTGGTGCTGGCTGATGAAATCAACCGGACGCCGCCCAAAACCCAGGCCGCCCTGCTGGAGGCCATGCAGGAAGGCCACGTCACCTATGCCGGGCAGGAGCACGCGCTGCCCAAGCCGTTCTTCCTGCTGGCCACCCAAAACCCCATCGAGCAAAGCGGCACCTACCCCCTGCCCGAGGCCCAGCTTGACCGGTTTTTGCTGTACGTGCGCATCGGCTACCCCACGGCCGAGGAGGAGCTGGCGGTATTGCGCGGCACCACCGGCGCAGCCGGTCAGGCGGTGCAGCCGGTGCTGGGCGGGGCCGATATTCGGGCATTGCAGGCATTGGTGCGGCAGGTGAGCCTCAGCCCCGAGCTCATGGATTTTGTGAACCGGCTGGTGCGCGCCACCCGCCCGGCTACTTCGGAGGTGAAGTTTATCAAGGAATACGGGCGCTGGGGCGCGGGGCCGCGCGCCGGGCAGGCGCTCATTCTCTGCGCTAAGGCGCGGGCGTTGCTGCACGGCCGCTTCGCTGCTACTTTGGAAGATATCCGCACGCTGGCCCCGCCGGTGCTGCGGCACCGGGTACTGCTGAATTTCAACGCCGAAGCCGAGAACCTGACACCGGATGATGCGGTGGCGGAGCTACTGAAAGCGGTGCTGGTGTAGCGTAGCGCGGGCTTTTAGTCCGCGAGTGGATATTACTTTCTAAATCGTTCGATTCGCGGACTAAAAGTCCGCGCTACTTCATGCTCACTCCCGAACTCCTGCACGGCCTGCGCAACCTGTCCCTCGCCGCCCGGCAAGCGGCTGAGGGCTTCCTCAACGGCGCGCACGCCAGCCGGCGGCACGGCGCGGGCATGGAGTTCAGCCAGTACCGCCCCTACCAGCCCGGCGACGACCTGCGCCGCCTCGACTGGCGACTGGCCGCCCGCTCGGATAGATACTACCTGAGAGAGTCGGAAATCGACACCAGCCTGACCGTGCACCTGCTGCTTGATGCCAGCGCCAGCATGAATCACCGCGACGACAATGGCCTCACCAAGCTCGACTATGCCCGGCTGCTGCTCGGCGCGCTGGCCTACCTCGCCACCCAGCAGGGCGATGCTGTGGGCCTCACCATCCTCCATCCCGCCGGCTTGCAGCACCTGCCGCCCCGCGCCGATGCCCGCCAGCTCCCGCGCCTCTACCACGCGCTGGAAACGACTGAAGCCACCGGCCACTTTCCCGGCACCGGCACGCTGGCCCAGCTCACGGCGCGGCGGCAACGCGCCCTGACGGTGTGCGTGACTGATTTGTATGAGGAAGGCACCGAAATCAACACCCTGCTCACGCGCCTGCGCGCCACCAGCGGCGATGTATTGCTGCTGCACCTAATGGCGCATAACGAGCTAAAATTCAGTTATCAAGCCTCGGTCACCTTTCGGGATTTGGAGACCGGCCATACCCTGCAAATCGATGCCAGCCAGCAGCGCGCCGCCTACCAAAAGCAGTTGGAGGCGTGGCTGCAGGAGACGGCCCGGCAGGCCCGCCGCCAGGGCTTCGATTATCACCTTTTGGACACCTCGCAGCCGCTGGATGCCGCGATGCGGGAGTTTATCAGGCGGCGCAACCTTGGCAGTTAACCTGCAAGCCACCTTCGCCGCTGTTTTACCGTCTGTTGTCGCGATTCTGATTCCATTACCCATTGTTCACCCTGCTCAACCCTATCGCGCTGCTGGCCCTCCTGGGCTTGCTGGTGCCGGTAGCCATTCATCTCTGGAACCGCCGGCCGGGCCGCGAAGTAGCCGTGGGCAGCCTGCGCTGGCTGGTCGCGGGCGCTAATCGCCGCCTGCGCAACCTGAAGCTGGAGCAATTCTGGCTGCTGCTGCTGCGTGCCGCACTGTTGGCCGTGCTGGCCATGGCGGTGGCCGGCCCGGTATGGCGCACAGCGCTGCCCACCAGCCGGGGTGTGGTACTGCTCAGTGCCGAGGCAGTTGGCTTGCCGGCACTGGCGGGCCTGAGACCGACTATCGATTCACTTCGCCGCAGAGGCTATGCGCTGCGCTGGCTGGAGGCCGGTTTTCCCCGAGTGCCGGGCGGAATGTGGCAGCGCATAAAGGCCAGTCAATCCTGGGCGACTGCTGATTCCATGGCTGCTTTGGCTACTACTCAGCCTCGCAGCCAGGAGTTTGCCTGGGCGCGGGTGCAACAGGCGGCCGACGCTTTCCCGGGCCAGCCGCTTTTTGTGGTGACGGGTGCCGCGCTACGCAACTTCCAGGGTAGCCATGCGCCGCTGCCGGGGGCCGTGACCTGGCAGGCCCTGCCCGATACCACAACTGCTGCCTGGCTGGGGGCGGCCGGGCAGGAGGGCGACAGCCTGCAACTGCTGGTGGGCCGGAGCAGCGAAACACAAACAACCTACCAGCGAAAAAAGGTACTAGCGCGGCACGACGGGCAACCGTTTCGGGTAGCCGGGCTGGCCCCGGTGCGCTTTAAACCGAACAAAAACGGCGGCCAATATCTGGTAATCATTCCGGCTGATAGAACGCCACAGCTCATTGATGAAATCGGCCTTGAAGTAGCGCCCCAAGTCATCGAAATTTATGACTCGCCGGAATATGCGGCTGATGCCCGCTACCTGGAAGCGGGCCTGCGGGCGGCCGCGCCCGGGCTTCTTTTGCAGCCCCTGCTACGCCGCGCCAAAACGCGCCCAGCGCACCTGACTGCGCATTGGACGTTCTGGCTTTCGGATGAACCCTTGCCGGCCAGCTGGCGGGAAGACGTGGCCGGCCACGCCCGCCAGCTTTGGCAGGAGGCCGCTGCGCCGGGTGTGGCCGACACCGCACGCCTGGCTGCGGCTGATGCGGCAGCCACTGACATAAGCGTATTTCGCCGGAGAAACAGCCCCGCCCTGCAAGGCAGCGAAACGGTTTGGGCCGATGGCCAGGGCTGGCCCGTCCTCTCCCGCCAGCGGCTGGGCCGGGGCTCCGTGTATCAGCTTCATACCCGCCTGAACCCAACCTGGAGCGGGCTGGCCGACGACCCGCAGCTCCCCGCCCGCCTGCTGGAACTGCTGCAACCAGAACCAACCGCCAACATTGACCGAAACCGAACACGGCTGGCCGAGGCCGAAGCCGCACACGACCGCCGGGCACTGGCCTCAGCGCAGTTGCCCACGGCTTCGGCCATCCCGGCCAAACCGATTACCGCCAATGCCCAACCATCGTTCCGCACCACCGACCTGCGCCCCTGGCTGGTGCTACTGGCGGGACTGCTGCTGCTGCTCGAACGCCTGCTGGCCCGGCGGCAGGCAGAAATTATATTACCTGCTGCGGGATGATGCAAACCGTCGATAACTCAACCGAAACCAGCCTGTTCAGCGCGCAAGGCCAGGCCGCCGCCCAACTGCAGGCGGTGCGGCGGAGCTACGCCATTCGCTATGGCGCGGCCGGACTGGTGCCATTACTGGCGGCTGGCGGCTTGTTGGCGGCGTTGGTTCACCACTGGCCTGGCATATCCCTAATCTGGCCAGGGTTAGCCTTAATGGGCCTGCTGATAGCAGCGGTGTGGCGGCTGCTGCCGTTGCAGCGGCTGGACCGCGCTACCGTCGCCCGGCAGCTCGACCGGCAGTTTCCCGAGTTGCAGGACAGCACCGGCCTGCTGATGCAAAGCCCGGCCAGCTTGTCGTTTTTGGGGCAGTTGCAGTTCCGGCGGGTGGCCCGGCAGCTGGCGCAGCAAATGGCCGACGGCCCGGCTCTGCTGCCGGTTTCTCTTAAGAGGCCTTTGCTGCTAAGCGCCACGCTGCTTCTGGGAGCGGCGATACTCTTTTTACTACCACAAACCCGACCAACGACAAAGTCATCGGCGGTGGCGATGCACTTCACTCCCGATGCCCGGCAGCCAGCAAATGTAGCATCAGCACCGCCCCGCATTACCGAAACCACGCTGCTGGTAACACCGCCGGCCTACACTCATCTGGCGGAATTCGCGCCCGCCCAAGCCTCGTTCCAATGTCCGCAGGGGGCGCGGGTGCGCTGGCGGGTGCGCGTGAGCGGCCGCCAGCCCGCGCCCGAATTGGAATTGGGAACGCAGCGGCGGCGGATGCAACCCGTGGCCGGGCAGCCGGGCATATTTGCCATCGAATTGGTTTTGAATTCCTCCACGCTGTACCGGCTGCGCTACGCGGGCACAGTTTCGGATGATTACGCCATCGACGTGCGGCCCGACCTGGCGCCAGTGCTGCGCATCGTCACGCCAAAGCCTTACACGCTGGTGGCAGCGCTGGGCCAGCGGCCGGAGGTACCCATCCGCGCCACGGCGCACGATGACTATGGGCTAAGCCGGGCCGAGCTAGTCATCACCGTGGCCCAAGGGCAGGGCGAGGCGGTGAAGTTCCGCGAAGTGCGGCGCGATTTGAGCGCGGGGCTGGGCGGGTCTCAGGCCAGCATCGGCAGCGTGCTGAATCTTCCCAAGCTGGGCCTCACCTATGGCGACGAGCTCTACTTCTACCTCACGGCCCGCGACAGCAACGGCCACACCGCCCGCACCGATTCCTACCTCGTGCAGTGGCAGGACACCGCCGTGGCCGACGGGGCCATTGACATGGGCATGGGCGTGAAAGTGGCCCCCGCCTACTTCCGCAGCGAGCGCCAGATTATCATCGATACCGAAAAGCTCATCGCCGAAAAACCCAAGCTCGACGCGGCCACCGTGGCCAGCCGGGCCAATGCCCTGGGCTTCGACCAGCAAAGCCTGCGCCTGCGCTACGGCAAGTTTATGGGCGAAGAAGCCGAAGCCGGCATCGGCGCGGAGGCGCAGCATTCGCCCATCGCCGAGGACGAGGACGCGCCCGCCGTCCCCACCGCCGAAGCGCCCGAGCCCGACGACCACCACGACCACACCGCCCCGCCCACATCGCCGGCCAAGGCATCACCCACCGCCGAAACCGATGCCCTGATGGACCCATACATCCACAAGCACGACGACGCCGAAACGGCCGATTTCCTGGAGCCCGCCGTGAAAGCCAAGCTCCGCGCCGTGCTCGACCAGATGTGGGCCGCCGAGCTGCGCCTGCGCACCGGCCAGCTCCGCGAGGCCCTCCCCTACGAGTACCGCGCCCTGCGCCTGCTTAAGCAGGTGCAGCAGCAAACCCGTGCCTTCGTCAAGAAAGCCGGTTTCAGCCCGCCGCCCATGCCCGAGGCCACCCTGCGCCTCACCGGTGAGCTGGCCGGGGCTGCCGTGCCCCAACGCCAGCAAAACCTGCCCGCCCCCAACCCCCAGCCCGCCATCCGCGCCGCCCTGCGCTGGCTGGCGGCGGCCGATAACGGCCAGCCCACCCGCCCCGCCGATGCCGCTGTGCTCGACCAGGCCGGCACTGTGCTGGCCGGTGCGGCCCTCACCCGGCCGGGCTTCTACCTGCCCGCCCTCCGCGCCCTGCGCGAGCTGGGGGCCGACGTGCGCGCCGGCCGCCGCCCCACCCGCGCCGCCAGTCGCGCCCCCGTAGCCCGCGCCCTCACCGACCTGC